>CAYYID010000018.1:0-93605 GCA_964471915.1 uncultured Solibacteraceae bacterium | reverse complement strand
CACGCCGCGCCCTCGGGCAGCGCGTCCGGCAGGACGAACCGCGCCCGCCGCCCCACCAGGCTCAGCGCCGGGACCTCCACCACGCCCCGCGGCGTCGTGATCACGGCGCGCACGCTGGAAGCCGCGTCCCCGAACCGCACGCCCCGTACCTCCACCAGCGCGCCGCGCGCCAGCGTCCCGCCGGCCAGCGCCGGCGGGATCCGCGATGCCGCGTTCAGCACGCCGTTCTGGCCGATGGCCGGCTGGCTCCAGGCCGCCGCCGCCGTCAGGCTGCACACGATCCACGCGCGCGTCACCCTCATACGGTAGCGCTATCATGAGGGCTCCCATGCACGGGCGGGCCGGTTGGCGAAGCGTCGCGCGGCTGGCGTTCCGCGACCTCCGCGCCGCTCCCCGGCGCGCCGCCGGACTTCTGGCGCTCTTCCTGCTGGCCGTCACCCTGCTCGCCGGCGTGTCCGTGGCCTCGCGCGCCGCCGCTGCCGCCCTGCGCGCCGAATCCCGCGCCTGGCTGGGCGGCGACCTCGCGCTAACCACCGGCGAGCCACTGGATCCCGCGGCCCTTGCGCGCCTGCGGGCGATCCCCGATTCCCGGGTGACCCTCGTGCTCCTGGCGCTCACCGCCGCTTCCTCGGCCTCTGCAGCCGACCCGGTGCCGGCCGTCGTCCAGGCCGTGGATCCCGCGAGCTACCCGCTTTACGGCCGCCTGGAGCTCGACCCTCCCGGCGCGCTGGCTCCGGATACCCTGGCCGTGTCCCCCGAACTGCTCGCCCAACTCGGCATCCGCGTGGGCGAAGGTATTGAGCTGGGCGGCGTTCCCTTCCGGGCCGCCGCCGTGATCCGGGCGCAATCCGACCGTTTCTCCGGCGCCACCGGACTCCCGCACCGGGTCCTGCTCAGCCACGCCGCTTATGAACGCAGCGGTCTGGCGCGCCGCGGCGGCCAGACCCGCTATCGCTTCCTGCTCCGGCTCCACGCTGCAGCCGATGCCGCGGCCGCCCGCCACATCCTCGAAAGCCTCGCACCGGAGGCCGGCGTGGCCGGCCATGGCGACGCCAGCCGCCAGTCCGCCCAGGCGGTGCTCCTCGCGACCTCCTACTTCCGCGCCGCCGCGCTGCTCGCCCTGCTGCTGGGCGCCGCCGGCGCCGCCCTGGGCTTGCGCCGCCAGATCGAGATGCGCCTGGATGTGATCGCGATCCTCCGCGTGCTGGGCGCTGCGCGCCTCCAGATCGCCGCCGTTTTCGCGCTCCAGGCCGTTCTGCTGCTGCTGGCCGCGCTCGCCGGCGGCATCCCCCTCAGTCTCGCGCTCGCCCGCGGATTGCTGGCCGCCGCCGAGTCGCAACTCGCCCTTCCCGCGGGCGCCCTTGGCGTCCCGGCGCTCGACCTCCGGGCGCTCGGCGAAACCGGGGCTGCCGCCACGCTTGCCCTGCTGCCCGGGCTCACCCTCGCCTGGCGCGCCGCGGCCATCCGGCCTGGCCCGCTGGGGCTTCGCGCCGCGGGACTGCTCCCGCTGCCGGACTCCGAACTCACGCTCGCGCTCGCCGCCGCCCTGCTCCCCGCCGCGGCGCTCACGGGATCCTGGCCCGCCGCCGCCTTCGCCCTGCTGCTGCTCCTGACCGGTGTGGCGATGTCGGCCGGCGCGGCGGGCCTTCTCGCCCTGGTCCGCCGCGCCGCGCCCGCCCTCCGCCGCGCCCCCCTGGGGTTCCGGCACGGCCTCGCCAACCTCCACCGCCCGGCCCACCGCGCCCCTTTACTGATCGCCGCTCTAGGCTGCGGCGTAGCCCTGGTTCTCACCACCGCGATCTCTGCCGCGGGCGTGACGCGCCTGCTGGTCCGCAATTTCCCCGCCGGACGCGCCGACCTCGCCGTGGTCAACTTCGACGCCGCGCAGCGCGACGCCGTCCGCCGCGCGATCGAAAGCCTGCCGGACGTGCTCCGCCCCGTCGAGATCGTTACCCAGGCGCGCGTACGCCTCACCGCCGTGAACCGAGCGTCCCCCGCACGCCGGGACCCCGCGTCCGGCGACGGCTGGTACATCGCGGGCTGCCGCGACGGGCTCGGCTCCGGTGCGGTCGTGGCCGAAGGAGTCGCCCGCGCCCTCCGCCTCGCGCCGGGCGACACCCTGACCTTCGCCGCCCGCGACCGGACCCTCGCCGTGCGGGTGGCTGCCATCGAAGTCATGCCGCCTCTCGAGAGCTTCTGGTACAGCCTGACCCTCGATTGCCGCGGGCTGCGGCCGGAGTCCTTGTTCCACCAGGCGCTGGTGCGCGTGACTCCCGGCGCGGCGGACCGCGTGCGCGCGACGTTGCAACGCCGCCTGCCCGCCTTCGCCGTCATCGGCGAGCCGGAGGTAACCGGCGCCATGCTCGCGCTCGGCCGCCAGACGTTCACGCTCGCCCGCGCCGTCGCCGTGCTCGCCGCCGGGCTGGGCGTGGCGGCGCTGTTCGCGTTCGTCGTCGCCAGCCAGACCCACCGCGCCCGGGAAGCCGCGCTGCTTGCCGCTCTGGGCGCACGTCCGGCGCAACTCCGCGCCATCGCCGCGGTGGAACTGGCCGCCACCGGCTTCCTGGCCGGCGCGCTCGGCGCCGCCGGATCCGCCGTGCTCACGGGAGCCGCGGTCTTCTACATCACCGGACGTGCCGAGTTCCTGCTGGGCTGGCGGATCCTTGCCGCCGCGCCGCTCCTCACCGCCCTGTTGACCGTCGCCGCCGGCTGGTGGCCGCTTCAGAGGGTGCTGCGGGCCAGGCCGCTCGCCGCGCTGCGCGCCGAATGATCCGGCTTCGGCCGCACCGGCAGGTACAGCAGCCAGAACAGCAGTACTCCCACCAACTCCACGACGATGGTGTAAACCGGCCAGGGGCCCATAAGGTCGAGCAACGACGGATTGTTCGGCTTGCGGCACAGGTACATGTAGTTCGTTCCGTAGCACCAGTTGAACGCCCCCAGCAGCAGGGTGTACACATTGAGCTGCAGAACCGTGCGCCACACCGCCCCGGCGCGCAGCGGCGCGAGTCCGCCGAAGACCAGGGCCGCCACCGCGACGATGATCGCCCCGTGCTCCACGTAGTAGCGGACCCCCGCATACGACGGCCAGGCCGCGAGCACGTCCTTCGGCAGGTCCGGTGTCAACAGCGCCATCCCCGCACCGATGATCCCCGTGAAGTACACGAACTCCACCAGGGGTCCCCGTAGCGTCACGCACGCGGCCACCGCCATCCAGGTGGTCAGCGTGCATAAGTGGATCGGCAGGTTGTTCGGAAACTGGAACCCGTCGTGGATGTAGCGGACGATCTCGTTCACGGCCAGAAACGCCGCCAGCCCCCACCGGAGCCGCCGGGCGTCGATCCGCCCGCTCCGCGTCAGCAGGGCAGCCACGATCGCCAGGGTCAGCACCGTGGCCAGAATCGAGAAGTGCAGGGTGCCGAACGGGACCATGGCGCTCACTCTGTCGTGGCGCGCCGGCCGCTTCCATCACCGCGCGGCTGCGGCCCGGCGTAAGGTGTTTCCCCTAGTCCCTGGCGAAGAAAAGACGAACCTTCCAAAATCAGGATCCCCTGTCTTGCAATCAACTTAGGTCTGTGGCAAACTCAACTGGTCCGAAGTGGTTGGAAGTGGATTAAGGTGGACTTGAATCTCAGGTCGGCGGCGGTCGTCGAGCCTCCTAGGGGCACTTTCTCCGCTCGCGTCGACGACAAGGGCCGCCTGAAGCTGCCAGTGGAAATCCAGGCGTACCTGGAGAGCTTTGGGACGAAGAAGGTATTCATCACGACGTTGGATACCACCACTGCCAAGATATACCCCATTTCGGAGTGGAAAGCGAACGAGATTTTGCTCGACGGCGAGATGGACTCGCCCGAGGACGCCGAGGACATCGCGCTGGTCGCCAATCATTTCGGCGCGGATGCGGAGATGGATGCGCAAGGGCGGCTGCTGGTCCCGACGGATCTGCGCCGGCACCTCGGTATCGAGGATCAGCAGGTGTGGCTGGACGTTTATAAGAACGTCATCAACGTCTACAGCCGCGAGGTTTACGAACAGCGCAAGGCGCGGGCCCTGGCGGGGCTCGCCGACAAGGTGAAGAAGTTCAAGGGGAAGGGGCTGAAGTAGCGATGTATGGACCACTACCCCGTCCTGCTCCGGGAAACGCTGGAGTTCCTCGGCGTGACGCCGGACGGTTGTTACGTGGACGCGACGTGTGGGCTGGGAGGCCATACGGGCGCGATCGCGGAACGGCTGACCACGGGACGGGTGTGGGCCTGCGATCGCGACGCCGAATCGCTGGAGCTGGCGAAACGGAATCTGGCCCCTGCCGCCGCCGGGCGGGTGACGTTCCTGCACACGGCGTTTTCGGGACTACGTTCGGCCCTGCGGGCGGCAGGCGCCGGGCGGGTGCACGGGGTTCTGGCCGACCTTGGGGTCAGCCGTTATCAGCTGACCGATCCCGAGCGAGGATTCTCGCTATCGGCCGACGGCCCCGTCGACATGCGGGCGGATCGTTCGCAGGACGAGACCGCCGCGGACCTGGTGAATTACCGGTCCGAAAAGGAACTCGCCGATTTGATCTATCAATACGGCGAAGAAAGGAGGTCGCGGAGAATCGCTGGAGCAATCGTTCGGGCGCGGCCCATCACAAGTACTCGACATTTGGCCAAGGTGATCGAGTCGGCCGCGCCCCGGACGAGCAGAATTCACCCCGCCACGCAGACGTTCATGGCGCTGCGCATCGCGGTGAACCATGAATGGGAAGAGCTTGACGAGCTGCTCGCCGCGGCGCCGGAATTACTGCTGCCGGGCGGCCGTCTGGTGGTGCTGACGTTCATGTCCCTCGAGGACCGGAAGGTCAAGCACGCGTTTCAGAAACTGGCTCGGGACGGGCGCGCGCGGCTGTTGAATAAGCACGTCGTGACGCCCACGGACGAAGAAGTCCGGGAGAACCCGGCGTCGCGCAGCGCCAAGCTCCGCGCGCTGGAAATGTTGGGGTAGGACCGGTTCTCACGAATCGAAGCGGAAGGGTGACATGGCCACACTGGCAACGATGCTAAACCGGCTGATGGGCTTTGCGGACACGGTGGCTCCGGCGGCGGCCGGCGCGCGCCGCGACGCCGGCGATAACCGGCTGCGAAGCTTCGCCAACGAAGACATCTACTTTTTCGTGAAGCGCATCGACAATACGCGCGTCGTGCGCGCCCAGGACCCCGCCGCCGGCAAGGCGGCCTGGAAGATGATCGGCACGGCCGGGCTCGCCGTGCTGCTGGTGATCGGCGTGCTGCTGCCGAGCGCCTATGGGCTGTTAGCGGGCTACCGCATCGAGCAGCTTAAGGCCGAAGGCGACCGCCTCCGCGCCGAGCAGGCTTCCCTCGCGCTCGAGGAAGCGCGCCTGAAGTCGCCCGGCCGCATCGAGGAACTCGCCAAGGCGCGCAGCTTCGGGGATCCGGCGCGTCAGAAGGTCGTGTACCTCGAGGACGCCAAGTCCGAAGGCAAGATGGCTCTGAACCACTAAGGCGAAAACCACCAGGCAGGTAGCAGTATGAGCGGGACCAGGCCGGAAAGATCGAAGCCCGAAGGCGCGAAGCCGGAGCGCCGCTTGCGCTGGCTGATCGCCGTGCTCGCGGTGTGGGCGGCGGTCATCACCGGCCGCCTGGTGAAGCTCCAGATCTTCGAACACGACACGCTGCGCCGCACCGCGGAACAGCAGCATACCCGAAGCGTCGAGATCCAGGCCGCGCGCGGCGCCATCGAGGACCGCAACGGCCAGTTGCTCGCCATCAGCCTGCCGGTGGACTCGGTCCACATGAACCCGCTGCGCGTGCCCGATCCCGCCGTCGCCGCCGACCTGCTCTCGAGCATCCTGGAACTCGACCGCAAGGCGCTTTACGAGCGCGTCAAGCGCGCCCAGGAGCGGCACCAGGGCTTCCTCTGGGTGAAGCGCAAGATCCCGCCCGCGCAGTCCGAGCGCCTGCGCGCACTCAAACTCGACTGGGTCGGGTTCCAGCAGGAAAGCGAGCGCTACTACCCGAACGGCCGCCTGGCCGCGCACGTACTCGGCTCCACCGGCATGATCCACAAGGAGGACAAGATCGAGCGCGGCAACGCGGGCATCGAACTCGCCCTCGACGAGGAACTGCGCGGCACCAACGGGTCCCTGCGCCTGCTCACCGACGTCACGCGCCAGGCCTTCGCCGTGCTCGATGAAGTGAAGTCCGTCTCCGGCACGCACCTGCAGCTTACCCTCGACAGCCGCATCCAGCACGTCGCCGAGCGCGAGATCGAACGCGCCGTCAATGCCCACCACGCCCGTACCGGCTCCGTCGTGGTGATGAACCCCCGCACCGGCGACCTGCTGGCGATCGCGAGCTACCCGACCTACGATCCCAACCTGCCGCCCTCCGGCCAGGAGAGCCCGCTGGCCCGGCACAGCGTGCCGGTCACTTATGCCTCCGAACCCGGCAGCGTCTTCAAGGTCTTCACGGTCGCCGCCGCGCTCGAGACGACGAACCTGCGCCCCGAGACGCCGATCTTCTGCGGCAACGGCTCCATCACCCTCGGCAGCCGCGTGATTCACGACCACGTGCCGCACGGCACGCTGTCGCTTGCCGACGTGCTGGCCAAGTCGTCGAACGTCGGCGCCATTCGCGCCGCCCTCACCGCCGGCGATGACCGTATGTACGAGTATCTGCTCCACTTCGGCTTCGGCCAGTCCACCGGCCTGCCGCTGCCGGCCGAGTCCGCCGGGATCTTCCGTCCGCTGTGCCAGTGGGGCAAGACCTCGCTGGCGTCCCTCGCCATGGGACACGAGATCTCCACCACCACCGTCCAGTTGGCCGCCGCCTGCTCCGCCATCGCCAATGGCGGCCAGCGGGTGCGTCCCCGCCTGATTCTGAGCAAGCAGCGCCCCGGCGCGCCGGTCGAAGTGATCCCCCCCGCCCCCGGGAAGCGGATCATCAAGCCCGAAACCGCCATTGCCCTGCGCGGCATGATGGAAGGCGTCGTTCTCCGCGGTACCGGCAAGGGGGGCGCGACGCTCCGCGGCTACACCTCCGGCGGCAAGACCGGCTCCGCGCAGATCTTCGACCTCGCCACCCGGAAGTACACCCATACCTACAACGCGAGCTTCATGGGCTTTGCCCCCGTCGCGAATCCCGCGGTCGTGGTGGTGGTCACGCTCAACGGCACTTCCGGCGGATCTGCCGGCTTCGGCGGCGTCGCCGCCGCCCCCGTGTTCCGCGAGGTCACCATGCACGCCCTGCGCATCCTCGACGTGCCGAAAGACATCCCGCTCGAGAGCACCCAAGCTCCCCCTCGCGAACTCCAGTTCAGCCGCCCGGCCGTCCTCGTCGCCGGCGGCGTCCAGTCTGTATCCTCCGTCACTCAACCGCCGGTCCGGACTGCTTCCGGATCTCCTGCTCCGGCTGCGGCCTCGGACCGGCGGATTTTTCCGGAGGTCCCCGGCGCTCCCGCAGTGACAAATAGTGCGCCGCCGCCAGCCCCTCCCCTCAAGGTGGCGAACGCCGCATGGCTGCCATAAAGGTGGCTGCGCTAAAGGTGGGTGCGCTGAAAGAGGCTCGATCGCTAGAAGGCACATGAAGGTAAGTCAGTTGTTTCCGGGTGTCTCGCTCCAGGCCGCGCTTCCCGCGGCGCTGGCGGCGGCTGCCGTCTCCGGCCTCGACTACGACTCCCGCCGCATCCAGCCCGGCTACGTGTTCTTCGCCTTTTCCGGCGCGAAAGCCGATGGACGCGCCTTCGCCCGCCAGGCGCTGGAGCGCGGTGCGCTCGCCGTCGTCAGCGAACTGTCCGCCCCCGCGGACTTTCCCGGTCCCTGGATCCAGGTCCCGCACGGCCGCGAAGCCCTCGCCGTCGCCGCCCGCGAGTTCCACGGCCGCCCCGACACCCGCCTCCGCCTCACCGGCGTCACCGGCACCAACGGCAAGACGACGACCGTGTTCCTCCTCGACGCGATCCTGCGGGCCGCCGGATTCACCACTGGCCTCATGGGGACCATCGAGTACCGCATCGGCGCCCGTGTTCTCCCCGCCGTGAACACCACCCCCGAGTCGCTCGACGTCATGCGCTTCCTCGCCGAAGTCGAGCAGGCTGGCGGAACCCACGTATCCATGGAGGTCTCCTCCCATGGCCTGGAACTCCGCCGCATCTACGCGATCGCTTACCACACCGCCGTCTTTACCAACTTCACGCGCGACCATCTCGACTTCCACGGCACCATGGAGAACTACTTCGGCGCGAAGTGCCGCCTGTTCGACCCCGCGGGCGCGCCGCCGCCGTCCTGGGCCGTGCTGAACACCGCCGATCCCTGGTCCGCGAAGATTCCCGTCCGTGGCCGCACCCTGTGGTATGGGGACTCCGGCGTTCGCGCCGAGAACGTTCACACCGGGCTCGACGGACTGCGCTTCGACCTCTGCTACGAGGACCGCCGCCAGCCCATCGCCTCCGGCCTCACCGGGCACATCAACGTCGCCAACATCCTCGCCGCCTCCGCCGCGGCCCTCACCTACGATCTGCCGCTCGAGGTCATCGCGCGCGGCATCGCCGCCTGTCCCGCCGTGCCCGGCCGCTTCGAGCGCGTCGCCCAGGGCCAGCCCTTCGGCGTCATCGTGGACTACGCCCACACCGACGACGCGCTGCGCAACGTCATCGCTATCGCCCGCGGCCTTACCCGCGGCCGCGTGATCACCCTGTTCGGCTGCGGCGGCGACCGCGACCGCGCCAAGCGTCCCCTCATGGGGAGGGCCGCCGCGGAACTCAGCGACTACGTCGTCCTGACGTCCGATAACCCGCGTTCCGAGGATCCGCTCGACATCATCAACGACGCCCTCGTCGGCCTGCGCCGCTTCGATACGCCCCACGTCGCCGAACCCGACCGCGCCCGCGCCATCCGCCTGGCCCTGGCCCAAGCCGGGTCCGGCGACATCGTGCTACTTGCCGGAAAAGGGCACGAGCCGTACCAGGTCCTGAAGGACCGCACCGTCCACTTCGACGATCGCGAGCAGGCGCGCGCCGCGCTTGCGGAAATGGGGTACGCCGGCTGATGCGCTTCCCCCTCGCCGAACTCGCCCGCGCGCTTGGCGTCGCTCTCGTTACGGATGCCGTGATCTCCGGCTACTCGATCGATTCGCGGACTCTCGCCCTGGGCGATCTCTTCTTCGCCCTGCGCGGGCCCCATCACGACGGCCACGACCACGTCGCCGCCGCCTTCGCCAAGGGAGCCGCCTCCGCCGTCGTCGACCGCTATGTCCCCGGCGCCGGCGAGCCCCAGATCGTAGCCGAAAACGGCCTGACGCGCCTCGGCCGCTGGGCCCGCGCCCAGTTCTCTGGCGACGTCATCGGCGTCACCGGCAGCGCCGGCAAGACCACCACCAAGGAAGCCATCGCCGCGTTGCTCGCCACCGGCCTGCCCACCGGCAAGACCGTCGGCAATCTCAACAACGAGATCGGCGTCCCGCTCTCCATCCTCCGCCTGCCGGATGAGGCGCGCGCCGCCGTGCTCGAGATGGGCATGAACCACGCCGGCGAAATCGCCCGCATCGCCGCCGTCGCGCGGCCCCGCATCGGCGTGGTCACCAACGTCGGCTACGCCCACATCGAGAACTTCGCCTCCATCGAGGGCATCGCCGCCGCCAAGCGGGAACTCATCGAAGCGCTGCCGCCCGATGGCATCGCGGTGCTCAACGCCGACGACCCCCGGGTCCTCGCCTTCGCGCAGCACCACCCCGGGCGCAGTGTCACGTTCGGCCTCGGTCCTGTGGCGCAGGTCCGCGCCGTGGACATCGCCTACACCCCCGCCGGATCCGAGTTCACCGTCGATGGCGTCCGCTTCGCCTCGCCCCTCGCCGGGCCTCACAACATCCGCAACGTTCTCGCCGGCATCGCCGTCGCCGGCCTGCACGGTCTTGCCCCTGCCTCCCTCACCGCCGCGGTGCGCGATCTGAGCCCCTTGAAAATGCGGGGGGAGCAGTTTACATGGCACGGGGTTTTGGTTTATAACGATTGCTACAACTCCAATCCGGAGGCCGTTCGGTCCATGATCGACGTGCTGAAGGATCAACCGGCGCAACGGCGCATTGCCGTGCTGGGGGAGATGCTCGAACTCGGTCATTGGGCCGAGCCCTTGCATCGCGAGGTAGGAAACTACGTCGCGCAGGCTGGGGTTAACCTGCTCGTTGGGATACGCGGCGCGGCCTGCCACATGGTGGACGCAGCCAAAGGTGCCGGCCAAGCAGTTGGCGCCGCGTTCTTTTTCGAGACTCCGGAAGCGGCAGGCGATTTCCTTCGCGACCAGGCCCGTCCCGGCGACGCGATCCTCTTCAAGGGATCCCGCGGCGTCCAGGTGGAGCGGGCGCTCGAAAGGTGGATGGCCTGATGCTCTACTGGCTCCTCTTCGAGACCATCTATCCGTCCATCTCGGGCTTTCGCGTCTTCCAGTACTCGACCTTCCGCACCGCCGGCGCGACGCTCACCGCGCTGCTGCTCTCCATCGTCCTGGGCCCCTGGATGATCCGCAAGCTGCGCGCGATGTCCATTGGCCAGCACATCCGCGAGGAAGGTCCCAAGTCGCACCAGTCCAAGGCCGGCACGCCGACCATGGGCGGCCTGCTGATCATCATCTCCATCGTGATCCCCACGCTGCTGTGGGCCAACCTCCGCAATCCCTACGTCTGGCTCGCGATGCTCGGCCTCCTCAGCTTCGGCGCCATCGGCTTCTACGACGACTACACCAAGGTCAAGAAGATGCGGAACCTCGGGCTTACCGCGCGCCAGAAGCTGCTGCTCCAGATCCTCGCCGCGTTGCTCGTCGGGATCTTCCTGCTCTATCTCCAGTCCCGGGGCAGCTACCAGACCGCGATGAACGTCCCGTTCTTCAAGCAGTTCAAGCCGGACCTGCTCATCGACTCGCTGCTCCAGAACACCTACACGTATCCACTCGGCTTCATCTTCTTCTTCGGCTTCCTGGTGTTCGTTCTCGTCGGTTCCTCGAACGCCGTCAACCTCACCGACGGACTCGACGGCCTCGCCATCGGCCTCATGATCATCGCCGCGGGCGCCATGACCGCGCTCTGCTACGTCACCGGCCACGCCGAGTTCGCCAAGTACCTGGACCTCGCGCGCCTGCCCGGCGCGAACGAACTCACCATCTTCTGTGGCGCCATGACCGGCGCCTCCATCGGCTTCCTCTGGTACAACGCGCACCCCGCCGAAGTCTTCATGGGCGATGTCGGCGCGCTCGGGTTGGGCGGCGCCATGGGCACCGTCGCCGTCCTCATCAAGCAGGAGATCCTGCTGCTGTTTATCGGCGGCGTCTACGTCGTCGAGCTGCTATCCGTCGTCATCCAGGTGGGCAGCTTCAAGCTCCGCGGCAAGCGCGTCTTCAAGATGGCGCCGCTCCACCACCACTTCGAAGCGCTCGGCTGGGAGGAAGCCAAGGTTATCACCCGCTTCTGGATCGCCGGACTCGTGATGGCCCTGTTCGCGCTCAGCACCCTGAAACTCCGATGAGAACCGTCGCAGGAGCCGTGGTCGTCGTCGCCGGCATGGCCCGTTCGGGCCGCGCCGCCGTGGATCTGCTGCGCGCCCGCGGCGCGCGCGTGCGGGCCACGGACCTCCAGCCCGCCGCCGATCTTCCCGTGCCGTTCGTTCCGCAGTCCGCCGCCGCCTTCGCGGACGCCGACCTGATCGTCCTCTCGCCGGGTGTGCCTTTCGACCTCCCCCTGCTCGACGCGCCCCGCGCCCGCGGCGTCCCCGTCATCGGTGACGTCGAACTCGCCGGCTGGTACCTCCAGGGCCCCGTGCTCGGCATCACCGGCTCCAACGGCAAGACCACCACCACGGCGCTCGCCGGTCATCTGCTGCGCGAGAGCGGAGTCCCCTGCCAGGTCGGCGGCAACATCGGTACGCCTCTTTGCTCGATGGTCGGCTCCTCGCGCCCGGACCAGTGGAACGTCCTCGAGCTTTCGAGCTTTCAGCTCGAAGCCGCGGCGTCGTTCCGCGCCAACATCGGCGCCGTCCTCAACCTTTCCCCCGACCACCTCGACCGCCACGGGACCATGGAGCGCTACGCCGCCGCGAAGCGCCGCCTCCTCGAGTCGCAGCACGCCGGCGACCACGCCGTCCTCAACGCGGCGGACCCCCTGGTCGCCGCCTTCGCCGCCCACACCCGCGCCCAGGTCCACTGGTTCAACGGACCCACGGGCGTCCACGCCGCCGCCGGCAATCTTTACCTCGACGGCTCGCCGCTGCTGCCCCTCGCCGAGATCCCCCTGCCCGGCGCGCACAACGTCGAGAACGCGATGGCCGCCGCGCTCTGCGCCCACCTCGCCGGTGCGCCCCGCGACCGCATCCGCGCCGCCATCCGCACCTTCCAGGGTGTCGAGCACCGGCTCGAGTTCGTCCGCGAGCTCGACGGCGTCCGCTATTACAACGACTCCAAGGCCACCAACGTCGACGCGACGCTCAAGGCCATCGAAGCCTTCCCCGGCGGTCTCTGGATCATCCTCGGCGGCAAGGACAAGGACTCCGACTACCGGCCGCTCGCCGCGCCCCTCCGCGCCAAGGCCCGCGCCGCGCTCCTCATCGGCGCCGCCGCCCCCAAAATCGCCTCCCAACTCGGGAACGCCGTTGAACTCGTCAGTTCCGGCACCCTCGCCGCCGCTCTCGCCGAAGCCGGACGCCGCGCCCGCCCCGGCGACATCGTTCTGCTGGCCCCGGCCTGCGCCAGCTTCGACCAGTTCGACAACTTCGAGCACCGCGGCAAAGTCTTTAAGCAACTCGTCGAGGAGACCCCATGGCGCAACGCCTGAGAACCGACTGGATCCTGTTCGTCACCATCGTCGTCATGGTCGCCGTCGGCCTGGTCGTCATGTACTCGGCCAGCTCGATGATCGCCCAGGTGAAGTTCCACTCCAATACCTACTTCCTCATGCGCCAGTTGTTCTGGGCCGTCGCCGCCTTCGCCGCCCTGATGTACTTCAAGCGCCGCGACTACCGGACCCTGAAGAACCCCACCTGGGCCTTCGCGTCGCTCGGCATCGTGTTGATGCTGCTGGTCGCCGTCTACTTCCTCGACACCCGCGCTCACCGCTGGATCCGCCTCGCCGGCCTCTCGCTGCAACCCTCCGAGTTCGCCAAGCCCGCCCTGGCCGTGTTCCTCGCCTACTTCGTCGCGCAGCGCTCCCGCTCCATCAACTCGAAACACACCCTGCTGCCCGCCGCGCTCGCCGTGGTCATGCTCACCTTCGCCGTGGTCGTCGCCGACCTCGGCACGGCGGTCGTGCTGGTGGCCATGGCCGTCGTCGTCTTCTTCGTTGCCGGACTCGAGCGCCGCTACATCGCGATCCTCGGCGCCGCCGCCGTCCTCTGCGCCGCCCTCGCTATCGCCGTCAAGCCGTACCGCCTCGGCCGTGTCCTCGCTTACGTCGATCCCGACGAAAAGATCCTCGAGAAGCTCGACCGCGACGGCAAGTTCCGCAAGTACATGCAGCGCGCCACCGCCGTGCGGGACCCCGGCTACCAGGTCCGCCAGTCCAAGCTCGCCGTCGGCGCGGGCGGCGTTCTCGGTGTCGGCCTCATGCAGGGCAAACAGAAAATGCTCTACCTGCCCGAGGCCCACTCCGACTTCATCTACGCCGTCATCGGTGAAGAACTCGGCCTCTGGGGCGCTCTCGCCGTTCTGGCCGGCTTCCTCGTCATCCTTTGGCGCGGGTTCCGCCTGTTCTTCTGCGTCCCCGACGAGTTCGGCCGCTACCTCGCCCTCGGCGTCACCGCCGCCGTCGTCATCCAGGCCTTGATCAACATCAGCGTGGTGCTGGACCTCGCGCCCACCAAGGGGATCCCCCTGCCGATGATCAGTTCCGGTGGCAGTTCCCTGCTGAGCACCCTGGCGTCGCTCGGCATGCTGCTCAGCATCAGCGAGCACGCCGGATGAGCGCCGGTCCCTTTACGTTCGCCATGGCCGGCGGCGGCACCGGCGGCCACGTGATGCCCCTGCTCGCCGTCGCGCGCGAACTCCGCGCGCGCGGCCACCAGTGCATCTTCTTCGGCACGCCGCGCGGCCTGGAGGCCCAGCTCGTGCCCGCCGCGGGCTTCCCCCTCGAGTGGCTCGACATCGGCGGCCTGAACCGTGTCTCCCTCGTCCGCAAGCTCAAGACCCTGGCCCAGCTCCCGGTCAGCCTCTGGCAGGCCTCGCGCGCCCTGGCGAAGCACCACGTTCACGCCGTCTTCAGCCTCGGCGGCTACGTCGCCGGACCTGTGATGCTCGCCGCCCTCTGGGCCCGCCTCCCCGTCGTCGTCATGGAGCCCAACGCCATCCCCGGCGCGGCCAACCGCTGGTTCGCCCGCTACGTCGCCAAGGCCCTGCTCAGCTTCGAGGAAGCCGCCCGCTACTTCCCGCCCGACCGCACGGAGATCACCGGGCTGCCCGTCCGCGCCGAGTTCTTCGCGCTGCCGGACCGCCCCCCCGCGGAGACGCTCACCGTCCTCATTACCGGCGGCAGTCAGGGATCCCGTACCCTCAACCGCGCCGCCCAGGACGCCTGGCCGCTCCTTGCCGGCCGCCCGGTCCGCCTCATCCATCAGACCGGACCTGCCTCCGCCCCGGAGCTCGCCGCCGCCTTCGCCGCTGCCGGCCTCGCCGGGGAAGTCCACGCATTCATCAACGACATGCCGCACGCCTTCGCCGCCGCGGACCTCGTCATCTCCCGCGCCGGCGCCGGCGCTGTCGCCGAAATCGCCGCCGCCGGCAAACCGTCTATCCTGGTCCCGTTTCCCTTCGCCGCCGACGACCACCAGCGCCGCAACGCCGAGGCCCTCGCCGCGCTCGGCGCGGCCCGCACCTTTCCCGACGCCGCCTGGACCGGCGAAATCATGGCCCGCGAGGTCCTCGACCTCGCCGCCCACCCCGGTTCCCTGGCCCTCATGCGCGCCGCCGCGCGCGGTTTTGCCCGCCCCGGCGCCGCCGCCCGCGCGGCCTCGCTCCTCGAAGAACTCGCCGCCGCCCGCGGAGGCCGCTCCTGATGCTCGAATTGGACATTGACAACCGGGCCGCCGCGCCGAAACAATACATATTTAAAATGTTTTTCAAGCCCCAGCACGTCCACTTCGTCGGCATCGGGGGCATCGGCATGAGCGGGATCGCCGAGGTGCTGCTCAACCTCGGCTACACCATCAGCGGGAGCGACCTCAAAACCTCCCCGCTCACCGACCGGCTCGCCGCGCTGGGCGCTGTCATTTACACCGGCCACGCCGCCGCCAACATCGCCGGCGCCAAGGCCGTCGTCATCAGTTCCGCCGTCCGGCCCGACAACCCCGAAGTGGTTGCCGCGCGCCTCCGCCAGGTCCCCATCATTCCCCGCGGCGAGCTGCTCGCCGAGCTGATGCGGCTCAAGTACGGCATCGCCGTCGCCGGCAGCCACGGCAAAACCACCACTTCCTCCATGGTCGCCGCCGTCCTCAGCCAGGGCGGGCTCGATCCCACGGTCGTCGTCGGCGGCCGCGTCGGCATCATGGGCGGCTCCAACGCCCGCGTCGGCAAGAGCGACTTCCTCGTCGTCGAAAGCGACGAAAGCGACGGCTCGTTCCTCAAGCTCGCCCCCATCCTCGCCATCGTCACCAACATCGACCGCGAGCACCTCGACCACTACCGCGACCTCGACGAGATCCGCGCCGCCTTCCTGGACTTCATCAACAAGGTCCCCTTCTACGGCGCCGCCATCCTCTGCCTCGACGACGAGAACATCCAGCAGATCTTCTCCCAGGTCCGCCGCCGCACCATCACCTACGGCAGCTCCAGCCAGGTCGACCTCGCCCTCTCCGACTGGCGTCCCGCCGCCCCGGGCAGCGAGTTCCGCCTCCGGCTCCGCGGCCAGGACCTCGGCCGCTTCGCCGTCCGCGTCCCCGGCTTCCACAACGCCCTCAACGCCACCGCCGCCGTCGCCGCCGGCCTCGAACTCGACGTCAACCTCGAACAGATCCGCGAGGGCCTCTCGCACTTCTCCGGCGTTGACCGCCGCTTCCAGATCCGCGGCCTCGAAGCCGGCGTCACCGTCATCGACGACTACGGCCACCACCCCACCGAGATCCGCGCCACGCTCGCCGCCGCCCGCGATTGCGGCTTCGCGCGCGTCCACGTCCTCTTCCAGCCGCACCGTTACACCCGCACGCAAGCCCTGTTGGACGACTTCGCCAAGGCCTTCCACGCCGCCGACACCGTCTACGTCCTCGATATCTACGCCGCCTCGGAATCGCCGATCGCGGGCGTCACCGCGGAGGCGCTGGTCGAGCGCCTGGCCGCCTTCGGCCACCGCCACGCCTCCTATGCCGGCGAAATGTCCGCCGGTATCGCTGCCGCCGCGGAAAGCGCCGCGCCCGGCGATGCCATCGTCACCCTGGGCGCCGGCAGCGTCTCCCAGGCCGGCGACCGGATCCTCGAACTCCTGCGGAGGCGCGCTTGAGCGAAGTCAAAACCAAGCCCGTCCCCACCCTTCGCTACGCCTTGCGCGGCGCCGCCGTCGGCCTGGCCCTGCTCGCCTTGCTCGTGCTCTGGTATCAGATCACCGGCTTCCTCTCCCGCGACGCCCGCTTCCTGCTCGCCCGCGACGCCCCCGAGGTGTCCGGCGCGCGCTTCGCCTCCGCCGCGCAGGTCCGCCGCGTCTTTGCCGCCGACCTGGGACGCAGCGTCTACCTCACCCCGATCCCGGAACGCCGCGACGAACTCCTCACCCTCGACTGGGTCCGCAACGCCAGCGTTTCCCGCGTCTGGCCCAACCGCATGCTCGTCGATCTCGATGAGCGCGTCCCCGTGGCCTACCTCCCCGGCTCCCGCTCCGCCCTCATCGACGAGGACGGCATCGTGCTCCCCGCGCCGCCCGGGGACCCCTTCGCGCTCCCCGTCGTCCAGGGCATCCGGCCTCGCGATCCGCTGCCCGTCCGCCGGGACCGCATCCGCCGCGTCCGCCGCCTCCTGGCCGAGCTTTCCGAACACGCCGCGCGGGTCTCGGAGGTCGACGCCGCCGAACCCGACAACCTCAAGGTCACTGCCGCCACCGAGGACCACCCCGTCGTCCTCCTCATGGGCGAGCGGAACTTCCGCTCCCGCTTCGAAACGTTTCTGAAGTACTACCAGCGCGTCCGCGTCTCCGCGCCGGGCGCCACCATCCTCGACCTGCGCATCGAGGACCGCATTACTGCCGTGGAGGATCTGCGATGAAAGGGCGTGTTCCTGATGTCCGATAGCTTGCGTCTCGCCGTCGGCGTGGACGCCGGCGCCGGTTCCACGCGCTGCGTCATCCTGGCGCTCGACGGCGATCGCCTCGAGTTCCTCGGCGGCGCCGTGCAGCCCTCCGCCGGCTGGCTCCGCGGCCGATTAGCCGACGCCCACGCTCTCGCCGATTCCATCCGCTCCACCGTCACCGAAGCCGAGCGCTTCGCCGGCGTCACCGTCGAAGGCGCCGTCTGCGGCATCGGCGGCGCCGGACTCGCCTCCGCCAACAGCCGCGGCGTCTACGAATTCGGCCGCCCCCGCGAAGTCGAACGCGACGACCTCACTTACGCCGTCGAACTCGCCTCCCGCGTCCGCCTCGAGGACGACCGCACCCTGCTCCATGTCCTCCCCCAGGACTTTACGCTCGACGGCCGCGCCGGTTACCGCAACCCCCGCCGCGCCGTCTGCACGCGACTGGAAGCCAACGTCCACATCGTCACCACCTCCACCCAGGACTACCAGGGCCTGATCTCCGCCATGCACCAGGCCCACCTCGCCGCCGAGGAGATCGTCTACGAACCCCTCGCCGCCGCTTACGCCGCCGTCCTGGCCGAGGACCGCTCCCAGGGTGTCGCCGTCCTCGACATCGGGGTCCACTCCGCCGACCTGATCGTCTACGAAGGCGAGTCCGTGCTGCTGGCCTCCAGCCTGCCCGTCACCGCCGACCACCTCACCCGCGACGTCGCCAACGGCCTCCGCGTCAGCTACGAGGACGCCGAACTCCTCAAGCAGCAGTACGGCTGCGCCCTGCTCGGCCTTACCGCCGACAATAGCCTGATCGAGCTGCCCTCCGCCGACGGACGCCCCGCGCGCGAAGCTCCGCGCCGCGACCTCAACGACATCCTCGAAGCTCGTGCCGAAGAAATGTTCCTCTTCGTCAAGAACGAACTCGCCCGCCTCGGCATGACCGGACGCAACCTGATGGAAGGCATCGTCCTGGTCGGCGGCGGCACCTTTCTCAATGGCATGTGCGACGTCGCCGAGCGCGTCCTCGACTGCCCGGCCCGCAACGGCCTCGCCCTCGGCATCGCCAGTTGGCCCGACGACCTCGAAAATCCGGCGTGGACCACCGCCGCCGGTCTCGCCATGTATTCGGCCCGTCTCAAGGCGCGCCGCCCCCAGAAACGTAAAAGCGGCCTGATGGGCCTAGTCAGCCGTTAAGCAAGAACCCGGGAGGACAAATGCTCGAAGGATTGAAATTCGCCATTCAGGAAGAACTCGCGCTCGGCACCCGCATTAAGGTGGTCGGCGTCGGCGGCGGGGGCGGCAACGCCGTCGCCCGCATGATGACCGAAGGCGTCTCCGGCGTCGAGTTCCATGTCCTCAACACGGACCTGCAGGCCCTCAACGCCTCCCCTGTCGCCAATAAGCTGCAGATCGGCGCCAAAATGACCCATGGCCTCGGCGCCGGCTCCGACCCCACCGTCGGCCGCCAGGCCGCCCTGGAGGACACCGACAAGATCATCGAGATCCTCGAAGGCGCCGACATGGTCTTCGTCACCGCCGGCCTCGGCGGCGGCACCGGCACCGGCGCCGCGCCCGTCGTCGCCTCGCTCGCCAAGGAACTCAACGCTCTCACCGTCGCCGTCATCACCAAACCCTTCAACTTCGAAGGGCCCCGCCGCCGCAAGCAGGCCGAACACGGCCTCGCCGAACTGGCCACCGTCGTCGATACCGTCATCACGATTCCCAACGACCAGTTGCTCGACCTCGTGCCCAAGGGCACCAGCTTCTTCGAGAGCTTCCGCATCGCCGACGACGTGCTCCGCCAGGCCGTGCAGGGCATCGCCGACATCATTACCACGCCCGGCATCATCAACCGCGACTTCTCCGACATCCGCGCCATCATGCTCGGCATGGGCTACGCCATGATGGGCACCGCTTCTGCGTCCGGCGACAACGCCGCCGTCGAAGCCGCCCGCAAGGCCATCAGTTCGCCGCTCATGGAGGCCGGCGGCGTCAAGGGCGCCCGCGGCATCCTGATCAACATCACTGCCTCCTCGCGCCTCAGCCTCCACGACGTGAACGAGGCCTGCACCCTCATCCGCACCGCCGCGGAAAACGACGACGTCCAGCTCAACTTCGGCATCGTCATGAACGAGAACCTCGGCGACGAAGTGAAGATCACCGTCATCGCCACCGGCTTCCAGCGCGAGTCCCTGCCGCTGATGAACCGCCAGCAGTTCCGGATCCCCGAACTCGCCGCCGCGCCGCTCCCCGAGCAGCCTCCGGTCGCCGCCGCCCCCATGCCGGAACCCGCTCCGGAGCCGCCCGCGCGCACTATGGCCGCCCGCGCCAACGGCGAGCCCCAACCCGTGCTCAACGACCTGGAAACGCCGGCGTACCTGCGCCGCGACCGCCGGCACCTTCAGTAGCGCCGGTGCCGAAACCCGGACCACCAGCGCAAGGCCTCTCACATCGGCAACCCGTGAGCCCCCGGCGATAGCCGGGGGCCAAAGTCCATGGCAGTTCGGTGCGGTTCGTGCAGTTCGGGGGCATCCCCCACCATCCCCCGAACTCCCAGAGCCCAACCGCCAACCCGAATCTCCCCAACCACTTACGGAGCATTCGCCAGACCCACAAAGCCACCTCACTCCCGCCCTGAGCCGGATTTCCCCTGCCGGCTCAACACCCCCTCACCAAACCCCCGTCAATCGGCCGTTCCGCAATACAGGGTCATCCCGGGACATCCCCCGTTTTTCCATCCGTTCCAGTCCAACTGTCTTGCAATCAATCACTTCCCGCCACCTGACCAGAACCCCGAACTGCCCTCTGAGCCCCGGGCGGCAGCCGCGCGAACACCGCAGCCGTAGTGTCTCCGTACGTACCTCACCACCGCTCGAAAGGACACGAGATCGAAACCACTTCTTGCTTGTAATCGAAACCCGCGCCGCTAGAATACGGAGCTATGGCACGCACACGCCGTTCGAATCCCCGCCCCCACGCCCTGGTGCTCGATACGGAAACGGCTCCGGATCGCATCTCCCGGCTCTTAAACGCGAAGAATCTGGTGCCCCAGCGCTTCCGCGGCACCGACGAATACCTGGATGTCGTCGCCTGGAATATCCGCAAATTCGAAGCCCAGGACCCCGGCCGCGTCGACGCGGTCAGCGAAGTGCTGGCTGCGCTCAACGCGGACGTTTTCGTCCTCACCGAGATCGCCTCGCTGGAAGCCCTGGACCCCATCGCTGACGCTCTGAAGAGCAAGCGCGCGGGCTATTACTCGGCCGCCGTCGGCGAATCCCGCTCCGAACAGAGGGTCGCGCTCCTGTGGGATCGCGACTGGATCCGCGCCAAGTCGCTGCCCGTCGAAATCCTCGGGGATCAAAACGACGAGGTCACCGAAGAAGGGCTGGAGCGGCCGCAGAGGACCTTTCCCCGGCTGCCGCTGTGGGGTTACTTCGAAGCCCTGGCGGCCGACTCGGCGAACGAAGGCTTCACGTTCGAGCTGGCGGGCGTGCACCTGAAAGCCCAAGGTCCCGCGCCGCGCAACGCCACGGTCTCGAAGCCGCGCTGGGGCATCCCGCAGCGGACCAGCGCCGCGAAAAAGCTGGCCGAATGGCTCATGGACGGACCCCAGCACTACGACTCCGACCTCATCGTCGTGGGCGACTGGAACGCCAAACCCTCCGCGCCCGAATGGGCCAGCATCCGTAAGCTCGAACGCGACGGCGAAGTCGCGTTCTCCCGCGTCAACCGCGATGACGAGGTCAGCCACCTGGCCCGGCTCAACAAGTCCGGCCCCGCCGGCACGCGCCTGGATCTCGTGCTGGTGACCTCCGAGGCCGAGGCGAACGCGGTGCCGGATAACGTCGGCGCCGTAGTGCAGTGGAGCGCCTTCGACGAACTGCCCGCGCTCAGCACCGAGGAACGCAGCGCGCTCGCCCGGTCCATCCGCGAGGTCTTCTCGGATCACCTGCCGGTGGTCTCGCGTTTCTACCTGACCGATGTCGCGGGCGATTGAGGCAGCGGCCTCTACAGGTCCATTTCCCAAGTTTCGGCGATCAGCTCCTTCCCGAAGCTCCGGTGGGGCTGCTCGGAGACCAGCCGGTAGCCGGCCTGCTGGTAAACGTGGCGGGCGGCGAGCAGGTTGCTTTGGGTCCACAGGACCATGCGCTTGTAGCCGGCGTGGCGGGCGAAGCTGTGGCAGGCTTCGATCAGCCGCTTGCCGAGTCCCTGTCCCCGGGCCGCCGGCTCCACCAGGAACAGGCGCAGGCGGGCGGTGTCGGCGCTCTCCCTTGCCAGGACGATCGAGCCCAGGCGCTCGCCCTCCCGCTCCGCGATCCAGCAGCCGTCTCCCCGGGGGTCGAAGTGCGCCAGGAAGTGCGCGGCGATCTCGGCCACCACCCGCTCGAAACCGATGTCCCAGCCAAACTCCTCGTGATAAAGGACGGCGTGGCGGTGGACGATCCAGCCCAGGTCGCCGGGCTGGTGCGGGCGGATGCGGGCGGGCGGAGCGCCGGGATCCTCGCCCCCGCCCAACAGGGTCCGGACCTCGCGGAGGCTGCGCAACAGCCGGTCCTGATCGCGCAGCGGCAGCGGCTCCAGCAGTTCGGCGAGGCGCTGGGTGGTGTGGGCGTCGAGGGCGTCGAACGCTTCGCGCCCCGCGTGCGTCAGATTCCATTGAGCCCGGCGCGCGTCGTTGTCGGATGGTTTGCGCTCGAGGAGGCGGCGCTTCTTCAATCCGGCCAGCATGCGGCTGACGTATCCGGCGTCGAGCGAGAGCTGGCGGCAGAGGTCCGCAGCGGACAGGCTGGGTTTCTGGGCTATCTCATAGAAAATACGGGCCTCGCCAGGGGTCAGGGGGGAGGGGGGGTGCTCCAGGGCTCCGGCCAGCGTCGCGTAGAAGCGGTTGAAGCGGCGGATGCGGGCGACCGCGGCAGAGATAGTTGACATAGGCAACTAATGATACTTGACTTTGTCAAGTATCGGGTGCGGTGACGGGCGATGCCGGAAGAAAACGCATGCCTGGAAAGATTCAGTTGGTTAACGGTGTATAGTGGAGGTTCCATGGCGAACGCGGCGGTATTCGACGAGGCTCCGGTCCTCGAAAGGGCGCGCGCGGGCGATGCCGAAGCTTTCACGGAACTGGTGCGCCAGTACGACAAGAAGATCTTCCGGATCGCCAAGCACATCACCCAGAACGACGAAGACGCCGAGGACGTGCTGCAGGACGCGTTTTTGAAGGCCTACGAGCACCTGGAGGGGTTCCACGGGGACTCGAAGTTCTACACCTGGATCGTCCGGATCGCCGTAAACGAAGCGCTGATGAAGCTCCGGAAGCGCAAGGGCGACAAGACCGTGCCGCTGGACGAGCCGGTGGACACCGGCGAGGACGTGGTGGTGCGGGAGATCGCCGTCTGGGACGACAACATCGAGGAGCGGCTGGGGCGGAGCGAGCTGGGCGGGATCCTGGACCAGGCCGTGGATTCGCTGAAGCCAGATTTCCGAACCGTTTTTGTTCTCAGGGACATCGAAGAGCTAAGTACGGAAGAGACCGCGGAGGCGTTGGGGATTTCGATCCCCGCGGTAAAGAGCCGGCTGTTGCGTGCCCGGCTGCAACTTCGCGAGAAACTCACCCGGCAGTTCAAACGCAAGGGAGACAATCCGTTCGATTACTTCACCGGACGGAGTTGAGCATTATGCCGGAGCGCGGCCACTCGATCACGTGCAGGGACTTTCTGAGGGAAGTCAGCGATTACCTCGACGACGCGGTGGATGGCTCCCTGAAGCTGGAACTGGAACGGCACATCACGCAGTGCCCCAACTGCTTCGTGGTGCTGGATACGACGAAAAAGACGCTGCAGGTCTACAAGGGCCAGGAGGCGAAGCAGCTCCCGGACCAGGTGGAGAGCCGGCTGCTGGCGGCGCTGCAGAAGAAGATCGCCGCACGCCGCACCTGACCCCGCGCCATCAGTTGGCGTTGAGGTTCATGATCCCGTTGAAGAAGCGCGCCACGTAGAGCATGTCCGGACCCGTGAGCAGGATCGCGTTGCCGCGCGGGCGCTCGACATTCGGCAGGTAGGATGCCACCTCGGCGTCCGTAATGCGCTTGAACGTCACCTCCAGCCGGACCGGCCGGTCCAGTTTCCGCACCGGGAGTTCCTTGCGGCGGGCGATGCCGCGCTGGATGCCCGCGCGGATCAGACGCCGCGCTTCCTCGGGGTGCAGCATGGCCGCCGAGTAGACGCCGGCGGCCTGTTTCACGGCGGCGGTTTCCAGGGGGCCGAGCATGCGCCGCGCCTCGTCGCAGATGGTCTGATCGCCGGCCAGGAACACAACAGGGACCCCGAACTCGGCGGCGATGGCGGCATTGAAGCCCGCCTCCGGCACGGAGACGCCGTTCAGCTTGAGATCGAAAATCTTGCCGCCGCTGACGGTGTGCGCCTGGGTGGCGTTGGCCTGACCTTCGGCGGCGTGGAAGCCGACGAAGGCGACGGCGTCGAAGCTGGCGTCGATGCCGCCCATCATGCCGAGGGGGCGGGGGAAGGCGCGGATGAGGCGGGCGCGGGGGTCGAGGAGTTCGACATCGAGGTTCTGGCCGTCGCCGTGGGAGTCGCTGACGAAGACCTCGGTGGCGCCGGCGTCGAAGGCGCCGGCGATGGCGGCATTGACCTCCTGGGTCATGAGACGGCGGAATTTTTCGTATTCGCGGCCCTGGGGTCCGGCCTGGATGCCGGAACTGACGCCAGCGACGCCTTCCATGTCGGCGGAGATGTAGATCTTGAGCTTGTCGGCGGCGCAGAGGGGGAGGGCGAGGGCGAGCAGCACGGCGGGTCGCATGGGTTACAGCTTACCAGCGCGAGAGCCATTCACAGGGCGAATTTGGCTCACGCCTGCGAAGCTGCGAGAAAGCACGCAGGCACAGAACATGTGCGGATTTTGAGCCCTGCCTACCGGCGGGGCTCACGGCGGCCGGTTGCGGAGCGATCGCGGCAGGCAGCTATCTGCCGCTGCCTGGCAACATGCGGGCCGGACTCGCTCTGGTACGCTGAAAGTACGCATGAGCCAGATTCAAGTGACGCTTCCGGACGGGAGCGTAAAGAGCGTTGCGGCGGGAGCGCGCCCGCTCGATGTCGCCCGGGAAATCAGTTCGCGGCTGGCCGATGACGCCGTGGTGGCGCGCGTCAACGGACAGATGTGGGACCTGACGCGGCCCTTCGAGAGCGACGCCCAGCTCCAGATTCTCACCTCGAAGAACCCGGAAGCGCTGGAGGTCTATCGCCATTCCACGGCGCACCTGCTGGCCGCCGCGGTGCTGGAGCTGTTCCCGGAGACCAAGCTCGGCATCGGGCCGCCCACGGACACGGGATTCTTCTACGATTTTCAGCGCGAGACGGCGTTTACGCCCGAGGATCTGGAGGCCATCGAAAAGCGCATGGCCGAGATCCGCGACCGCGATCTGCCCTATGAGCGCAAGCTGATGGAAAAGGAGCGGGGCATCCAGGTGTACGCGGATCAGCCCATGAAGGTGGAGCTGATCACCGAGAAGGCGGACGCCGTGTTCTCCGAGTACACGCTGGGGCCGCACTTCATCGACTTCTGCCGCGGGCCGCACGTACCGACTTCGAAGCGCCTTAAGGCGTTCAAACTGCTCTCGATCTCCGGCGCCTACTGGAAGGGCGACGAGAAGAACCAGCGGCTGCAGCGGATCTACGGTACGGCGTTTTTCTCGCAGAAGGAACTCGACGCCTACCTGCACCAGTTGGAGGAGGCGAAGAAGCGCGACCACCGGAAGCTGGGCCAGGAGCTGGATCTGTTCTCGATCCAGGAGCTGGCGGGGCCGGGACTGATCTTCTTCCATCCCAAGGGCGGCATCATCCGGAAGACGATCGAGGACTGGATGCGCGAGCAGTACCTGCAGCGCGGGTACTCGCTGGTGTACACGCCGCACGTGATGCGGTCCGACCTGTGGAAGACCTCGGGGCACCTGAATTTCTACGCCGAGAACATGTTCAAGCGGATGGAGCTGGACGATGCCGAATACCAGCTCAAGCCGATGAACTGTCCGGGCCACATCCTGATTTACGCGGACAAGCTGCGCAGTTACCGGGATCTGCCGGTGCGGCTGGGCGAGCTGGGCACGGTGTACCGCTACGAGCGCTCGGGCGTGATGCACGGGCTGTTGCGCGTGCGCGGGTTCACGCAGGACGATGCGCACATTTTCTGCACGCCGGAGCAGATCGAGGACGAAGTGGTGGCGTGCCTGGAGTTCGCGGTTGACACTTTGAAGGCGTACGGGTTCGAGACTTATGAAGCGGAGCTTTCGACGTGGGACGGCGGGGCGTCGGGCAAGTACGACGGGTCGCCGGAGCAGTGGGCGCTGGCCGAGAACGCCTTGAAAAAAGCCGTCGAACGGCTGGGGATGATCGCGCCCGTGATGACGGACGAAGCCGCGTTCTACGGGCCGAAGATCGACGTGAAGCTGGTGGACGCGCTGGGCCGGAAGTGGCAGCTTTCGACGGTGCAGTTCGACTTCACGCTGCCGCGGCGGTTCGGGCTGGAGTACGTCGCCGAGGACGGCAGGAAGCACCAGCCGCTGATGGTACACCGGGCGCTGTACGGATCGATCGAGCGGTTCTTCGGCATCCTGGTGGAACACTACGCGGGGGCGTTTCCGGTGTGGCTGGCGCCGGTGCAGGCGACGGTGCTGCCGATTACGGACCGGCACCTCGACTACGCGCGCAGCGTGGAGCAGCAGTTGAAGGATGCCGGGGTGCGGGTGACCTTGGACGACCGCAAGGAGAAGGTGAACCTGAAGATCCGCGAGGCGCAGTTGCAGAAGGTCCCGTACATGCTGGTGGTGGGGGACCGGGAGGCGGAGACGGGGGCCGTTTCCGTGCGTCACCGCAAACACGCGGATCTGGGCGCAAAACCGGTGGGCGAGTTCGTAGCCGAAGTCCGGAAGCTGATCGACACGCGGGCCTCGGCGGATTAGCTCCGTGCTGGCCTGGCTGCTGGGCGCGCTGGTGGTGGGTTCGATGGTGTACGCCGCGCTGGCGATCCTCGCCGCGCGGCGTTTTCTGTCCGTGCCGGTTCCGGCGCCACCCGGAGAAGCCCCGGGGATCTCGATCCTGAAGCCGCTGCACGGACTGGACGAGGGACTCGAGGAGAACCTCCGCTCGTTTTTCCGGCAGGACTATCCCACGTTCGAGATTCTGTTCGCGGTGCGCGAAGGGAGCGATGCGGCGGCGGCCGTGGTGCAACGGCTGCAGCGCGAATTTGCCGGGGTCCCGTCGCGGCTGATCGTCACCGGGGAGCCGCCCTACGCGAACGCGAAGGTCTGGAGCCTGGACCACATGCGGCGCGCGGCGGCGCACGAGCTGCTGGTGATGAGCGACTCCGACATCCGGGTGACGCCAGGAATGCTGCGGGTGATTGCCGCCGAGTTCGCGGACCCGGCCGTGGGGATGGCGACGTGCCCGTACCGCGCGGTGGCGGGGGCGTCGCTGTGGTCGCGGCTGGAGGCGGCCGGCATGAACACGGATTTCTGGAGCGGTGTACTGACCGCGCGGATGCTGGACGGGATGAAGTTCGCGGTGGGGCCGACGATCGCGGCGCGGAAGCGGACGCTAGCGGATCTCGGCGGGTTCGACCGCGTGCAGGAATATCTGGCCGAGGACTTCGTACTCGGCAAGTTCGCGGCGGAGGCCGGACACGGCGTGATGCTGTCGCGCTACGTGATCGAGCACCGGATCGGGAGCGCGAGCTTCGCGAAGAGCCTGGAGCACCGGCTGCGGTGGGTGCGGTCGACGCGCCGGTCGCGGCCGTGGGGCTATGTGGGGCAGTTGTTCACCATGCCGCTGCCGCTCGCCGGGTTGCTGGCGCTGGCGGACGGGCGGTGGTGGCCGCTGGCCGCGGCGGCGGTGGCGCTGCGGTTCGCGGCGGGGTGGGTGGTGGCGCGGCAGGTGCTGGCGGCGCGGGTCCCCTGGGTGCTGTTGCCGCTGGAGGATCTGCTGGCGTTCGCGGCGTGGCTGGCGGGCTTCTTCGGCCGTACCATTGCCTGGCGTGGACGCCGCTACCGGTTGTTGGCCGAAGGTCGCATGCAGAGAGTGAAATAGAGGATTCCATGAGCAGCGTGTTCTCCAGATTCGCCGGCGTGGAACTGCCGGTGGCGGTGAGGGGCGAAGGCGCGTACGTGATCGACCGCGACGGCCGGCGGTATCTGGACGCCTCGGGCGGCGCCGGGATCTCGTGCCTGGGCCACAGCGAGCCCGCGGTGATCCGCGCGATCCAGGAACAAGTCGCGCGGCTGGCGTTCGCCTACACGTTCTTCTACACCACCGAGGCGGCGGAGGAACTGGCGGCGGATCTGGTGGCGGACGCTCCGGCGGGGCTGACGCGCGTCGTCTTCGGCTCGGGCGGATCCGAGCAGATGGACGGGACCATCAAGCTGGCGCGGCAGTACTGCGTGGATCGCGGCGAGCCGCAGCGGGTGCGCTTCATCGCGCGGCGGCAGAGCTACCACGGCAACAGCCTGGGGAGCCTGAGCCTGGGCGGGCACGTGAAGCGGCGCGAGATTTATGAACCGCTGCTGGCGAAGGTGGAGCACATCGCGCCCTGTTATGAGTACCGAGGGCGGCTGGCCGGTGAGACGCCGGAGGCTTACGGGCTGCGCGTGGCGAACGAACTGGAAGCGACGCTGGAGCGCGTGGGTCCGGAGACGGTGATCGCGTTCGTGGCGGAAACGGTGGTGGGCGCGACGGCGGGCGCGGTGCCGGCGGTACCCGGCTATTTCCGGCGGATCCGCGAGATCTGCGACCGCCACGGGGTCCTGCTGATCCTGGATGAGGTGTTCTGCGGGCTGGGGCGCACGGGACTCCGCTACGCCTGCGAGCGCGAGGGCGTAGCGCCGGACCTGATGGTGCTCGCCAAGGGGCTGGCGGCGGGGTATCAGCCGATCAGCGCGACGCTGGTGGCGGGAAAGATCTACGAGACCATCGCGGAGAAGCGCGGGATGTTCCAGCACGGGCACTCGTATCAGGCGCACGCCACCGCGTGCGCGGCGGCCGTGGCGGTGCAGAAGGTGATCCGGGAGCAGGGGCTGCTGGAGAACGTCCGGCGGCAGGGCGCGGCGCTGGTGACCGCGCTACGGGAGCGGTTCGCGGAGCATCCGTACGTGGGCGACATCCGGGGTCACGGATTGATGCTGGCGCTGGAGCTGGTGCGGGATCGCGAGACGAAGGAGCCGTTCGCCGCGGAGGCGGGGCTGTTCCGGAAGGTCCTTTTTACGGGCATGGAAGAAGGGATCATGTGCTACCCGGGCACGGGGACGATCGACGGGGTGCGGGGGGATCACGTGTTGCTGGCGCCGCCGTTCAATATCACGGGGGCGCAGGTGGGGGAGATTGTGGAGAAGCTCGGGCGCACGCTGGACCGGGTTTTCGGCTAGTTGCCGTGAATCTTGTAACGTAGCTCCGCCGCGGCGAGGAAGGCGTCGTCGCCAGTTTCGCGGATCTTCGCGGTTACGAACGGACGGTCCACCGCCGAGACCCGGCTGAGGAAGTCCGAGGCGTACGCGAGCCAGTAGGTGAAGCTCCTTTCGAGATACCGCATTTGCGCGAACTTCGCGACGCCGACGCCGAGGACCGTCCGCCGCCGGACGTCATCGGGGGCCACGTCCAGGATCCGCGTCAGCGCGGCGAACGTACGGTGCAGGCAGGCCCGGGAGTCCGCGCGATTGTCGCAACCCAGGGCCGCCAGCTTGCTGGCCGTGTTGTCGAACTGCCGCACCAGGGCGTCGCGTTCCAGTTCGCTCGCCGGACCCTCGCCGAAGAGCGGAGCGAGCCGGCCGAGTTCGCGATAGATCTGGTCGGTCTCCCGCAGTTGGAACGGGCTCGACTGGCAGGCGGTCAACTGGTCCGGCTTGGTCCATTCGGTCAGCGGCCGGACCTGCGCATCCTTGCGGCCCTCGCTAAAAGCCCGTTGGAATCCCTCGGCAATGCGTTGCACGATGGCGCCTGACCAGAAGTCGCGGCAGGCGTTGAGCGGCGAAGCGGCATTCACGTAATCCCGCCATTGGTTGGCGAAAGCGCTTTGGGCCGGGGCCAAGTCGGGGAGCGCGAGCACGGAATTGAAGACCGTGCCGCTGGACATGGCCTTGGCAAAGGCCCGGTCGTTGCGGGGGATCGCCTGAAGGGCGCCGCCGAACAGCCCGATGAGCGATTGGCGCTGCGCGGCGGTAAGGTCGAGCGCAGTTAGCAGGGTGGCGATGCCGTGGATCTGCGCGGGCGAGTGCATGCTGAGGACCGCGCGGCGGATCAGATCGAGATGCCGCTCCTCCCTCCGCTCCTCGGGCGAATAGGCGTGGACGATCTCCTTTGCGAAGGTGGTGTAGATCACGCGCGGATCGGGCGAGAAACACGCTTCGCACCCGGTGTCGGGCAGACGCAGCCGTAACAATTCGTCCAGCGCCTCGCGCGTGATGTCGGCTGAAGCTGGACCGAGCAGAATCAAGGCCCGGCCGGTGAGCGACGCGTGGTCGAGCCCCTGGGCGGAGGCCGCGACGGTGCGGGCCGCTACGGAGTCCGCATTGATGCCGCCCACGAAGTCGAGAGGAACCGGGTGCTCGGCCTGGCGCGCCATCTCGAGGATCTGCCGGACCAGCTCGATCCGCTGGTCGCGAGTGAGCGGGAAGCGGGAGCCGGTTTCGTAGAGGTAATCCGCGCCCAATTCCGCCGGAAGTGAGAAGGCTCGCGTGCGCGCGGCATCGAGCTGTCTCTGCACGCCGGCGCCGCCCTCACGCGCGGTTCGCTCGGGTTGCCCCAGGGCCGCCTGGACGAAGACAAGCGCGCAAATAGGGAGCGGTAACCGCATTGTTGCTCCTCTTGGCCGAGTATAGCGTCCGGTGAATTGGTTCTCAATTGGCCCCGATTGTTATACTCGCCGCATGCAGATTCAGCGGCCGCCGGAGTCGTTCGATGCGATCGTCGTGGGCAGCGGCGCTACCGGGGGCTGGGCGGCGAAGCGGCTGACCGAGGCCGGGATGCGCGTGGTGATGCTGGAAGCGGGGGCCAAGACCACGCCGCAGCAGTTCACCGAGCACCTGCAGCCGTGGCAGCTTCCGTACCTGGAATCGAAGATCCCGCTGCGGCGCGAACGGCCCATCCAATCCCTCTGCTACGCCTGCCGCGAGTCGAACCACCAGTGGTTCGTGAACGACCTCGAGAATCCCTACACGCAGGACCAGCCGTTCCACTGGATCCGCCAGCGGGCGCTGGGCGGGCGGACGCTGAGCTGGGGCCGCCAGAGCTACCGGATGAGCGATCTGGATTTCAAGGCGGCGTCGCATGACGGCTACGGCGACGACTGGCCGATCTCGTACGCGGAGCTGGCGCCCTACTACGACCTGGTGGAGAAGTACGTCGGCATCAGCGGGCAAGCGGAAGGGCTGGCACAGCTTCCGGACGGGCAGTTTCTGCCGCCGATGGATATGACGTGCGGGGAACTGATCCTGCGCGACTCGATGAAGAAGAAGTTCGACCGGGTGATGACCATCGGGCGGGCGGCGGTGCTGACGCGGAACCACAATGGGAGGGCGGCGTGCCATTACTGCGGCCCGTGCGAGCAGGGCTGCGGGACGTTCTCGTACTTCTCGAGCCCGTGGACGACGATCGCCGATGCGCAAAAGACGGGGCGCTTCACGCTGATTACGGACGCGGTGGCGGCGCGCGTGAACACCACCGGCGGCAAGGCGACGGGCGTGGCATATATCGACCGGCAGTCGCGGATGCCGCGCGAGGTGAAGGCGAAGATTGTCGTGCTGTGCGCTTCGACGCTCGAATCGACGCGGCTGCTCCTGAACTCGAAGATCGGCGGCGACAACGACGCGCTGGGCCGGTACCTGATGGATCACATTTTCGAAGGCGGTGCGCGGGGGATCATACCGGACCTGGAGGCGAAGCCGTGGGCGGGGTCCCCGCGGCGGCCAAACGGGATCTACGTTCCGCGGTTCCGGAACGTGAAGGAGAAGTCGACGAACGGCTTCATCCGCGGCTACGGGTACCAGGGCGGCAGCTCGCCGGCCTTCCAGTTCGGCGCGGAGGGTTTCGGGAAGGATTACAAGAACGCGGTGCGCGAGGGCGTGTTCGGGATCTCGCTGGGGGTGTGGGGCGAGTGCCTGCCGCGCAAGGAGAACCGCGTGGAGATCGATCCGAACCGCGTGGATGCGTGGGGCATCCCGGTGCTGAAGGTCAGCATGGCGTGGAGCGATAACGAATTGAAGCTGTGGCAGGACGGGCGGGAACAGGCGGCGGAAATGCTCGAAGCCGCGGGCGCGAAGGACGTGCAGATGTCGGGGCGGGTGTCGGTGCCGGGGTTCTGTATCCACGAGGTGGGCACGGCGCGCATGGGGACGGACCGGAAGACGAGTGTTTTGAACAAATACAACCAGATGTGGGACGTGGAGAACGTATTTGTGACGGATGGGGCTTGCTATGTCTCCGTGGCGTGTCAGAATCCTACTTTGACGATGATGGCGATTACGGTCCGGTCCTGCGACTATATCGTCAACGAGTACGCCAAGAAGGTTTGAGGGCGGCGCGGTTGCCCGTTTTGCTGTGCTTGCCGCTCCCTGACGGTCGCGGCCCCGTTTCGGTCGTGGCGATGCTGTGAGTGGCAGACGGAAAGAAGGAGCTGTGAGGATATGAAGCGGTTGGTGGTGCTGGTGCTGATGGCAGCCGCGCTGGCGAGCGCGCAGAAGAAACCGGCGGCGAAGGCGCCGGAGCCGGTGGCCGCGGGTCCGAAGCTGACGCTGGAGGCGATCTCCCGGGATCCCGAGAAATGGGCCGGCACGGCGCCGTCGAATGTCCGGTGGACGGAGGACGGCGCCAGGCTCCATTTCAACTGGAACCCGGAGCGCAAGGACCGCGCGGAGCTGTATGAGCTGGACGTGAAGTCCGCGGGGGCGAAGCCGCGCAAGGTAGAGGACGCCGAGAAGCGCTGGCTGACTTCGAATCCGGGCGAGTACAACCGCGCGCGGACCATGAAGGTGTGGATCTTCGGGGGCGACGTTTATCTCCACGATCTGCGGACCGGCAAGACGCGGCAGGTAACGCGCACGGCCGATGGCGAGGCGAGCGCGGAGTTCTCGCATGACGGCGCGGGCGTGGTGTACACGCGCGGCAACAACCTCTACGAGTGGGTGATCGAGACCGGCGAGACGCGGCAATGGACGGACTTCCGCCGCGGCACGAACCCCGACGAGAAGCCGAAGCTCTCCAAGCAGGACGCCGAGCTGGAGAAGGAGCAACTGGAGTTGTTCGAGATCGTGAAGAAGCGCGATACCGATGAGAAGGAGAACAAGGCGCGCGCGAAGCGCGAGCGCGGCGAGTTCCCCGAGGCGGTGTACCTGAAGGAAACGGAGTCCGTGAACGGTTTTAGGCTCAGCCCGGACCGCAAGTTCGTGACCTTCGTCTTCACTGACCGCAGCGAATCGGCGAAGGCCAAGGTGCCGGACATGCCGAAGTACATCTCGAAGAGCGGCTACACGGAGATCGAGAAACTCAGCGGCATCGCCGGATTCCAGGGCGCGGGGCGCGTGAAGGTGGGTGCGGCGCAGCCGCAACAGAAACTGGGGATGTTCGACACGGCGTCCGGCAAGGTGACGTACCTCGACACGACGCTGGACAAGCGCGCGGTGAATTTCATCGGGCGCGACCTGAACGGCTCGGTGGCGTGGTCCGAGGACGGCACGAAGGCGTTCTGCGTGATGCGCGCGCAAGACAACAAGGACCGCTGGATCGCGGTGCTGGATGTCGCCGCGGCGAAGCTGCGGATCGTGGACGCAGAGCGCGACGACGCCTGGGTACTCGCGAACGGCCCGTTCGGGTGGCTGGCGGACAGCGACACGATCTGGTTCCGCAGCGAACGCGACGGCTACTTCCAGCTCTACACGGTGCGGGCGTCCGGCGGCGCGGCGAAGGCGCTGACCTCCGGCAAGTGGGAGATCACGGACGTCGACCTCTCGCGCGATAAGAAAACGTTCGTCATGACCACCAGCGAGGTGCATCCCGGCGAGCGGCAAGTGTACGCGATGCCGGTGACGGGCGGCGCGCTGACGCGGATCACCGCCACTCCAGGCGTATGGAACGCGCAGCTTTCGCCGGACGAGAAGTGGATCGCGGCGACGTTCACCGATCCGTCGTCGCCCGCGGACCTGTACCTCATGGAAAATCGCGCGGGCGCGCCCGCGAAGCGGCTTACCGACTCCTACACCGACGAGTTCAAGAGCTACAAGTTCGCGAAGTTCGACGTCGTGACCTTTCCCGACGCCGACGGTAATACCCTGTACGCGCGGCTGTACAAGCCCGAGAAGCAGGACGCCGCGCGTCCGGCGGTGATCTACGTCCATGGCGCGGGCTACGCGCAGAGCGTCTTCCGCAACTGGGGCTCGATGAACTGGACGCCGCTGTTCTCGATTCTTGTCGAAGCGGGGTACACGGTGCTGGACCTCGACTATCGCGGCTCGTCCGGTTACGGGCGCGATTGCCGCACGGCGATCTACCGCAATATGGGCGGCAAGGATATCGACTCGGCGGTCGCCGCCGCGAAGTGGCTGGCCGCGAACCACAACGTCGATGCGCGGCGGGTCGGGATCTACGGCGGCAGCTACGGCGGGTTCTTTACCCTGATGGCCCAGTTCAAACATCCGGGCGTGTTCGCCGCCGGGGCGGCGCTGTTCCCCGTCACGGACTGGGCGCACTACAACCATGGCTACACGTCTAACATCCTGAACCTGCCCTACGAGGATCCCGAAGCATACCAGCGCTCCTCGCCGATTTTCCACGCGAAGGGTTTCGCGGACCGGCTGCTGATCCTGCACGGCATGGAGGACCGCAACGTCCACTACCAGGACACCATCCGGCTGGTGCAGCACCTGATTGAGCTCAAGAAGACCGGCTGGGAACTCGCGTCGCTGCCGGTGGAGGACCACGGCTGGCGGACGGAGCCGTCGCGCCTCGATTCCAACCGGCGGATCTTCGGGCTGTTCGAGAGCGTGCTGAAGCGCAGTCTGCCGGAGCCGGCGGGCGCGGCGAAAGCGAAGCGGACGGTCCGGTAGCGCCGAAGCCTCAGGCGTCGAGCGTGGCGCGGAGATTCCGCGCGGCGAGGGCGGCGGTCTGCGCGACGCGGCAGTTGCGGGTTTCCGCGCGGCGGGCACTGGCGATCCACTGCAGGATCCCCTTGCGCGAAGACGGGCTGAAGGCGTCCCAATGCGAGCGCGCCGCGGGATGGCGCGCGAAGGCGGCGGCGAGATCCTCGGGGATCACCAGCGCCTCTACGCCGTCGAGCGCGTTCCAGCTTCCGTTCCGGCGGGCGAGCTTCACGGCCGCGACACCGGGCGGCATCATCAGGCCGGCGGCGGACAGGCGCGCGACCCGCTGCTTATTGATCCGCGACCAGGCGCTTTTCGGACGGCGGGGCGAAAGCAGGAGCATGGAGCGCTGGGCGTCCAGCTTCGCGGGGCGGCTGTCGATCCAGCCGAAGCAAAGCGCCTCTTCGACGATCTCGGCGTAGGGCACGTGCGGCAGTCCGCTCGACTTCTTGTTGATCACCAGCCAGACGCTGGCGCGCTGCGCGTGGTGCCGGGCGAGCCAGGCGCGGAGTTCCGCGCGGCTGGCGACGGGGACGCGCGGCAGCTCGGCGAGGGCGGCCAGGCTAGTGCCCTCCCGCTTCGCCCGTCACCTTGCCCGCGAACTTGCGATACACGAACGCGGAGTAGCCGAGCGCGAGCACGAACCCGGGGATCCACCAGGCGAGGCCGACCCGCAGTCCATAGGCCGGCGCCGCGGCGTTCCAAAGCGTGAGGCTCCGCGCGGGATCCACGTTCGATGCCAGGACGTTCGGGAAAACGCCGAAGACCACGCTGGCGAGCATGCCCGCGATATAGGCCGAAGAAGCGAGGAAGGCCGGCAGCTCGTGTTTCGCGTTGCGCGCGTAGACGGCGACGCCGGCCGCGCCGGCGATGGCGAGCAGCGGAAAGAGCGCGCCCCAGGGATGGGCGGCGAGGTTGGCGAGGATGCTGGGCTGAAGCGAGAAGGTCGCGAAGGTGACGGCGGTCGTAAGTACGGCGACCGCCCACCAGGCGGCCCGCGCGGCGGCGCGGCTGCGCTCCGCCACCGGACCCGAGGTCTTGAGCGCCACCCACAGGCCGCCGTGCATCACCAGCGCCGCCAGAGCGAGCGCGCCCGTCAGCACGGTGTACCAGTCGAGGATCCCGGGGTGCGGGTCGGCGGGCGAGAAGCTGGTCCACAGCGGCAGGAAGAACTCGCTGTTCTGGTCGAGCGGCACGCCGCGGATCACGTTGCCGAGGGCGGCGCCGAAGAAGACCGCGAGCAGCGCGCTGGCGCCGCAGAAGACCACATCCCAGAACGGCCGCCAGACGGGCGTCTCCACCAGGTTGCGGAACTCGATGGCGATGCCGCGCAGGATCAGGAGCCACAGCACCATGATCAGCGGCAGGTAGAAGCCCGAAAAGCTGGCGGCGTAGAGCACCGGAAAGGCGAAGTACAGGGTGCCGCCGCCGGCGAGCAGCCAGACTTCGTTGCCGTCCCACACGGGGCCGATGGACTGCATGACGCTGCGGCGCTCGGTCTCGGTGCGCGCGACGAAGAGATGGACGGCGCCGGCGCCCAGGTCGAAACCGTCGAGGAGGACGTAGCCGGCGATGAGCACGGCGACCAGGCAATACCAGACGAGTTCCATGGCTCAGTGGCCTCCTGCGGCGTTGGGTCCGGCGTCGATGAGGCGGGCGATCAGGAAGAGGTACAGGATGCCCAGCACGGTGTATAGGCCCAGGAACCCGAGCAGCGTGAAGAGCGTGTTGCCCGCCGAGACCGACAGCGACGCGCCGTCCGCGGTGCGCATGAGACCGTGGATCAGCCACGGCTGGCGGCCGAGTTCGGCGGTGGTCCAGCCGGCGGTGTTGGCGATGAAGGGGAACGGCAGCGCGAGCATCAGGGTCCAAAGGAGCGGCTTGGAGGCGAGCAGGCGGCCGCGCCAGAGCTGCAGCACGGCCAGCGCCGTGATCGCGATGAAGATGGTGCCGAGCCCCACCATGATGTGGAAGCTGTAATAGAGCAGGGCGATGTTGGTGGGCCACTGGTCGCGCGGGAAGTCCGCCAGACCTTTTACCTCGGCGGTCCAGCGCCGGTGCGTAATGAAGCTGAGCACGTTCGGCACGTAGATCGGGTTGTCGAGCCGCATCTTTTCGACATCCGGCTGGCCGATGAGGGCGATGGGCGCGCCGGAGCTGGTCTCGAAGTGACCCTCCATCGCGGCCAGCGTCGCCGGCTGATAGCGCGCGACGTTCTTGCCCTGGCCGTCGCCGGTGGGGAACAGCAGCAGGGCGGAGGCGGTGAATGCGGCGATCACGCCGAGGCGGACAAAGGTGCGCCCATACTGCTCGTGGCGGCCGTTGAGCAGGTAATAGGCGCCCACGGAGGCCATGGCAAAGGACGCCGTCGCCACCGCGCCCAGCATGTTGTGCGTGTACTGCCAGAGGATCCAGGGATTGAACAGCAGTCCGAGCCAGCTGTCGAGCAGGATCTCGCCGCCCGGTCCCAGGCGGTAGCCGGTGGGGTGCTGCATCCACGCGTCGGTAGCGATGATGAAGTAGCCCGAAAGCCAGGAGCCGAGGAAGACCAGGAACGCGGCGATCCAGTGCCCGAGGCGGCCGGTCAGCTTCTCGCCGTAGAGAAAGAGTCCGAGGAAGCTGGACTCCAGGAAGAAAGAATACATGCCCTCCATGGCGAGCGTCTGCCCGATGACGCCGCCGGCAGCCTTGGAGAAGCGGCTCCAGTTGGTGCCGAACTGAAACTCCATGGGGATGCCGGTGACGACGCCCATGGCGAAGGAGATGCCGAACACCTTGGCCCAGAAGCGCGCGGCGGTATTGAAGTGCTCGTCGCCGGTGCGAAGGTAAAGCGTTTTCAGCACGACCAGGAGCAAGGCGAGCCCCATGGTCAACTGCGGGAATAGGTAGTGAAAGGTGATCGTGAACGCGAATTGCAGACGGTGCAGATCAAGCGCGGAATCCATCGGGTCTCCCGGACACCGGACATGAGCGCGGGCGGCGGCGGAAGCGCGGTACCATGGTCAGTTTCCGCCTATGGCACTTCCGCAGGTCTTTTCCAAACTCAGAATCCCCGTTATCGGGGCTCCGATGTTCATCGTATCCAATCCGGACCTGGTGATCGCGCAATGCACGTCGGGCGTGGTGGGGTCCTTTCCGGCGCTGAATGCGCGGCCGAAGGAGATGCTCGACGAATGGCTGGCGCGGATCCGCGAGGAACTGGCGGCATGGGACGCGAAGCACCCGGAGCGTCCGGCGGCGCCGTTCGCCGTGAACCAGATCGTCCACAAGTCGAATGACCGGCTGGAGCACGATCTCGCCCTGTGCGTGAAGCACAAAGTGCCGGTGGTGATCACGTCGCTGGGGGCGCGCCCGGAGGTGAACCAGGCGGTGCATTCCTATGGCGGCGTGGTGTTGCACGACATCATCCATATCGTGCACGCGCGTAAGGCGATCGAGAAGGGGGCCGACGGGCTGATCGCGGTGGCGGCGGGCGCGGGCGGACACGCGGGCACGCTGTCGCCGTTCGCGCTGCTGCAGGAGATCCGGGCGTGGTTCGACGGTCCGGTGGCGCTTTCCGGCGCCATCGCCAACGGCGGCGCGGTGCTGGCGGCGCGCGCGATGGGCGCGGACTTCGCCTACGTGGGCTCGGCGTTCATCGCCACCCAAGAGGCGAACGCGGACGAAGGCTATAAGCAGATGATCGTGAACGCGCAGGCCGCGGATATCGTGTACACGAACCTCTTCACGGGGGTCCACGGCAATTACCTGAAGCCGTCGATCGCGGCGGCGGGGCTGGATCCGGAGAACCTGCCGGAGAGCGATCCGTCGAAGATGAATTTCGGCACGGACCGTCCCGCGAAGGCCTGGAAAGACATTTGGGGTTGCGGCCAGGGGATCGGCGCGGTGCGCGAGGTGGTGCCGGCGGCGGCGCTGGTGGACCGGCTGGCGGCGGAGTACGCCGCGGCGCGCGCCCGGGTGTGCTGATTTTCGGAGTTGCGCTGCGGCCGGGTTTTCAGGCAAGCTAATAGGTTTTCCGGAAGTAGTAACCATACATGCGGGTTCGCGTTCTCTATCACGATCACTGTTTCGACGGAGCGGCGTCGGCGGCAGTGTTCACGCGCTTTCTGGAAGCGAAGTTCCATCCCGGCGCCGAATTCGCCTATACGGGGATGGCGCACAAGGCCTCGCAGATCTTCGAGGACGAACTGTTCGACGGCGACGTGAACGCCATCGTGGACTTCAAGTACTCGCCGAACGCGAAGCTGCACTGGTGGTTCGACCACCACCAGAGCGCGTTTCTGACGGCGGCGGACGCGGAGCACTTTCACGCGGAGCACCACCCGACGAAGTTCTTGGATACCGGGTACAAGTCCTGCACGCAGTTCATCGCGGACGTGGCGGCGGCGAAGTTCGGCTACCAGGCGCCGGACCTGGCGGAACTGATCCGGTGGGCGGATATCGTCGACGGGGCGCAATATGCGGACGCGCAGGAGGCCGTGGAACTGCGGAGCGCGGCCACGAAGCTGACCCTGGTGATCGAAGGCGTGAAGGGCAGCGAGGGCGTGCAGCAGATCATCCGGATGATGCGGCGGATGCCGCTGGACGCGATCATCGCGGCGCCGGAGATCCAGGCGCTGTTTCAGCCGCTGTACGAGCGGCACCTGCGGTCCATCGGGCTGATCCGCGAACTGGCGCGCGCGGAGAACGGCGTGGTGCAGTTCGACCTCACGGGACACGACCTGGAGGGCTACAGCAAGTTCATTCCGTATTACCTGTTCCCGGAGTCGCTGTACACGGTGTCGGTTTCGAACGCGAGTTTCCGCACCAAGGTGTCGGTGGGGTCGAACCCGTGGGCGCCGGGCGAGTTGAAGCACAACCTGGCGACGATCTGCGAGCGCTACGGCGGCGGCGGACATCCGCGCGTGGGGGCGATCAGCTTCCCGGTGGGCGCGGTGGACGAGGCGCGCGCCACGGCGGCGGAGATCGTGGCGACGCTGAAGAGCTGACGGCCCGTCAGTGCCCGAGCGCGATCAACACCCGCTCGGTGATTTCCTTCGTCAGCGCGGGCAGCGCGGCGTCCAGAGCCAGAGTGATCGCGGCCTGAATCCGCTCGGGGTCGATGTCGGTAGCCGGGGCGGGCTTCGGCGCTTCCTCCGCGGCTGGCTCGGGGACTTTGGGCTGAGACGCTTCCTCGGCGAACAGCCCGCGCGCGTGGGCGGCGTGCTCCGACAGCGGCTTGATGGTGTCGATCACCACGGACGCCTCGAAGGGTTTCTTCAGCACCGCGTCCGCCCCGCAGCGGTCAGCCTCGGTCTCGTCGAAAGGCTCCAGCAGACCTGCGGTCAGCACCACGCGGACGTGCCGGTGGCGCGGATTCGACTTCAGGAAGCGGCAGATCTCGAAACCCGAGCGCTCGGGGAGGAAGACGTCGGCCAGCACGACGTCGGGGTCGACGTCGGCCAGACGCACCAGGGCGGTGATGCCATCGGTGACGGTGACGACCTCGAAGCCCTCGTCGCGCAGGATTCGCTCCCCCATCCGCTGGGCATGGGGCGAGTCATCGGCAAGCAGGATGCGCGGCATTCGGGAGGCGCTATTTCTTCTTGGGCTTCTTGGTTTTCTTGGAGCTGGACGTGGTGCTGGGATCCGCCGGCGGGGCGTCGGCGGGCTTGAGATCGCCGGGCTTCACCGCGCGAGCGTCCGGCTGGGTGTCGAGCGCCGTGGGGTCGCTGACCGTGGAGGCCGTCACGTCACCCGAGAAACTCGCGGTGGAGGCCGGCTCGGGCACGCTGGCCGGGATCGACGGCTTGGGCGGCGTCATGGTCGGCGTGCCGCTTTTGGCCGCGGCGAAAGTGTCCGGACCGCGCTTCATGAAGCCCATGCTGCGGGACATCATGCCGGGCTTGGTGCGGTTTTCCTGCTCGTACTTCATGCGGGCGACGGCCACCGGGTCCGCTTCCGGAATCGGAGCCTCGAGCGAGGTGAGCTTCTTCTTGGCCTCGTCCACGTATTTCGACAGCGGATAGTCGCGGACGATGCGCGAGTAGGTGTCGATGGTCTTCTGGCGGAACCGCGCGCCCATCCGGCCATAGGAGTCCGCCTGCATCCACAGCGCTTCGTCGGCGCCGGAGTACAGCGGATACTGGTCCACCATGGCGTTCAGGCGGTTGGCGGAAGCGGGGTGGCTGCCCTTGGCGTGATAGAAGGTGCCGACGCGCATGTCGGACTCGGCCAGCACTTCCTGCACCTCGCGCAACCGCTGCTCGGCCATCGGGGCGAACTTCGAGTTCGGGAACTGCACCAGCAACTGCCGGCACTCCTGCTCGGCCCGCAGCGCGTGGGTGGGGTCGCGGTCGGCCTTCTCCATCTGCTTGAAGTGGATCATGCAGATCTTTTCCTGCGACTCGGCGGATTCTTCGAGGGTCGGGTAGAAGAGGATGAAGTCCTTGTACTCGGCTTCGGCTTGCGCCAGACCGTTGGTGCCGCCTTCGCGATACCAGGAGTCGGCGATGGCGAGTTTGGCCTTGGCCAGGTACTCCGAAGTGTCGTAGGTGTTGATCAGCGTGTTCAGGGTGATGCGGGCGACCTCGAAGCGGTTCTTCTCGATGTCCCGGATCGCCTTGTCGTACAGGACCTTATCCGGCTGCTGGGTGTCCTTGGTGATGGGGTTGTCGTACTTGACGCGGCGGAAGCCGCAGGAACTGACGAGCAGGGCCGGCATCAGGACGGCGGCGAGCAAAGAGATTCGGTTCATGAAACAGCAGATCCTCGAAATACCTTAGATTTCCTTATTCTAGCAGTCCAGCGCGCTGCGCCGCCGCCGCCCGGGCCTTTTCGCTCAGCAACCGGAAGGTGTCCGCCGGGTTCACACTGTGAAACACCGAGGACCCCGCCACCACCCAGTCGACGCCCGCTTCTACAACGTTTGCAACGTTTTCCAGGGACACGCCGCCGTCGATCTCGATGGGGAATTGCAATCCGCGGGCCTTTCGCAGAGCCGCCAGCCGCGATACTTTATGCAAGGCATTGGGTATGAACCGCTGGCCGCCGAACCCGGGATTGACGCTCATGATCAGGACATAATCCAGGACGTCGAGCACCTCGGTGAGGGTTTCGACAGGCGTGGACGGGTTCAGCACCACGCCGGCTTTGGCGCCCTCGGCCTGGATGGCGTGGAGGCTGCGGTCCAGGTGGGGGCAGGTTTCCTGGTGGATGAGGATCTGGTCCGCGCCGGCCTGGATGAAGGCCGGGACGTAGCGGTCCGGGTCGGCGATCATCAGGTGGACGTCGAGCGTCAGCTTCGTGGTCCGGCGGATCGATTCGACGACGGGCGGGCCGAAGGTGATGTTCGGCACGAAATGGCCGTCCATGATGTCCAGGTGCAGGATGCGGGCGCCGGCCTGTTCCACCAGGGCGATCTGGTCGGCGAGGCGGGCGAAGTCGGCGGAGAGGAGCGAGGGCAGGATCTCGGGCATCGGCTACGCGATCTTAGCACTCCCGTTCGAGGATCGCGGCGAAGAAGCCGTCGCCCGGCTGGACGCCGGGAAGGCGGTAGTGTTCGCGGGCGAGCCGGATGCCGGCGCGGGCAGCCAGGACCTCGCGCACGACATCCTCGTTTTCCTCAGGTTCGAGGGAGCAGGTGGAGTACACCAGGCGGCCCCCGGGCGCCAGCACGTCGAGTGCGTGGTTCAGGATGGCGACCTGCCGCTCGTGGTGGCGGGCCAGGTCGCTCAAGGCCAATCGCCACTTGATTTCGGGGTTGCGGGCGAAGGTGCCGGTGCCGGAGCAGGGGGCATCCACCAGGATCCGGTCGAAGACCGGGCGGAAGGGCAGGGGCTCGGCGGCGTTCAACACCACCCTGGGGCACTGGGGGCCTTCGAGCATCTGGAGGCGGAAGAAGTGCCGGTCGCAGGCGACGGCGCGGACCGGGGTTTCGAGCGCCTGCGCGGTCTTGTTGCCAGGCGCGGCGCAGAGGTCGAGGAAGCGCTGGCCGGGCTCGAGGCCGAGCAGCGGCACAATGGACTGCGCGCCGAGATCCTGGATCCGGTACCCGCCCCGGGGTCCCGACCGCCAGCGGTAGGCGCCGGGGATTTCGGTGGGTTCGACGTCGAGTTCCGGCGGCAGGGGGGCGGGAATCCGGAGGTACAGCGGCGGTTCCTCCAGGGCGGTCCCGGCGATCCGTTCCGCCTGCTCCAGGCCGAAGCGCTGGTCCCAGCGGTCCATCAGCCATTCGGGCATCGACAAGGCGGCGGCGCGCGTGGGCCAGTCCACTTCGCGGCGGTTCACCTTGCGCAGCACCACGTTCACGAACCCGGCGGCTGAGGTCTTCCGGGCGCGCTTGACGTGCTCGACGCTCTCGGACACGGCGGCATGCGCGGGGATCTTCGACAGGTAGCGGAGCTGGAAGATGCCGGCGCGCAGCGCCATCTGGACTTCGGGGTCCATTTTCGGCTGCGGGCGTCCGGCGAAGACCTCGATCAGGTGGTCGAGCTGCGCGGCGTGCCGGAGGACGCCCAGGACGATCTGGTGGGCGAGGGCGGCGTCGCGGGGCTCCAGATGCTGGGACTCTTTGAGCAGGGCGTCGGTGGCGTGGCTGCCTTGGGAAACCTTGCGGAGGACCTGGAACGCGGCTCGGCGGGCGGGGGACACGTAGGTCCATTGTATGCCTAACGGTATACTGGAGCTTTGGAACTCGAAAAAGCCATTCTGCGGAAGGTCGGCGAGGCGATCGCCCGCTTCCGCATGATCCGCCCGGGCGACCGGGTGGCGGTGGGGCTTTCCGGCGGCAAGGATTCACTGACGCTGCTGGAGGCGCTGCTGCGGTTGCGCGACCGTGCGCCGATCGACTTTACGGTGTGCGCGTTCACGGTGGAGCAGGGCAAGTTCCTGCGTCCGTTCGGACCCATGGGCGAGTGGCTGCAGGCCCGCGGCATCGAGTGGACCTACTACCGGGACCAGGCGTCGTTCGATCTGCTGGAGGAGCAGCCCGACCATGGCTGCGATCTGTGCAGCCGCTACCGGCGCCGGGCGGTCTACGAGATCGGCAAAGAGCTGGGCGCCAACGTGATTGCGCTGGGCCACACCGCCGACGACCTTTGCGAGTCGTTTCTGCGGAACGCGATGTTCACCGGGAAGGTGGCCGCGTTGCCACCCGTAACTTACTCGAAAGAAAAGGATTTTAGGCTCATCCGTCCGCTGGTTTACGTCACCGAGGACCTGACGGCGGCGTTCGCGGCGCAAACCGGGGCTCCGGTGATCCCGTGTGGCTGCTCGCAACGGACGGGGACGGTGCGGCGGGGCCTGCGCGACATCCTGGCGGAACTGGAGCAGGAGCATCCCCGTCTCAAGCAGACGTTGCTGGCGGCGATCGGCAATCTGGACCCGAGCCGGCTGCTGGATGAGCGATTCCTGGACCTGGACGGCGGCGCATCCATGACCAGCCGGGAGCCTTTCCCGATCTTAACGGAATCGTAACATCTTTCGTTTGACCTGCATACATCGAGACTAAGATAATGAAGAGCTTTTTGCGGAAGTTCTCCGCGCACCTGGGATCCGTATGAAACTGCTGCCTCGCGAAGAGAAGTTCTACGTTCTGTTTCATCAACATTTGGAGTTGATCGAGAAAGCAGCGAAGCTCCTGGTGGATGGCGCCAGCACGGGCAACGCGCATCTGGCCAACAACACCGCGCAGATGAAGCTGCTGGAGGACGAAGCAGACAAGATCACGCACGAAACCTTCACGCGGCTGAACCGGACCTTCATTACGCCCCTGGATCCGGAGGACATCCAATCCCTCTCGGCGAACCTGGACGACGTGATCGACGGCATCGAGGATGCGGCGCACCGGATGGTGTCGTACCGGGTGGAACCGATCCCGGCGGTGGTGCGCGAGGTGTGCTCGGCGATTCTGAACTGCGTGAAGGAGTTGCAGAAGGCGTTCCAGGCTCTGGAGCAGGGCGGGGCCCTGTTGGAGCCGTGCCTGGAAGTTCACCGGCTGGAGGATGCGGCGGAGCGGCTGATCCGCGATGCCATGGCGAAGCTGTACGAGACCGAGAAGGATCCGCTCACCGTGATGAAGCTGAAGGAAATCTACGATCACCTCAGCTACGCCACGGGCGCCTGCGAGAACGTCTCGGACATCCTGCAGATGGTCGCGGTCAAGAACAGTTAGCGAGACAGGCCCGCAATGGACCTTACCCTAATTCTGGTGGCGACGGTAGTAGTGGTCGCGCTGGCTTTCGACTTCATCAACGGCTTTCATGACGCGGCGAACTCCGTCGCCACGATTGTCGCGACGCGGGTCCTGAGTCCCTTTCAGGCCGTGGCCTGGGCGGCGTTTTTCAACTTCGTCGCGGCGTTCGGCTTCGGCACGGGGGTGGCGAAGACGGTGGGCACGGGGATGGTCAACCTCAGCTACGTCACCGAGTACGTGATTCTGGCGGGGCTGCTGGGCGCCATCACCTGGGATCTGCTGACGTGGTGGTGGGGATTGCCCACCAGTTCCTCGCACGCGCTGATGGGCGGGTACGCGGGGGCCGCGATGGCGCACGTCTCGTTCGTGCACGGCTTTGGACGGATCTTCGACGCCATCGTGGTGGACGGCTGGATCCGGACCATTGCCTTCATCGTGATCGCCCCGCTGCTGGGTCTGGTGTTCGCTTACCTGCTGATGATGGCGGTGTACTGGGGTTTCCGCAGTTTCACGCCCAAATCGATGGACGGCTGGTTCCGGCGGCTGCAGTTGGTGTCGTCGGCGCTGCTGAGCTTGTCGCACGGCACCAACGACGCGCAGAAGACCATGGGTATCATCACCGGGGTGCTGGTGACCTCCGGGTATCTGAAGACCTTCGAAGTGCCGTGGGCGGTGATTCTCTCCGCGCACGCCGCGATCGCGCTGGGGACGCTTTCGGGCGGCTGGCGGATCGTCCACACCATGGGATCCCGGTTGACGCGGCTGAAGACCCGGTCCGGGTTCTGCGCGGAAACCGCGGCGGCGTCGTCGATCTTTTTCGCGACCGGACTGAACCTGCCGGTCTCGACCACGCACGTCACGGCGGGGGCCATCGCCGGCGTCGGCTCGATTCAGCGCGTAAAGGCCGTGCGCTGGGGCGTCGCGACGAACATCCTGTGGGCCTGGGTGATGACCATTCCCGCCTCGGCCGCAGTGGGCTGGCTGTCGATGCTACTGATTCACCTGATTACGGGCAAGTAAGTCAGCGCGCTTCGAGCCGCATCTTCATCCCGTGGCGGGAGCGCAGGGTGATCGTCGCTTTGGTGTCGATCTTCTGCGCGGGATCGAGGCGCAACTTCCACTTCGCGGCCAGCGCGGCGAGCAGCAGCGTCCCTTCGATCCAGGCGAAGCGCTCGCCGATGCACAGGCGGGAGCCGCCGCCGAAGGGAAAGAAGGCAAACTTCGGCCGCTTGGCCTGCTCTTCGGGGGTCCAGCGTTCGGGAATGAACTGCTCGGGTTCCGGATACCACCGCGGGTCATGATGGGTGACCCACGGGCTCAGGATGATCACGGACCCCGCGGGGATCACGTAGTCCCCGAGCGGGAAATCCTCTTTGGCGCGGCGGCCGATGGCCCACACGGGCGGATAGACGCGCATCGCCTCGGCGAAGACCATCTCGGCGTACTTGAGGTTGGGCAGGTCCTCGAAGGCGGGCAGGCGACCGCCGAGGGCGTCGACCTCGGCGTGCAGTTTCGCCTCGGCCTCCGGGTGTTGCGAGAGCAGGTACCAGGCCCAGGTGAGCGCGTTCGCGGTGGTTTCGTGCCCCGCGAGGAACAGCGTGAGCGCTTCGTCGCGGACCTGCTGGTCGTCCATGCGGCCCTCGCCGTCCTCGTCGCGCGCGAGCAGCATCATGGAGAGCAGGTCGCCCTTGTCCTCACCGGACGCGCGCCGCTCGCGGATGAGGCGGTAGATGATGGCGTCGAGCTGGGCGCGCGCCTTCTCCATGCGCTTCACGGGCGGAATGGGAAGCACTTCGAGGTACTCGGAGAAGGGCAGAAACAGGAAGTTGAAGAGGTCGAGGATCTCGCCGAGCGCCTGGCCGACCTCCGGAGCGTCGCTTTCGACATCGGCCGAGAACATGGTGGCGCCGATGATGGCGAGCGTCAGGCGCATCATCTCTTCGTGGATGTCGCGGGTTTCGCCGTCGCGCCAGCGCTCCCGCCAGCGGCCGGCGTACTCGGACATCTGGCGGGAGTAGCCGATCAGGCGGTCGCGGTGGAACGCCGGTTGCATCAGGCGGCGCTGGCGCTTGTGGTGCTCGCCTTCGGCGGTGAGGAGTCCTTCGCCGAGCAGGCTCTTGGCGCGCTGGAGCACGCGGCTCTTGGTGAAGTTGGCCTGGCGGGTGACGAAGACTTCCTTGACGTAGTCGGGGTGGGCGAGCAGGTAGGTGTGCTGGGGTCCGAGCTTGAAGTAAGCGAGGTCGCCGTACTGCCTCGCGAAGTTCTCGAGGAAGGTATTGGGGCGGCGGCGGAACTCGGGCAGGTAGCCGACGACGGGACGGCTCTTAGGTCCCGGAGGCCGGGGGTGCGCAGTCCGGACGGTGGTCACGTTCCCAGTTTACAGTGGTAGACTGCTAATCATTACTGCTTCCCTCTGCCGGCGTGCACCTACTGTCCGGTTTCTAAGAGCGACAAAGCCAAGGATGAAGACCCATATGCGTTTCGTTTCCCTTTGTGGAGTGCTGTTGGCGGCCGCGCTGACCGGCTGGACCCAGACCAGCGGGACCATCAGCGGCGTGGTGAAGGACGAGAGCGGGGCGCTGATCGCGAACGCCAAGGTGGCGGCGGTGTCGGCGACCACGGGGGAGCGGCGCGAGACTGTGACCTCGTCGACCGGGCAGTACGGATTTCCGTTCCTCTCGCCCGGCGAGTACCGGATTGAGGCGTCGCTGGCGGGCTTCGCCACCAGCGTGGCGAACGTCCAGTTGGGCGTGACGGAGCGCATCGGCGTGGATATCGTGCTGCGGCCGGCGAGCGTCAGCGAGCGGGTGGAGGTGACGTCGGCGGCGCCGCTGCTGCAGACCGAATCCGCCGCGCTGGGTCGCGTGGTGGAAGGCACCGCGGTGAAGGAATTGCCGCTGTCGAGCCGGAACTTCACGCAACTGCTGGCGCTGTCGCCGGGGACCTCGGGTCCGCTGAACGACGCGGGAGCGCTGGGGCGCGGGACGCAGAACATCTCGTCGGGCGGCGCGCGGCTGGGGTCGAACTCGGTGTACATCGACGGCGTGGACTCGATCAACATCCACAGCAACACGTCGAACGAGAACGCCTTCGCGTCGAACGGACTGGTGGCGCCTTCGCCCGAGGCGATCCAGGAGTTCAAGGTGCAGACGGGCCTGTACGATGCGCAGTCGGGCCGCAGCGGCGGCGCGGCGGTGGTGCTGGTGACGCGCTCGGGCACGCCGCACTTCCATGGCACGCTGTTTCACTTCTTCCGCAACGACGTGCTGAACGCGAACAGCTTCTTCTTCAACCAGACCGGCCAGGAGCGGCCGGTGCTGAAGCAGAATCAGTTCGGCGGCAACATCGGCGGGCCAGTATGGAAGGAGAAGACGTACTTCTTCTTTTCTTACCAGGGGACGCGGCAACGGAACGGGCTGTCGGGTTCGAGCTCGCTGAACCTGCCGGGGATCCCGCTGGATCGCTCGCGCGCGGCGCTGGGCCGGGCGTTCCAGGGGCTGCGGGGCGCGCGGGGCGGTCCCGCGGTGCTGCCGGACGGCTCGAACATCAATCCGGTGGCGCTGGCCCTGCTGAACCTGAAGCTGCCCAGCGGACAGTTCGTGATTCCGTCGCCGCAGCAGAACGTGGCCGGCGTGAACTACGCGGTCTCGATCCCGGCGCGGTATGAGGAGAACCAGTACATCGCCAACGGCGATCACCAATTGACGGTGAAGAACCGGCTGATGTTCAAGTCGATTATCTCGGCGCAGCCGGCGTTCCAGTCTCTGCCGGCGGCGAACGTCCCGGGGTTCGGCACGACGCAGGACTTCAAGAGCCGGATCATGAGCCTGACGGACACGCACGTGTTCGGGCCGAATCTGGTGAACGAGGCGCGCATGGGCTTCTCGCGGCTGCTGGGCGTGGTGCGGCAGGAGAACCAGTTCCCGCTGAGCGCCATCGGGATGCAGCGGTTCAACGCCGGGACTTTCCCGGATATCCCGCAGATCACGGTGACGGGCGTGTTCAGCCTGGGCTATAGCGTGAACGCGGACCAGGGCGTGGCGCAGGACACCTACCACTTCGTCGATACGCTGTCGTGGAACAAGGGGCGGCACCAGATCCGCGGCGGCATGGAGATGCGCCGCTACGTCGACGACTACTATTCGAACAACCGGTTCCGCGGCACCATGAGCCTGCAGAGCTTCGGGGACTTCCTGATCGGGCTGCCGGGGACGCCGCTGGCGCAGGGCGGCAACGGCACGGGCTTCAGCAACATCAATAGCTCCAGCGTGGCGAGCGGCGTCACGGACCGGATGGACCGGATCACGGACCTGGCGTTCTACATCCAGGACGACTGGAAGGTCACGTCGCGGCTGACGCTCAACGTAGGGCTGCGCTGGGACTACCTCGGCTATGCGGTGGACAAGCTGGGCCGCAACGGCAGCTTCGACACGCGGTTGTACCAGCCGCCGCCGGCGGGCGGCGCTACGAGCGCCGGCTTCGTGCAGACCCGCGGGTCCAAGAAGCCGATCCCGGGCATTCCGGCGGTGGCGAACACGCTGCTCGACAACGAGCCGACGCGGAACTTCGCGCCTCGTTTCGGCATGGCCTACCGCTTCTCGGAGAAGCTGGCCGTGCGCGGCGGTTACGGCCTCTACTATGACCGGTTGTCGAACCAACTCGGGCTGCTGGAGGCGCTGTCGCTGCCAGGGTACGTGCGCACCGACCTGCAGGGGTCGGCGAACATCGGCGCGTCGCTGCAGAATCCGTTCCCGTCGCTGCCGCAGCAGTCCGAGTTTCCGGTGGTGCCGCAGCTGTTCTCGCCGCCGTACACGACGGCGCGTCCGGCCATCGGGCTGAACGCAGTGGATCCTACGCTGCGGACGCCGTACCTGCAGCAGTGGGGGCTCAACGTGCAGTACCAGGTAACGCCGGCCACGCTGGTGGAGGTCGGCTACCAGGGTACGAAAGGGTCGCGGCTGGCCACGCAGCGGCTGATCAACCAGCCGGTGCTGGCGAGTCCGGAGCGGCCGGTGAACGGGCAGACGACGAATACGTCCGGCAACGCGCAGTTGCGGGTGCCTTACATCGGGTTCTCGCCGACGGGGCTGGTGTGGCTGGAGACGTCGACCGATTCGTCGTACCAATCGCTGCAGGCGAGCGTGACGCGGCGGCTCTCGAAGGGGCTGCGGCTGCTGGCGGCGTACACGTGGGCGAAGTCGCTGGACAACAACTCAGGGTCCGGCACCGGCGCGACGTTCACCCAGACCGACGGCGACCAGAACCGGCTGTCGCTGAACCGCGGCCCGTCGGACTTCGACCGCACGCACCGCATCGTGGTGAACTTCAGCTACCAGATCCCCAACTGGGGCTTCGGCTGGAAGGACACGGCGGTCGGCAAGCGGATCTTCGACGGCTGGCAGATCGCGGGCGTGTCGATTCTGCAGAGCGGCACTCCGTTCAGCATCCTCGACACCAGCGGCGCGGCGTTCTACGGGACGGCGAACAGCCGGGCGAGCTATGCCCCGGGGGCGACGCTGGCGACGGCGCAGGGGTCCGGCCGGACGCAGGACCGCTTGAACCAGTACTTCAACACGGCCGCGTTCGTGCGCAGCGGGAACTTCTTCGGCGACACGGGCCGCAACATCCTGCGCGGGCCCAGCCAGCGGAACCTGGATCTGTCGGTGAACAAGCAGATCGCGGTGACGGAGCGGGTGCGGCTGGAGTGGCGGTCGGAGTTCTTCAACATTTTGAATGTCGCGAACTTCGCGAACCCGGGCGGCAGCATCACGGCGGCGAGCTACGGCATTATCCGCAGCACGACGGGGAATCCCCGGGTGATCCAGATGGCGTTGAAGCTAGCGTTCTAAGTCGTCTACAGGGAGGCGGCGGTGGTCCCGGCGGCAGGCGGGGACCCAAGTCCGGCCCGGTCCATGTTCGCCGGAGATGGGGAAAAAGCGGTCCAGTTCCGGCAAGGGCTGACGAACAGCGCGAGCTACAAGTGGGAAGAGCGCTCCGCGAGCGAAAGCCCGCGAGGCGCTACGACCTGAGCCGGCCGCACGCGCTCTGCTAGGCAGTGGAGCGAGTGATTTCCGCCGCGCCGGGCGGTTTCGGTTCTGAGGGCTAGAGCGCGGCGTCGCCATCCAGGCTGCGCCAGAGGTACCAACTGGCGAGCGACGCGTGGGGACGCCAGGGCGCGGCGATCCGCTCCATCTCGGCGGGTTTCGGCAGTTCCGCAAGACCGTAGGCCTTCTGCATCGCGGCGCGGATCCCGTAGTCGCCCACGGGCAGGATGTCGGGACGCCGCAGCGCGAAGATCAGGAACATGTGGGCGGTCCAGACGCCGACGCCCTTCACTTGGGTGAGATGCTCGACCACCGCGGCGTCGGCGAGCGACCCCAGGCGGGAGAAGTCGACCGTGCCGTCCCGGGTCTGGCGCGCCAGGTCCCGCACGTAGGTCATCTTCTGGGCCGAAAGGCCCGCCGCCCGCAGCCGCGCCGGCCGCAGCTTCAGAATCGCCTCCGGCGTGATGGACTTGGCCGCAGCCTCCAGCCGCGCGTAGATGGTCGCCGCGGCTTTGCCGTTCAGTTGCTGGAACACGATGGACCGCACCAGCGTTTCGAAGACCGGTTCGCGGTACTCGATGCGCGGCGCGCCCACGCGCTCGATGAGAGCGGCGAGCACGGGATCGGCTCGCCGCAGATGCGTCACAGCCGCGCGCACGGAGTTAGAAATCTTCCGCGCCGCTGCCCGACGGGCCGCCGCGCCGCGCGCCGGCGTCGAGGTTCTGGTAGTTGAGCATCGCGTTGAACAACAGGAAGTACGATCCCTGCGTCTCGTTGCGCCAGATGGGATTGATGGAGAACATCAGGACGTTGCCCTTGCCCGCGGGCGCGCTGATCACGGCGGGGGTGTTGGCCAGTTCGCGCCCGCCCGCGAGCATACCGCTCACGAGCAGGTCGTTTTCCGGGGCGAAACGGACCGGGATCCGGGGACGCGCGGCGGGCAGCATGCCGCGCATCATCTCGCGCATTTCCTCGGGGATGGGCGGTTCCTCGCCGGGACGGGGCGGCGCGGCGGGAGCGTCCGGAGCGACGTAGGGCCGGCCCTGCGGAACGTCCGGATCGGTGAGCGAGCCGCGTCCGGAGACGCGCGGCCCGGCCGTGTCACCGAAGGGATTGCGCCCGCCGAACAGGCCGCCGATACCCGAAGAGAACACGGGCGCCTGGTTGAAGTAGACAGCGAACTTGTCGGGATAGCCGTAAGCGATCGGCGAACGGCGGTCACCGAGCACCGCGTTCAGGACGCTGCCGCGCGCGCGCAATTCGCGGGTTTGCTGGATCGACACGCCTTCGATGAGGCCGTAGTCGATCGGAATCGACGAGTTGCCTTGCACGGTGACGAACAGGCCGCCCGCTTCGATGAACTTCTTGAGGTTCACCAGACCTTCGAGCATCATGCCGCCGCGCATGTCGTCGGTGGTGTCGGGTGAGGTGCCGAAGTTGGGGGTCAGCTCCGACTGTTTCCAGGGAATCGGCTCGCCGCTCATCGGCAATCCGTTGACGACGCGCTGCGAGTTGCCGCGCACCGGGCCGAAGACGATGACGTCGTACTTCGCGCGCAGGTCCGGATCGGTGCGCAGCTTCTGGTCCGAGATGTAGGTGTAAGGGACCTTGAGGTGGTCGAAGGCGATGCGGTACCAGCCCTCGTCCTGCGTGTTGATCCAGGTGTGGACCAGGGCGATGCGCGGGGCATGCAACTCGTGCATGGGGACCTTCGGCGCGTCGCTGACGGCCAGCACGCTGAGGCCGGCCTGTTCGGCCGCTTTCTCCACGCGCCCGCGATCCGCGTTGGCGATGATGAACGTCCCGGCGTTGAACTTCTGCCCGCCGGCTTCGAACGCCTCCTCGGCGGCCTGCATCTTGACGTCCTTCAGGGCGTAGCGGAAGCTGATCAGCGTGTTGTCGGCGTTGTGGTTCACGAGGAACGTGGAGCCGGACCCCGTGACACGGCCCTTGATCTCCGCGGGGCCGGCGACCATCGCCATCGGCGTCTTCAGCACGGAGGTGTCCATGACGCGGATGGTCTTTACGCCGCGCAGCGCGCCGAGCGACCAGCCGGTGTCGTCGTACGGATTCGGATCGCTGACGTTGTAGTACTGCGTGTCGAGCAGCATGTCGCCCATGCGCGAGTACGGCTGGTCCATGCGGACGACGTAGCTGCCCGCGGGGACCTTCTGCGTCTTCTTTTCGCGGCCCGCCTGGTAGCTGACCTCGGTTTCCGCGGTGGTCTTGTGGATCTCGAGTCCCTGGGCCTGGAGGAGGCGCATCAGCTCCGCCGCCTCCACCGGGCGCGGATCGTCGGCGGGAATGACGTACGCGGCGGGGCCTTCGGTGGCGGCCTTGAGGACGCTCCGCTTGCTCTTGAGATAGAAGTTCTCGAGGAAGGTCTTCTTGTTCGTCGCGGTGTAGTTCATGGCGAACAACAGGGCGGACTGCTGCATGTTGGTATTGTTCCGCAGCGACCACTTGACCTTGGGGAGCGGCGGATTGGGCCGGAACCAGGTGCGCGTGGCCTGCGCGCCGACGGTGCGGTCGCGCGTGTCGGCGCCGCCGTTGCCGAAGGTCTCATAGAAACGGCCGATGGAGTTGTGCCCGTTGGCCGCATAGAACATGTAGTTAGGCACCCAGCCGTCGTAGAAGCCGTGCGTCCAGACGCCCGGCACGCCGCGCTTGGTCATCTCTTCAATCTCGTGGTAGGCCATCTTCTGCCATTCGTTCACGACGATGGGGTCCAGCCAGGAGTTGTAGGGTCCGGTGCCGGTCGAGGTGTAGAGGAAGGGGACGCTCTCGTGCAGATCGTGGAGCACCTGCGGGTGCCAGTCGAAGAAGGTCTTCATGACGATCTTCGAAAGCTGCAGAGTCAGCGCCATGCCGTCGCGGTTGTTATCGTGGGCGACGTACTTGCCCCAGTACAGCAGCGAGGGCGGCGTCGCGCCCGGCTTGGCTTTGCGGTAGTTGTAGAGGTCGACCTGGCGGTCGCGGCCGTCCACCTCGGTGGCGGGCGTAACCAGGACGATCGAGTTCTTGCGGATGTTCTGGATGAAGGACGTCTCCTCCACCGCGAGCCGGTAGACGAGTTCCATGAGCATCTCGGGCGATCCGGTTTCGGGCGAGTGGATCGATCCCGTGGCCCAGTAGATCGGCAGGCCCTCGTCGATCAGCTTCTTCGCGTCGTCGTCGGTGAGCTTGCGCGGATCGGCGAGCTTGGCGGTGATCTCCTTGTAGCGGGCGAGTTTCGCCATGTTGGCCTCGTCGGTGATGGCGACCAGCAGGGTCTCGCGGCCTTCTTCGGAGAGTCCCGCGACCCAGGTCTTGACGCGGGGCGAGGCCTTTTCGACTTCGCGCATGTAGCGGTAGATGTCTTTGGTGTAGGTGAGCCGGTTCGGCGTGCCGATGGCGTAGCCGAGCACCTTCTCGGGTGTGGGGACTTTGTCCGAGGCGGGCAGGTGGTCCACGAGTTCGGTGAGGAACATCTTGTCGGTGGTGTACTCGCGGATCTTGGCGGTATAGCCTTCGTCGATTTTCTGCTGGGCGGCAGCAGCGGCAACCAGCAGGAGCCCGGGCAGGCACAGTTTCAGCATGGGAATCATGATAACGGATTAGACTTGCCTGGACGGGTTCGGGGTCCGGGCCGTTCGGTGCGTACGCATTGAATGTTCACCCGTTGACGCCGCGCGCGGGCGGCGCCTATGCTGGAGGAAGGAAGCCATGCCTCGCGTAGCGGTCGGCGACAACCAGCGAATGAACCTCCGGGTGCGGCGGGAGCAGAAAGCAGCGCTGTTGCGCGCGGCGGCGCTGGAGAACACCGATTTGACGGAGTTCGTCCTGCGCCACGCGCTCCGGGAGGCGCGGAACGTGATTGAGCAGGCGGAGCGAATCCAGTTGTCCGCCCGCGACAGCCGCCGCGTGCTGGCGCTGCTGGAGAATCCGCCCGCGCCGAATGCACGCCTGCGGGCGGCGCTCGCCGCTGTGCCGGATTCCAAACCGAAACGCACATGAGTGTGTCCGGCTGGCACGAGGAACCGATTGCGCGGAAGCACGATCGCGAATCCTTCGATTGCGGCGACGCAGCTCGGAACGAGTTTCTGCGGCGCTACGCGCGTCAGAGTCACGATCTCGGCGGCGCCAAAACGATCCTCGCGGTGGACGACGCGGACCGGAGAACGATCCTGGGCTTCTATAGCATCGCTCCGGGGGCAATCGCCTACGCCGAGACTCCGGAAACGGTGCGGCGCGGTCTGGCGCGACACGACGTTCCGGGCTTCCGGCTCGCGCGGCTGGCCACGGATCTGCGGTGGCAGGGACAGGGACTCGGCGGGCAGTTACTGGCGGCGGCCGCGCGCCGTTGCCTGCAGGCGGCGCAGTCGGTGGGAGGCGTGGTGCTGATTATCGACGCGAAGAACAGCCGCGCGGCCCGTTGGTATGCGAGCTTCGGGGCACTTCCGCTGCGGGACCGCCCGTTGACGCTGGTGATGGCGCTGGCGAGCTTCGAAGCACCGCCTCGGGCGGAAGCTACCGGCGGTTCTTGAAGTCTGGGTGCGTCCGCACGGTGAGCGTCACGGTGATCGGCGCGTTGAGATAGCTCCGGTTGTAATACGCCTTGTACGACCAGTGCGCGCCATGGTTGCCGCGGACATACCGGTTCGCCTCGACCGATCCGGACTTGTTCTGGATCACCCCGCCCAGGGTCTGGCCAGTGGAGAGCCGGGTGACCGGCGGCGGGACCCCGTTCGCCGTGAACAAGTTCTCATAGAACTCGTGGATCCCGGTCACGGGCGCGCTGGTGGTGAACGAGCTGTGGAGGTAGGGCCGCTTGTCGTTCTGGTCTACGCGCTCCGTGACGGTCAGCCCGCGGCTCGCGCCCGGCATGTGGACGAGCCAGGCCGGCCACTCCAGTGGCGGCGTCGTGCTCTCGTCCCAGATGTCGAGCTTCTTGTGGGGCGGATAGACCGGCTGGTCGTACTGCCGCATGGTATCGCCGGCCCGCCGGGGTTCGAGCGGCGGGGCGGAAGAACGCCGGGAGGGCGCGACGCCCGTCACCGGGGGCAGGGCATTCGAGGCCGTGACTCGCGCGGAGCAGGCGGTGCGCACCTGGGTTCCGCTGCCGGACTCGCGGATCTGGATCAGCACATCGCACTCGGGCGCGGCGGCGCGGAGGGAGGTCCCCAGCCCGTCGGCGTTGGCCGCCGCGGGCAGTCCGGCGCCGGCGAGCAGCTTTTGATAGTGCGCGAGGACTTCAGCCGGTTTGGCGGGGGTCGCGTACTGGGTGCGCACGGAGGCTTCGGAGCGCGTTTCTTCCGGTTGGGCTCCGGGATAGGGAGCGAGCCAACCGGGGGCCGCGAGGTCCTGGCACAGGAATGACAAAACCACCGCCGTCATGTCGAGAAACAGCCCGAGAAACATCGGAGTCTCCTCGATACGACTTTCGGCGGTTCCGCCGCTTCCCGTTAGGGCCGGCTATTCGATAGCCTTCGCCCCGACCTTCCACTCCTCTTCCTTGCAACTGCAAGGTTCGCCCAGGTAGTTGAAGCGGACGTCGTCACGCACCTGGTCGATCAGTTCGACGATGCCGCCGAACGGAACCGTCTGCTTCTGTCCGCCCAACGGGATCAGAGTGCGCTTGTTGAGCTTCTCGGCTTCAATCGTCTTAGTGAACTGAAACTTGGCCATTTCGGGTTGATGATAGCCCACCCCAAGCTAAGCGAGCAAGCTTGCGGGCTACGATGGGATGCGCCATGAAGAGCTACCGCGAAGAATTGTGGTTCGAAATCCCCAGCCGCCGGGGTTTCGTGAACATCACCCCGGAAGTGGAGCGCTGCCTGCGGGCGAGCGGGGTCCGCGAGGGTTTGGTGCTGGTCAACGCCATGCACATTACGGCGTCGGTCTTCATTAACGACGACGAAAGCGGGCTGCACCACGATTTCGAGAAGTGGCTGGAGCAACTCGCGCCGCACGAGCCGGTCCGGAACTACCACCACAACCGCACGGGCGAGGACAACGCTGACGCCCACCTGAAGCGCCAGGTGATGGGGCGCGAAGTGGTGGTGGCGATCACCGGCGGCAAGCTGGATTTCGGACCCTGGGAGCAGATCTTCTACGGCGAGTTCGACGGGCGCCGCCGCAAGCGGGTGCTGGTGAAGATCATCGGCGAGTAGGATCCGCGGCGCGCCAGCCGGTCCACATGCCGGCGAAGTTGTTCCAGCCGTGCAGCGCGACCATGAGCAGGTGTCCCGGCAGGAACGCGAGGACGCCGGCCATCGCGGCGAAGTGCAGGATCCGGACGGTGCGGAAGCCGCCGAGCAGCGCCACCAGTCCGGAAAGCTGCACCGGACGCAGCAGCGCGACGCCGGTGACGATCGACAGGCCCAGCAATCCCAGGGCTCCAGTGTAGGCCAGCTTCTGCAGGGGATTGTAGGACCCGGTCCACTCGGGCTGAGGGCCGCGGAGGAAGTAATGCCGCGCCATCGGCCATACGCCGCGAAGGTCGCGCGGCCGGAAGAGCACCTGCCGCAAGTTCCCGCTGAGCAACTGTCCGGCCAAATAGAACGCCGCCGCGGCGACGAAGATCCACGCGAAGGTGAAGTGCCACTGGAGCGCGCCGCCCAGCCATTCGCCGAGCGCGAGCGCGGGCGGCACGGCGAAGAGGTCCTGCTGCGGGAGCTTCTCGCCGAAGCTCGGAAACGCGCGGAAGATCTCGAGGCCGCTCATGGCCAGGATCATCCAGGCCGCGCCGCCGGCCCAGTGCGGCACCCGCACGAAGGCCGGGTGTTCGTAGGTCCGCTTCATAGGCCTCCGTACCAGCTATAACCGCGATCGACCCAATAACCCTGCTTCGGCCCGAGTTCGGCGGTGACGCGCAGCGTGTGGACATACTTCGGCTGCTTGTAGCCGAGCTTGGTGGGGATGGTCAGGCGCAGGGGCGCGCCGTGCTCCAGCGTCAGCGGCTGGCCGTACATTTCGTAGCAGAGCAGCGACTGGGGGTGCAGCGCGCTCGCGAGATCGAGGGTCTCGTAGTATTCGTCCTCGCACTGGACCTCGAGATAGCGCGCGCGGGGGTCCAGTCCGATCCCGTGCAGGAAGTCGCCGAGGCGCGCGCCGGCGAAGTTGCCGACGACGTCCCAGCCCTCGATGCAGACGTGCCGCGTGTTCTGGGCGACGCGGGGCAGGCGGCGCAACTGCGCGAGCGTGTACTCGCCGGGGCGGGCGACTGCGCCCTCCACGGTGAGCTTCCAATTAGGAAGGTCCACGCCCGGATCCGCTGCCAGATAGGAGTTAACCGGGAACCGTTCGAGGGGCGTCAGCAGTTCGCCGGGCAGTTCCGCGGCGAGGTGGCCGGGCCGGAAACCCGCGACGCCCGCGGCGTCGGTCGCGCGCACGCCGGCGTCGAGCACACGCTTGCGGAGGTCCGGAAAGGCGAGCGCGCCGAAGCCCGCGAGCGGCGCGAGCTTCAGCAGTTCCCTTCGCGACGAGTATTTGCGTTCCATCCTTCCTTACTACGCGGTCCGTGGCTCGCCGGATGCCGCGGGATCCGGCACATCTGAACGCGGCGAGCTTCCGTAGTAACCAGTGCATCGCGCAAAATCAAGCGAAACAGGAGAACCCCAATGAAGAGCTTTCTGAAGATCGTCCCCGCCGCCGCGCTGGCCGCCGTTCTGGCAGGCTCCGCGCTAGCCGGCAAGCTGCCGGTCGTCGGCGGCAAGGAAATGTTTCCGACCAAGAACATAGTGGAGAACGCCGTGAACTCGGCCGATCACACGACGCTGGTGGCCGCCGTGAAGGCCGCCGGGCTGGTCGACACCCTGATGTCCCCTGGACCGTTCACGGTGTTCGCGCCGACCAACGACGCCTTTGCCAAGCTGCCGGCCGGCACGGTGGACACGTTGCTGAAGGCCGAGAACAAGCCCACGCTCACCAAGGTGCTGACGTACCACGTGGTGCCGGGCAAGGTGTCGAGCGTCGACCTCAAAAAGATGATCAAGATGGGCAACGGCATGGCGACGCTGAAGACGGTGGCCGGCGGTACGCTGACGGCGTCGCTGACCGGCAAGAATATCGTGCTCAAGGATGAGAAGGGCGGCATGTCGACGATCACCATCGCCAACGTGTTTCAGTCCAACGGCGTGATCCACGTCGTCGATACCGTGGTGCTGCCGAACTAACGGTCGCGCGGTCACGAAAACGGCCGGAGTCCCCGTGCGGGGAGTCCGGCCGCTGTCTTTTCTAACGGCCGGCCTGGTTCACCGTGATGGTCGCGCCGCCGGCGGTCACCGTGCCGCTGCGGGCAGACCGGCCGCGATTCCGCTCCACCGACACGGTTAGGACGCCGCTGCCGGAGCCCGATGCCGGCGTTACGGTGATCCACGATGCGTTGCTCCGGGCCGTCCAGGGGCAGCCGCTAGTCGCGGACAGGCTCACGGTGAGCGACCCGGCCGTGTTGGCAAAGCTAAGCGCCGCCGGGGTCGCCGTCACACCGCCCGCCTGGAAGTTCGCCTGGAGAGTATACGGCTGGTTCGCGGTGAGGCTGAGCACCGGATTCGCGGGCGCGCTGATCCCGCTCCAGGATACGAAGCAGGAGCCCGCGGCCGGCGTCGCGGTGACGGTCACGGCCGTGTTGGCGGCGTAATAGGAGTCCGCCGATGCCGGGTTCTGGCTTACGGTGCCCGCGCCGGATCCGGCGCTCGCGCGCACTTCGTAACGCACCGCGTAGTTGGCCGTCACCGAGGCGTTACTAGCCGGCGTCACATAGGTCTGCGTCTGCGCGCCGCCGTTCGACCAGTTGGAGAAGACGTATTGCGTCCCCGGCGCGTTCTGGCTGGGCGCGGCCAACGTGTGCGCCGACCCGGGCGTCCAACTGAAGCTCCGCGAGGCCGCGAACGAGGCCCCGTCCGCCTGGAGCGTCAGGCCGCCGGGATTCGAGTTCACGGTTACGGTCACCGAACCCGTCGTCGTCGAGCCGCCGTACAGCGTCCGTGCGCCGGCAATGTCGCCCGCCGAGAGCCCGTTGCGCTGCCCGATCGGAATCCCCGCGGGGATGGTCTCGATCGTCGGCTGACCGTTCGTCGAAAACGCATAGGCGCCGTAATGCATGATCGAGCCGTAATCGTAGCCGCCGATGTCGCTTGCGCCCGTGATCTGCTGGTCGAAGTTGAACGCTCGGTTCGGGTCGATGTTCTCGTAGCGCACCCTCACGAAGGTGTTGCGGTCCTCACGGGTGTGTTCGTGATACAGCCCCACCGCGTGGCCGATTTCGTGGATGGCGTTGCCGGTGGAGCAAGTGTCCGCCAGCCAGATGGACTGCGCGGCCAGGTTGTTGAAGCCCACATAGGACGAGCAGCCGGATCCCGGCACGAAGGTCACGTAGGCCGCTTCGCTGGTCCGGGGTGTCAGCGTGATTGCCCCGCCCAGTTGCTGGTTCCAGTGCGCCACCGCGTCGAGCACGCGTTGCGGATTCGGCAGCGCCGGATCGATGGTGTACGGGATTCGGCCGCCGGGCCAGCGGTAGGCGGCTCCGTCGATGCCGACTGCGGCGCGCCGCTGGTCCTTACCGGGCCCGGCTGGGATTTCCTCCGCCCGGCCGAGCACCATGTCCCCTTCGAACACGGCGAGCCCGTCCCGGACCTCGAACTCCAGCGTCCGGCCGCGAAACTCGCCGAGCCGCGTTTCACCGCGCTCCGGCGCCGGAGCGTCCCGCCACTCCCGGCCGTCCGCCGCCTCCATCCGTCCCAATTCTGTAATCCGAGGCGCCGCATATGGCGCGCCAGCCGGAAGCTCCAAGTCGACCCAGACTTCGTCACCGGCGACCGGCAGGGACCAGAAGCTGCCCTCTTCCAACGGGCCGGCTCCGGTGTAGGGTCCCCGGAGGGTGTCGCCTTGTGCGTTCCGCAGGACCAGACGCGCCCCGGGAGGGAGTGCGAAATCTTCGAAGTGCAGCCGGATGGCCGCTGCGCCAGGACTCGAGATCCGCCAGGTGAGGCGCGACGTTCCTTCCCCCTGGGAAGAGACTGCGGGGGCGGCGTGAATCCGCTGGATCGTGCCTTCGGCTGTAAGCCTTTGAGAATAAGTCGCACCTGCGGGTAGAAGGAAAGTCGCTACCGCCGCACACACGTATCCTAAGTGCTTGAAAAGCAATGCTTAGCTCCTGTTGATTCCACCGCTGGAAGGTAGGGTGAATGCCGTAGAACTAACGTACTACGGGTCCAATTCTGAAAGCAATGGTACTACCACGGGAGATTTGTGCTTCTGGTACGCCGTTTACAAAGTATTTAGGAAGCTTCCTCAGTCCGGATTGAACATCAGCTTCGACTTCGCGGCGAGCGCGGGCGGACACTGCGGCGACTTGTGCAGGGCGGGCCAGATATCACGCATTACGTCGTAGATGTTGTTAGAAAGAGGGACGATCATCCAGGAGGTGGGCCCGTAGCCCGGCTGGTTTCCAGGGATCGGGCTCACGCGACCGTCCTGGGTTCCGCCGCGCGCCCGTTGGTGTTCGCGGATCGCCACCGAGAGCGGGTCCGTTGGTGAACCGGTATACTGCGACCCGGGCACAACCGCGTTGTAAGCGGCCTGTTCCGCCGGCGTATTGCCGGCGTTCGGATTGCGGGCGCAGCAATAGTAACCCAACTGGACCAGTTGGACATCCTCTACGCGATTCGGGCAGTTCGGACCCACGTGGGCTTCGACATTCCAGCAGAACCGATGATTGGAGAAGAACAGACCTCGTGCCATGCGGAGCATTATATGATGCTTTCGCTTGCACATGGGCAAGAAGTACTGGCTTCCCTGTACGGGGAACGGTCACCCGGGCTTGCGTCAGGCGATGATGTCGTGCAGCACATTGCCGGCGACGTCGGTGAGCCGGAAGTCGCGGCCGCTGTAGCGATAGGTTAGCTTGGTGTGGTCGATGCCCAGCAGGTGCAGGATGGTCGCGTGCAGGTCGTGCACGTGGACTGGCTTCTCGGCGGCCTTGAAGCCGAAGTCGTCGGTGGCGCCGTAGCGCATGCCGCCCTTCACGCCGCCGCCGGCGAGCCACATGGTGAACCCGAACGGGTTGTGATCCCGGCCGTTGCGCGCGCCGCTGAAGTTGCCGCCGGTTTCCACGACCGGCGTCCGGCCGAACTCGCTGCCGCACACTACGAGCGTGTCATTGAGCATGCCGCGGGACTTCAGGTCCTTGACCACCGCAGCGAATGGCTGATCTGAGTCCTTAGCGTTCTTGCGGTGGTCCAGGATGTCCGTGTGCGCGTCCCAGGGGTCGCCCTTGGCGTAGTAGATCTGAACCATCCGCACACCCTTTTCGAGCAGGCGGACGCCCATCAGGCACCCGCGCGCGGTGCTTCCCGGGCCGTAGAGCTTCTGGGTGGCCTCGCTCTCCTTGCGGATGTCGAACACGTCGGGCGCCTCGGTCTGCATGCGGAACGCCGTCTCCATGGTGGCGAGCGAACTTTCGAGTCCCGGCGCGGCCTGCATCTTTTCGAGTTTGGTGAGAAGCTCCAGCTCCGATTTCTGCCGCTCCAGCGAGTTCGCGTCGTGGTAGAGGTACGGGATCAGCTTCTTCGGGTCGAAGTCTTTGGCGCGGTCCTCGACGCGATCGGGGATGAAGGTCCCCTGGGTGATGGGCGGCAGGAACGACGCGCTCCACAGCGGCGGACCCACCACGGTCGGCATTTCCGGACACAGGACGACGAATCCGGGCAGGTTGCGGTTCTCGGCGCCGAGCCCGTACGTCAGCCAGGCGCCCATGGACGGCCGCCCCACTTGCGTGTGGCCGGTGTTCATCATCAGCAGCGACGGCTCGTGATTCGGGATGTCGGTGTGCATCGAGTGGATGAAGCAGATGTCCTCGGTGCACTGCGCGACATGCGGGAATAGCTCGCTGATCCACATGCCGTGCGGTCCGTACTGCTGGAAGGTGAACGGCGACTTAAGCAGTGTGCCGGTCTTGCGCTCGGTCTTGACCTCGCCGCCGGGCAGCGGCTGCCCGTGGAATTTCTCCAGCGCGGGCTTGTGATCGAAGCTGTCCATGCTCGACAGGCCGCCGTTCATGAACAGGAAAATCACCCGTTTGGCGCGCGGCTTGTGGTGGAGGACGGGCTTGGTTTCGGCGGCGGTGAGCGAATCCGTCACCATGTTGGCAAGTGCGACAAATCCCATGCCGCCGCCGATCCGGCAGAGCGCCTCGCGCCGCGTCAGGGGTTGCGATTGCTTGTGGGGCTTCATTGCTGATAGGGCCTATTGGATTTCCAGGAACTCGTTGGTGCTGAACAGGACGCGCGCGTAACGGACCCACGGCGCCGGCGCCGGAGTTTTCTTTTTGTCGTTCTTGTCGTTCTTGTCGGGGGCGGACTCCTGAGGCGCCGCGCGCTCCTTCTTGCGCTCCTCGGCGAGAAACGCAACCGCCGCCGCCGTTTCGTCGGCCGAAGGGGCACGCTGGTAGAGCAGCCGGTAGGCCAGGCGGACTTTCGCGTCGTCGCCCGCTTCGCCATCCAGCCGGTTCACCAGGCCCTCGGCCTGCTTCAATACGAAGTCGCTATTCAGGAAGAAGAGTTTCTGCGGCGGCACACTGGTGATGTGACGCTGCTCGGCCGACAGCCCGGGATTGGGGAAGTCGAACAGTTGCAGGTACGGATCCAGGCGGAAGCGGCTCACCTTGCCGTAGAGCGTCCGGCGCTTGCTCTCCGCCGCCAGCACTTCGGAGGGGCCGAACATCCGCGTGTCCAGGGTGCCGGAGACAGCGAGCATTGAGTCCCGGATGGCTTCGGCTTCGAGACGCCGCCGGTTGCCGCGCCAGTAATAGCGATTCTCGGGATCCTTCAGCGTATTCGCGGGGATGTCTGCCGCGCTCAACTGGTATGCCGCCGACAGCAGGATCTCGCGGTGCAGTTTCTTGAACGACATCCCGTTCGCCGTGAACCACGACGCCAGGTGCTCGAGGAGTTCCGGGTGCACCGGGCGCTCGCCCACCTGTCCGAAGTTGCTGGGCGTGTTCACGATTCCGGTGCCGAAGTGCCACTTCCAGATCCGGTTCACGATCACCCGCGCGGTCAGCGGGTGCGCGGCGATGGTTTCCGCGAGGTCGAGACGGCCGCTGCCCTTTTCGAAGCGCTTCGGCTCCGGCGTCAGCACTTCGGGGAACCCGCGGGGGATCTCGGCGTCCGGCGCATAGGGATTTCCGCGTTTGAGCAGAGGCTGGTTGCCGATTTTCGGGCTCTCGGCGACGCCGTGGATCAGCGGCAGTTCGGGCTCCAGTTCCTTGCGGTCCTTTTCCATCTCGGCGCGCATGTCGGCCAGGTGCTGGGCGGCCTCGGCGCTCAGCCGCTTCTCCAGGCCGAAGCCCCGGAAGCTGAGCAATGCCGGGGTCTTGCGGCCCTGCGGCGCGGGGTCCGTATCGTGTACGTCATAAAGGAACACGTCGGTGAAGAGATTCCCGCGATCCGCGGCCATGGTGCGCAACTCAAGCCCGCAGCCCGGGCAGAAATCGTCCGCGGTCTCGAACTCGTGCGGCTTGCCCTTCGGCTCCGGTTTCGGCTTGGTGCCCGGCAGGGCCTTGGCCTTGATGATCTCGTTCTCCTTGTCGAACTCGCGGTGCTCGACGATCACCGCGTTCAGCACGTCCTGGAATTCGCGGGCGAGTTTCTTGGCCTGTTCCTCGTCCGTGCCGCCTTTGGCCATCATCTCCTGCCACGGTTTCAGGTAGGGGTAGAAGGCCGGGGGCTTGGCGAGGAACCGGTCCCACCGCGCCAGCAGTTCGGCGTCGAGCTTCAACTGCTCGGCCACCTCGTGCAGCGGTTTTTTCACCTCGCCTTTCATCCGGAAGACCCCGAGCATATAGTCCGCCGCGCGCCGCGCATACATCAGGGCCATCTGCTCGGAGGCGCTGCGCAGGAACTCGCCCATGAGCTTCTGTTTGTCTTCGAGCTTCTTTTCCTTGGCTTCGTACTCCTCGCGCGCGCCCTTGGGGACCTGCGGATACTCCTTGTAGGTGGTCGAGCCGAAAACGCCGGCGAGGGAGTAATAATCCTTGATCGAGATCGGGTCGTACTTGTGGTCGTGGCAACGGGCGCAGCCGACCGTGAGGCCCAGGAACGCCCGCGTGGTGGTGTCGATGCGCTCGTGGCGCTCGTCCGAGCGCGCGACCGGCGGATCCGCCAGGTCGTAATACCACGGGCCCAGGCCCAGGAATCCCGTTGCGGGGAGCATCTTCACACGGAGCTTCTCGTCCAGCAGGTCGCCGGCGATTTGCGCCTTCACGAAGTCCCCGTACGGGAGATCGTCGTTCATCGCCTGAATCACCCAGTCGCGGTAGAGGTACGCGAACGGGTACGGCATGTAGCCGCGGTTCTGGGGCGCGAGACCGCGCGTGTCGTCCTCGCCGTAGCGGACCACGTCCAGCCAGTGGCGTCCCCAGCGTTCGCCATAGGCGGGCGACGCGAGCAGCCGGTCGATGAGCTTCGGGTAGGCGTCCGCCGAAGTATCCGCGACGAACGCTTCGACCTCCTCGGGCTTGGGGGGCAGCCCCGTCAGGTCGAGCGTTACCCGCCGCATCAGGGTCCGCTTGTCGGCGGGCTTGCCCGGGGTCAGCCCCTCGCGCTCCATCGCGGCAAGCAGGAACTTGTCGATCGCGTTCCTCGCCCAGGTGCGGCTCTTCGGCTCCGGCGGCGTGGGGTTCTTCAGCGGCCGGAACGACCAGAAGGCCCGCTGTTGGGCGCTCAGACCTGGTCCGGAGGCGACGGTCATCTTGGCCTCGGGCCACACCGCCCCGGCTTTCACCCACTCGACGAAGTCGTCGATTTCGCGCTTCTTGAGCTTGCCGCCTTTGGGCATCTGGAGGTCGGGCGTCTCCTGGCGGATGGCCTTGATAAGGAGGCTCTTGTCGGGCTCGCCGGGGATCACGGCCGGACCCGTGGCGCCGCCCTTCAGCATGGCCGCGCGGGAGTCCAGGCGCAGTCCCGCCATGGCGAGCTTGGCGTGGCAGCCCAGGCAGTTCGCGTCGAGGACCGGGCGGATTCGGGTCTCGAAGAATTCCGGAGAGTTCGCCCCGGGCGCTACAACCGCCGAGCCGAACAATGCCGTAATCAGAACAACATGACGCACTTTGGCTTTACGCACAGACCATCCCAAACGGATTACTTGCACCGTAACCCACCGACCGGTGGGAGTCAAGCGGCATACAATACTCGCATGTTCTTCCATCGTCTCGGGTTAGGGATTTGGTTAGCGGTTTCTCTGGCGGCCCAGCCGAAGCCGGCGCCGGTGAAGCGGCCGGGCGTCGCCGGACCCGGGGTCCAGCGGCCCATCGCGACCCTGACCCCGGACGCGGTTTTCCAGACGGGCGGGAACCCGGATTGGATCGTCATTGACGAAGATGTCTGGGTGTCGAACTACCCGGCGAACAACGTCGCCCGCCTGGACCCCAAGACCAACAAGGTCGCGGCGCAGATCCCGGTGGGCAAGGCGCCCTGCTCGGGGATCGCCGCCGGTTTTGGCTCGATTTGGGTGCCCAACTGCGGCGACCAGACGGTTTCCCGGATCGACCGGAAGACCGGCCAGGTGACGGCGACGTTCGCGATCCCGATCGCCCATTCCGAAGGCGGAGTGGTGGTTTCGGCGGATTCGTTCTGGATCCTGACGGACAAGAAGGGCGTGCTCGCCCGCGTGGACCCCGCCGACAACAAAGTGGTCGCGGAGATCCGGGTTCCGCCCGGGTCCTTCGCCGTGGCTTACGGGGAGGGTGCGTTGTGGGTGACCAGCACGGAGACGAACCAACTGGCGCGCGTGAACCCGCGAACGAACGTCGTCGAGCAGGTGATCCCGGTGGGGAAGAAGCCCCGCTTCCTGACGACGGGTTTCGGTTCGGTGTGGACCTTGAATCAGGAAGCGGGCGACGTCACGCGCGTGGACGCCAAGACGAACAAGGTTGTCGCGACCATTCCGGTCGGGGTTCCGGGGCCGGGCGGCGAGATCGCCGCGGGCGAAGGCGCGGTGTGGGTGACTTCGTTCGAGTTTCCGCTGTCGAAGATCGACCCGGAGCAGAACAAGGTGGTCCGGCAGTACGCGGGGCCGGGCGGTGACGCGGTGCGGGTGGGTTTGGGGTCCATTTGGCTGTCGAATCTGCGGGAAGGGAATCTGTGGCGGGTCCATCCGAGGCTGGACTAGCTTCGACAAGAACCTTGACACCGGACCCCGAGTGAGCGCTTAATAGGGCAATCGTAAAACCGACCCGCGGGTCGGTTTTTGACAAAGGGGTCCGATCTCCATGCCCGCGACCGCCCGTCCCGCTCCCGCGCGACGCCCCGCCAGCCAGCGGATGCTCGACAGCATCTACAATGCCGCCGCGGAGTTGATCGTGCGCAAGGGCTACCAGGCGACGACGCTCACCGAAGTCGCGCAGGCGGTGGGGCTGGCGAAGTCGGGGATCTACCACCACATCCGGAGCAAAGAAGACCTGCTCTACGAGATCGTCCGCCATGGCATGGACCGGCTCACGGAGCAGGTGATCGCGCCGGCGCGGGCCACGCCCGATCCGGCGGAGCGGCTGGCGGTGCTGGCGCGCCAGTACGCCGGTTTCGTCGTGGGCGCCGAGGATGGCAGCGGGGTGGGGCCGCAGGTGACGACGCTGGTGCACGAGTCGCGGGAATTGTCTCCGGCGCGGCAGCGCGAGGCCGCGGCGGCGCGCTGGAACTTCTACCGGTTCGTCCGCGCGACCATCCAGGAATTGATCGACCACGGGCGGTACGCCCCGATCGACGCCAGCGTGGCGGCGATGAATTTCTTCGGCGCGATGGTGTGGCTGGCGCAGTGGTACCGGCCGGGCGGCCGCCTGAGCCGGCAGGAAGTGATCGAGAACATGGTCCGGTGGGTGTGCGCGCCCGTCCTCGGCGCGCCACCGCGGAGGCGCAACCGGATCCCCAAGGAGCTTTCATGATGCGACCCGTATTTCATGCTTGTTTGGTGTCCGTGCTGCTGCTCGCTGGGACCGGCGCCGCGTTCGGGCAGGCGGCGGCGAGCCTCCGTGTGGAGGTGACTGATCCGTCCGGGGCAATGATTCCGAACGCGCAAGTCACGCTGACCGATGTGGCCCGCGGCATCGAGAAGAGCGCGGTGAGCGACGGCGCCGGAATCGCGATTTTCCCGGTGCTCGACCCGGGCAGCTACTCGTTGCAGGTGAAGCTCGAGGGTTTCTCGACGTACCGCCAGACGGGGATCACGCTCGAAGTGAGTCAGGTGGCGACCGTGACGGTGAGTCTGAAGCCGGGCTCCGTGCAGGAGACGGTGAACGTCACCGAGAATGTCTCGCAGATCGAGACCAGCACGGCGGCGGTCAGCTCCATGATCGACCGGCGGACGGTGGATCAGCTGCCGCTGAACGGGCGCAACCCCTATCAGCTAGCGCAGTTGAATGCGTCGGTGACGACGACGCCGGGCTCCCGGGGAGCGAATCCGAACCTGGCGTCGGCTGTCGCGTTCTCGGTGGCGGGGGGGCGCGCCCTCACCAACCAAGTGCTGGTGGATGGCGTCGACATTAACGGCCGGGCCGACAACTGGCCGGCGTTCAAGCCGTCGCCGGACGCGGTGCAGGAGTTCCGGATTCTGACCAACGCCTATTCGGCGGAGTTCGGCCGGTCTGGCGGCGGGACGCTCACCTTCACCACGCGCTCGGGCACCAACCAGTTCCGGGGCACCGTGTGGGAGTTCTTCCGCAACGACGCATTGGACGCGGCGGCGTTCTTCGCCAACGCGCAGCGCACCGGCAAGGAGAAGCTGCGCTACAACCAGTTCGGCGGCAACTACGGCGGGCCCATCGTGAAGAACAAGCTGTTCTTCTTCGCGAACTTCGAAATGCTCAAGATCAGCAACGCGAACCTGCTGCAATCCACGGTGCCGACCGCGCGGATGCGCCGCGGGGACTTCGGCGAGCTGCCGAACCTGATCTACATTCCGGGTGCGGGTACCCGCACGCCGTTCCCGAACAACCAGATTCCGCAGGCGCAGCAGGACCGGGTGGCGCAGCGCGTGATTACGTATTATCCGGAGCCGAACCGCCCCGGGCTGCTGAACAACTACGCGGTGAACTCGCCGACGACGACGCTGGAGCGCCAGTTGGTGACGCGCCTCGATTACGCGATCAACGAGCGGCACCAGACCTACTTCCGCCTGTCGCGGAACTGGGACGACATCGAGGCGGCCGGCACGTTCCCGGGCAGCCTCGGCACCACCACCACCAATGGCTTCCAGAAGAACCGCCCGTGGTCGATGGTCGCGGACTACGTCTTCACCATCAGCCCCCGCACCGTGGCCCACGCCAACGCCGGCGCTTCGCGCAGCGAGCTGGTCCGCACCCAGCCCTCGGCGGGCTTCGATCCGACGACGCTTGGGTTTCCGTCTTACATCGCCACGGCGACCGGCGAAGGCAACGTTTTCCCGTCCTTCTCGGCGACCGGCTACTCCCCGCTGGGGCCGCTGGTGAACTTCGGCGTCACCCAGACTTACCAGAACAACTTCGCGTGGGGCGGCGACGTGAGCATGAACCGCGGGCGCCACAACATCAAGTGGGGCGGCACGTTCCGGGTCTACCAGGTGAATAACTTCCGCGCCGACGACCCGGCGGGGAACTTCAGCTTCACCCGGAGCTTCACGGCGCGCACGGCGGCCGACACTGCGAGCGGCGACGCGATTGCGTCCATGCTGCTCGGCATCCCTGCCGCGGGGCGCATCGGCATCGTGCCGCGCCTGGCGGCGAGCAACCACAACTTCGGTGTGTTCTTCCAGGACGACTGGGCGATTACCAAGAAGCTGACCTTGAACCTCGGGTTGCGCTATGAAAGCGATCTGCCGACGCGGGAGCGCTTCAACCGCATGACCAACTTCGCGACGCTCGCGCCGTTCCCGGCGGCCCCGGGGGTGATCCTCGCGCCGCAGACGATCGGCGGCGTGGCGGTGCCGGGACGCAACGGCCCGCTCAGCGGCGCTGTGCAGTTTATCGGCCGCGGCGGCAGTGACACGAGCTACCTGAGCAATCCGGACTGGAACAACTTCGCGCCGCGGCTCGGCATCGCCTACAAGCTCAACGACAAGACCGTGATCCGCACCGGCGCGGGCATCTTCTACGCGCCGATGACCGGCGGCGGCATTACCGCCGCGACGCTGGCGATGATCACGGAATCGCAGGCCACCACCTACAACGCTTCGCTCGACAACGGCGTGACACCGAACCCGGACGCCTCGCTCTCGAACCCGTACCCGAATGGAATCCTGCCGGTGCCCGGAGACTCGCTCGGCGCGCTGACTTCTTATGGCCTGGCGACGCTGCCCACGCGGTTGCGGGCGCTGCGCAACCCGAAGTCCGCGCAGTGGAACTTCAATATCCAGCGGGAGCTGCCCGGCCGCTTGATTTCGGAAATCGCCTACCTGGGCTCGGCCGGCATCGGCATCCTCGGCGGCACCACCGACCTGAACCAGATCGACGATGCCACGCGCGCGCTGGGCGCGACGGCGCTGAATACCCGGGTGGCCAATCCCTTCCTGACGCTCCCGGTGGCGCAGCGGCCGCCCGCCGGAGGGGTGCTTGCCACCCCGACGCTGACCGTGGCGCAACTGCTGCGTCCCTATCCCCAGTTCGGAGCGATCCAGAGCTTCTTTGCCAACGACGCCCATTCGTCCTATCATTCGCTGCAGCTAAAGGTGGAGCGGCGCTTTGCGAACGACCTGAACTTCCAGGCGTCTTACAGCTTCTCGAAGCTGATCGACGACATCTCGGCGATCCAGGCCGCGGCCAGCGTCCAGGTGCCCAACTACCAGGACATGAACAACCGGCGGTTGGACAAAGCGCTGTCCACGATCGACGCGCGGCACCGGTTCGTGTCGAGCGTGCTGTGGGCGGTGCCGGTGGGCAAGGGCCGCAAGTTCGGCAACACCAGCAAGGTGCTCGACTGGGTGGCGGGGGGGTGGAACATCAACGCCATCGTCTCGTTCCAGCGGGGTTTTCCGCTCTCGATCAGCACCGCCGCGACGGTGACCCCGGGGCTCGCTTACCGCGGGCTGCGGCCCAACATCGTCGGCGATGTCCAAACCACCGCGACGTCCAAGCAGGACCGCATCCGCGCGTGGTTCAACCCAGCGGCGTTCGCGCCGCCGGCGCTGTTCCAGATCGGCAACGCCGGACGGACCATTCCCGGGTTGCGCGGGCCCAATCAGGCCAACGTGGACCTCGCGGTGCACAAGAACTTCCAGATCACCGAGCGGATTCGGACACAACTGCGCCTGGAGGCGTTCAACTCGTTCAACCGGGCCAACTTCGGGCTGCCGGGAACGGCGCTGGGCGGCGTCGGCTTCGGCGTAATCGACTCGACCGGCGATCCGCGGAACGTGCAGCTCGCGGTGAAGATCTACTTCTGACGGGCAGCTAGGAAACGCACAAGAACACCGTCGCCATCGCGGCCACGGCGCACGTGCCGGCCAGCCACGCCAGGGAGACTTCGTGACGGACGCCGAGCAGTTTCATGACTAGCCCCATCACCGCGCCCAGCACGAGGCCCCCCGGTCCAGTGAGGAAGATCCCGAGCAAGGGACCCTGATTGGACCCCGGTGTCAGCACGATGGGGCCGACGTACCCGGTCAGGAACCCGGTGGCGCCCACGGCGAGCGTCCAGGCTTTCAGGGAGACACCCATGAGAGATCCATCGTCGGAGTCGGGGCGGGGCTACAGGTAGCTCAGTCGACGATAAACAGCTGCGCGCCGGCGGGGCTATGGCTCCGGTGGGGCGGGTCGCCGTCACCGACGTGGTAGCTCTGCCCGGGGCCAAGCTGGTAGACCGGGCCGTCGCGCACCGTCACTTCCAGTGAGCCTTCCAGGCACAGCAGCACATGGCCCTTGGCGCACCAATGGTCGGCGCGGTAGCCCGGCGAGTACTCGACCATCCGGACCCGGATGCCGCCGAACTCGCGCGTGCGCCACAGGGCGTACCCGGCATCCCCGGCGTGACGCGTCACCGGCACGGTTTTCCAATCGGTGATCGACATCGGCGCGGCGGGCATCTGCATGGTTCCAGCATAGCCTTCGAGGTCAGGCGGCGACGAAACGAAAGCGAATCAAGTACACGTTATCGCCGGACCCGTGTTTTGCCACCTGGAGCAGATCCCGCCGGCTCGGGAAACCGGACTCGATCGCAAGTTCCTCGGTGATGTCGCCGAGCGAGATCGGCTCGATGGACTCGACGACCACCGCGCCGTCGCCCATGCGGTACCGGCCGCCCACCTTAACCCGCGGGTGCTTCCAGATCCGCACGGTGCAGGTGATGAACCCGCGGCGCACGCCTCCTCGAAGGTGTTTCGCAAACTGCATGCAGGGTCATGCTAGCGCGAACGGCGGATTCGCGAGGATCCCGGGCACCCGGTTCCAGCCCGTCGGGTCTCCCAGCCGGCAATCGCGGGGGTTTCCACCTCGCGGTAGAACTTTTCTCACGGTTTGATCCCTTTCGCGCCCGGGTTCCGCTGTAACCGGAAGAGCAGAAAATCCGGCCGGCAATCCGGCCCGAGGGAGGCCCGGAATGGGTCAAGTGGATGTGCGCGGGAAGGTCCTGTATATGCCCGGACTCTGGGGGACGGCGCTACCCGCGGGCGGCGTGTCGATCAGCATGATCGACCGGGATGCTGACAACAGCAACGACACGATCTGGACCGGGCGAACCGATGCCAACGGGGACTTCTCCGGGCGGACGAACGACTGGCGCGACTCCCGGACGGTGACTGTCGGCACCCTCCAGCAACGCGTCTACGATGCAACCGACGTGATGGCGCTGGAGGCGCAGGTGACGGAGCAGGTGGAAAACAAACGGCACCAACTGACCGTACCCTTCGTGCCGGCGCCGCTGGGGCTGCCGCAACCGCCGATCGTCCTGAACTGGGGTCCCCCGGGGCGGACCCGGATCATGATCAACGGGACGCGGGTGACCACGCTGAACCAGTTCGGGTCGCTGTTGACGGCGATCTTTGGCGCCGGTTCCGGAGCCGGCGCAGGCGCGCAGGTCGAGATTGTCGTCGCGGGAGAACAAGCGCCCGCCGCTTGGGCGATGGTCCAGTCGCTGGAACCGGAAATCCGGCGCATCGGCGACCGGATCCGCGAGTTGACCCGGGCCTCCCGGCCCGCCGGAAATCTAGGCCCGCAGGTTCGGAACACGCCGGCGCTGGCTGAGAATCACTTTGACGCAGCAATCCGCTCGGCGGGGCAGGCCAGGGAACTTGCGCTGCCGCACAACCTCGCCGAGACGATGCGCCGCGCCCAGCGCGAGAAAGCCGACGCCCGCGGCAAACTCGCTCCCGCCGCGGGAGACTCCTGGGAGTCCATCCGGCAGAGCATCCTCGCCTTGGCGGCCAAGCTCGAACCCGCTGCCCGGCAGGCGGCGCAGCAAGGCGTCCAGAACTGCGCAGCGATGAGCGCGATCCTTCAGGTGGTCGCCATGATCATCGTCGCGATCGTCGGGGCCGTCGCCTCGACGCTCACTGTGGGCATCGCCGGGACGCTGGTGGTTCCCGCCATCGTAGCCGCCATCGTCTTGGCAGTCGTCAGCATCGTGCAGAGCCTGCCCGCGCTGTTGTCGCTGATCGGTTCTCTCCTGAGCAGCATGGGGTTCACGGCCGCGAGCGGGACATTCCAGAACGCGAGCGCGGACATGCAGAGTTTCCTGGATCAGAACACTTGGCTGGGGTCCTTCATCATGATCGTGTACGTGGTTTGCGCCGTAATCATGCTGACTGCCGCCGCTCCGGCGGCCGGTTGGGACTGGGTGGCCAGCCAGATTAACAATGGCGCGATCCGGTTCGGCTTTGCGCGCTGAGGTGGTGACCGAGCGTTTTTCTAGGGCCTTCCCCCGAGAGACTTCGGCGGCGGATTCCCGCATCCTCGAACTGTGACCCCCTGGCTCGTGCTGTTTCTGGCCGCCTCCATCCGCCAGGAGGCGCCCTTGCGGTCCGCCTGCGGTGGGGATGCCCCGGTGGTGCGCCAGCTTGCCGCGGGCACGCCCGTGACAGTGCGGTTCGCGATGGCCGGCGAGGATTGCTACAAAGTCGCGGTCCCCGGCGCCGGGGAAGGCTACGTCCGCCGCGCCGACCTGGCGGAGCTCGAATCGTTTGACGAGGGCCGCAAGCGCGCGGCGTGGGCCGATGCCCAGCAGATCCTGCAGGCGGCCGCCGCCCGGTCCGCGCCCCCGGAGCGCGGCGCGCCCACGCCCCAGGTCCGCACGCGCAGCCAGAGTCCGGCGATCGGCGAAGCCTCGAACCTGATCCAGAACTCCCAGCCGGGCCGGGCTCTGGAGTTGCTCGAACGGGAGCTACGGGTCTATCCGCGCGATCCGGGGTTGCTGGCGCTGGCGGGCATCGCCTCCTGGCGCGCCGACGATCCCCGCCGCGCCGTCGCGCTGTGGGAGGCATCGCTCAAGTACGACGCGAACCCCGATCTGGAAAGGCTGAAGCGCCAGGTGGAGAAGGAAATCGGCGCGGACCAGAGCCGCGAGCGCCTGGTTGGGCTCCGTGTGCAGCTGCGTTATGAGGGCCAGGCCGTGCCGCCGGAGACCGCGCGCGACCTGCTCGCGATCCTCGACGCCGAGTATGGCCGTATCTCCGCGGAACTCGGCTGCCACGGGCTAGAGCGCGTCGTCGCGATCGTGCAAAGCCCGGAGGCGTATCGCAAGGGTTCCGACGCGGCGGAATGGAGCGGCGGCATGTTCGACGGCCGCATCCGGGTCCCGTTTCCGGCCAGTGGCGCTTCGTTGAACTCGATGCGCCGCGTGCTGGCGCACGAGACGGTGCACGCGTGTATCGCCATGACCGGCCACTGGCCCGCCTGGCTGCATGAGGGCCTGGCCCAGCGCTTCTCCGGCGACGCGTTGCCGGCGGCCGTGCGCGCGAAGATCGAAGCGCTCGCCAAGGACGCCAAACTGCCGCGCCTGGAGAACCTGGGGCAGGACTGGTCGCGCATGAGCGCCGATCACGCCGCGGTCGCCTATGCCCTGTCCGTGCGCGCCGTGGAGCTGTTCTTCGAGCACCACGCCGCTTTCGGGATTCGCAATCTGCTGCGCGCGCCGGACCGGCTGCCCGCCATCACCGCGGATCTCGACCGCCGCCTCGGGCTATAGCGCGAAGGACTCGCCGCGCTCCGGCACCACTGCCTCCACGCCGTGGACCTCGCGGATCGCTGCGGCCAGGGCGTTCGCCTGCGGCAATTCGCCGTGCACCAGGAACACCTTCTTCAGCCGGCCCACCAGCGGCTTCATCCAGGCGAGCAGTTCCCGCTGATCGGCGTGGCCGCTGAGTTCATTCAGCTTCACGACCTCGGCGCGCAGCCGGTACGGCTCGCCGAAGATGGGCACTTCGGGCAGCCGGTCCACCAGCTTCCGCCCCAGCGTATGCTCGGCCTGGAAGCCGGTGATCAGGATCGTGTTGCGCGGGTCTCCTACGGAGTTCCGCAAGTGGTGGAGGATCCGGCCCGCTTCGCACATGCCGGACGCCGAGATCACCACCATGGGTCCGCGCAGATCGTTCAGCGCCTTCGACTCCTCGGCCGAGCGGATGTAGCGCAGCCGCGCGAAGCCGAAGGGATCGTCGGTGCTTTCGAGCAGCCGCCGCGTCTCCTCGTCGTAGCAATCGGGATGGCGGCGGAACACCTCTGTGACGTTCACCGCCAGCGGCGAGTCGACGAAGACCGGCACCGCCGGAATGCGCTTCTCGAGGGTCAACTCGTGCAGCAGCACGATCAGCTGCTGGGTGCGGCCCACCGCGAAGGCCGGCACAATGATCTTGCCGCCCCGCGCGGTGGTGCGGACAATGGTGTCCGCGAGCCGGTCCTTCACGGGACCCAGATCCTGGTGCAGCCGGTCGCCGTAAGTGCTTTCGAGGATCAGGTAATCGGCCTGGGGCGGCGGTTGCGGATCCCGGATGATGGGCAGTCCTTTGCGGCCCACGTCGCCCGAAAAACACAGCCGCACACCGTCGGCTTCGAGCAACAGCGACGCGGACCCCAGCATGTGCCCCGCGTCGCTCATCGAATAGGACAGGCCCTCGGCCACTCGCAGCGGAGTCTCGAAGGGCACGGTACGGAACAGCGGGAAGGTCCGTTCGGCATCTTCGATGGTGTAGAGCGGACGGACGTCCTCGCCGTCCGGCTCGCCGATCAGCCGGCGGCGCGCGCGGCGTTTGTTCAGGAACTGCGCATCGCGCTCCTGCAGGTAAGCCGAGTCGGCGAGCATGGCGTGGCACAGGTCCACGGTCGCCGCGCTCGCATAGATGGGACCCGAGAAACCGTTCTTAACCAGGGTCGGCAGGTTGCCGGTATGGTCCGTGTGCGCGTGCGACAGGAGCACCGCGTCCACCGAGGCCGCGGGGAAGGGAAACCGGCTGTTCCGCTCGAAGGCTTCCTTGCGCCTGCCCTGATACAGTCCGCAATCCAGCAGGTACCGGCGTCCGCCGGTTTCCACCTCGTGCATCGAGCCGGTGACCGTGCGGGCGGCGCCCCAGAATCGCAGTTTCATACGAGTACAATCACTATACGATGCTGCGGACTCTGATCCTGTTGGTTCTGGCGCTCGCGCCCCTGGCGGCCCAGCGCAAGGCGATCACGCTCGACGTGGTGGCGGCGCGCGGACGCGAAGGCTTCGGCGGCTCCGGCGCACCCTCGGCCTGGCTCCCCGGCGGGCAGAGCTTCCTCTATCGCGAGGGGAAGGCGATCCACGAGTTCAGCATCGCCACGCAGACCTCGCGCGAGGTGTTTTCGCTCGAGCCGCTCGAGAAGACCGCGGTGAAGATCCCCGAGCCGGAACAGTTCGAGTGGGATAACCGCCGCCTGCGCGGCGCGCCCATGGAGCTCTCGCCCGACGGCAAGCGGCTGCTGGTCACCGTCAACGGCGACATCTTCATTTGCCGGCTGGACGAGAACAAGTCCGATCAGCTTACGCGGACACCGGTGGCCGAACGTGACGCCCGGCTCTCCCCCGACGGCCGCAAGGTCTCGTTCACGCGCGGCTACGATCTCTACGTCGTCGAGCTCGATGGCGGTAAGGAAACCCGCCTCACCCGCAACGGCCGCGAGGAGCTGCGCAACGGCGTCCTCGACTGGGTGTACCCCGAGGAACTCGCGCTCGGCACCGCGCACTGGTGGTCGCCCGATGGTAAGTCCATCGCCTACCTGCAGTTCGACGTCAGCGCGGTGCCCAAGTACCCTCACGCGGACCTGCTGAAGACGCGCGCGGTGTACGAGCCGGAACGGTATCCGCAAGCCGGCGAGCCGAACTCCACCGTGCGCCTCGGCGTCATCTCCGCCCAGGGCGGCGCGACGAAGTGGATGAACCTCGGCGATACCCGTGACCAGTATCTGTTCGCTCGGGTCGGCTGGATGCCCGGCGGCAAGGAGCTGTGGGTCCAGCGGCTGACGCGGACCCAGAACAAGCTGGAGCTGCTGCGGGTTAACCCATCATCCGGGGAAGGGCAGGCGATCTTCACCGAGTCCGACCCCGCCTGGGTGAACACCCGCGGCGTGGAGCCGGTGTTCCTCGAGGACGGACGCTTTCTCTGGATGAGCGAGCGCGACCGCGGTTTCCAGCACTTGTACCTGTACAACGCCGACGGCCGCGACGCGAAGCAGCTTACCCGTGGCGAGTTCGAGGTGACCCGCATCGAAGGCGTGGACGAGAAGAACCGCCGCGTGTACTTCACGTCCACTGAGGCCAGCCCGCTGGAGCGGCAGCTCTACGTTGTCGGTCTCGACGGGCGGAACAAGAAGCGCCTCACCAGCGAACCCGGCACCCACGCGATCACCATGAACCCGGAGGCCACGCACTACCTCGACCGCTTCTCGAGCCTTGCGCAGCCGCCGCGCACCACGCTGCATGAGGCGGGCGGGCGGGAGACCGGCGTCTATCGCGCCGCCGACATCAAGGCGCAGGAGCAGTACGAGATCCTGCCGACGGAGCTGCACGAAGTGAAGAGCGCCGCGGGGGTCACGTTCCACGCCCGCCTGATCAAGCCGGCCGGGTTCCAGCCCGGCCGCAAGTATCCGGCAATCGTGATGGTCTATGGCGGGCCCGGCGCGCAGAACGTCCGGAACTCCTGGGCCGGCATCAACTGGGACCAGGCGCTCGCCCACAAGGGCTACGTCATCTGGCAGCTCGACAACCGCGGCACCGAGGGTCGCGGCCACGCATTCGAGACTCCCGTCGCCCGGCAACTCGGGATCATCGAGCTGAAGGACCAAGTGGAGGGCGTCCGGCATTTGGTGAAGCTCGGCTTCGTCGATGAGAAGCGCATCGGCATTTACGGCTGGAGCTACGGCGGCTTCATGGCCATCAACGCCATGCTGAACGCGCCCGAGGTCTTCGCCGCCGGCGCGGGCGGCGCTCCTGTGACCAGTTGGATGAACTACGACACCATCTACACCGAGCGCTACATGGGCCTGCCGAGCGAGAACCCCGAAGGTTACGAGAAAACCGCGTTGCCCCGCGCGGCCAAGAACCTCAAGGGCAAGCTGATGATCATCCACTGCCTGGAGGACGACAACGTCCTGTTCCAGAACACGCTGCAACTCACCGACGCCTTGCAACGCGCCGGCAAGCAATTCGAGCTGATGCTCTACCCGCACAAGAGCCACGGCGTCACCGGGGTCCACAACAAACAGATGCTCGAAAGCATCACGAGCTTCTTTGACCGGCATCTGCAGCCGGCGGCGTCGCCGATGGCCGCTCCCAGCGGTCAATAACCACGGCGGCCACGCAGTTGCCGAGGATGTTCGTGCTGGTGCGGATCATGTCGACGATCGCGTCCACCGCCAGCAGCAGCGCCAGCGCCTCGAGCGGCAGCCCCAGCATCGGAAAGAGGCTGGCCAGGATCACCATGCCCGCGCGCGGGATGCCGGCGACGCCCTTGCTGGTGAGCTTCAGCGTCGCCAGCATCAGCAGCGTGCGGCTGAGCGTCATCTCCACGCCCGCGGCCTGCGCCACGAACGTGGCGGCCAGCGCCAGGTGGATTACCGAGCCGTCCAGGTTGAAGCTCAGCCCCAGCGGTAGCACCACGCTCAGGATCCGCCGCGGCACACCGAACGCCTCCAGGTTTTCGAGCGCTTTGGGAATCGCCGCGCCGCTCGAGGTGGTCGCGAAGGCGATGAAGAACGGCTCGCGCACCGTTGCCGCGAAGCGCCGCAGGTCGATGCGCAACGCCAGCAGCAATCCGCCCAAGACCAGCACCAGGAACGTCGCCTGCGCGGCGTAGGATACGGCGACGTAGCGCCCCAGCGCCGCGATCACCGCGAGTCCGCTGGTGGCGAGCGTCGAGGCCAGCGCCGCCCCCACGCCCAGCGGCGCGATCCACATGACGTAGTTCATGTAGCGGAACGCGATGTCGGCCACCGCTTCGCAGAAGGCCACCAGGGGCTCCGCTTTCGGGCCGATGGCGTTCGCCGCCGCGCCGAACAGGAACGAGAACACGACGATCTGCAGGATGTTGCCGCGTGCCATCGCGTCCAGGATGCTCGCCGGGAAGGCGTTCTCCAGGGCCTCGCGGAAGTTCGCGGCGGGGGCGGCCGCGGCCGCCGCGCCGCCGATCGTCACGCCCGCGCCCGGCTGAAACACCGTCGCGAAGCCCCAGCCCAGTATCAGCGCGATGGTCGTCACCGCTTCGAAGTAGACCACCGACTTCAGCCCCACCCGGCCCATTTCGCGGAGGCTGCCCGCGCGCGCGATCCCCGACACCAGCACCGCGAACAACAGCGGCGCGATGATCGACTGGATCAACCGCAGAAAGATGTTGCTCAGCGGCGTCAGTTCGCGGCCCAGGCCCGGCGCGAAAATGCCGATCGCGGCGCCTGCCGCGATCGCCGCGAACATCGCGTGCGTGGCGCTCACGGGACGAACAGCGCCTTCGGGATCAGGGCATGCACGCCCTTGGTGCCATCCACCAGTTGCGTGATCGCGAGGTCGACGCCCACGCTGGTCAACATGTAGGCGTCGTCGCGCGAGAGCTTCTTCTCCGTGACCAGGAAGTCGATCGCCTCCCGCACCGCGAGCTTCGTCGCTTCCGTGAGATCCGGGTGCAGCCCCATCGCGATGTAGTGCGTCGGCGTCTCGGCGCGCGGCCAGCGCAGCGACCGGTTCTTGTGAACGATGAAGTCGAAGGTCCCGTCGAGTGAGGTTTCGAGCGCCGTGATGCACACCTCGCCGTCGCCCTGAGCGGCGTGCCCGTCGCCCACCTGGAACAGCGCGCCCTTCGCGTGGACCGGTATGAACAGCTTGGTGCCCGCCACCAGACGCTTGTTGTCGAGGTTCCCCGCGTGCATCCATGGCGGCGCGGAATCGATTCTTCCGTTGGCCTCGGGCGGCGCCACGCCCATCGATCCGAAGAACGGCGCCAGCGGCACCTCCACGCCGGAGCTGAACTTCGCGACCTTGCGCTCCCGGTCCAGCTCGATCACGCGCATGCGGTAGTACGGAAACTCATCGGGCAGAAATCCCGCGCCCGGGCGAAAGACAGTGTAGGCGTAGTCCACGGGCAGCCGGATGTCCACGATCCGGACTTCGAGTGTATCGCCCGGCTCGGCGCCTTCGATGTGGACAGGTCCCGTCAGCAGATGCCCGCCGGGACCCCGGTCCTTCAGCTCGGCGTAGACGCGCCGCAGTTCCGCGCCGATCCGCGCCGGCGCCAGCCCCGCCTGCTCCAGGCGCGCCGGACTCCCCGACACCGTGCGGATCGCCACGCGGTCGCCGGAGCGGATCCGCAGTGCAGGAGGGGTGGCCGCGGAGTAATGTCCCCAGACGATTGTCCGCGGGGTCGCCGCCAGTTCGTGATAGTCGGCGGCGAGCGCGGAAGTAGCAGCCAGCAGTAGCAGAGCGCGGAACATAGTCCGCCATTGTACAGTCTTGTTATGCGCAGGTTTCTTCTCTTCGCCGCCGCCGTCGTCTTGTCCGCCCAGGAAGTCTCCCAGAGCGGACGCCAGTTCGAGGGCGAGCGTCCCCTCATCGAGCAGGCCGAGCGCGCCAAGCACGCCATGGTAACCAGCGTCCACGAGCTGGCCTCGCAGGCCGGCCTCGAGATCCTCAAGAAGGGCGGCAACGCCGTCGATGCCGCCGTCGCGGTCGGCTTCGCGCTCGCGGTGGTGCATCCCGAGGCCGGCAACCTCGGCGGTGGCGGCTACATGCTGGTCCGCATGGCCGACGGGCGCGCCCAGGCGATCGACTATAAGGAAGTGGCGCCGGGCGTCGCCAAGCCCGGCATGTTCGCCAAGCGCGAAGAGGCCGACATCGGCTACAAAGCCTCCGCCGTGCCCGGCACACCCGCCGGCCTGGCCATGGCGCACAAGCTGTTCGGCAAGCTCCCGTGGAAGGACGTGCTGGAGCCCGCGCGCCGCCTCGCCGACGAGGGTTTTCCGGCGTCCCAGCGCATGGAGATCATTCTCAAGCTGCAGGTGCCGGTGATGAAGCGCTTCCCGGAGACCGCGAAGATCTTTCTCAAGGGCGCCGAGGAGCCGCTGAAGCAGGGCGAGCTCGTCGTCCAGAAGGACCTGGCCCGCACCATCGCGCGCATGCAGAAGCACGGCGCGCAGGAATTCTACGAGGGCGAGACCGCGAAGCTGATCGACGCGGACATGAAAGCCAACGGCGGCACCATTGCCTATGAGGACCTCAAGAAGTACAAGGCCATCGCCCGGGAGCCGCTCCGCGGCACCTATCGCGGCTACCCCGTGCTCACCATGCCGCCCTCCAGCGGCGGCGGCGTGGCGCTGCTCACGATGCTGAACATCCTGGAGCTGTTCTCCGCGCCGCTCGGCTCCGAGGGATCCTCGCTGTCCCGCCACCTGCAAGTCGAGGCGATGCGCCGCGGCTTCCGGCAGCGCAGCCTCCACGTCGCGGACCCCTCCTTTACCGCCGTGGATCTCGACAAGCTGGTCAGCAAAGCCACCGCGCGCGAGCTCGCCGCGAACCTCAAGCTTGACCGCGCAACGCCCAACTCCGAGTTCCCGCCTGCCGAAACCGCCGCCCCCGGCGGCCGCGAAAGCGAGGAGACCACCCACTTCTCCATCGTCGACGCCGAGGGCAACCTGGTGTCGAATACCTACACGCTCAACGGCTTCTTCGGCTCCCAGGTGATCGCCAAGGGCACTGGGGTGCTGTTCAACGACATCATGAGCGCCTTCAGCCACGACGCGCGCTCGAAGAACGTCGTCATGCCCGGCAAGCGGCCCCTGTCGTCGATGTCGCCGACTATCGTGCTGCGCCCGGACAACACGCCGCTGCTCGCGCTGGGCTCGCCGGGATCGCAGACCATCCCGAACTCAATCCTGAACGTGATCACCGGCGTGGTGGACTACAGGATGTCCCTGCGCGACGCCGTCCAGTTCCCGCGTATCCACCACCAGTTCGAGCCGGATCGCATTGAGGCCGAGCCCGCGGCCCTCGTGCTCGACGTCCAGGAGCGGCTGAAAGCTATGGGTCACAAGATCCACCCGCGCTGGCGCTCGCAGGGCGATATCCACGCGGTGATGCTCGAGGAAAAGACCGGCATGCGGCTCGGCTGGTCCGACGGCCGCCGCGGCGGAAAGGCGTTCGGCTATTGAGATCCCGCCGGGAGTCCCGGGGAGCGTCTGGTAGCGCTCCCGGGACACCGGCGCCGCTTAGAAGGTGAACCGCGCCGCCAACTGGAACGCGCGCGGACCGCCCGACCCGAACACCTGACCCGCCCGCTGCGTCGGCTGGCCGAACGCCGGGTTCAGCACGATCGGGGTGGCGTTGTCCGGCCGCGTCCCGATCCGGTTCGCGTTCAGGTTATAGTTGAAGCCCTGCAGGTTGGCGATGTTCAGCACGTTGAAGATCTCGCCGAACACCGCAACCCGGTAGCGTTCGCGGAACGTGAAGAACTTCGTCACGCGGACGTCCTGCGAGCTGAAGATGTCGCCGAGCGCGTAGCGGTCGGGCAGCCGGATTTCCGGCATGCGCTGGTTGCGCGGCGTGAGCCGTCCAGCCAGGTTCGTGTTGTAGTCCTGCACCGCTTTGGCCAAGTCGCTCTGCCCCTGGTCGCGGTTGAGGCGATTCCACGACAGGCCTGGCAGCGGGCTGGCGTTGGTGCCATCCCCATCGAGATCGAGATTGGTCAGCGTCGCGGTAACGGGGTTGCGGCTCGACATCGCCGAGATGAACGAGAACTGGAAGCCCCACGGCAGGTCCACAATGCCGCTGACGTTCAGCACGTGGCGGGCACCCGCCGTCGAGTACGTCTCCATCCAGTTTTCTTTGTTGATGATGCCGTCCACCTGCACCCGATCCTGCAGCGCGTAGGACGCCGTGAACTGGTACCGCTTGGAGAATCGCTTGTCCACCTTCACCAGCAGGCCGTTATAGAGCGAGCGCGCGCCGGGGATCCGGTATTGGATCGGGCCCGTCGAACACTGGGCTCGCGGATCCTGCGCCTGCGTGCCCACGCACGCCGGAATCAGTGGACCCCGCGCCGACTGCCAGCGATTGATGTCCGGCGCCGTGCCGTAGTCCAGGTAGTTCATCCGCATGAACTTGCGGTGCACGAAGTCTACCGTCACCACCAGGTCCTTCAGGATCTCGCGCTGCACCCCGATGTTGAAGTGGAGGCCGTACATCACCGGGTAGTCGCGCGGGAAGATGGTCGAGAAGCCCGAGGCAGCCTTCGCCAGATCGACGCCGCGCACGGACAGATCGCTGAAGTTTGGCGCGAACAGCGTGTTCAGCAGCGCGGAGGTCTGCGGGAGCTGTTGCAGGAAGTTCCCCAGCCGGAACTCCGTCGGCACATTCTGGAAGTCGATCGCCCGGCCCTGCGCCACGCCCGGGATGTTCGGCAGGAAGTTCGGAATCAGCGCGCCCGGGATGTTCTGCCGTCCATTGCCGCGCGGCCCCAGCAGCGTCCGTTCGTTCAGGCGCTGCCACAGGAAGTTCGAATCGTAGAAGATGCTCGCGCCCGCGCGGATGACGGTCTTGCCCGACTTGTCCACGCCCCAGGCGAAGCCCAGCGCCGGCGAGAAGTTGTTGTAGTCCCGCTTCGTGGGCCGGAGGTTGTCGCTTCCGCCCACCACCGGGATGAGATATGCCGGCTTGTCGAGATCATGGTTGGCGAGGTTCGTCTCCATCTGCCACGCCACGCCGTAGTTCAGCGTGAACCGCGGCTTGATGCGCCACGAATCCTGGAAGTACAGGTGCGGCCGGTGGTTGATCCGCGCCCGGTTGATCTGGAACGGCTGGGGCTGGTCCGGCGCGCCGAAGCCGACGTTCACACCCAGCACCGGCAGTTGCAGCAGGTCGTTCACCGTGCGCAGTACGCTCGGCACCTGGATCCCCGGCGCCTGCGTCCGCACCAGCTCCGGTGAATACACGGTCACGCAGAACGGATCGCAGAAGCCCCAGAAGCCCGCGATGTTTGTCATCTGCCACTCGCCGCCGAACTTCAGCCGGTGGGAGCCCTTCTGCCAGGTCACGTTGTCGATCCACTGGAACGTACGGATGTCGCGGCCCTGCGTGGCGTTTTGCGTGTTGCCGAGCACCAGGTTGGTGCCGGACACGGTGATCTGCGGCAGGTTGATCCCGATGCAGCTCGGGCAGTCGCTTGCCGTCGGGAACAGATTCCGGTTGTTCCAGTAGGCGAACTGGAACCGGAAGTCGTTCACCAGGGAGCCGGTCAGCGTGCTGGTGACGCCCAGCATGCTCTGGAACGCCAGGTTCGTGTTCACCAGCCAGTTCGTCGGATCCTGCGCCGCGCCCGCCGGTCCGAAAGCCTTGTTCTTATCCTGCGAGTAGCGCAGGAACAGGTTGTGCTTGTCGTTGATCCGGAAGTCGAACCGCGGGCTGAGCTGCGTGCCCGTGTACGGACTCGTGTAATTGCCGGCGAACGACAGCACCGACGTCTGGTTCGGCTGCACCGTCACCACGGAGTCCTGGTTGTTGTGCTCCATGTTGAAGAAGAAGAACGCGCGGTTCTTGATCATCGGTCCGCCGACCCAAAAGCCGCTCTGGCGGCGGGCGAACGCCGGCGAGCACCGCGAGTCGTCCGTCCGCGAGCAGTCCACGCCGCTGGGACGGTTGAGGGCGGGGTACGCCGCCAGGTTCTGATCCCGGAAGAAGAAGTATCCCGAACCGTGGAAATCGTTGCCCCCCGTGCGCGTGACGATGTTCACCGCGCCGACGGCGGAGTTGCCGGTCGACAGGTCGAAGTTCACGCTCGAGAGCTGGAACTCCTGCACCACTTCCTGCGAGAAGTTCTGCGAGGACTGGCCCTCGATCGGGTTGCGGATATTGCCGCCATCCACCGAGATCATGGTCCGGCGATCGTTCGCGCCGAGCACCGAAACCGAGAACTGCGAATTGTACTGCGACGTCGAACCGGTATTCACCGTGACGCCCGGTTCCAGAAACGCGAGCTGCAGGAAACTGCGCCCGTTCAGCGGCAAATCCTGGATCTGCTTGCGCGTGATCACGCCGTCGATCTTGTTCGAGTCGTAGCTGATCTGCGCCGCGGCGCCCTCCACGGTCACCGTCTCGGATGTCGCGCCCACCTGCATCTTGAAGTCGGCGGTGGTGGTCGAGCCGGTCTGCACCACGGCGGCGCGCAGCGCCGAACGGAAGCCTTGCGCCTCCACCCGGATCTCGTAGTCGCCGGCCGGCAGGAGCTCCGCCCGGAACGTGCCGTCGGTACTGGTCACCAGCGTGCGTGCCGCGCCGGTCTCCTTATTCACCACGCGGACTTGCGCGTTGGGAATCACCGCGCCCGATTCGTCGCTCACCAGGCCCGCGATGCTCCCGGTCGGCGCCTGGGCGTACGCTACCGCCGCCAGGAGACCCACCAGCAGGAAAGCAATCAGAGAACGCTTTACTCGAGACATGCCACCTCCCCAAAGACAGTGCCCGTGTTCGTGCTCGGCAGGTGCTGCCTGCCGGTTCGGGGGCCTTCTGAGCGGCCCCTTAGGCTTGCGGGGAGCATTTCACACGCCCACGGCGGTGTCAATTGCGGCTCGGCTGATATGGACGGCGTTCAGTAAGATTCCAGCGTCAAAGCCGAAAAAACAAGCCGCCCCACTCGCGCGGGACGGCTTGTAAAATTGCGTAAGCCTTGGCTGGCTAACGAATTCGCAGCACCACCTGGTTCGTCTGGATCCCGTTCCGCGACACGATCAGGTTGCGGTTCCCCGACGCCACGTTCGCCGGCAGAATCACGTTGACTTGATTCAGTCCCGGGAACCCCGGCGCCGGACCCACGTACTGCAGCGGCACCACCTCGCCATCCAGCCGGGCCTCGAACGACGCCGCCAGGTTCGCCGTGACATCCGTGCCGTCATTGCCGATCCCGGTGCCGTACAGCGCAATGATGTTCGGACCGCCGTCGGCGCGCCGCGCGTTGAATGGAGCCGGCTGGTTCGTGATCGCGTCCAGCGCCGCCGCCGGACCTGTCCCGCTGCCGTCCGCCGTGAAGAACGACGGCACGGCTGGCGCCACCTGGAACACGCCCGCACGGATCCGCGCTCCATTGCTGAACACCTCCACCAGCGCGGTGTCGGATTGCACGCCGTTGGTGGCGGCGTTCGTTGCGCGCGGCACCTGGAAGTTGATCTGGTTCGGCGACGCCAGGAACAGCCCCGCCGGCACGCCGTTCACGCGCACCTCCGTTCCCGCCAGCGTCGTCGGCAGCGTCGTCGAGGGCGTCTGCGCCGTTTGGCCGGTGGTCAGTCCGCGGCCGAAGATCGTCGCAATCGAGCTCGGCGCGATCGCCGGCGCGTAGCTCGCCGCGCCCACCGTCGCGATCGCCCGCGGCGTCGTTGCTTCCGTCAGGCCGGTCTGCAGCGTCGCCAGAAAATCCGTCGATTGTCCGAAGTAGCTTTCCCAGGCCAACCGGTAGAGCTGGATCTTATCCAGCAGCGCCGGATCCGGCTCCTTGCCCTCCTCCACCAGCAGGATCCAGGCGGTCCGGAAGTTCTTCTGTGCCGCCGTGCTGTCCGGGACGCGCGCGCCGTTCGCCTGGATGATCTCGTTGACGCTCACCGTCCGCCGGGTGCCCCGTACCGTGGCGTTGGGCCGGGGTCCGGAAGAACGCGTCACGCCGCCGCCCTGCGCTCCGGTGATCACGAAACTATCCGGCACTTCGCCTGGCGGCCGCAGGCCCATCAGGTAGTGGTCGAACCGCGTGTACCCGTCGATAAGATTCACCGTCGTGAAGGACCCGTCGCCATTGTCCCGGTACACGCTGCCTTCCATCGACGAGGACCGCCGCGCCGCCGGATGGCTCAACGTCGACTCGACGTTCATGTAGAAGCTCCAGTGCGCGTCGTCCCGCCCCAGCAACTGCGTCGAGTTCAGCTCCGTGCTGCGCACGTAGGTCAGCCAGCGATGGCCCTGCTCCTGGCCGAAGATCGAAAGGGCGCTGTTCGCTCCAAAAAATCGCTGTGCCGGATTCGGTGGATAGGCGAACGGATCCGCGGGATTCGTCGCGACATTCGCCATGTTCAGGTAGCCCTGGATCTTCGTTGCCCCGAAGAACAAGCCGCCCGGATCCTGATCGAAGACGTCCTCGCCGATGCCGCGCGCGTCCTGCCGGATCGGCAAATAGAAGGCAAAGGCATCGCCCAGGTCGGAATTGAAGTCCTGGAGGAAATACACAAAGTCGAATTGATCCCGCCCGGGGCGCGCCGTGTAAAACGTATAGATCGCCTCGATATCGTCCACCAGGGTCTGCGTCGAATAATACTCGGCCACCGGCCCGTTCAGGGCGCCGGTGGGCGGATTCGTGTAGTCGACCAGCGAGATCGAGGTCGCCCCGCCCGGCGTCACGCCGGTGAGCGCGGTACTCGTCAGCTCGATCCGGTCGTGACTCATCACGATCCGGCCATCGCGGAACAGGCTGACCTGGAACCGGTGGACGCCGTTGTCGGCGGAACTGTTGGCGAAATCCCGGATGTTGTTGTAGGTGATCTGCACCCGGTCCGCCTCCTTGCGCAAGTAGATGCCGGCGGCTCCCGTGGTGAACCGCGCGCGCGCGTCGAGGTCATGCCAGTAGGGCGCGATGCGGGGCACCGCCGCCTGGAAGCGGCTCAGCGTGCTGAGGGCCCGCGACGCTTCGCGGTCGAAGTCCGTCTGTGAGATGTTCCCGGGATTGAAGGTCAGGAATCCGTTGGTCGAAATGGCGACGTTCGTATAGGCCCGTCCGAAAAAGGTAAAGCTGAAACCGATATCCTCCAGCCGGTACCCGTCGTCGCCCGGGTCGGCCAAGGGATTCGGATTCACTGCGGGCGCCGCCACGAAGTCCAGTTTCGTTCCCAGCGTGTTATCGAACGCCGGAGCCACGTTGCGCACCGTGTAGCCCGTCCCTGACGGGGTGAACTCCAGGCTGCGTCCCACCGTGTCGAACGGCGTCACCGGGGTGATAATGCTCCGGTCCCCCTGGATCACCGCAATATCGCCGGTCTCCGTCAGTGTGGCCGCGCGCGACGCCCGCCGGATCCCCAGCTTGTCCAGCCGGGCCACGTTCGCCTGGTGCCAGGCGACCTTCTCTTCCAGGCGCTCCCGGCGGCTCAGCCCGGGTTTTCCCGGTGTCTCAGCCTCCAGGCCATGGCGCACCCGGCGGCCTTGCGCCGCCAGATCTCCCGGCGTGAACCAGGCCAGTCCCAACAGGAACAGCGCCGCGCGCCTCGTCCTTAGTCCTGCAATGCTCACAGATACCTCCGAAGGTATGACTTCCATTGGACGCACCGGAACGGTCTTTCGTTAACGACGCCCTCAGGGTAACAAAAGCTCACCGGCCGGGCGGACTTAGAATAGGTACGAAGTGCGTGAATCCTTGTTTGTGAACACGCTGGGCCATGCCGCCGGCGCGCTCATCTTCGGAATATTTCTGGTTCTGCTGGTGCGGGACCGCACCCGCCTCAGCCCGAAAAGCGCCCTCGCCGCCGGACTGGCCCTGCTGTGGAACGTCGCCTCTTTGCTGGTCCTGGCCGGAACCGCCAGCCCGCTGGTCCCCACGGCCGGATTCACCGCGGTCAGCCTGTTGCCCGCCGTGCTCCTCGACCTTGCCCTTCGCGAGCGCTTCCGCGACACCGTACGCCTCGGCTACCTGCTGAGCCTTCTCGCCACCGCGCTGCACGTCGCCGAACTATTCCCCGTCCGCGAAGGGCTCCACCGCTGGGGGCTCGATCTCATCACGGGCGGCTTCGGCCTCCTCGCCGGGATCTCCGCCGTCCGGCTGCTGGCCGCGCGCGGCGAGCGCGGCGCCTCCGGCCGCGTCGCCAGCGCCATGGCCCTGTTCCTGTTCGCCCTCTCCTTCGTCCATCTCGGTGAAGGTCATGGCGAACCCCTGTGGGCCCGGGAACTTGCTTTCCACCACGCCGGCATTCCCCTGGCCCTCATGGTCCTGCTGCAGGACCACCGGTTTCTCCTGCTGGACGCTTTCGTGCGGTTCCTGGCGAACATCGCCTTTGCGGCTCTCGCCGCTGTCGGCGGGTACTTCCTTTTCCAGCGCTACGGCCTCCCCCCCGACCCGTTTCGTCAGGCCCTGCTCCTGCTTGCTGCGTGTCTCGCGCTGATTCTCTTCGCTTTGGCCCGCTCCGCGTTGCAGCGGCTGCTGACCCGGCTGGTCTTCCGGCGGCCGGACGCCGCGGCTCTGCTCGCGGGCCTCGAGGCCGAGAGCAGCGCGGTCTCCCCCACCGCCTACCTGCAGGCCGCCACGGCGCGCATTGCTGCGTTCTTCGAGGCCCCCGTTTTGGACGCGCCCGGTCTCGCGGAATCCGTGGCCACGCTCGGCCTCCGCCAGCCGGTGCTGCGCGGTGAACTCGACCGCGCTCCCGAGGTTCTGGCCCGCGCGGGCGTCGAGGTTCTGGTCCCCTTCGACCACCGGTTCCTGTTCCTCGGCCGCCGCCGCGGCGGGCGCCGCTACCTCAGCGAGGACCTCGAAGTCCTGGCCCGCGCCGCCGCCGCCGTCCGCGCCGAGCTCGACCGCTTCCGCGAAGCCGAACTCCGCCGGCTGGTCTCGGAGGCCGAACTCCGCGCCCTGCAGAGCCAGATCCATCCCCACTTCCTGTTCAACGCGCTCAATACCCTGTACGGCATCATTCCGCGCGAGGCTCGCGGAGCCCGCGCCACCGTTCTCAACCTTGCCGACATCTTCCGTTACTTCCTGCGCACCGGCGAGACTTACCTGCCGCTCGGCGAGGAACTGCGCATCATCCGCGCCTACCTGGAGATCGAACAGCTCCGCTTGGGCGAGCGGCTGCGCGTGGAACTCGCCGTCCCGGAGCCGCTGCTCGAGCATCCCATTCCCGCGCTCTCCATCCAGCCCCTGGTGGAGAACGCCATCAAGCACGGCATCGCCCGCCGGCCCGAGGGCGGTTCCGTCTGCGTCTCGATCAGCGAGGACCAGGGCGGCCTCGCCATCGAAGTCGCCGACACCGGCGCCGGTTTCGCCCGCGCCGCGGCTTCCGAGGGCGCCGGCGTCGGTCTCGATAACGTGACCCGGAGGCTCCGGCTTTGTTACGGTGAAAGCGCGGCGTTGCGTGTGGTGTCGAGCGATGCCGGCTCCACGGTCTCGTTCCGCATCCCCGCGGCCCCGCTGGGGGTGCTTCGATGAAAATTCTGATTGCCGATGACGAACCTGTGGCCCGCGAGGTCCTGCGCGGCGAACTCGAATTCCAGCCCGGTGTGGAAGTCGTGGGCGAGGCCGCGAACGGCGAAGAGGCCGTCGAAAAGGTCCTGTCTTTGCGGCCCGACGTAGTCCTGCTCGATTACGAAATGCCGGGCCGCAACGGCATCGACGTTGTGACATCGCTCGGCCTCCGCTCCCCGCTGGTGATCTTCGTCACCGCCTACCAGGAGCACGCGCTTGAAGCCTTTGAGGTGGGCGCGCTCGACTACCTGCTGAAGCCCATACGCCGGGAACGCCTGGAACAGGCGTTGGAGAAGGCCCGGCTCCGCCTCGCCGCCGCCCCGCCTCCACCGGACCCCGGCGTGCTGCCTAAGAAAATCGTCGGCCGCCGCGGCCCCGACCTCTATCTGCTCGATCCTGACGACATCATCGCCTTCGAAGCCGACGGTGAGATCGTCCACGTCATCACCGCCCAGCAGAAGTTTCTCTGCGATTACACGCTGAAGGCGCTGGAGGAGAAACTACCGCCCGGCCAGTTCCGCCGGATCCACCGCAAGACCATCATCAATACCGGGCACATCCGGCGTATCTCGCCGCTGTCGAGCAAGCGCTGGCTGCTCCGGATGTCGAACGGCTACGAAGCCGTCGTCAGCAAGCGGCTCGGCGGCGCGATCCGCGAGCAGACTCGCTGGTGAAGCTGCGCTATCCTGGCCTCCAATGCCTCGCGACCCGCGCGTCCGGATCGAAAACGACAGCGAGAACGGCGGCGCCGGCCCGCTTTTCGCCTGGTCCCCGGACCTGCCCGGGTGCTGGTCCCAAGGCAACTCCCTGAACGAAACCATCGAAAGTATCAGCGAAGCCATCGAGCTTTACCTCGCGGGGGTGGACCGCGAGGAGCTTCTCGGTGACGAGGCGCTCCCGGAACCTGACCCCTCTTATGCCGCGGGTCCGGATTGGACCATCGGGGAGGCGGAGGCAGCGCTCCGCGACGCCGGCTTCGCCCGCACCCACATCCTCGGCGGTCACCAGCTCTGCATTAAGGAATCGGTGCGTTTGGTGTTGCCTTACGGCGAGGGCCCGCTGCACCCGAAGATCTCGGGCTTGATTTCCGGGCTGGTCTCCTCCTGAACGACCTTCTGGTTCCGACATAATGGGGCCATGCTGGAGCGGATCGCGCACACCATCGCCCGCTACGAGATGTTCGCGGCGGGCGCACGGATCGGCGTCGCCGTCTCCGGAGGCGCGGATTCGATGGCGCTGCTCGCGGCGCTGGCCGCGCTTGCGCCGGAACGGAACTGGAAGCTGATGGTCCTGCACGCCAACCACGGCCTGCGCGGCGCCGAATCCGACGCCGATGAGGCCTTCGTGCGCGCCGCCGCCTCGGCGCTGCACCTGGCTTGCGAAGTGCGGGCGCTGCCCGTTCCCGCGAACGGCAACCTCGAGCAGGCCGCTCGCGACCTGCGGCGCCGCTTCTTTCAGGAGTTCGTGGACGCCGGCCGGCTGGACCGCATCGCCACCGGGCACACCCTTACCGACCAGGCGGAGACGGTACTATTCCGGCTGTTGCGCGGCACCGGACTGCCGGGTCTCGCGGCCATGCGGCCGCTCGCCGGAGCTTTCGCGCGGCCGCTGCTCGAATTGGAACGCCAGGAGGTGCGCGCCTGGCTGGCGGGCCGTGGTCTCGCCTGGCGCGAGGACACCAGCAACGAGGATCTGCGGTTCTCCCGCAACCGGATCCGGCTGGAACTGCTGCCCGCCCTTCGGGAGGAGAACCCGCGCGTGGACCAGGCCTTGGGTCACCTGGCTACGCTGGCGCAGGAGGAAGAGGACTACTGGGCGCACGAGGTCGCGCGAGCGCTGGAACTCGCGGCCAGCGAGCAGCCCTATGGGCTGATTCTGGACGCGGGGGCGTTGCTCTCCATGCCGCGGGCGCTGGCGCGGCGGGTGGTGCGCGGGGCGATCGAGCGGGTGAAAGGCGACCTCCGGCAGTTGGAATTTCCGCACGTCGAGCAGGTGATGGCGCTGGCGAGTTCGCCGGAAGGCGAAGGGGAGGCGGAACTTCCCGGGGTGAAGGTGGAGCGGTCCTTCGAGTGGCTGCGCTTCCACACGGGGGAAGACGGGGCGCCCGCGGAGTTGCGGATCACGGGTCCGGGGGAGTATCCCAGCCCCGAACCGGGCCGCCGGCTCTGCCTGGAAGTAGATGAATCTAAAGTAGAAAGTTCGGAACCGGCGTTGTGTGATAGAGTGAGGGCACCGGACGCTTGGGCTCGCGGGCTGACACTGCGCGGCTGGCGCGCCGGGGATCGCTATCGGCCGGTGGGTCACGCGGACGAGATGAAGCTGAAGGTTCTATTCCACCGGGCGCGGATACCATCATGGGAACGGCCCTCGTGGCCGATGCTTACAATTGAGGATAAGATCGTCTGGGTCAAGCAGTTCGGAGTCGCGGCAGAGTTCGCGGCGGGGCCTGGAAGCGAACCTGGATTACGGATCACAGAGCGGGAAAGCGCGGACGGATGAATCAAACCGCGCGCTGGCTACGTCTCTAAGAAAGTAGTCTGGGAATTGGAGAAAGCATGAATTCGAACGTACGGACGGCGGTTGTCTGGCTGGTGATCGCCCTGCTGATCGTGGTGGTGTGGGCGGTGGTCAAGAACGGCAAGACGCCGGGGTACCATGAGCCGACCTTCTCGGAACTGGTCCGCGAAGTGGAAGCGGGCAAGGTGGAGACGGTGACGGTGAACTCGGCCACCGGCGAGGTCCACGGCAAGTTCAAGAACGGTACGGACTTCCGCTCCACGGTGCCGCCGACCTACAACGAGTTCACGACCCTGCTGCTCGAAAAGGGCGTGCAGATCAAATCGCAGAAGGACTCCGGGTCGAACTGGGTTTCGATCGTGGTGAACGCGATTCCGTTCGTGCTGCTGCTGGCGTTCTGGATCTTCATGATGCGGCAGATGCAGTCGGGCGGGAACAAGGCCCTCAACTTCGGCAAGAGCCGGGCGCGGCTGCACAGCTCGCAGCAGAAGAAGGTGACGTTCAAGGACGTCGCGGGCGTCGAGGAAGCCAAGGAAGAGCTGCAAGAGATCATCGAGTTTCTGCGGGAACCGCAGAAGTTCCAGAAGCTGGGCGGGCGGATTCCGAAGGGCGTGCTGCTCATCGGACCTCCCGGCACGGGCAAGACCCTGCTGGCGCGGGCGATCGCGGGCGAAGCGAACGTGCCGTTCTTCTCCATCTCCGGTTCGGACTTCGTCGAAATGTTCGTCGGCGTGGGCGCCAGCCGCGTGCGCGACCTGTTCGAGCAGGGCAAGAAGAACGCGCCGTGCATCATCTTCATCGACGAAATCGACGCCGTCGGCCGGCACCGCGGGGCGGGGCTGGGCGGCGGGCACGATGAGCGCGAGCAGACCCTGAACCAGCTCCTGGTCG
>CAYYID010000017.1:0-94409 GCA_964471915.1 uncultured Solibacteraceae bacterium | reverse complement strand
ACGGCGGGGGCTCTGCGACAGTCCAGAGCGGAAATCCAGGCGCGAACCGGCGAACGCGGATGGCCATCCACGACTCAGGTTTAGCATGGGGGTGCAAGCGGGGAGGGAGGCGGCGGAACGGGGGTGAGGGTAAGCGTTTGAAACGGGAGGGGATAAAAATGTTACGGGGTTGGTGATCGGGGTCCTTGCCGCTTGCTGACGCGCGCGGCCCCGTGGTGTGGACTGTGGCCCCCGGCTACTGCCGGGGGCTGAGTCGCCAGCCTGCCGCCTTGGGGCGGCGCCCGTACTCCCGAATCAGAAGTACACTTTCAGCGCGAACTGGATCTGCCGCGGGTCGCCCTGCGTGGCGCGGATCTGGCCGAAGCTGGGCTCGCCGAGGCGCGGGTTCGGACCCTGGAACGCCGTCCGGTTGAAGATGTTGAAGATCTCCGTGCGGAACTGGAGGTAGAAGTTCTCCTTGATCGGGATGTGCTTGAAGAACGACATATCCCAGTTGTGAAGACCAGGGACGCGGACGCCGGGCGTCGGGCCGCAGGTGCCGAAGAAGAACGCCTGCGGAATCGCGTAGGCGCCCGGGTCGAGATACTGCGTGACGCTCCGGTTCTCGAGGCGATCCGGGCGGACACAGTCCGGGCGGTTGTTCTTGTAGCCGCCGGTGCGGCTGGTGTCGACCACCGAGATGATGCCGAGCGGCTGTCCGTCGGCGAAGGTGGCGATGCCGTTGAACTGCCACCGTTCGAGGATGCGGCCGATGACGGGCGCATCGCCGAACTTGTGGCCCTTGCCGACGGGGATCTCATAGCTCCAGCTCGCGACCAGGCGCCGCGGCGTGTCGTTGAGATAGAAGCCCCGCTCGGCCTTGAGGTCCCAACGGTTCTGCGGCGCCACCGAGCGGCCGAAGCCACGCTCGTCGCCCGACGTCGAGAGCATTTCCTGCGCGTCGGCCAGCGCCTTGCTCCAGGCGTAGGACACCAGGAAGCTAAGGCCCTTGGAGAAGCGCTTTTCCAGCTTGACTTGCAGCCCGTTATAGCTCGAGTTGCCGACGCTGTCGAGCAACTGGATGGTGGTGGGGCTGGCGCCGGGCGCGGCGGGGACGGCGCGGTTGACGCGGAAGTCCGGGAAGGGGAGGATGCCCGGCTGCCCGGGGGTGGTGATGCGGAGCTGGTTGTTGTTCATCAACCGCCACAGCTTGTGCGCGGCGTTGCCGGTGTAATCGACCTCGATCGCCATGTCGCGGGTGATCGAGTATTGAAAGCCAGCCGAGACCTGGCCGATGTAGGGGACGCGGCGGTTCTGGCTGGTGGTCCGGAGGAACAGGCCGCTGACGCGGTCCAGGTCGTTCGGATCCACGGGGCGGAGGAAACCGGCCGGGAAGCCGGTCTGGAGATAGAACGAGGGCGCCTGGTTCTGCACGTAGGTCTGCTGGACATCGGTGAGGAACGGCGGGTTCAGAGCGAGCTGCGCTTCGCTGCCGTGGCGGTCGTAGCCCTGGAAGAAGTAGCCGCCGCCGGCGCGGAACACAAGCTTCGAGTTGACCTGGTAGGCGACGCTGAGGCGGGGCGCGAAGTTGTTCTTGTCGGGACGCACCAGGGCGCGGGCGTAGGTGCCCGAGGCGTTCCGCGGCGTGCTGACGAGCCCGCCCTGGCCGTTGCGCGCCGTGACGTCGAAGTTCGTGAAGCGGTTATCGCGCTCGATCATCGGGGAAACGAATTCGTAGCGGATGCCGTAGCCGAAGGTCAGCTTGGAGGTGATCCGCCAGGTGTCCTGCACGAACCATGAGAAGCCGTTCTGGTACTGGTGCGGAATGGTCTCCGAGGTGAGCGCGACGCGCTGGGGCGCGCCGAGCAGGAAGTCGACCAGCCCGCTGGCGGTGTACTGGCCGTTGAAGTTAAAGGAGCCGCGGTTGCAGCACAGGTCGAGAAAACGCTGGGAATCGCGGCGCCACTCGGCGCCGAACTTCAGGGTGTGGGATCCCTTGATCCAGCTCAGGACGTCGCGGTGTTGCCAGACATGCGAGTACTGGTTTTGGGGCAGGAATTCGGGCGCGCCGAGTCCGCCGAAGCCGGCGATGGCGAGCGAGGGCAGGCCGCCCGTAAAGTTCGGGCTGACGGGGAAGCCGACGAGGCCGAACTGGTCATTGACGTTCTGGCCGAAGGTGAGTTGCTGCGAGTTCGAGGCCACGCGGTTGTAGCCGGAGCGGAACTCGTTGACGATGCGCGGGCTGAAGACGTGGGTCCAGCTCACCGCGCCGCTGGTGCCGCGGTTGAGGTTAACGCCGCCCACCGCGTTGAAGCTGCCATCGGCGATGGGGTTCACGTCGGCAAACGGGCCAGGACGCGTGCGGGCGGTGTCGCCGATCGCGAACCGGACGAAGATGCTGTCCTTCTCGCTGAAGCTGTGGTCGAAACGGACCAGGCCCTGGTTGCCGTCGGTGCGCTCCACCGGGGCGGAGACGTAGTTCAGGCCGCCGAAACTGGCGGTTTGGCCTTCGGCGCCGCGGTTGGTGTTGGGCAACGGGAAGAGCGGGAAGACGCGGGCGGCGACGCGGTCCACGCAGCGGGAGGCGAGAACGCTGCCCGTAATGCAGCCGGCGAACTGCTCCATGCCGGGAGCGGCCGGGTTGCGGAGCACGAGGGGCTGGCCGGGCGCCGAGCGCAGCTCCCGGAAGTCGAGGTTGCGCATCAGCGGGGTCGGAACGGTGGAGAGGCTGAGCGTGCCCCGCCGGGTGCGCTTGCCTTCGTAGTTCACGAACCAGAAAGTCTTGTTGCGGCCGTCGACCAGCTTCGGGATCACCAGGGGGCCGCCGAGGGTGAAGCCGAACTGATTCTGCTGGAACTTCGGACGGTCCAGCCGGGCGCGGTTGGCGAAGAAGTCGTTGGCGTCGAACACGCGGTTGCGCAGGAACTCCCAGGCGTTGCCGCGGATCTGGTTGGTGCCGGACTTCACCGTGGCGTTAATGACGGATCCGGCGTTGCGGCCGAACTCGGCGTCGAAGGTCCGGGTCTGGATCTTGAACTCCGAGAGCGCGTCGACGGAGGCGATGACGACCTGGGCGCTGCCCTCCTGCAGGTTGGTGGAGTAGGAGTTGTTGTCCACGCCGTCGAGCAGGAAGTTGTTCTGCAGCGCGGTGTTGCCGTTGACGCTGAAGACGCCCTGGCCGCGCAGGCGCTGGCGTGGAGTGGTGATGGTCACGCCGGGCGACAGGAGCGCCAGCGAGTCGTACTCGCGGCCGTTGAGCGGCAGGTCCTGGATGCGGCGGGCTTCCACCACCTGGCCGAGTTGCGCGCTCTGGGTTTGCAGCAATGGAGTGTCGCCGGTGACGCGGACTTCTTCGGAGACGGAACCGACAGCGAGGGCAGCGTCCACCTGCTGCCGTTGCTGGACGCTAAGGGTAATGCCGGTTTGCCGGAAACGCTGGAATCCGGCTTTCTCGACCAGCACGGTGTAGGTGCCGACCTTCAGGGCCGGCACGACATACTCGCCGTTATTGCCGGTGGCGGTGGTGATCGTGACGTTGGTCCCCTCGTTGATGACGGTGACCTTGGCGTCGGCGACGGCGGCGCCCGAGGGGTCCCGGACGGTGCCGACAATCGAGCCGACATCGAGTTGCGCCAGTGCCAAGGCTGCCCACAGGAAGCCGGTCCAAAGAGTTCTGCCAGTAGCGCTCATGGTTCCCACCTCAGGTTCGCGATTTCTGCCGCGGCATGCGAGTTTCCCCGAATACACACGTGTGCAAGATTGCGTCAGAATATAGCAGGCCTAGATGGATGTCAAGAAAAGAAGTTTCGAGGCGCTCCGGAGGGTCTGCCGAGCGGACCGGCTTGCGGTTCCGTTTGCGGCTCGACGCTGCACACGATTGTTTGTGTTCCAGAGGAGCCGCCCCGCTGCTTCGCTGCCGGGCAGGCCGCAATCTCTGGCTAGCCGAGGTGTGACGTCCACCGTGTTCCTCGTCTCTTTAGTTCTCGGGCTGGGAGTGATCGCCGTGCCCCTTGGGGGACCGCCCTGGACTCCTGGTCTCAGTCTATTGGACAATGTTTCGGTTACAAGAGGCTCCTGCGAAGGTGGCGGAGACGCGCCGCTCCAGGAGTTGCCGCCGTGCTTGGCAACACCGGGGAGCGCGCGGAAGCATCCCGCTTGCGGCGGCTCCCGGAAATAGAACGAACTGCGCCTGGATCGGATAGCAGTACCGCACGGAGGCGGGACATGATTGTTGCGGGGCCAACGCCAGCTTCCCTGCTTGGAGGACTTGTGATCCGTTTCATCTCCCTGGTGTTGATCTGCGCGGCGACCGTCGCCGCCGCCGACCCGCAACCCGCGGCCCCCGGCCGGCGGCCGAAGATCGGCCTGGCCTTGTCGGGCGGCGCCGCGCTGGGGCTCTCCCACGTGGGCGTCCTGCAATGGCTGGAGGAAAACCGCATTCCCGTGGACTTCATCGCCGGAACCAGCATGGGCGCTCTGGTGGGAGGCATCCACGCCTCCGGAATGACCAGCAGCGAGATGCTCGACTTCGTCCGCCAGATCGACTGGCAGGCGACCCTGGCTTCCTCGACGCCGTACCGCAATCTTTCCTTCCGCCGCAAGGAAGACGTCGCGCAGTTCACCGTGGCGCTGGAGCTGGGCCTCAAGAACGGACGGCTGAATCTTCCATCCGGGCTTTCTCCCGGTGGCGGCGTGTCGCTGGTGCTCGACCGGTTCGCCGCGCCCTACGGCGATCTCGAAAGCTTCGACCGCCTGCCGACACCGTTCCGCTGCGTCGCCTCCGATCTGCTTACGGGTAAGGGCGTGGTGTTCGACCGCGGGTCCCTCTTCGACGCGCTGCGCGCCAGCATGTCGCTGCCGGCGCTCTTCGCGCCGGTCCGTAAGGACGGACGGATCCTGGTGGACGGCGGCCTCACCAATAACCTGCCGGTGGACGTAGTGCGCGCCATGGGGGCCGACATTGTGATCGCCGTGGCGCTGGAGACCCCGGTCGAGGAAAAGGACTTCGAGTCCCTGCTGGGCATCGCGGGAAGGTCGATTAGCTACCTGATCGCGGCCAACGAGCGGCCGAATCTGGCCGCCGCCGATGTGGTGTTGATGCCTTCTCTCAAGGGCATGGGGGGCACGGACTACGGCAAGTGGGAGGAGTTCCGGCGGGTCGGGTTCGAGGCCGCCGTCCGCAAACAGAGCGCCTTGCGCCAGTTCCAGGTCCCGGAGGCGGAGTACGCCGCCTACACTGCCGGCCGCCAGGCACGCCGGCGTCCAGTGACGATCCGGCCGGCGACGATCGTCGTTGAAGGCGACGTCGCGCCTCGTCTGAAGAGCGCGGTGATCGCCGCGCTCACCCCCGCGCCGGGGGCAACGGTGGACCGCGCGGTGCTCGAAGAGCAGATGTCGAAACTCACCGGCACCGGCCGGTTCGACGTCGCCACGTACGAATTCCGCTCCAGCGCCGCCGGCGAGTCGCTGGTGGTGAAGGTGCAGGAGAAGCGGCACGGCCCGCCGCTGCTGCGGCCGCTGCTGTACCTGGACGGAGCGAACGGCGAAGGACTGCGATTCGGCGCGGGCGCGCGGTTGACATTCCTGGACCTGGGCGGGCCGGCGTCGGAATGGCGCACGGATCTGGCCGCCGGCACAGTCAACCGGGTCGATACGGAGTATTACTACCGGATCCGCGGCGGCAAGTGGTTTCTGGCGCCGCGGGCCGGCCTGCTGCAGGATCCCCTGCCCTTCTACAACAGCAAAGGCGACCGGATCGCCGAGATCACCGAGAAGAACTACTGGGGCGGTGCGGACGCCGGTTACGCGTTCGGCCGGAGCCAGGAGTTGCGGTTCGGCTATCAGGCCGGGTATTTGAAAACCAGCCGATCCACCGGCTCCTTCGACCCCGCGGCGTTCTCCGGGCGTTATGGATTCACGCACCTTACGCTGCGCCGCGACACCCGGGACGATGCGGTGCTGCCCTCCCGAGGGCGCTTCCTTCAGGCCCGAGCGTTCTGGTATGACCGCTATCCGCTGGCGCCGGAGGCCTTCGCCGCCTTCGAGGGCTCGGTGACCCAGGCGTTTGCGCCGCGGGACCGGTACGTTATTCTGACTCGCTTGCAGGCCGGGGGCACTACGGGAGACCCGGGCCCGGCGGCTCTGTTCCGGCTCGGCGGATTCGGGAGCTTGAGCGCCCTTTCCCGGCAGCAACTGCTCGGGAGCCGGATGTACTACGGACAGGCGTATCTGCTGCGCGGGCTGACCGCGCCCGCCGCGGCTTCGGCGGGCCGGTTCTATGGCCTCATCGGGTACGAGGCCGGCAACGCCTGGTTTCCCGGCGGCGCCATCCGGCCGCGCCAGGACGGGCTGATCGGCATTGCGGGAGCCACGCCCGTGGGCGCGTTCTTCTTTGGCGGCTCCATCGGCGGCCGCGGGGAGCGTAAGGTCTTGTTCCGGCTGGGCCGGACGTTCTGACTTTCGGTCCCGCGTTCCGGCCCTGGCCCGTGCTGGACCAGGTCCCGGGGTTCTCAGAGCGGAACCAGCCGCAGCGAGACGGCGCGCTCGGTCTCATGCCCGGGCGCCAGCCACTCCATCCCGGTGTCCCGCTCCCGCCAGATGCCGCGGTCGAAAGGATCCGCCAGGTTGCCCTGCGGCTCGATCGCAACGAAAGCCTGGTCCGGCGGAGCGTAGCAGTGCACCGCGAGCACCGGCGCCCCGCCCGCTAGGTCTCCGTGGCCTTTCGCGCATCGCCCAGGCCCGCGTAAGCTCGACCAGTCCAGTAGGCCAGCTCCGCCGCGCGCGGCTCCGTGCCGGAGTCGAAACCAAACTCGCGCATGTTGGGCAGGTTCACGGGGATCGCGAGGGCGGCCGCGAAGTCGGCGAGCGCCTCGCGGTACTGCTTCGCCTTCAGCCGCTGCTGCCCGCGGCGGACGTGCGCGTTGGCCCAATGCTCGGCGACGTTCAGGTTCGCACCCTCGATGATCGCGAAGGGACGGTCGCGCATCATCCGGATCGCGTCGTCGTACTGCCCCGTCGCGGTCTTCAACGCGATCAGCCGGTTCTGCGAGTCGTCGCGCTCGGCGATCACTTTCGCTTGGCCCTCGAAACCCGTCAGCCGCTTCTCAATCGCCGCGCCGCTCTGTTCCCACAATGCGTCGAGTTCGGCGAAGTGGAGCGGGTACGCCCGCGGACAGGCGATGGCCTTCTCGTAAGCCGCGATGGCCTTGTCGAGATCGCCGGGGCCGTTGCGATGCGCGTAGGCCACTCCGAGGTTGCGGTGGACGATGGCGAACGACGGGTCAAGCGCGGCGGACGCCTCCCACTGGCGGATGGCTTCCTCAGGCTGCCCGTCGAAGAGCAGATTGCCGAGATAGTACGGTGCGCGGGCGTCGCGCAGATTGGCGAGGATCGCCGCGCGCAGCACCGGGATCGCCTCGGCCTGGAAGGGGAAAACATAGTCCGGCGCCAGTGCCGCCGCCCGTTGGTAATGTTCGGCCGCCGGCTTACCGAGTTTGGCGGCGAAGTAGCCGAGGTAGTAGTGCACCAGCGGATGGACGTTCTTGCCCTCGGCGGCCCGCCGCAGGACCCGCGCAGTGACCGACGGCCCTCGCCGCGGCGGCTTCGAGCGGCGTCCCATCAGGTCGTTGAAAAGAGCCAGGCGTCGGCCGTACCCGTCCGTACGGCGTCGATTCCCACTCGAGAGCAAACTCGCGAGCGCCCCAGCCTCTTACTGGACCTCGGCGGCAATAGAATCGACCGCGACGTCTCGCGGCCCTCTACCTGGAAGTAAGCCCCAGGTGCCCTCCGGCTAGCCCTTACCCACGAGGCCAGCGGTTGCCAACTCCCGGGGTTGCAATTGTGCAGAAAACAAAGGGGGCCACCTAGGTCGGGTGGCACATTTTCCGTCAATCGCCGTCACCACTTCCGGAAGTCGGTGATGGTGCCCTGCGGTGAGACCACGCATTGTCCGGTCGCGATCGTTCCGTTGTTGCGGCGGCCTTGCCAGTTGATGGCATAGCTTCCGTTGCCGGGGTCGTTGCCGTGTTGCACGCGCACGTTGCTGGAACCGACCTGGAGCCGGCGTTCGACTTCCTGCTCACAGATACTCATCGCGTTGCCCGCGGAAATGCGGTCGTTGTAACCGCCGCCGCTGATATTGAAGTTGAGCAGCCGGCCCGTGGTGGTGACGGTGCACTGGCCCTCGATGCCCTGACCGTAGGTCCCCGTGGCCCGGAAGCGGAGTTCATAGCCGCGCGCCGACATGCCCGATCCGCCGTTGCGCTCCACCGCTACGCTGTTGGCCGGAACATTGCGGACCCGCGACACCTGGTTGCGGCAGACGGCGACGGCCGCTTTATAGTCGATGCCGCGGTTGTTGTTGGACTGCCAGGGATCGTTCCAGCCGTTACCGCCACCGCTCCAGTTGCCGCCGCCACCCCAATGCGAATCGCCGCCGGTCCAAAGAATCTCTCCCGTGTAGACGTCGGAACCGCCCTGGGGATCCTCGATTCGCACCACCGCCACGCCGCCACTGTCACGCGGGTCGCGGGCGACCGTCTACCGTCCGCGGCCGCTGGTTGTGTTGAATCGGAAGTCGCCGGGATTGTTGGGCAGGGGCTGGGAGCATTCCAGCCGGCGCCATACCGCAGGCCGGCTTTGCAGCGTCCGGAGCACGCCCGTGTCGCCGTGGATCTCTACTTCCGCGGCGCCGTCCACATCCACCTCGAAGACGCACCTTCCTTCGGAGCCGCCGCGGATGCTCGCGCGCATCCGCTGGACCTGCGCCTGAACCGCCGGCGCCAGCGAGGATAGCGTAATCAACATGGCCAAAACGGAGATCTTGTGCATGGGGTTCCTTTTTTCCCACGATAAGCGGGCTCCCGCGGTCATGGCTATCCGGTTTCGGCAGCCGGCGGCCCGCCGGCCCCGGAAAACTCATGTCGCGACTCGGGGATCGCACGGACCTTTCCCCCCGGGGCATCCGGCCGCAGCTTGCTTGCGCAATTGTCCCTGCCGCTTTCGGATAGTGCGGAGCGGCTTTCCCCGGCGATAATGCTGCCCGGGGGTCAATCATGAATTTCACAAGAATCATGCTCGCCGGGATCATTCTCCTGGGCACGGCGTCCGCTCAGGACCGCCGAGCGTGCCGCGAGGCCGCCGCCCGGAGGATGGGAATTTCGGAATCCCGGATCGAGGCCACGAACGGCGGATACCTGCCGAACGGCAATCACACGATCCATTGGACCGCCAGCGACGGCCGCGAAGGGTTCTGCGTGGTAAACCCGCGCGATGGCCGGGTCTTGCGGCTCGAAACCAGCCGTTACTCGGACCAGTGGTACGACAACGGCCGCAGCGACGACCGGTCGTGGGGCCGCGGCAACGTCTGGGTGCCGCGGGTGCGGGTGGACACCTCGGGCCGGGGCAGTTATGACGACGGCGGCCGGTCGGTGCGGGTCACCCGGGGCTGGGTCGACACCAACGGCCAGCCGTCCGTCTCGCTGAGCGGCGAAAACGACTTCAAGATCACCTTCCGCGGCGAAATCACCCGGCAGGACGGGAACCGCGACTTCACCATGCGGATCACGAATTCGGACCGGGGGTCCGCCTCGGGAACGGCTAGGGTCCGGATGAACGGAGACCGCAACGAAGTGGAATCGATCACGGTCAACGGCCGGGTCAGCGGGCGCCGCTGCAACGGCAGTTTCAATCGCAACTAAGAGGGCCGCGGCGAGCTTAGCAGAGATGCACGAAACCGTAACCCGGCGTCGCTGGTGGTGGGCGCTGTGGCCGGCGGCGGCTGCCGCCCAACCGAAGCCGCCGGACGCGAGCTATAGGGTCCGGGCGGAAGCCCTGGACGCGATCCTTTCGCGCGGCCGGGAGGCGCGGCGGCAGCGCCGTACCACTCTCGACGCTTACCGCTTCCTGGTGGACGTACTCGCCGCGGAGGAAGAGGCGCTCATCGCGGAGGTCCGGCGGCACTCCTTCGAGGACATCACCGAACGGGAACACTGGTTCCGCGGCCGCTTGAAGTTCCCGACGGCGATCCGCTCCGAACTACGCCTGCTCGCCGAAGGCCGGGACCCGGCTACCGATCGCTGACCTGCACCGCCCGGCCGACCGCGGCGATGGGCGCATCCCCGGTCCGCGCCCGGTACTCCGACGGCGTGGCCCCGTAGCGGCTCCGGAACCGCTTGCTGAAGTGGGACAGATCCTTGAAACCGGCGGCATAGGCGGCCTCACTCACCGTCGCGGCCCGCGAGGCCAGCAGTTCGGCGGCGTGTTCCAGCCGGTAATTCATCAGGACCTCGACGGGCGTCAGCCCGAGCGTCGCCTTCAACCGCCGGTACAAATGCATGCGGCTCATGCCCAGGTCGTCAGCCAGGTGCTCCACGGAGAACTCCGGATCCGCCACCCGCGCGCGGATTGCGGCGTACACGCGCGCGGCGAAACGCGCGTCCGCGGCTTCGGGATAGTCGTCAAGTGATTTCGCCCCGTCGAGCGCCACGGCCGCGGCGATCCGCGCCCGCACGCGCGCTCGGGCGTCGAGCAGGTTCTGCATCCGCACCCGCAGTTCGGCTACGGCGAACGGCTTGGCGAGGTAGTCATCCGCGCCGGTCTCCAACCCCCCGATCCGGTCTTCCGCGCCGGTGCGGGCGGTGATCAGGATCAGCGGAATCGCGTCTGTCGCGGCCGACCGGCGCAGCCGGCGGCAGAGTTCCAGTCCGTCCAGATCGGGCATCGCCACGTCGCTTACCACCAGGTCCGGCAGCGAAAGCTGAATCAGCTTCCACGCCTCCTCACCCGAGGCTGCCGTCAACACGCGGTAGGAATCGCGCAACTGCCGCGTCAGATACGCCCGCATTTCGGCGTCGTCATCCACCACCAGCACCGCCGGCTTCTTCGTCCCGGCCGCCTCCGCCGGCTGATACTCCCCGGCCAGGTCCTCGGCCACGTCCGCCAGCGTTTCCGCGCGCGGACCGCCGTCCGGCGCGTGCCGCAATTCCTCTGCGCTGAAGTGGCCGGAGCCGGCCCGCAGCCGGATGTGGAACGTCGCGCCCGCCCCCGGTTCACTGGCCACTTCGATCGTGCCATGGTGCAGCGAAACGATCTCCTTCGCCAGCGACAGGCCCACGCCGGCGCCGGAAGCGTCCAGGGATGCGCTCGCCGGCGTGCGGTAGAACCGGTCGAAAATGCGGCTCTGCTCCTCCCGCGCAATCCCGGGGCCCGTGTCCGACACCGACACCAGCAATCCCTCGGCCTCGGCCGCGGCACGCACCGTCACGGACCCGCCCGCCGGCGTGAATTTCAGCGCGTTCAGCACCACGTTCGTAAGGGCCTGCTCCAGCCACTCGCGGTCGCACACCAGCGGCAGTTTGCCCCCGCACTCACACTGCAGTTCGATGCGGCGTTGCCGCGCCACCGGACGGAAAGCCGCGACCACGTAGCGGGCGATGTCCGCCAGGTCGTGCCCGGCGAGCCGCAAGCGCAACGCGCCGGAATCCAGGCGCGCCACCGCCATCAACTGGTTCACCATCCAGAGCAGGCGGCGCTCGTTCCGCATCAGGCTGCGGATCTCCCCGGCCATCTCTTCGGGCACCGGACCGTGCTCCCCGGCGGCGATCTGGTGCAGCGTGCCGAGGGTAATGGACAGCGGCGTCCGGAAATCGTGCGAAATATTCGCCAGGAATCGCGACTTGAGTTCGTCGGCCTCCCGCAGTTGCTCGGCCTGCGACCGGATCACCGCAACCGCCTCGGAAAGTTCCCCGGTCCGCTGCTGCACGGTCTGCTCCAGCCGGCGCCGGGCGTGCTCCAGATTGCGCAGCCGCCAGCGCTGGATCGCGAACACCAGCGCCGCCAGCGCCGCGGGCAGCCCGAACAGGAACCACGCACTCTGGTAGAACGGCTTGGCGATCGTGAACTGGTAGGAGGCTTCGTCTTCGCTCCAGATGCCGCGGCTCGACGCGGCCTGCACCCGAAACCGGTACGGCCCGGGCGGCAGATTTGTATAGCTGTGAACCCGCTGCGCGCCGAGGTCCCGCCACTCTCCATCGAAGCCGTCCAGACGCACCCGGTAGCGGTTGCGCTCCGGGTCGGCAAAATGGATCCCGACAAAGTGGAAAGCGATCTCGCGCGTCGAGGCACCCAACCGGCCCTCGGCCGGCGATCCGTCGTTCCGAAACACGGCGCGGCCCAGCCCGGGCTTGTCTTCGGACTCCCCATCCCGCACTTGAACACGGGTGATCACCGGAGCGGCGGGCCACACGTTCTGCGCGATCGCCCGCGGATAGAATGCATTCACCCCACCGACCCCGCCCAACAGGATCTCCCCATCGGCCGCGCGAAATCCCGCGCGCGTGTTGAACTCCATCGACTGCAGGCCCTGGTCCGTACCGAACAGCCGCAGTTCCCGGCTGCGCGCGGCGATGCGCACCAGACCGCGGTTCGTGCCGGCCCAAAGTGCCTCGTCCCCTCCGGCGACCACGACGTACACCGTGTCGCTCGGCAGCAGCGAGTTGGCGCTCGCATACTGCGCAACATCCTGCCGGGAGGTGTCGAACCGCACGAGGCCCTGCTGCAGCGTGGCGATCCAGAGGACTCCGGGAAACACCGGGTCCTCGGTAAGCGACAGCACGTTCAGCCCGGCAAATCCCGGCAGTGCCACCGGATCCATGCGGCCGGTCGCCGGGTCCACCAGCAGGAGCCCGTGTGTTCCCGTCCCCAGCCACAGCCTTCCGGCGCGGTCTTCGAAAAGCGCCGTAAGTTCCCAGTTCGCTGCGGATTGGGGGTCCCCCGGAACCGGCTGGTACAGCGTGAACTCCCGGGCACCCGGCGCAAGGCGGCCCAAACCACGGGAGGTCGCGGCCCAAATGTTCCCGCGGCGGTCCTCGAGCAAGGACGCCACACCGGTGCTCACCGGAGCGCCGGCTCCCGCATCCGCCGTCAGCAATCTCTCGAACCCGCGCCCAGCCCGGCGGCGCCGGTTCACCCCCGCCGATTGGGTGCCAACCCACAAGCTGCCGTCGCGGGAAACCAGCAGCGAACGAATCTCGCTTTCCGACAGACTCTGCGGGTCGCGGCCGTCGTGCCGGAATCGTTCCGCGCGTCCGCCGTCGCGATCGAGGTAGTCGAGGCCCGCGCGGGTGCCCACCCATATGCCGCCATCCCCGGTCTTCCAGACCGCCCGCACGAAGTTGTTGGTCAGTTGCAGTCCGGACGAGGACTCGTGGAGATGCGAGAAGACACCCGAGTCTAGATCCGCGATGCAGACCCCGGCCCCCGCCAGCCCGGTCCACAACAAGTTCGTTCGGTCCACCAGCGAGGCAATCGCCTGATTGCGGTCAAAGTCGCATCCGCCCGCCCGGCGAAGCCGGCCGCCGGACGCCACCTTGCCCTGTTCCAGCCGGTAAATCGCATTGTCCGCTCCCGGCTTCCCGGGCCGGACCAGCGATGGCAACAGCCAGGCCGCGCCTCCCCGCCCCTCGATCACGTGGCTTACGACATCCCCGGGGGAGAGCCCGGCTTCATACGGTACGCGCCGCAAGCGGCGCTCCCGCACGTCCACCAGGAACACTTGATTACCGGGGGCTCCCAGCCACCAGGCGCCGCCGCCCGCCGGGACCAACGTCAGGTCGCGCTCGTCCGGCGGCGTGGGGTCATGGTCGGGCGCCGGGCCAACCAGTTGCTGCGTCCGGCCGGTGGCCGTATCCAACGTGAACACCGCAAACCGCCAGTTCGAAACTTGACCGGCTGGGTCGCGAACCAGCACCAGCAGCGTTCGCGCGTCGATCGCCCGCAGCGCCGTCACCTCGGTTCGAGTCGCCGCCGGCAGTTCGTACTCACGCACGACCCCTTTGTCCGGGTCGATGCGCACCACCACCTCGCGCCTCACGGCCGCATAGACCTTCCCTTCCGGGTCCGAGGTAACCGCCCGCACCCGGCCGCGGCCGCCCAGCACGGTTTGGAACGAGTCGGTCGCCCGGTCGTAGCGGTCGAGCCCCTTCCCGGTGGCGGCCCATAGATGGCCGCGGGCATCCCGGTGGAGGTCATAGATCGCCGGATCGCTCAGGCCACCCGGGCGCCCCGAGTTGCCATACACACTGAACGAATATCCGTCGAAGCGGTTCAGGCCGACGGCCGTGCCGATCCAGACAAAGCCTTGTCCGTCCTGCACAATCGCGGTCACATGGCTCTGGGATAGTCCCTCCGCCACCGAAACGTGGTGTTGCGCGAAAACCCGCACCCCTTTCGCGGAGGCCGGGGCCGCCAGGAGACCGATCGCACACGCGCTGAGAAAAAACCGCCGCACAACTTTTGGCTTACGATGCCCGCAGCCAGCCATTATATGTACGAAATTCGCAAAGTTTCTCGCCGGAACCGGACAAGTGCTCTCAAGCCTATCAAAACGAACTCTTTATGTCGCGATGTGACGGAACGCCCAGGGTTGGTTACGCCGGGCCAAGGAATCGGCCGGCCCGGATTCCGGAATTCGGGGAGACTGGACTGGGACGAGATTACGAGGCGTCCCTGAGCCGAAAATCATTGGCCGGAGTGCTCCTTGATTCCCTCATTTGTTCCGCTAATACCCCGGCGAACGCGAGCCCTCGAAGAAGTGGCTTCGAGCATTCCGGTCGGACCTCTCGCGGCATTCCGAATCGAGGTCGGTCCGCGATGCCGGCTCCGCGTGCCGCGGCTGCGGGATTCCGGGTTCTTCCTCACAGCGGCGCTATCCGGCTCGATTCGCATCGAGGCTGGGGCGGATTCCCGTGAGATCGCGAGCCGGCAGTTGGACTTCCGCGCCGCAGCGACCGATCTCGTGCTGACCGCCCCCGAACGGGGCAGCGTCCTGTGCCTGTGGATCCCGGGCAACCGGCTGCAGGAAAGTGCGGGGGCCGCGAGCTGCCTGAACCTCGCGCCGGATTCTCCAGCCGCCCAACTCCTGTTCGAGTGTGTCCGGCAGGCCGAGCGCATCCTGCGCGGGGGCCGGCCGATCGAAGAGCCCGTCGGCGAGATCCTGCAAACGGTGCTGGTAAGGGCGATCCTCGATGCCGAAACCGGTCGCGGCCAGTCCCGGACCAAAGCCCCCCGTTATGTGCAACTTGCCGAGGAGTGGATGCACCGCCGGGTGGCCGAACCGGTGGACGCCGGCGCAATGGCCACCGACCTTGGCGTCAGTGCGCGAACCCTCAATGACGGTTTCCGCAAGCACCGCGGTGAGTCGCCGATGCGCTACCTCCGCCATCTGCGGCTCGCCAAGGTCCGCGAGGAACTCCTGAAGCCCGGGCGAACGGAAACCGTTACGGAGATCGCTCTGCGACACGGATTCAATCACTTAGGCCGGTTCTCGAGCTACTACTTCGAGCGTTTCGGCGAACGCCCGTCGGATACTGCGAAGCGTCGATAATCGCAGGAGGGCGTGTCGCCGGGTCGCCCCAAGGGCCACCCGGCAGCGCCCCGAGCCGCCGGCGTGCGGGTGCTTGACACCCTTACTTGTGGAACAGGTGTGCGATCTTGCGGCCAGCGTCTTCCGTCCAGTGGATAGTGGCCTTGGCGCCTTGTTCCATCTTCTGGCCCGCCGCCTCTCCCACCTCGACGATCTTGTCTCCCGCGGCCAGGGTGGTCTTCTTGCTCACCTCATAGACCTGCTCGGCGCCGTCCTTGGTCTTCACCACCACCTTGCGGCCGCCGTCCTCTACCTTCTGCACCACCACTTCTGTCTTCTGGACGGTGACGTCCGCCGCGTGGTGCACTTCGTGGCCGATGAGACGCCCTTCCTTCTCGCTGTAGCGCACCACCACCTGGGCGCCCTGCTTCAGCTTGTCGCCGGACGCTTTCGCCAGCTCTGCCGCACCTTTGCCCATCTCCTCGGCGCCGTGCTTCAAGGACTGCGTAGAGGTATGGTCTTCGATCTGAATTTCGTGCTGCTTGCCGTCCGGAGTCGCGACCGTCAGCCGCTTGCCGGAGGGATCGACCGTCCGGACTTCGCCCGCCACCACATGGGTGGGAGCGGTGGGAGCTTCCGCCGGCGCGGCAGGCTTGCTCTCCGCCGACTTGGTTTCCGTGGTCTTGGAACCGCAGCCGGCAACCGCGAGCGCGAGGACGGCCATTAGGCCCAGGGAGACATTGCGCAGGAGCATGTCCTTAGACTCACGCAAAAGCCCGTACTCGTCTATCCGGTTTCGGCAGCGGTCACGGCCGGCGCAGGTAATCCAGGAGGGACATCCGGCGAACCCGCGGCTGCGCGGACTGTCCCAGCACCCAATGCGCGTGCAGGCGCTCGAACGTGCCGTCCTTCACCGACACCTCGATCCAGGCGTTCACCACGGACGCCCAGTGCTCATCGCGTTCCGCGACGGCGTAGGCGGTGGGGATCTTCACCAGCGCGCCGGCGGGAACGACGATCGAGTATTGCGGGTGCAGCAGCGTGCGCACGGCCCCCACCTCGGCCGGCAGCGCATATGCGTCGAACCCTTCGGTGGGATCGAGTTTCTGGCGGTCGATCGCCACCGGCACCAGGTCCGCCTCCGGCAACAAGGTCCGGAGAATGCCCAGGTAATGCGGCAGGTTCAGGGCCGCGATGCGCAGCCTGCCCGCCTCGCGCACCTGCTGCCAGGTGGCGAACTCTTCGCGGCGGTAGTCCTGGACGGCGAAACCGAGAATCTGATCGAGATACGACCGGGAAAACAGAGCCTGGCCGGCCCGCAGGGGGGTGACGGGGACCCCCGACATCACGATGTCGCAGGAACCGTCCGCCAGGGCCGCGGCGTACGTGTCCACCGTGAGTTCGACAAAGCGCGGCGCCACGCCAAGGTCCCGCGCCAGCTGGTGCGCGGCCTCGATCTCGAAACCAACCAGGTGGCCCTGGGGGTTCCGGAACGCGAACGGCATGCGCTCCGGGAAAACACCCACCCGGAGAATCCGCCGGGCGAGGATCCGGTCGTAAACCCGCCCAGGGGCCGCCGGCGGCCGGTCCTGGACCACCACCGCCTCCGGGTGTCCGGTCAAGGGGGTCATCCGCGACAGGACGGCCGCGCCGTCGAAGCGCGTATTGAGCACCGTCGCGAAGGTGAAGCGCAGGCCGCCGATCGTTCCCGCGGTGAGGACCGCCGTAATCGCCAGGTAGCGCATCACCCGCGCCTTGTTAAAGCGCAGGGTGCCGGCCAGCGCCGCCGCGCCGAGCAACGCCACCGAGATCAGGTGCACGGCCGCCAGCAGCGAACCGAAGCGCGCGTTCAACACGCCGGTGGCCAGGTACAACTGGAAGGTGTCGGCGGGAATGCGAAACAGGTCCAGCAGGAAGGGAACCGCCGAGTTGAGGCTGCCGAAGATGCTCAGCAGCCCGGCGCCGGCCAGTTGGGGATACTCCGCCCAGCCGAGCGCGGCGTCCGCGAACCACGCGGCGAAAAGGATAAACGACAGCGAGAGCAGCTTGCCGCTGTGCGGGAAATTGAACGAGGCCGGAATGATGACTTCCGGCACCTCGGCCTGGTCGCCTTCGGCGGCGCCGTTGCGCCGCAGCAGTTCGACACAACTGTCCATCAGCGACGGCAGGATGATGAAGACGTCGGCCGCGACAAAAGCCGTCACCAGCGCGTTGCGGTTGGCGGCGAAGATCTCGCGTACCGGCACCGGCGTCAGCGCGGCGACCAGGCCGGGCAACACCCAGAGGGCCAGCAGCAGCGCGACCGCGATGTAGGCGATCAGGTAGATCTGGATCCGCCCCAACTGGTCGAGCGAGAGCGTGCCGGAAGCATGCGCGGCGATCGCGAAGATCCCGTACGGCGTGAGGCGGACAATAAACTTCGTGGCCCGCGAAATCGTCTCGGTGGCCGCGCGCAGCACTTCGAGCAGTTGCGGCTTGCGCGGCACGTTCATCAGCGAGACGCCCAGGATCACCGAGAACAGCACAATGGCGGGGACGACGTTGTTCGCCAGCGAATGGAACGGGTTCGACGGGATGTACAGGTCGACGAAGTTGAAAGGCGGGCGCGGCTGCACCTGCGCCGTGCTGAAGAACGAAGCGTTCTCCGATGCCGGAAAGCTCAACGGGATCAGCAGGGCGAAGCCGATGGCCACGCCCCAGAGCCCCGCGATCACCGCGCCCACCCGCAGGCCGAGCCGGCGCGCCTGGGCGGCGTCCAGGGACCCGAGGCTGCTGGTGATGGATAGCACCACGTAAGGCAGCACCGTCATCTGCAGCAGCTTCACGTAGCCGTTGGCGAACGCCTCGAGCGGCTTCACCCGCTCCCCGAAGAACACGCCGCAGGCCACGCCCGCCACCAGCCCGGTCAGCACTTTTTGGGTGAAGGTCATGGCCTTGGGTACTCCACTATAGCCGCTCGTTCGCGTCCGCCTGCCGGCGCAAGCGGTCGCCGGCGGCGGCGTCCGGATCCGCTGCCGCCACCGCGGCGGCGTAGGCGAGGAAGTCGGCCCGCCCGGGCCCCGGCAGCGCCACGCGCGCGCCGTTGTGCAGGACGAAGGCGGCGCCGCCTTCGAGCACCAGGCAGGCGGGCGGCCGTCCGTAGAACCGGGAGAGGCCGAGGTCGACATTGACCACGCGGCTGCCGAACCGCGGAACGATGGCGCAGCGCGTGACGGTGTGGCCGATGACGATGCGGTCGACGCCGTGCCGCGAGAGGACCTCCGCGACGTGATCCCGCAGGCTGGGCGGCTCGGCCTCGGCGAACCCCCGGTACCACAGCGGTCCGGCAATGGCGCTCGCCGTGCCCGGCAGCAGCCGCTCCGGCTCGGCGAGTTCGCGCCGGATGGTGTCGTTCAGTTCGTCGCGGGTGCGCCGCACATACTCGGGCGAGATGCCCCCGTGGAGGAAGAGCGTCCGCCCGATGCGCACCACCGCGTTATGGCGCCGGATCCAGGAGCCGTAGGGGCCGGACGGGGCGAACGCCCGGCGGTGTTCCACGAAACCCGGCGGGCGGCTCTCCAGCCAGGCGCGCCGCCGTTTCTCCTGTTCGGCCGCATCCGCGGGATAGCGGCCCGCGCGCTGCAGCGCGCGCGCCTCCTCCCGCCAGGCCTGCTCCAGCGCAGCGGCGGAGCCGGCCTCGCGGAATTCACCGTACTCTTCCGGCAGAACGCTGCGCAGGTCCCCATAGATCGCGCCGGCGTCGTGGTTGCCGATCAGCGCGTGGACCCGTCCGCCCGCGGCGGCGGCCTCCTGCTCCAGACGCATCAGCAGATCCAGCGCCCGCCGCGTCTGGGGACCGCGCGACGGCACATCGCCCACCTGCACCAGGTGGGCCGCGCCGCCCGTCCACCGCTCGTTGCCATCCACCAGCCCGGCCATGCGCAGCACGGCGGCGAGGGCGTCCTTATCCCCGTGGACATCCCCCACCGCCACCACCCGGGACACTTGCGGCCAGTCGGCGCGCACCGGCGTCGTGGCGGCCAGCGTCGCCGCGCCCCCTAGCAGGTTCCGCCGGCTGAGCCTCAAAGACTCACCCCGGCTTTGCGCATCCGGATCAGGTCCGGCGGCTCACCGAGTGTCGCCGCCGCCAGGCTGATCCAGCGCCACTGCGAACGCTCCTTTTCCAGGAACATGCGGTGCGCGGCAGGAGAGTAAACATCCGCCGCCGCTACCCAACCGCGTCCCGCTTCCGGGTGCTGGACTTCCAGAAACTCCGCGGCGCGGTGCCGCACGGGCGGCCGTAGCGGCTGCCGCAGCGCGACAATCGCGTGGTCCAGCTCGCCGATCTTCGGCGCCTGGACCGCGGGTTCCGCCCGCACCGGCGCGTCCGGACGCGTCGCGACCACGTGCCCCAGCAGGTCCAGATCGATCGGGAAATGCACGAAAATGTACGGGGCCGCAAAAAGCTGCTCGGAGTACAGATCGCCGCCGAGTTCCAGCAGCCGGGCGAGGACCTCCCAGACCGGACTGCCCGGCGACTCCGGCTTCCAATAAGCGCGAAACGCGGCCGGCCCCTTGCCGGCATCGAATTCCACGCGGAAGTCCGCCGCCATGAGAGCCAGCAACGCCCGGTGGTCGCGGCGGCTGGCGATGTTCCCCAACCGCTCCAGGAAAGCGGTGAGCGCGGGGTCGCGCGGCGCGGCCGGCCGCGGCGTCAGGCGTCGCAATTCCTGGGCGCGGGCGGGGCGCAGCGCCGCGCCCGCCATGGCCAGCAGCGCCCGCCGGGACGGCCCGCCCTCAGGCGAAGAAGACTTGCGACTCACCTTTCGCCTGGGCCTCCCGTGCGAAGTGCTCGACGATCCGGTCGCGCCGGCCGAACAGGGCGCGGACCTCCGCGGGCGTCAGGTGCGGACCTACGGCGCGCGTCACCACGGCGGCGTCGAGCGCCTTCATCTTCTCGAACAGCGTGCGGCTGCAACGCGTCAGCTTGGCCCGGTTGCGGATCCCCGGGTACGGCGTAAACGTGCGGGAATGATCGATCAGCACCAGCCGCCAGGACTTGGTGATCAGCAGGTTGCTCAGGTTGCGGTCGATGTTGATGATAAGTTCGTCGAACACGCAGCCCAGCGCGCGTTGCCGTTCGAAGTCCTCCGGATCCGGCGGCGGCTTCTCCGCGTTGAGCCGGTCGATCTCTTCGAACATCACGTCGTCGGCCCACCAGGAGAAGGCGGCCGGCTTGCCCTGGTAGCGCCGCGGCACTACCACCACCACCATGTTCAGGCCGAGCAGGCGGTCCAGGCGGTAGGCGGCGATATTGAAGCGCCACGAGTCGCGCATCGGCACCGGCGGTCCGTTCTCGGGGAAGAAATCGGGCAGGTCTTTTTCCACCGTCTGGATCTTGGCCGAGTGCCGCACGCCGCCCAGTTCCATCTCGACGCGCACAGGCCTGGTGACGCCGTGCCCGACCTCCCGGGCCGACACCACGCGCGCGCTCGCAAGGAAGACTTCCTTCTGCGCGTCGGTGTACTTCGAGAAATCCGTGGGGGCGGCGGCGCCGGCCGCCGCCGCGCCGCCCAGCGCCAGCAGGTGCTGCCGCCTGCTCATCATCGCTTCACCTCGGGTCTGGCCGCCGGGGGTTTAGGCGCCGGCTTCGTGTAGTATCCGGTGCGCGTGCGCACGATCAACTGCCGCTTCTGCGGATCCTTCACCTTCAACTGCACGCGGCGGTAGTCGCCCTTGGCGGACTTCTCGGGCGGAGCGTACGAGAGCAGATACTGATTCCGCAGATCCCGCGCGATGGACTCGCAGAGCGGCGTCACTTCCGCCAGGTCTTTCGGAAAGTAGGCCTCGCCCCCGGTGCTCTGCGCCAGCCGCTTCAGCACCGCGGGGTCGGCATCACCATCCATGGGATCGTAGATGCCGATCGCGTAAAAAAGCGCGCCCGAGAGGTCGGCCGCGCGGACCACGTCGGCGCTCTTTTTCTTGCTGAAGTTGTCGCCGCCGTCACTGATGACGATCAGGGCCTTCTTCGTGAGCTTCGAGGTTTCGAGCCGCGCCAGCCCTTCATGGATCGCGTCGTAGAGCGCCGTCTTCCCGTCCAGGTTCATCTTGTCCAGCGCCTCGCCGAGGAGGTTCCGGTCGCCGGTGAAGGCGGTGTCCGCGGGCAGCCCCCAGGTCAGTTGCTCGTTGAAGTGGAGCACGAACATTTCGTCGTTCCGGTTGCTGGCGCCGACGAACGCCTTGGCGGCGGCCACCACCTGATCCCGCTTGTTCATCATGCTGCCGCTGTTGTCCACCAGAAGTCCGACGGCCACCGGAACGTCCTCCCGGCCGAAGCTGAGGATCGGCTGCGGCACCCCATCCTCCAGGATCGTGAAGTGTTGCTTCTCCAGGTCGCCGACAAACCGCGCCTTGCCCTCGCGCACCGTGGCGTAGAGGACAACCCGGCGCACATCGATGGAGATCAGGTGCGTGTCGTCGGCGGGAAGCGGCTTGGGCGGAGCCGTCTGGGCCAGGCCGGCGCCGGGCATTCCGAACATTCCGACCAATCCGAGCAGGCCGAGCGTTGCGGGGGAAGGTTGCATGGATACCTAATCTGCTTTGGCGGCGGCGTCCAGCCGCGCCTTCGTTTCGGCGTCGGGCAGCGCGCGGACCACGAAGCGCAGGGGCGCCGCGCCCACGTACTCAAAAGGAAAACAGGTCACCAAAGTGATCGCCGGACCATGTTGAGGGTCGAGCACCTCAAGACCGTTCGGATCGAAGAGGCGCACCCATTCCACCTCATAGCGGTCGACTCTGTCCGGACCGCGCAGCAGAATCTCGTCGCCCCGCCGGATCCACTCCAACTTGCGAAAGTGCGTATTGCGGTGTCCGGCAATGCCGATGTTGCCGGTCTGGCCGGGCAAACCCGTGCCTTCAATGTGCCCGATGCTCCGGTCCAGCGTCCGGTCGTCGGTGCCTTCGAGCAGGATGTAGGAAAGCTGCAGCCGGGGGATTTCGAACCTGCCGAGCACACTGCCGTGCTTGCGCGGGTGCGCTCCGGCAGGCACTGGGGCGCGCGGGGTGACGATGGTCTCGCGAGCGTTCGTGGAGACCGGATTGCGGGAAACCTGGCGCTGCTGGGCCAAAACCCTTTCTCCCGACCACTGCGCAAACGCCGACTCGGCGGTCACGTAGAGCGGCCAGCCGGCGAGCACCGCGCCGGAGGCCAGGCTCAGATACCGCGCGATGCGGAGGCCGGCGCGAAGCCGGGCCGCCGGAGCGGGTGGAATTCTGACACGCATCCGTCCTCTTCCAGCCTAAACACCAAAAAACAAGGGAGGCGCCCCGCGACGAGCGTCCTCCCTTGCCCCTGGAGGGAGCCTAGCTTAACTGGGCCGAAACGCGGCGGATCAGCCACGAAGCCGCCAGCAGCAGCACCCCGAGCACGCCGAAGAACGGCACCGGCGACGCGGTCTTCGGCAGGGTCTCCGCCGGAGCGCTGCTCGACTGCTCCGCGGCCGCCGCGGGTTGCTTCACCGCTTCGCCATCCTCACCGGCGGAGTCCTTCGCGTCGTGCGTGTCGAAGGCCTTCGCTTCGTACTTCGTTTCCTGCTTCGCCGGGGTCACGATGTACACCGGCACCTGGACGTACTTCGTCCGCTCGATGACTTCCACCGAGTGCGAGGGCACGGGCTGGTTGATGGCCGCGGCGATCTCCATGGCCTTCACCTTGGGGTACACGAAACGCTGACCGAAATTGTCGCCGGGATAAAACCAGCTCTTGATCGCCATCGGCGCGCCGGCTTTCCGCTCCGTGAAGTACATGACCGTCTTGCTGGTCGCGTTCAGCCGGTAGTCCGGAATCGCCAGAATCGTCGAATACACCTTGTTCTCGCGCTCGTTCAGCACCTGCACGATGTGGCGGTCCGAGGACGAGTCCACGAGTTTGAACACGTAGGTCCCGGGCGCCAGGGACACCACGCCGGCCGAACTGTTCGGCGCGGGGATCTGGAAGGGTGCGCTGAACGTGACCTTGGTCCGCTTGTTCCAGGTATCGGCCAGCATACTGGGCGTCACCGCGCCGAATACCAGCGCGGCTGCTACAATCTGAATTTTTTTCATGCGAAACTCACTCCTTATTGTCGCCTTACCCTGAGAACCGTCTGCGCGAATCACGCCCTTGCGTAGTCGTGACCTTCTGGATTCTCAGCCTTTCGACCCTAACATCCGGATTGCGGGTTCGATATCCGCTTTTCGCAGAATCCGCCCCATCATGCCGTTTTCGGATAGCCCGCCTCAGGCTTTTTTGATGAGCCGGGTGAGAAACACCAGCAGGACCGCGCCCAGCGTGGCCGCGACCAGGCTGCCGATGAAGCCTCCGGCCGTTACCCCGACCAGTCATAGCACCCAGCCGCCCACGTATGCCCCAATGACGCCCAGCACGAGGTCGCCGATCAACCCGTAGCCGCCGCCCTTCATCAACTGGCCGGCCAGCCAGCCCGCAAGCACTCCAATGATCAGGAACACCACTAAGTTCATGCATTCTCCTCTGCCCAGAGCTTCCGGACCGCCATGTGGCTGCGGGCCGGTTTCGACCCCTGAGTTTGATCAGACGTCAGTGGCGCGCAACGCCCGAAACCAGCTTCTAGCCTCTAGCGCGCCGTACAGCATGAGGAGGGTCCGCGCGCTGAATCCTCGCCATGCGATCAGAGTCAAGGTGACCTACCAAATGCGAACCCGGTCTTCCGGCTTCAGGTAGAGCTTATCCGTCGGCTGGATCGTGAAAGCCTCGTACCAGGCGTCCAGGTTGCGCACAACGCCATTGACACGGAATTCGTCCGGCGAATGCACGTCCGAAGTCGTGACCAAACGGATGAACTCATCCCTGGCGATGGAGCGCCACATCTGGGCCCAGCCCAGGAAGAATCGCTGATCGCCGCTGAAACCGTTCTGCACCGGGGCCGCCTTGCCGTTGAGCGACTTCCTGTAGGCCGCGAAGGCAACTGCGACGCCGCCCAGATCGCCGATGTTCTCACCGGACGTGAAATCGCCGTTGACGTGCAGATTGGGCAGTGGAGTAAACAGGGAATACTGCGCCGAGAGCCGCTTCGTCAGGACTTTGAATCGTTGCTCGTCTTCCTTCTGCCACCAGGAGCGAAGGATTCCGTTCTCGTCCGACTTGGCGCCCTGGTCGTCGTACCCATGGCCCATTTCGTGGCCAATCACCGCTCCGATTCCGCCGTAATTGACGGCCACGTCGGCCTGGGGGTCAAAGGCAGGCGGCTGGAGGATAGCCGCCGGGAAGACGATCTCGTTGAAATTAGGGTTGTAGTAGGCGTTGACGGTTTGGGGGGCCATGCCCCACTCCATGTGGTCCGTCGGCTTGCCGAGGCGGCCGACCAGATCGTCCCACCTCCACCTACTGATGCGGGCGTAGTTGCCGAACGCCTCCCTTGGCTTGATTTCGATCTTCGAAACATCCCGCCACTTGTCGGGATAGCCCACCTTGATCAGGACTTTCTGGGCCTTGCGGATCGCCAGTTCACGCGTCGCCGGCGACATCCATTCCGATTGCCTGATCCGTTCCTGGTAGGTATCCAACAAATTGTGGACGAGCGCCGTGATCTGCGCCTTGGCTTCGGGCGTGAAGTACTTCTTAACGTAAATCTGGCCGAGGGATTCTGCCAGTGGCGCCTCGCCTTGCGGCCCGTTCAGGCTCCCGATGGCCGTTTTCCAGCGTTCCGGCTTGACTTGTGTGCCGTTGAGGATCTTGCCGTGGAAAGCGAAGTTCTCGTCGCTGATCGCGGTAGGCATCAGGTCGGCAAGGGAGTGGATGTAGTGATAAGTGAGGTAAGTCTTCCAAGCAGTGACGGGGGTGGCGCGGTAGAGCTTCGCCAGTTCCGCAATGGCGCTCGGCTGCCCCACGACGAACTCCTTCTCCCGGTTCAGCCGAGCAGTCCTGAGAAGAACTTCCCACGGATACTGCGGATAGTCTTTCAGCAGTTGCTCACGGGTGCGCAGATTGTACGTGAGATCGCGGTTGCGCCGCTTCTCCAGCGGCCAGTGGGCGGCCGCCATCTTGGACTCCAGGTCGAGAATGGTCTGCGGTGCCGCAGGGTCGTTATTCTTGGCCAGAGCGAGAACGCGACCGATGTGGGCCTTGTACTCCTTGCGAAGCGCGGCGAGCTTGGGGTCTGTTCCCAGATAATAGTCCCGGCTGGGAAGGGCAAGTCCCGCCTGCGTGATGTGGACGATGTAGCGGTCGGGATTCTTGTCGTCCAGAGCCGGGTAGGCGAAGATGGGGAGATTGCCAGCGAAATCGGGATTCGCAGCCAGCGCGATCACTTCTTCGTGGGTCTTCAGGGCCGCAATGGCGTCGAGATCGGCCTGAAACGGCTTCATGCCCAGTTCGTTAATGGTCTTGGTGTCCAGGAAGGCGGAATAGAAGTCCGAAATCTTCTGCTCGTTCGAGCCCTGCGGGTGCTGCTTGCCCGCGAGTTCTTCAAGGATGGTTTTGGCATCGGCTTGCGCCTTGGCGCCCAGCTGCTCCATGGAACCCCAACGCACCCGGTCGCTGGGGATCTGTGCCTGCTTCATCCAGGAGCCGCCGGCGAAGCGGTAGAAGTCGTCACCGGGCTTGACGGAGCGGTCGATGGCCGTGAGTTCGTAGCCCCAGGGCTGCACCGCCGCCGCAGGGGCGGCGGCCTTCTGCGTGGGGCCGGACGTCGAGCAGCCCGTGAGAAACAGCGCGGCCACCGCGGATAGGGCAGCGAAGGGCTTCATAGGTAAGATCCTCCCATCAAGGCGTGCTGACTCGAGATCGGAGATGGGCGGGTCAGCCGCCCAGGCTCCATTGCGGCAGAGAACGTGTGACTTTAAGACTATAGGTGTTGCGCCAAGGTTCGGCTATCCGATTCCAGCGAAGGAGCCTCAGCGCCGTATTTTTGTCTCGAGTCGTTCCTAGCGGCGGAAGTTTCCGCTGAATGAGCGGCCGTTCATCGTGCCCGACACGGAAATCATCTCCACTTCGTTGCGATCGCCGTTCAGCCGGAACGTGGCATTGCCGTTCACATTTCCTTCGGATGACCGATTGATTCGCATCTCGAACTCGCGATTTGAAATCTCGCGCTCGATCCGGCCATAGAACGTCACGACGCGGCCATCCACGCGGAACCCAAGGCTCGGGTCGCCGGTGGTATTCACAAAGCCCCGGGTGACGCGTCCAGACACCCGATCGCTCGAGAAATCCCCGCGGCCGTCGGTATCCACGTTCACCCGGGGAGCATTGCCGATGCTGCTGCCACCATTGGCCCACCCGCCCCCGGACCCAGCACCGCCGCTACAGTTCCGGCGGGGGACGTCGTTGAGGTAACTGTAACGCCCGTCAGCGACTTCGATCTCCACGCACTCGTTGCCCTTGCGGTAGTACATGACCCGGGCGTTCCCCCGGTCTTCGGAACGATCCATCACATAGCCGCGCTGCTGGAGTTGGAACTCGCCGTCACGACCACGCGCGCCGACCAGGTCCTGGAGGCCGGCGGCCGGACGCCCGCCGCCCCCGCCGGAACCAACGTTGCCGCCGCGACAGTTCGAGCGGGGGACGTCATTGAGGTAGCTATAACGCCCGTCAGAGACCTCGATCTCGACGCACTCATTGCCCTTGCGGTAGTACATGACGCGGGCGTTCCCACGGTCTTCAGAACGATCCATCACATAGCCGCGCTGCTGGAGTTGGAACTCGCCGTCACGACCACGCGCGCCGACCAGATCCTGCAAGCCGGTAGCTTGACGTCCACCGCCGCCGCCTTGGCCGCGACGTTCGCAGTCCAGGTCTGACGCATACACCAGCGACTGATACCGGTTGTTCTCGACGTGTACTGTGACACAGCGGTTCGAACGTTCCTCGCGGAAGTACTTGTAGGAGTTCGATCCCGAGTTCTCCACCCGCACAAAACGAAAACCGCGCTGGGCCATTTGATTGTCGCCATTACTCTGGTTCCGGCCCACGAGGTCCTGAATGTTCCGGACCGGTTCCTGTGCCGACAAGCAGCCGGCCGCCGCGAGGCAGACAGCGGCGCCGATCAGACCTTTCGCCTTTGTCATGAATGCTCCTTGTTCCTTCTTCAGACGCGCCTGCGAACCGGCATGGACCTGGGACTCCCTGCCCGCAATGCCATCCCTCAGGCTAGCGATCCGACAAGGCTGCGTCTAGCCAAAAACGGCAATCAAAGAAGCGCGGCCAATTCAACGGAAGGCCCGATACAACGCCCAGCCGGAGAGGACCGCCAGCACCGGCCAGATCACCAGCAGGTCCACCCGGATGTTGGCTTCCGGGGTTCGCGCCGTCACCAGCCATTCCCAGCCGGCATAGGCCGCCCAGCCGAGCGCCGCCAGCAACAGGAAACGCGCGGATCCCGGCGCCGCGGAACGCCGCACCAGAAAGGCCGCCAGCCAAAGAGCCGCCACCGCCAGGATGACGAGCGGCCGGCCTACCAGTAACGCCGCGAGAACTTGCATCCGGCTAGTCCCTGGGGTTCAATGGAATGCCCTGGGCGAACGACACGTCGTCCCCCAGAACGATCCTGCCCTTGGGGGCCTTTCCGGCGTCCACCTTCTGACTGGCCGTGTACTTCTTGCCGTCAAACGTGTGGTGGACGAAACTCGCCGGCGCTCCGCCCCCGGACTGCAGCCTCCAGAAGTCGCTCCAGCCACCGGTCTTGGACTCGGCCACGATCACCGGCGGCCGGCTGATCGCAATATCGTTCAACAACCGGTAGCCCGCGGCGTCCCGGACAAAGAGCATCAGGTTGCAGCCGCCGGTCCCGCAGAACATGGAACCGAGCAGATACACGAACACCTCCTCCTGTCCGTCGCCGTTCAGGTCCACCCGGGCGTAAGCATAGCGCCCACGCATCGCGGAGCCTGGCTGATCGACCACCGCCTTGGTGTAAGAAGGCGCAGCCTTGAGGATCGCGGCTTCCAGCTCGGGATCGGCGGGCAAGCTCAGCGGCTCCCAGACGTAGATACCGCCATCGGCCATCAGGCTCAGGTGGAGGCGCCCGTCCTTCAACAAGTAGGAACGGACAAACTTAGCCTGCGAGGTGATCTGCTCGTCGAGACTCGGCGGCGGACAGAGCGCGCTGGTAACCGCCAGCGGACCGAATTCGAACCGGCCGCTCGTGCCCTCCGGTCCCGGCTGCGCGGACCAGTTGCCCGTCGCGGAGTTGCAGTTCACCTTCATGGTGACCTTGCCATCCGCCTGCAGCCGCATGGTGTATTGGCCCCGCTCCGCCGGACGCTTCACGCCGGTCGCGTCGTCCATGGACTGAATCTCCACCAGGCGCCATTCGGTCCCGGCGAGCGGGGAGGGGACGCGACCCTCGGGCTGGGCCTGAGTCGCCGCCGGCGCGCTCTGGGCCGGGCCGGCCGGTGTCCGGCAACCGGCGAGCGCCGCGGCCAGCAGAATCGGTGCGCCAAGTTTCAGAACTTCCATCATCGCAGGCCTCCCTTTAACCGCCGAACACCACCGCCTCGGGGATTTCGTAGCGCTCCGTGCCGATCGTAATCAGGAATAAGTCCGCTTGTTTGGTAGCGCGAAACACATTGTACCCGTCGGCCTGACTCGTATCGGCGCTGACCGCCTTGCCATTCTTGAAGAAAATGGCACGGGTGCGCCCGTCCGGCCACGTTACCACCACGGTGGCCGTCCCGTTGCCGGCGCGCGAGACGCCGAACTTGCACTGCGCCATGGGCTGCCCGGCATACTGCGCGCAGGGCACGTTCCCCGTGGCGTTGAACTTGCGCTCACCCTCACGGCGCGCGGGTTCCACTGCCGCCGCCGGAGCCGCCGCCGGATTGACGGCGAACCGGGCGATCTTCGCTCCGTTGGGAACAAAAGAACACTGGAACGTGCGCTCCTGCCCCTTCACGTCAGCCGAGCCATTCACCGCGTGGGTTTTGTCGCTGCGCTGGCCCTCGTACTTGACGGTTACGGCACTCGCCGGCACCTTGAGGCTCCGCGCGGCGCGCGCCCGGCACACCCCCAGCATGGATTCCACGTTGGCGGCTCCGGCCAACATGCCGCCGATGTGCAACACCGCGGCCAGCGGCAAGACTCTTCTTCCTGGTTTCATCCGTTGCCCCCTCGCCGTCACGGTCCTTGATCCCCTTCATTGTAAAGAGGAGCCGCAGAGCGGACTATCCACTTTCGGCACGGCCCATCGAGGTCTCTCGCTAGGCTGTTTTCTATTATGACTCTCCTTTGTAAACCATGCGTTTACAAAGTGGACTGTTCTTAAACTTGCCTACGGTTTGACCGTGGTGTATTTTGTAAACCATGGGTAGTCAACACTATGGAAAGTTAAACTGGCTACAGCGGAACCTCCCGGCAGGGCTGGTGGCCGATGCAGGCTGGTTGGAACGTCATGGCATCTCGCGCCAGCTCCGGCGCAAGTACGTCATGAACGGATGGTTGTTGTCACCCGCGCGGAGCGTTTATGCACGGCCCATTCCGGAAGATGCCGCCGTCGAACTGCCGTGGCAGCAGCTTGTGGTTTCACTCGGAAGTTTGCTCCACCTTCCTGTCGCCGTCGGCGCGCGGACCGCCCTTGAATTGCAGGGTTTCAGCCACTACCTCGCGGCCCGCGGCCCGCGTGAAGTCCACCTCTACGCCAACCAGACCCTGCCGCGATGGGTCGCGCAGGTTCCGGTCAGCGCACCGCTCGTAGTCCACAAGGCCAAGCGTCTCTTCAAGACTTTGGGTGAAATCCCGCCTTCTGCACAGGCGGCAGGTGCAGGCGAGGCGCTGCAACGTGCTGGTCTCCTGCGGCAGCCCTGGGGCAGTACGACCTGGACGCTGACCCTCTCCACACCCGAGCGCGCTGTCCTCGAATTGCTCGACGAAGTCCCGAACCGCGAAACCTTCCATCAGGCCGACGTGCTGATGGAGGGCCTTCGCAACCTCAGCCCGAAGCGGCTTCAGGCGCTGCTGGCCGACTGCAAGAGCGTCAAGGTGAAGCGCCTCCTCTTCTGGTTCGCAGAACGCCATAATCACGCATGGCTTGAGAAGCTCGACCGCGCCGGCATCGACCTTGGAAAAGGCAAGCGCATGCTGGTACGCGGCGGCAGGCTCGACCCGCAATACAACATCACCGTGCCGGGGAACCTCGATGGCGGCTACTGAACAGTTCCGGCAGCAGGCCGCGCTGCTCATCCGCACCATTCCCTTTGTCGCAGAAGAGGCCTGCTTCGCCCTGAAGGGCGGCACGGCGATCAACCTCTTTGTGCGCGACATGCCGCGTCTCTCCGTGGACATAGACCTGACCTACCTGCCGGTGAAGGACCGCCCCGCATCGCTCACCGACATCGACGCGGCAATGAAGCGGATTGGGGAGCGCATCGAAGCCAAGCTCGGCGGCGCGCAGGCGATCTCGGCCAAACTCAGGGGCGAAGATATCATCACCAAGCATTTTGTCGGACAGGACGGCGTGGAGATCAAGATCGAGGTGACGCCCGTGCTGCGCGGCTGTGTCTATCACCCCGCCAGGCGGTCCACGTCTCCCAGAGTCGAGGACCAGTTCGGCTTCGCCGAAATCCAGGTCGTCAGCTTCGAGGACCTCTACGCCGGCAAGCTTGTCGCCGCGCTCGACCGGCAGCATCCCCGCGACCTCTTCGATGTGCGCGACCTGCTCGCGAATGAGGGAATCAACGATGCCCTGCGCCAGGCCTTCGTCGTCTACATCCTCAGCCACAACCGGCCCATGGCCGAGGTGCTGGCGCCGGCGCGCCTCGACCTGAAGCAGGAATTCGCGCGCGGCTTCGAGGTCATGGCGGAGACGCCCGTGACACTGGAAGAACTCTATGCCACGCGTGAAGCCTTCATCGCGCAGCTTGTCGGCAGGATGCCCGGCGAGCACCGGCAGTTCCTTGTGTCCTTCGAGGAGGGCAAGCCGGATTGGGGGCTGCTCGGGCTGCAAGGCGCGGACAGGCTGCCTGCAGTGCTGTGGCGGCTGCAGAATAACGCGGAGATCCGGCCGAAGAAGCGCGCGGAACTGGTCGCGGGACTGCGCGCCGCGCTGGGGCTGGGCGCATCCGGCTGACGCCGGACCGCGCTCTCAAGTGCGCCCCACGTCCTGGAAGGGCGCGGCCTTCCCGATCCCTTGCGCGGACTGCGCCGTGAGCAAGCGTGAGCAGAAACGCCCTAAATTATTGATTCTATGGTAGCGCTAACGGGAATCGAACCCGTATTTAAGCCTTGAGAGGGCTCCGTCCTAACCGTTAGACGATAGCGCCAGGACGACCTCAGTATACCAATACATCGCCGCTTGCGAAAGCCGGGCGAGTTCTGCTACCGTCAAACGCCTTGCCTTTCGTCGACCTGCCGCAGCGCATCTTCTATCGCGAAAAAGGATCCGGAGAACCGCTCGTCTTCCTCCATTCCGGCTGGGGTCACGACGCCATGCCGTTCGACCCGCAGATCCCTGCGCTCGCCCCCCGCTACCGCATCCTCATCCCCCACCGCAGCGGTTACGGGCAGTCGGCTCGCGTGCCGGCGCTGGACCTGCACTTCCACCAGCAGGCCGCGGACGAAACCTTCGCCTTGCTGGACGCCCTGGCGATTCCCCGCGCCGTGCTCTGGGGCCACTCCGACGGCGCGGTTATCGCCGCGATCTGCGCCTTGCGGCAGCCCGCGCGCTGCCGCGCGCTGGTGCTCGAGGCGCTCCACCTCGATTTCGCCAAACCCTCCAGCCGGGAGTTCTTCGAAACCGGCGTGCGCAACCCCGACGACTTCGGACCGCGCGCCGCGGCGTTGCTGGAACGGGAGCACGGTTCGGACTGGCGCGAGGTGATCCGGCGCTTCTCGGAGGTGTGGCTGGAAATCGCGCGGCACGCCCGCCAGCCGGAGGAGTTCTTCTACGGCGCCCGGCTCTCCGGGATCCGCACGCCGGCGCTGCTCCTCTATGGAGAGAAAGATCCGCGCATGGAACCGGGCGAAATCGCCTTGGGGCGGCGCGCGCTGCCCGCCGCCCGCTGCGAGGTGGTGCCCGGCGGGGGACATGCGCCGCATGCCGAGGCTGCGGTGGCGCCCGAAGTCGCGCGCCTCGTGGGCGAGTTCCTCGCTTCGGTGGAGTGACTTACCGCAGCTTGCGGAACTCGTCGCCGCCGCCCGGGAACGCGTCCTTGTTGTTCGCCAGCCGCTTCACCAGCGCCTGCAACTCGGGCGTCGGCGCCGTCAGCAGCAGCTCGCCCTCGCGGAGGACGTGCGGGATCGATACCTCCCGGCGTTCCAGCGCCTTCTTGAGCCACTCCGCATCCAGACCGCCGATCCTGAAACGGTCGCCCGTGCGCCACATCCGGTAGAAGCTGTGCAACGGCGCGAGGTATCCAGCCTGAAAACTGTTGCCGGGCACTTTGTCGGGGATCAGGTCGAGGTAGCGGATGCCGTCGAGCTCGAGGAGGTAGGCCGTGACGTAGCTGATGCGCTCTTTCTTCTCGCGCATCACGAGCCGGTAGTGATCGCCCGCGCGGGTGAACTCCCAGGTGACCTCGTCCAGGCGCCACTTGCCGATCAGCTCGGGGTCGAAAACGAGGTCGGCGGAGGTGAAGAGCGGATGCACGGAGGGGACGCATCCGGCGAGCAGCAGTGCGACGGCGATCAGGATGGGCAAGGACCGAGGCATGGCCTAGGATAGTCCCTTTTGGGACGAAATAGTTGACTTTGGCAACCATCTACCGTTGCCTAAGTCAACTAATGCCTCTCAGCGCATCGGTTCCCGCAGGATCGACGTGTCCAGCGAACGCCCGTGCACCAGGTCCACCGCCCACCCCCACGCCACGGTGTACGGCCGCGTGACCGCACCCGCGCGGGCGTTGGTGACGATCGGCGAGCGGCTCCATTGCCACAGGTCCTCGGTGGCCTGGCCGCGGGGGTAGCAGAAGATCCCGATCGCCTGGACGCCCACGGACACGGCCACCGCCGCCGCGAAGGCCGCGCGCCACGCCGGGCGCGGAGCCAGGGCGTCGAGCGCGGGCGCGAGCAGCACCGCCAGGCACGGCAGCAGGTCCGCCAGCAGGCGCGGGCCGAAGCAATCGCCGCCCCACCACATCGGCCATTTCGCGATCACCAGGATCTGCGCTGCGCAGAACGCCGCCGCAATCGCGTACAGCACGCGGCGCTCGCCCCAACGCCGGATGCCGAGCGGGACGAACAGCGCCACCGGCGTGTACACGAACAGGCCGCGCCCGGGGCTGACCAGCACGCCGGCCAGGCCGGCGGCGAACGCTCCGTCGAGGGAGCTGCCGTAGCCGCCGCGAAAGTCGCCGAACACCATCTGGTTGTACGTCAGCAACACCGCGGCCACGGCCGCGCCGCAGGTAACGTAGGCGGCCAGCAGCGCCGGACGCCGCGCCCACGCGGCGCACGCCAGCAACGAGAGCGCGAAGAACAGCGCGTCGGTGGGGCGCATGGCGACGGAGAGCGCGGCGCTTCCGCCGGCCAGCCAAGCGAACGCGGCGCGGTGCGGCGCTTCGAGAAACCGCACCAGTCCGTAGAGGCTGAGCGCAATCGCCAGTTGGCTGCCGGTATGCTGCCACAGCGCCTGGCTGGAGGTCGCCCAGGTGCTGGTGGCGAAGGCGTAGATCGCGGCGAGGAGCAGGGCGCGGCGCGCCGCGGTGATCCGCAGCAGCAACGCGTACAGCACCACGGCGCTCGCCGCCGCCAGCAGCGAAGCCACCAGCTTCTCTACGATGCGCGCCAGCAGGATCAGATCCTCCAGCGGCCACGCGGCGGCGGAGCGCAGCGGCAAGTACAGCGGGCTAAGCACCACCGGCAGCGCCACCGGATAGAGCGAGTACGAGTGCCCGTGGCGATCGTAGAGGAAGTACGCGCCCACGCCATAGCGCGCGCGGAGCGCCGCAGCCCAGGGATCCATGTCCAGGCGGCCCGCCGCGGCGATGCGGAAGGGCAACAGCGCCGCCGGCATCGTATCGCCCGAAAGGAACGGGCGCAGGTTCACGTTGTAGATGAGGAACGCGGCCACAAACAGCCGCACTCCCGTGCTCCGCGGCATCCTCACGCGCCGAGCAAACCCGGCAGGACCTTGAGCTGCGCATCCGGCGTATGGTTGTCGACCGAACAGCCCGGGGCCAGCACAAACTTCGCGCCGGCGGCCTGCCGCGCGGCGGCAATCTGCTGTTTCACGGCCGCGGGCGCGGCCTTGTGATAGTCGCGCTCGTCGATGCCGCCCATCAGCACCACGCTGGTCTGCTTACGCGCATCCGCCAGCGGGATCCCGGTGCCGTGCTGCGAGTAGTTCACCGCGGCAACCGGCCAGCCCTTCAGGAACCGGTCGAGATACACCTTGTCGCCATGCGCGTGAAGAATGTTGAGCGGCGCGGACTTCACGGCGTCCAGCACCATGCGGTCGAACGGCTCACTGAACTTCTGATACTCGGCCGGAGTCATGAGGCCAGCCTGCGCGTTCGCGATCGCGAGGAAGATGCCCGAGGCGCCGGCGGCTACGGCTTTCCGGGCGTGCTCGGCTTCGCTGCGGGCGATGGCCTCCAGGGCGTCCAGGAGTTTCTGCGGCTGCGCGGCCATCAGTTGCTTCACCGCCTGCGGCGAAGAGAGTTTCTCGGCGACATTCCACGGGTTGAAGATCGTCTCGACGAAGTAGGCGCCGGCCGCGGCGCGGATCTTCTCCAGCGCGGCAAGTTGCGCGGGGAAGGGATTCGGCGTGAACTTCACCTCGAACCACGGGCCCGCCGGATTGGGGAACGGATAGTCGCTCATCACCTTGATGAGGTCGGTGCGGTAGGCCTCGGCGAAGCGCAGCGTGTGGCGGGCGTGGACCTCGGCTGGTTCCTTCTCGTCGAGGAAATGGTGCCAGAAGCTGAAGGGCGGGCGGTCGACATCCTGGCCGGCGAGGGCGCGGTCGACGCGCTCTTTCCTGGTCAGCTTCGCGGGCGCGGCGAGGGCGGCGCCGGTTACGAGGAACAGTTGGCGGCGGGACAGCATGCAGTTAGTGTCCATCATTTGTGCCGCCGCAGGCGAGCTTGCCGCCGAGGTGGCGGGGAGACGGAATGTGAGAAACTCCGACTGTCCACAGCGGACGCGGAGGGTGCGATGACGCGGCGGCGAGCGTTCCTGGCGGCCGGAGGCGCAGCTTGCGTTGCCGCCTCCGGTTACGCGTGGTCCGAGCGGCGCGGACTGCGGCGGGAAGACTTGGATTCCTCGCCTCCTACCAGCCTGCCGCGCAACCTGGCTTCGCTCTTGACGTACGCGGCCCTCGCTCCCAGCGGACACAACACGCAGCCCTGGGCCGTGGGCCTTGCCGGCGATGGCCTTCGCATCGGATCGGACCGGGCGCGGTGGCTTCCCCAGGTGGATCCGCAGAACCGGGAGCTGGCTTTGTCGATCGGCGCGTTTCTCGAGAACCTGCTCGCTGCCGCGCCCGGCCATAGTTACCAGGCGGACTTCGAAGTGATCGGGAACACTCCCCGTGACGAGGATCTGATTCAGGTTCGCCTCGCGCCGGCCGCGGAGACGGGCCGGGACCACTTGGAGCGGATTCGCCGGCGGCGCACGGTGCGCAACGGTCAGCTTCGCCGCCCGCTTTCGAACGAATCGGTTCGCGAGCTGGTGCGACGGGCCGGAGCTGGTGAGTGGGCGAAGGCGCACGTGCATTTCTTTCCCGTCGAATCCACGCAAAGCCGCTACCTGGCCGGAGCCACGATCGAGGCCAATCGAGTCCAGGCGCGGCGCGACGGCGCACCGGCGGAGCTTGCGGATTGGATCCGGTTTTCGAACGGCGAGGCGCGCGCGCGCCGCGACGGCCTGACGCAGGAGTCGATGGAGATCTCCGGAGTCGCCGGTTGGTACGTCCGTCATTTCTTCGACCGCGCGGACGTCCTCGGCCAGACGTTTCGCGACCAGGGTGTCGATCGAGTGAGGCAGCAGGTCGAGAATTGCGGCGGATGGCTCGTGGTGACCAGCCCCGATTCTTCCCTGCCGTCGCTGCTCGAGACCGGACGAAAGATGGAACGAATGTGGCTGGCGGCGCGAGAGAGCGAGATCGCGATACACCCGATGACGCAGGTGCTGGAAGAGCCGCCGTTTCCGGATCAGGTGGGCGGGGAGCTGGGACTTACAGATCCCGTCCAGTTCGTCTTGAGAGTTGGCCTTGTGAAGGACTACCCCGAGCCCGTCAGCCTCCGGAGACCGGTTTCTGAGATTCTCCGTGCGTAGCGCTCTCCGCGCTCTGACGCTGGCAGAGGGGGCAGTTGCGGTACATGGCCGGAGAGTCGCGTGGGTGGGAACGTTCCGCCTGACGCGGGTTTCCCTGGGTTGTGGATGTCCGCCAGATAAAGGAAACTGGCCGAATGGTGCATCTGTTTGCAGGAAGGCTCACATCCATGCAAAAAGCTCTTTGTCTGACTGTATTTGCCGTCGCCGCATGGGCGGACGATCGGCCCGCAGCCCTCCGGGGACTGGACCCGGTACTCCTCACCCGCGGCGTCGAGACCGCTGGATCCGCCACCCTAACCCGGGACCGCAAAGGGTACCGCTACCAGTTCGCGTCCGAAGCCAATCGCGCCGCCTTCGACCGCATGCCGGAGCAGTTCGAGATTCAAATGGACGGGGCGTGCGCGCGCATGGGCCCCGCTTCGGGCGCCGGCAGCGCGGACCGTTTCCTGGTTCACGAAGGGCGGATCTACGTCTTCGCCTCCGAGGGCTGCCGCCGGACCTTTTCGCAAGATCCCGCCAATCACATCGAGTGGCCCGAACCGAAGCCGAATCCGCCCGCTGAACTCCGCCGCCGCGGCGCAGAACTGCTGGAGCAGGCGACCGCCCACGCCGGAACCGCCACCTTCCAGGGGATGCGGTGGGAGATGACCCTGGGCACCGCGAAGCCCGAGGAGAAGCCCGTGCGCGAGGTCTGCGAGTGGAGCGCCCCCGGCCAATGGCGCCGGGAAATGCACTACGCCGGTTGGGGCGCCGAAATCATCGAAGTGGGCGGCGGCAAGGCGGAACGGACTACGCCGAGCGGGAAATCCGGGATGCGGCCGGCGGAGCAGGCAGCGCTCGCCGAGGCGGCCTTCGAGGAGCCCCTGCTGCTGCTGCGGCACGCCCGGCCCCCGGAAACCGTCGTATGGCATGGCGGAGCGACCACGGTGGCGGGCGGATACGCGGAAACGGTCCACGTGTGGCGCAACGGCCGGCGATATACGCTGGGTTTGGGATCCGGCGGCCGCGTCCTGACGTATGAGTTCCGCGGGCGCGGCGCGCGAAGCTGGCTGGCCAACATCCGGCTGGTGTTCTCGGACCACCGCGAAATCGACGGCGTGCTGGTGGCGCACACCGCGGAGGCGTACTCGGAAGGGGTGGCCTGGCCGCAGCGCAGCTACCGGCTGGATCGCGCGGCGGTCCGCAGGTAGGCGTGAGCGGCTGCGTCCGAATCCGGAACTCAGGGACGGGCACGCCAACGCTTCGCCAGATACCGGTTCCAGTACATCAGGACCCCGCTGACCGCCAGCACGGCCGGAGCCAGGCCGAGCAAGATCCACGCGATCTTGACGGGCAGGCCGCCGAAGGTGCCGAAGTGCAGAGGCGAGATCCACGTCATCACCAGGTCGCCCCAGGAATGCGCGACGCCCCGCTGGAAGACCCCGAGGTAGCGGCCCGTGAACGGATCGAAGTAGTGGGTGTCCGAAGTCTCGAAGTCGAGCGGCAACTGGCGCGCGATGTACACGCGCGTGGCGCGGTCGTCGTCGAGCGAGAACGTCACGCTGAGCAGGGTGCCGCCGGGAGTCCGTGCTTGCGCCTCGGCGATCATGCGGCGCAAGTCCGGAGTTGGGTGGCGGCCCTTCTGTCTCGCGTCCGGGACGGGGACCTTGGCCAGGGTCAAGGGCGAGAGCCAGTTGACGACGCGGCGGAACTCGCCGGGCCAGGCGAAGTAGGCTCCAGTGGCCGCCCAGAGCAGCACGAAGCCGATGGTCCAGAAGCCGATCGCCGAGTGCAGGTCGAAGGTGATCCGGCGGTATCCGCGGCGGAAGTCGATCCGCAGACCGCGCCGCCACTGGCGGGCTCCGGGCCACCAGACCACCAGGCCGGTGAGTCCGAGGGCGAGCGTCACCAAGGCCCCGGCGCCGTTGACGACACGGCCCGTCCGCCCCGCCAGCAGGTTGAAGTGCAGTTGCTGGAGCCAGCGTAGGAAGGACGACGCCGGGCGCGGCGCCGCCAGTAACTCGCCGGTGTAGGCGTCGGCGGCCACGGGCAGGAACTCGCCGTTCTTTTCGAGGAAGCCCTTGAAGACGCCGGCGGTGCCGCCGGGGGCGCCCAGCGACGAGAGCCGCCGGTCCGGATAGGCGGCGCGCATGCGCTCGGCGACGGCGGCGAAATCCGCGAGCGGCGCGCCGGTGAGGCGCGGCGAGCCGGCGTGCTCCAGCTCCTCGCGGAACACGAGCGCGGCGCCAGTGACACTAATCAGGAGGACGTAGGCGGCGAGCGCCACGCCCGCCCACAAATGAACCTGGAAGAGAGCCCGGCGGAGCCAATGCCGGCGGGGGCGGAGCCAAAATCCGGAAGCCGGCCGGGCCGGCGCTGGCGTGGCGGTCGGCAAGCTCCGAGCCTAGCACAGGGTCAGTCGCGCTTTGCCGGATCGAGCAGGGCGATCGCCTTCAGCACGCGCAGCGTGCAGCGGCTGACATGCGCGCCGAGCGCCACCAGCGCCAGCGCCAGGATCCCGTAGATCCCCACCGAGCAGAGCAGCAGCAAGAGATGGTTCCGGTTCGTGAGGTCCGCCAGCAGCAGGAACGCGACAAAAAAGATCGTCTCCAGCAGGATGGCGCCCCAGAACGCGAGCTTGTAGTTGCGTTCGGCGGCGGCGGCGCGCTCCACGGCTTCCCGGCGGATTTCATCGAGTGTCGGCATCGGTTGTTCACCTCCTGGCTTGAGCGGGCGACAGTAGCTTCCGGAGCACGGCGAGCCCGTAGGCGAGCCGGGACTTCGCGGTTCCGGTTTTGAGTCCGAGGATGCGGGCGGCTTCGTCGAGGGGCAGCCCTTCGAGATAGTGCAGCGCCAGCACGGCGCGGCTGGCGGGCGAGACGGCGGCGAGCAATTTCTCGATGTCGAGATCGGGAGTGCGCGGCGGCGCGGTGAGCCTCTCGAGTCCGTCCTCGCCGCTGTAGCGCTTTTCACGTTGCGCGCGGCGCACCGCTTCGCGCCCGGCGATGCGCCACACCCAGGTACGGAAGTATTCGGGCTGCTCCAGCCATTCGAGCTTGCGGTGGATCCTCAGGAAGACGTCCTGCAGGACGTCTTCGGCCAGATCGCGCCGCCGCAGGATTTGGAGCAGGTAGCCGAACAAAGGCCCCTGGATGGCCGTGAGCAGCCGGTCCAGCGCGGCGAGGTCGCCGGCCTGGGCTTCCAGGACCCACTGGGTTTCGCGGCGGCGCTCCTCCGGGGTCATGAGGCGGTCTGATCGGGCCTCCGGAAGTAAAAATAGAGCGGCATGCCGAAGCAGAGGCCGACGGCGAGGGTTCCCGCCAGAATCGCCGCCATCACGCCGCCCCGGGGCCGCCGCGGGTCGCGGAACGCCCAAACGAAGAAGATGGCCGCGGAGAGAAAGAGATCATAGACGTGCGTGGCGCCGGGCCGGTTGCTCAACGCCTCCGCGAAGAAGCGCGGAATGTCTACGCCGTTCTCCAGCGCCCAGGGAACTACCTGACTATAGGGGGCCACCAATCCGAGGATACTGAGAATGATCCAGAGCATGGGTCTTCCTTTCTTGGAAGACTAAGAGCCTGCAACCGGGGAGAAAGGTTCGAAGTGTCGTTTCGAAAACTTGCCGCACATTGGAACCGCTTCGGGGAACAGGACCCCTTCAGCGCGATCCTCACGGGGCGGAAGTGGTCCGCCGAGGAGTTCTTCGCGACCGGCGTAGCCGACGTGGCGCGCATTCTGGAGCACCTGGGCGACGCTCCGCGGCGGCGGGAGCACGCACTCGATTTCGGATGCGGGGTCGGCCGGCTGAGCCGCGCCATGGCGAGCCGCTTCAACCGCGTAACGGGCGTGGATGTAGCGCCGTCGATGATCGAGCGGGCGCGGGGCTTCGGGCATCCGGGCTGCGACTTCGTGTTGAACGAAAGTCCCGATCTCGCGCAGTTCCCCGCGGACACCTTCGACCTGGTCTATTCCTTCATCGTGCTGCAGCACCTGCCGCCCGGCCGCATCGGGCCGTATCTGGATGAGTTCGCCCGCGTGACGCGCCCCGGCGGGGCGGTGCACTTTCAACTGCCGGCGCGGCCGGTGGGCGGGTCCCGGCTGGGGCGGGCCGCCGAATGGGGTTATAACAACATCTACTGGGAAGTGTTTCGCCGTAAAGAACCCAGGATGGAAATGCACGGCATTCCGCGCGAGGTGGTAACCCGGAGGCTGGAGCGCGCCGGCCTGCGCGAGCTTCGGGTGGATGAGGACTGGCAGCCCGCGCCGGGCTGGATCAGCTACAGCTATTCCTTCGAGAAGCCTGCATCCAATGAAGCGGCGTGAGGATCCAAGTAGAGTGCGGTTCGCGACGTTCGCTCTTTCCCTGTTTCTGACCCTGCCGGCGTACGGCGCGCTCGGTGTCGAGGATCTGAAGTTCGACCGGCTGGCCAAGCCCATTACGTCGCTGTCGGTCGAGGAGCGGCGGATCTTCGACGAGGCGATCGGCCTCATCCGCGCGGGCAATCATTCCCTGGCGCTGGCGCGGCTTTCCGGCTTGAAGGAAGCCAATCCCAAGAACAGCGCGGTGCGGGTGGCTTCCTCCTACGTGCTGCTGCAGGTCGGGAATCTGCTGGGGGCCTTCGAAGACGCGGAGAAGGCCGAGAGCGGCGAGGCCAACGGCTACCTGTGCTGGTTCCTGGCCAAGGTGTCGCTGGCGACGGGACAGACGGCCGCCTGCAAGCGCGAGGTGGAGCATCTGAAGACGGTTCCCGAGTATCGGGAAGCGGCGAAAGAGATCGAGAAGGAGCTGAAGAAGAAGCGCGGGTGAGCGCTCAGGGGAGCGGCGAAATTTCGACGTTCCCAGCAAAACTGGCGGGTTCGGGGATCGGCTGGCCGGATTCCCGCAGCGCTTCCAGATGCAGGGCGACGGCCTCCTGAACGAGGACCTCCACTTCCTGCCGGGAGTCGCCGACGGTGATGACGCCGGGAAGATCCGGAACGTATGCTCCCCAGGACGTGGGGCCCTTCTCGAAAATGACGGTGTAGGTCATACCCAAGCTCCTCTCACGCCAGGAACATCCGATAGGCCGGGTTTCCGGACTCCTCCGCCGACGGATACCCGAGCCCCGCAAGAAACGCCCGGAACTCCGCATCCTCGCCCGGCGGCACCTGGATCCCGGCGAGTACGCGTCCGTAATCCGCGCCGTGATTCCGGTAATGAAATAGCGAGATGTTCCAGCCGGCGCTCATCCGGTCCAGGAACCGCATCAGCGCTCCGGGCCGCTCCGGGAACTCGAAGCGGAGCAGGCGCTCGTTACGCGCTTGCGCGCGGCCGCCCACCAGGTGCCGGATGTGGAGCTTCGCGGTTTCGTCGTGCGAGAGATCCAGCACCCGGATCCCGGCGCCTTCGAGACTCGCCAGCAGGGCGTCCGCCTCGGCGCGGCTCGCCACCTGGACGCCGACGAACACGTGCGCCTCGGCGCCGCCGCCAAAACGATAATTGAACTCCGTCACCTGGCGCGGACCGAGCAGGCGGCAGAACTCCTTGAAGCTTCCGACGCGCTCCGGGATGGTCGCCGCGAACACCGCCTCTCGCTGCTCACCGAGTTCCGCGCGCTCGGCGACGAACCGCAAGCGGTCGAAGTTCATGTTCGCGCCGCTGGCGATAGCCACCAGGGTGCGGCCTTCCAGTCCCGCGCGCGCCGCGTAGGATTTCAGTCCCGCGACCGACAGCGCGCCCGCGGGTTCCAGAATGGACCGCGTGTCCTCGAACACGTCCTTGATCGCCGCGCAGATCTCGTCGGTATCGGCTACCACCACTTCGTCGACGAATTCGCGGCACAGGCGGAACGTCTCCACGCCCACTTCCTTCACGGCGACGCCGTCGGCGAACAGGCCCACCTGGTCGAGCCGCACGCGGCGTCCCGCGGCGAGTGACTGCCGCATCGCGTCCGCGTCCGCCGGCTCCACGCCGATGACGCGAATCGCCGGCGCCAGCCTCTTCACATACGCCGCGATGCCGGCGATGATCCCGCCGCCGCCCACCGGCACGAAGATGGCGTCGAGCCCCCGCGGCTGCTGCCGCAGGATCTCCATGCCGATGGTTCCCTGCCCCGCGATGATCGCCGGGTCGTCGTAAGGGTGGATGAACTCGCCGGGCAGCGTCCGCGCATGCGCGTAGGCGTCATCGTAGGACTCGCCCTCCAGAATGACGGCCGCTCCCCGGGCCTGGACGGCGGCGATCTTGATGCGCGGCGTGGTTACCGGCATCACGATCGTCGCCCGGCACCCCAGCTTCTGCGCCGCCAGCGCCACGCCCTGAGCATGGTTGCCCGCGGAAGCCGCCACCACGCCGCATGAGAGGTCCGCGCCCGCCATCCGGTTGTACGCTCCCCGCAGCTTGAACGAGAACACCGGCTGCAGGTCCTCGCGCTTGAGCAGGACGCGATTGCCGGTGCGCGCCGACAGCGATGGCGCGGCTTCGAGCGGCGATTCGACGGCGACATCGTACACTTGGGCCGTCAGGATGCGGGCGAGGTAATCCACGGCGGGTCTTCTGAGTCTAAAACAGGATCATCGGCATCTGTAGCCAGTAGCGGCAGAGCTCCAATATGTTCGGCATGGACAGTTCCAAGACCCAGACGGACCGGACCCCGGCGCCGCCGGACGGCGTGATCGTCAGTCCCGATACCCTGCGCGGCAACCGGATCCCGCCCGGCCAGTCGCGGACCTTGAAATGGCCGGTGCTCGACGCTTCCGGCGCGCCGTCCCTCGACCTCGCGACCTGGAAGCTCGGCATGTTCGGCCTGGTGCACCGGCCCATCGAGTTCACCTGGCAGGAGTTCCAGCAACTGCCGCGGGTGCGGGTCTATGCGGACTTTCATTGCGTCACCCGCTGGTCGCGGCTCGCGAACGTCTGGGAGGGCGTCTCGACCCGCGTGCTCGTCGAACTCGCCGGCGGCCTGCGTCCGGACGCACGCTTCGCCCTGGCCTACGGCTATGATTATGGGTGGACGACGAATCTGCCGGTGGAGGACCTGCTGGCGGAGGACGCGCTGGTGGCGATCGCGCACGACGGCGAAGCGCTGACCCCGGAGCACGGCGGACCGGCGCGGCTGATCGTTCCGAGGCTGTATGCCTGGAAGAGCGCAAAGTGGCTCGCGGGCGTGGAGTTCCTCGCCGAGGACAAAGACGGGTTCTGGGAGCGGAACGGATACCACAAGCATGGCGATCCCTGGCGCGAAGAGCGGTTCGGCTGGTAGCGGGCACCACTCGGAGAAGGCCCGGCGCCGCGCGTGGATGGCCGGCGCGGGCGTGGCGGCCACAGGCACCGCTGCGGCGCTCATCTATCGCGCTGCTCCCGGGTTCTGGCAGCAGTACACGCGCGAGATGCGCCGCATGATCGCGCCGCCCCCGCACCAACCCGACTGGCATTCGTGGAAGGACTCCGGCGTCTACGCGGCCTGGCTGGGTCATTCGACCGCGTTGCTCAAGATGGACGGCGTCACCATCCTGACGGATCCGGTGTTCAGCGAACGCTGCGGCCTCTCCATCGGTCCGGTGACGCTGGGCCTGAAGCGGCGCACCGCTCCGGCGCTGGACCTCGCGGCACTGCCGAAGATCGACCTGATCCTGCTCTCGCACGCGCACATGGATCACTTCGACATCCCGAGCCTGCGCGCCCTCGAGAACTCTGGCACCGCAGTGGTCACCGCGTGGCAGACGGCGGATCTGCTGCGCCCGGCCCGCTACGCATCGGTGCGTGAACTCCGCTGGAACGAGGAGGCTCGCGTGGGCGGCGTCTCGGTGCGCGCCGTCGAGGTGAACCACTGGGGCGCGCGCATGCGCACCGACACCTACCGCGGCTACAACGGCTACGTCATCGAAGCGGGCGGACGCCGGGTGCTGTTCGGCGGCGATACCGCCGACACGCACGCGTTCCGGCAGCTCAAGTCCGCGCGGGGGATCGATCTTGCCATCATGCCCATCGGCGCTTACGATCCCTGGATCCGCTACCACTGCACGCCCGAGCAGGCCTGGCGGATGGGCAACGAGGCCGGCGCGGAGATCTTCCTGCCGGTGCACCACCAGACCTTCGAGCTTTCACGCGAGCATTACCGCGAGCCCATCGAGCGCTTTGTCAACGCGGCTCGCAGCCGCCCGGAGCGGGTGGCGGTGAAGGAAATCGGCCAGACGGTCGCCCTGGGCTGACGCGCTACCGCGCCGGCCGGAACGTGGTCCAGGAACCGTCCTGCTCCTGGATCTGCAGGCCCGCCGAGTCTTTGTATTGCGGATGCTCCCCAAGGGAGAACCGCACCGCGTACGGCGCGGGCGCCGGCTTCGCCGTCAAAGGCGGATCCTGCCCGCGCGGCCCGGTGCCTTCGCGCTGGTCGGCAGGCCGCAACTGGATGACTCCGCCCGCCGCCGTGTAGCGCCCGCGCTCGATGACGCGGCTCCGCGTGGAACGGTTGAAGCTCTCGGCGTCGAGTTCGCGCACGTACTCGCCGTTCGCCGCGAACTGCCAGCGATGGACCTGGCGGAACTGGTTCAGCGCGCCCGCGTAGTCGTGCTCCCACATCCGGGTGATGGGGTTGTAGCGCGTCGGCGGTTGGGTAACGATCACTCGCTCCCAGGAGCCTTGGACCGTTCCGGGCACGGCGGTGACCGTGGCCGGCGCGCCAGCCGGCGTTGCGGTGGGCGGGGGCGCAACGGGCGCAGCGCTCCACTGGAGTCCGCCGGCGACCGCCATGGCGTCCGCATAGCAGGCGTTGAAGGCCGCCTCGTTCGGGACATTGAAGAGCACCCCGGCGTAACGCCCGCCGGAGCGTACGACAAACAGCGTGGTCACCGCCGGATTTCCCAGGCTGTCCTTCGTTTCCGCCATCCGGACGATGCTGTCCTGGTTCGCCGGCAGAGGCAGGGGCCGGGTCTGCGCCTCGCCGCGCGGCTGAAAGCTGCGCGCCACGGCGGCCTTCCATTCGGCTTCGATATCCTGCGCGGCCGTGCCCACCGAGTTCTGCGCCCGGTACAGGCCGATCTGGCAGTAATACCGCTTCTCCTGATTGATGCGCGACCATTCGACGAAGTTTGCCGTCTCGCGCATCTGATATCCGGCGGGCGCGGGGTAGGTGTAGGTATCGAAGGACTGGCGCTGCGCGATCAGGGCCGCCGGGAGCAGCGGCAACAGCAGGAGGGCTCGCATCGCCTGAGTATCTCAGAACCGTGAGCGCCCGCGGCCCGGAGCAGACGGAGCGGCGTCTCGCTACACTATCTGCAAATGCTGCCCCAAGTCCGCCAGCGGCTCGTGGCTCTGGAACGCCTGATCGGCAACACCCCGCTGGCCGCTTTCGACTTTACGTATCGTGGACGGCCGAGGCGCATCTACGCCAAGATCGAATCCCTCAACATGACCGGCTCCATCAAGGACCGCATGGCGCTGCACATCCTCGAGCAGGCGTACCGCGACGGGTCGATTCAACCCGGCGATACGATTCTCGAAGCCACCAGCGGCAACACCGGGATCTCGTTCGCGGCGCTGGGCCGCGCCCTCGGCCATCCGGTGACCATCTTCATGCCGGACTGGATGTCGCAGGAGCGCGTGGCGCTCATTGAAGGCTTTGGCGCGGGCATCGTACCCGTGTCGCGCGCCCAGGGCGGGTTCCTCGGGTCCATTCGCCTCGCCGAGGAGGCCGCGGCCCGGGATCCGCGCACCTTTCTGCCGCAGCAGTTCGCCAATCCCGCGAACGTCCGCGCCCACGAATCCCGCACCGGGCCCGAGATCTGGATGCAGCTCGAAGCTGCGGGGAAACAGCCGGATGCGTTCGTGGCCGGGGTCGGCACGGGCGGCACCGTGATGGGCGTGGGCCGTTATCTGAAGGCGCGGCGCCCCGGCGTGCGCGTCCATCCGCTGGAGCCCCTGGAATCGCCGACGCTCTCCACGGGGCACAAGGTGGGCCAACACCGGATTCAGGGGATCTCGGACGAGTTCATTCCCGCCATCGTGGACCTCAGCGCGCTGGACCGGATCGTGCAGGTCTCCGATGGCGACGCCATTCTGATGGCGCGCAAGCTGGCGCACGCGGGCTTCGCCGTCGGGATCTCCTCGGGAGCGAACTTCCTGGGGGCGCTCGAGATCCTGGAAGAGCTGGGCGGCGACGCCACGGTGGTGACCGTACTCTGCGACAGCAACAAGAAGTATCTGAGCACGGACCTGTTCCACGAGCAGAACGTACGGCCTGGATACCGGAGCTGCGACATCGAGATCACGGGATTCGAGACCAGCGGCCGGGTGTGCGCGGCGTGTGACGCGGGAATGCGGTAGACCTGCGGTCGCCGGTAATGATCTTCTTGCGCGGCCGTCGCCTGTCGAATCAGCCGGCGGACCCCGAAGGGTCCGCCGGCTTCGGTTCACCGCTTCTCGATCACCAAGCGGTGGCCCGAGAGAAACGGCATCGGCTCTCCGGGAGCGCGCCACCGGGCGGCCCGCTCCTCGAAAGATACAACCACCGCGCCGCCAGAGGGCGTTTCGCAGGTTTCGCGGCAACGAGTGACGCGCAACGGGCCGTGCTCGAGCGGCCGCTCGTCATCGAACCGCCGCCGGACATCGCCTCGGGGAAACAGCTCCCGGTCGAGCTTCCATTCCACCCGCAGGTACTCGCTCGGCTGATCGCCGAGGTAGCTCACCTCGTGGGTTTCCGTCACCCCGCGGTGGAACCGGAACGAGCCGGCCTTCACCGCCGGCCGTCCCGCCGGTTCGCCCTCCTTGTGCCAGAAGAGCATGGATCCTCCGTCGGTCAGGTACACGTAGACCACCGGCAACGGCGGATGCTCGTGCACCGGGAGTTTGTCCCCGGGCTGGAAGCTCGCCCGGGAGATCACCACCTGGTCGTTTTCGAACTCGAGCCGGTAGTTGCGCGGGGCAACCGTGTACGGGCTCTGCGCGAGCAGAGCCGCAATAGTCAATGTTTGCAACATTTAGAAGTCCTTTTCTCAAGTGAATTTCGAAGACACACGCGTGGCGTCGCGTCTTCTAAATCCGCAGGATGTGAAGGAACTTGAGGAGCGGCCGGCCCCCGGAGCCGCGGTCGCGGATGCGCCCGGTTTCAGGCGGCGGCGGAAGGGGCCGGGCGGGCCCGGAGAGCGGCGCTTCGCCGATGGGGACGAGGTCCGGGTCCGGATCCCGGGGATCCGTCGGAAGCAGGTCGCAGGAGTTGGACTTAGGCTGCGGCGCCGTCTTGGATTTCGGACACGCGGGCGGGGCCGGGCACGGCTTGGCGAAGGAACTGACGGCCGTGCACCAGACGAACGCCGCGAGCACCGCCGGAGCCAGCCACCGCATGGGAGTTTGGACGCGCACGGGCGGCGATGGTCACCGGCCGGTGCGGGGCGCTAACCGGTCGTTTTGTTGAGGACCCAGATGAGGGCGAGATAGACCCCGAGCAGCGCCGCCCCAACGGCGAGAACGGCGCCCGTCGTAACCTTCTCCGGATCCCGCACCTGTTCCCGCTCGACGGGAACGCCGAGCCGCGCGGCGAGCGACCCGGCAAGGCTCTCCGCCTGGGCCCGGGTCTCGAGGTTCGCGAGAACGCCGAGCCGCTTGCCGTTTTGCTTGCGCACCCCGAGGCCGTAGTCCGCCTTGAGGCGCTTGGACCGGCTGACGCTGCCCGCCAGAATCGCCGCTATGTTTCGCGCGGACGCCGCGCGCCGGGGCCGCCAGGGCAACGGGCCTTGTGTCCATTCCAACCTCGCATGGTTCGCACGGACGGTGGTGGCGTTGCAGGACACGGCGGCGCCGGCGTAGGTGAGCACCGCCCAGCAGTACACCGGCGTTACCCAGGCGAGAGAAGGGGTCAGCGGCGGCTGGAACAGGATCGTCATGCCGGCGGCGGCAAACAACGAGAACAGCAGGCAGTACTTCCCGCGCTTCTCGCGCGGGATCCACCGCGACTCGATCTCGACGCTCCCGTCCGGCAATTCTCGGAGTGTCATTGCGGTTCAGCGCCGCCGGTCGAACCAGTCCGTGGGACGGTCGTCGGAGCGGAGGGCGTCCTTGTCCACCCAGTAGTACTCTCCGAACGGCTTCTTCTCGGGCCAGACTTCGTCCATCGTGGACGCCTCCCACAGGCGCCCGGCTTTCATTACCCAGGCGATCTTGGCCGTGTTGCGGATGTTGTCGAGCGGATTCGCGTCGAGGATCATCAGGTCGCCGAGTTTGCCGGCCGAAATCGTTCCGAGGTCCTTGGACGCGCCGAGGAAATGCGCGCCATGCACGCTGGCTACTTCGAGCGCGCCCATCGGCCCCATGGCGGAGGCAGCCATCCAGACCTCCCAATGCGACCCGATGCCATGCTGCTGCCCGTGCGAGCCGATGGCGCCGTAGCCGCCCTGCGCCACGATGTCGGCCAGGCCCTGGGCGATCATCGGGAAGCTGTAATCGGTGACCGGACGCAGAATCCGCCGCCGCGTATGCGGGATCAACTGCCGCCAGGGGAGCCAGCGCCGCGCCTTCTCGTCCTTCCAGACGTCGGACTCCTGCCAGAAGTATTCTTCGTTCCAGGGGCCGGCGCCGCCGACGATGAAGGTGGGAGAGTACACGGCTTTGGCGAGGCCGAAGAACTTCGCGGCGTCGGAATACAGCGGCGCGTAACTCATGGGATGCTCCCAGCCGGTCTGGCCGTCGAGCATCATGCCGATGTTGTATTCGAGCGAATCGCCTTCGGCGGTCACCATCACGCCGCGCTTGCGGGCGGCCTCGGAGACCCACTGGCGCTGGTCGCGGCGCGGTTGCAGGTACTGCTTCATGGACGTCGCGCCCCAATTGGCCAGGCGGTTGACGTTGGCCTCCGTGACGTCGTAAGTGGTGAGTTCATTCTGCCGGGGACCGTCGCCGCGGTACAGCGGATCGCCGGTGGAGAACATACGCGGCCCGATCACCATCCCGGCCTCGACCATTTCGGCTTCGGGGAACACAATCTGCGACCACATGGAGTTGTCGAGCGTCGTCGTGACCCCGTAGGCGAGGTACGACGCGGACTCGAAGTTGTGTTCCGGCAGGATGCCCGAGTACTCGCGGTGGTGGTGCGCGTGCATGTCGATCCAGCCCGGGATGATTGTCTTGCCCCGGGCGTCGATCACGCGATCCACCCCGGTGGTAGAGCACTCCCCGACGCAGGCGATGCGCCCCGCCTTGACGACCACGGTCCCTTGCTCGATGACCTTGCGGTTCTCGAGGGTCACAATCCGCGCGCCGGTCAGGGCGACGGATCCGGCGGGCACGGCGCGCGGCATGGTGAGCGTAATCTTCGCGGACGTCGTCTCGCCGGACCCGGCCTTGTGGGTCGCGTAGAGGTTGCCGCTGCCGTATTCGAGCGTCGCCGCGTCGCGCCAGTGGACGAACATGCCGCCTTCCTTGCTCACCGCGGTGACCGGGAATTTGCCCTTCTTCTTGTCGCCCGCGAGCGGCGTGCCGCCGGTGCCGTTCCAGGCGAAGGGCGTCAGGTACACGTTGTCGCCTTCCTGGAACGCCACCCACTTGCCGTCGGGCGAAACGGCCGCCTCATCGGCGAACTGGAAAGTCATGTGGACACGGCGGTCGCTGCCATCGGCGCGCACGGAGACGAGTTCGACCACGTTCTGCCCGCGCTGCCCTTGCCCTTCGCCGCGCTGCGCGCGCGGCTCGGGGTAGAAGAGCCGGCCTTCCGGCCCGAAGGACGCCTGAACCACGCTGCGGCGTCCGCCGAATGCCTTCACGGTGACCAGCGGCTTTGCCGGTCCGGCGGCGGCGGAAAGGCCGACGAGCTCGTAGTGCGGATTGGCGGACCACGTGCGCCCGCGGTAGCTCTCGCCCGCGCCCCGCGAGACGACAATCGTAGCGCCGTCGGGGCTCCAGGCCGGGTTCAGGTACTCGGCGGATTCGGCGCTCAACTGCGTGAGCGCGGCGGAACCCGGCGTCGCGCGCCACACCGCGCCGCCCGTCTTCTCGCTCCAGGTGGTGAAGGCGATGGCGCGGCCGTCGGGTGACCACGCCGGCGCGTACTCGGTGATGTCCCGGCCCGTGTTCGTCAGGCGCCGCGGAGCGCCGGAGGGCAGCTCCTGGATGTAGACTTTGCCGAAGGCCTGGAACGCAAGGGTCCTTCCGTCGGGCGACGCCGTGTGCCAGCGCGCGAAGCGCATCTCCACCGGACCTTCGGCCATCGGGATGCTCTTGTACGCCTGCCCCGAGATGGAACGCTCGACGCGCGCGGTGAAGGGAATGGCCGCGACGGCGCCGCTCGCGACATCGAGTTTGCGGAGCTTGCCGCCCTGCGAGATGAAGATGGACTTCGAGTCCGGCGTCCAGCTATAGCCGGGCAGGACGCGCCAGGTCTTCATGCCCTCGGCCATATCCTGCTCGATCGGATCCATCGCCACGCGCTCGCGGCCCGTGGCCAGTTCGCGGAGCCACAGCGCGGTGCGCGGTCCGAACTTGTGGCCCTTGTACGAAACGGTGCCGTCGGGGATCCGCCGGGCGAAGGCCAGCCACTTGCCGTCGGGCGACGCTTCGGGCGCCATGCCGCCGCCCGAGGACGCTCGCGACTGCTGCTGGTTCGAACCCGACGTGACGTCGTCGACTGAGCCGGACTTCAGTTCCACGCGCTTCACCTGCTGGCAACCCTGCACGGAATCCTGCTGGCCGGAGGCGCGGCCATCGCAGGTGGTGGCGTGGAAATAGACGTACCGGCCGTCGGCGGAGACCGAAGGCCATGCCGCGCCGCGCTGGTCGCGGCCGATCACCTCGACGCCCTCGCCGCCGTCCTTGTGATACATCCAGATGCCGGACGTGCCGCCTTCGCCCATGCCCTGGCGGCGGACCAGGATGTACTGGCTGTCCGGGGTCCAGGCGGGTTCGAAGGCGCGGACATCGCGGTTGGTGAAGACTGCTTTGGGGTTCGAGCCGTCGGCGTTCATGATCCACAAGTTGTTCTGGCCGCCGCGGTCCGTGATGAACGCGATGAACTTGCCGTCGGGTGAGTAGCGCGGATGGAAGTTCAGTGCGGCGCCGCTCGCCTGGGTGAGGCATTGCGCCTGGCCGCCCGCCGCGGGCACGCGGTAGACGTGGGCGAGCAGGTCGAACACGATCCACTGGCCGTCGGGCGAAAGCTGCGAGGACATCCAGGTGCCCTCGGATGTCGTGAAGTCGATGGCGCGGACATCGCCGCGGGTCTTGGTGACGTCCCAGGAGGGTTCGCGGGGTCCCTGGGCGAGCAGCGGCAGAGTGAGGATCCAGAGGAGGCGTCGCATGACGCAGGGGATTATATCGCTGTAGCGTCCGGAGCCGGAGTTCGGCACCTAGACCGGAGAACCTGAGTGAATGAGCGCGAGCCTTGCAGGAATATCGTCGTCGGTCGCTCTCGTCACCTGAGCAGCCGGATGCCGAGCATCGCCAGTTGAAGTCGAAGTTCATCGTAGATCCTACGCTCGAACTCGACTACGCCCTGGAGACGCTTCACGTCGCCGAAGTTTTCCAGGAACACGAAGCGTTTCCCGTTGTGTTGAAGCCTCTCGGCCATTCGGCCAGAGCGAACCGATGGAACGAAGGTCCACTCCTGCTCCCGATAGGGTTCGATCCACTGGCCGTTTCTCGGGGCGCCATGAATCCGCGTCACTTGGGCCTTGATGCGCTCACGGTCCCTGCTCCAAACTCCGTAAGACACAACGAACCCTGATTGGAACAGAAGATAAAGGCGCCGGTCGGAGTCGCGGAAGAAATAACCCGAGACAATAGCCAAGCCACCCCTTGGTTCAAATGCAAGAATCGTGCCGAGCGCGAGCTTCGGCGGCCGAAGCCCGCGCACCTTCTCGCTTCTGAACTTGAGCGGACTGGAAACGTAGAGCTCGGGCTCATCCCGCGAATCGCCTGACTGCGCGGAGACGGTTGGCGCGGCCCACAACAGGAAAGTCGCGCAGAGCCGGCAGACCCGAACTCTCGTCACCGTTGCCACGCCTTATTCTCAGGCGTCCCGGCGGCGCAGCGCAATCCTGAGAACACAAAGGCCGGGGAGCTTTCGCTCCCCGGCCTCCGATTCGAACTCCGGCGGAGTTACTCTTCGCCCGTCGACTTCTTCGCCGCCGCGGGACGCATCAGATCGCGAGGATCCAGATCCGCCGGCATCGCGATATCGAACCAGCCGATCATCATCTCCTCCCAGCTCTGCTCACCGAAGCGGACCGTCGCCTTCGGATCCGGGTTCTTCGGGTTGTTGGCCGAGTTGTCGAAGTGCGCCACGCAATCGATGCGCGTGCCCGCCGGCAGGAAGATGGGTTCCTTCGGCCGGTAGTAGAGTTGCCAGTCGAAGTCGTACTTCACTTTCAGCGCGACTTCCTGACGCCCGTCCGGATAAGTGATCGTGTACTGGAAGTCCTTGCCGCGCAGGTGCATGTGCGGGTTGAAGTCCACCAGCTTCACGTCGCGGTGCACGGTGACCGACGACTTCACTTCGTGGTTCGCGTCGCCCGGCGGAATCGCAAAACCCAGGTTCGGCGCGCTCATGATGTAAACGCGCTCCTTCACCGGACCCTTGGCGAACTTGAAGCCGATCTGGCTCACATCCTCGCCCGCCTTGCCGTTCGGGGTGTAGTGCATCTGGACCACCAGATCGCTGCCGGCCTTGATCAGCTTGGCCGTGCCGGGAGGCAGCGCCACCGGATCGGTGCCAGGCGCGTAGCCGACGATGATCTCGGTCGGCAGCCGCCGCGCCATTTCCTTGCGCATCTCTTCCATTTCTTCTTTGGAGGCCGGACGGCGCTGCTCGCGCTTCGGCGGCTGGAAGAACTCGCCCGGCTTGGCGTCGGACATGTAATAGCTGCCCGGCTCCCGCACGTAGACCACGATGTGGTGCGTCGCGGAGCGATTGCCCGGCCGCGCTTCCGCCATCTGGATCCAGGTGTCTTCCTTGAAGTTGGTCGGGATCACTACGTACTTGTAATCGACCACGCCCTGCGCGGGAACGTCGTACTTCGGCACGGTGTAGATCACATCGGGCTTGCCGATGCCCCAGCCGGTCACCCACTCCATGGGCTTCGGAGCATCCTTGGCGTTGCCTTCCGGGGCGCCCTGGTCCGCCCAATTGGCGATCGCCGTGAGTTCCGCCTCGGTCAGCGAGGGATCATTCGCAAACTTGCCGTGATTCGGATCGGCGAACCATGGCGGCATCTTCTTGGTGGCCACCGCCTGCTTGATGGCCTTCGCCCACGGCCGGGCGTCCTTGTACGTCAAAAGCGACATCGGGCCAATTTCGCCGGGACGATGGCAGCTCTGGCATTTCTTCTGGAAGATCGGGGCGACGTCTTTGTGAAAGGTCACCTTGGAGCCAGCCGTATTAGCGGCAAGCGCGGCGCCCGCGCACACGGCTCCTGCGATCCAAATCCGGCTCAACATGCGTCGAGCACCTCCTGATGGAAAGATTATAGACCATACATCTTGCTGAAAGCGCGAGCCTTACACATCTTTAAGATGCCGGGAAGGGTACACTGTTGGCTTGGGCGACGTGCAACTCATTCAAATGTGGGGTCAGGACCGGCCGGGTCTGCTCCAGGCTTTTTTGGCAGCAGCCAGCCCGGCGGACGCGCGGGTGCTCGACATGGGCCAGGCGGTGATCCATAAGGCGCTGACGCTCGGCGTGCTGCTGGAAGGCGCGCCGGACGAGGAGGCGCTGGGGCGTTTTGCGGCCAAGTGGAACGTCGAGGTGCGGGTGAGCCCGCTCGACGACGCGGCCTATGCGCAGTGGGTGGCGGTGCAGCGGGAGCGGCGCTACGTGGTGACGCTGCTCGCGCGGCGGATCACGGGGCGGGAAGTGAGCGAGGCCGCGCGGCTTATCGCCGAGGCCGGACTGAACGTCGACCGCGTGGAGCGGCTCAGCGAGCGCACCGCGCTCGGCGCCGGCCGCCGCGCCTGCTTCGAGATCTACGCCTCGGGCGAATTGCAGGAAGAAGCCGCGCTGCGGGAGCGCTTTTTCCGCGCGGCCGAGGATCTGGGCATCGACATCGCCTTCCAGCACGACAACATCTGGCGCCGCTCCCGGCGGCTGATCGCGTTCGACATGGATTCGACGCTGATTCAGGCCGAGGTGATCGACGAACTGGCGCGCGAAGCCGGTGTCGGCGAGCAGGTGGCCGCGATCACCGCGGCCGCGATGCGCGGGGAATTGGACTTCGCGCAGAGCTTCCGCCGCCGCGTGGCGCTCCTCCAGGGATTGCCCGAGGCCCGGCTGACCGCCGTAGCCGAGCGCATTCCGCTGACTGAAGGCGCCGAGCGGCTGTTCGCCGCCTTGAAGCAGCTCGGCTACCGGACGGTCGTCTTGTCGGGCGGGTTCACGTGGTTCGGCACGCTGCTGGCGCATAAGCTGCCGATCGACGAATTGCACGCGAACGAACTCGAAATTCGCGACGGCGTGGTGACGGGCCAGGTGGTGGGCGAGATCGTCGACGGCGCGCGCAAGGCGGCGCTGCTCGAGGAGATCGCGGCGCGCGAGGGGATCCGGATGGAGCAGGTGGTGGCGGTGGGCGATGGCGCCAACGACCTGCCGATGATCGGCAAGGCCGGCCTCGGCGTCGCGTTCCACGCCAAGCCGGTGGTGCGGGCCAACGCGCAGCACTCGATCTCGACCGTCGGGCTCGACGGGATTCTATACCTCCTCGGCCTGCGCGACCGGGAGTTGTAGCGCGTGACGCGCCGGTCGATGGCCGCGGCGGTCTTCGTCCTGACGGCCGCCGTGTTGCTGCTCACTGTATCCACGAACGGCCTTACCGAAGCGTGGATCGACCCGGTAAGCAAGCTCGAGGCCCAGGACGAAGCCACCTATCTCGCCACGGCGATCCACATGGCCGAGCGCGGCGACTGGCTCACCCCGCGCTTCCTCGACCGCCTGGCGCTGTACAAACCCCCGTTGCTCTACTGGGCCGAGGCCGCCAGCCTGAAACTGTTCGGCGTCTCGCGCACCGCGCTGCGCCTGCCGTCCATGCTCGCCGGCGCGCTGGTGTGCGCGCTCGCGTTCCTGTGGTTCGAGGACCGCACGCGCGGGCTGATCGCCGCGCTGCTGGTGTTCGCGAGCCATCAGTTCTTCGTCCTGACGCGACTCGGACTGACCGACGCGCTGTTGCTCCTCTGGACCACCGCCGCGCTGTTCGCCCTGCACCGGGACCCCGCGCTGCGGCGCAACTGGCTCTGGTTCGGCGTCTTTTCCGGCCTCGCCATCCTCACCAAGAGCGCCGCCGGTCTGCTGGCGCCGCTGGCGCTGCTTCTTTACTGGCTCCCGACGCGGCAGGCTCCGTTCACGGTTTTGATAAAAGCCGGCCTGGTGACCGTCGCCGTCGCGCTGCCGTGGCACGCGTATCAATACGCCGTACATCCGCACTGGTTCTGGGCCGAGTACGTCCAGACGGAACTGCTGGGCTACGGCACCGGCGCGCCCCCGCAGACCTCCGACGAGAACCAGGCGTGGTTCTACCTGAAGCGCCTCGCGCTGGTGGATCCGATCCTCGCCCTGCTGGCTCTCGCCGGGGCGTGGTTCTCGTGGCGCGCGCGCGCGAACGGCGTGGCCGCGGCGTGGGCCGCCGCGCAGGCCATCGCCGTGATGACGTTCTCCTACCGCAGCGCGTCGTATCTGCTGCCGCTGCTGCCGCCGCTGGCGCTGTTCGCGGCGTTTCGCGGCGGACGCGAAAGCGTGGTGATTGCGTCCGCCGCGCTCGGCGTGAAGCTCTACCTCGCCACCGCGACCTGGGGGCTCCCGTGGCGCGGCGAGTTCCAGAATCCAGCGCTGCCGCTGCTCGAAGCCTACTGCGAACAGCGGCGCGGCGCGGAGCTGGTTCTCGTCGCCACGGACGACCAGTTCTACTCGGCGAACCTGCCGCTGGGGCGCGTCCGCTATCTCTATGTCGCCGATCCGCCGGCGCGGCGCTTTGCACTGGACTTCGACTACCTGGGCGTCCGCATGCCGGCCGCGGATTTCCTGCGCGGCGATTTCTCCGAGTACGCCCGGCGACTGGCGGCGTTCGATCTGCCCTCGCCCGAGCCGCTGGCCACCGTGATCCTGGCGCGTAGCAAAGAAGAGGCCGAACAACTGGTCGCCGGGCGCCCCGCGGCAGACTTCTACCTGCCCGCGCAGTGGATCGAAGAAGAGCGCCTCGCCGTAACGCACTACGTCCGCAAGGTCAGCGAGACGCGGTGGTTCGCGCTGGCACGCCAGGCCGGTGCGCGCGAGACACGGCGCGGCTGCCGGATCTAATACTCGCAGAGCGGGCTGTTCGAAACGTAAGACTTCACCACGCTCTTCGGACCCTCGGCGTTGTGACAATCCTGGCAGCCCGGGTTCGTCAGCACCCGGCGGTGCTTTTCCGTGGAGCGCCCGTGCACGGAGTGGCAGCTCAGGCAGGTCATAGTCGCGCCTTCGATCACCACCTCGCGGACGTTGCGCAGCACGTGGCGGTCGCCGGGATGGAGCGTGTTGCCGTCGACCAGCGAGAAGTCCACTTGGTGGTCGAGGAACAGGTTGTCGCCCGAAACGAAGTTGTTCGGATAGGGGCGGCCGGTGGTCGCCGAGCGGCCCTGGCGGATGTGGCAGGACCCGCAGGCGGAGACAATGTCGCGCGGCTCCGGCTTCCACTTCTTCGAATACCGGACCTTCGAGGTGTCGTTGGAGTGCTCGAGCGGGACTTGCCCGTGGCAGCTGTAGCATTCGAGCGAAAAATTCGCGAAGGTCTTCTTCTTCGAGTCGAACGCGGCTGAGTGACAGCCGCCGCAGCGGTCGCCGAACTTGTCCTTGTCCCAGCCGGGCGTTCCGGTCTCGCGGAACGTCACCTTGCCGCCGTCGCGCGTGGCGATGAGGGAATGCAGCGACACCTTGCCGTACTCGTCCAGCCGGAGCAGGCGGGCGTGCTTCTGGGTGCCAAGCACGTAGGTGGTCTGGTCCGCCAGCGGGGCGAGCTTCGGATCGGCGGCGAGCGCCGCCATGACGTCCGGCGCGGCGGCCTTGGAACGCATCGTCGAGCCGTGCGGATTGGTGGGCCACCGCGTCCCAACCGCAAGCTCATGACAGAACAGGCACTCGTCGCCGGAAAGCAACTCAGGCAGATCCTTGCCGGCGTGCGTGGCCCCCCAGGACTTGGGGTCCAGCGGCTGGGCCGCGGCGAGCGCGGAGAAGGCGGCGACCAACGCGAAAGATCGCATATCACTTAGGGTAGGCTGATTCTGTCTCATTGGATTCCACAGCCGGGTTGCTGCAGTTGGCCGACCCAGGCGGCGAAGCGCGGACACTCCTGGAGCATCTTCTCAATGCCCACCCATGAGGCCACCAGTGACGCAAAGGCCGGCTTCCGATACTCCGCGACCAACTCGCCGATCCGCTTGGACGGAGCGGTGTTCGGGGAGTCGTTGATGTGCTCCGGCGTTTGGAAGTCAGCGCGCACCGAGGTCAATCGCCTCCCCAGGCCGGGGGAGTCCGGAAACACGGCCGAAAACCGTTCTGGGTCCGAAAACAACAGGGCCTCGAACTCATGAACCTGGATGTAGGGGACGAAGCGAACTTCGTTCAGGGCGGCTTGGAGCGCCTTCTGCAGACAATCCGCGCGCAAAAAAGAATCCGTCACCTGGCTGCAGTCTTGACGGCCCGGAAAGTCGTGCGGCAAGCCGTACAAATCGATCATCGTCGTGAAGCGGGCCTGCGGATCCCGATCCTCTCGCACCCACGCCGTGAGGAACCGCTGCAGCCTCGCGAATCTCTTGGTGGGGCCCCACCCTCCGAAATCCCGAACCACAGGCACCACCTCGAATTGATGAAGCCAGGGAAACAAGATCTCCCGGGCGAACACGGCTTCGGTTTCACCTTCCGCGAGCAAGTTCAGGCGGGTTGCCAATCCGGTTTCCCCCCCAAAACGTTCTGTCCCCACAACTGACCCAGCGAGTATTCTTCGAGCCAGGCCCGCAGTTTCTCCTCGTCGAGCCGGCTCACCGCGGTTGCCGACCCGAGGCCGGCCGGCAGCGGCGCCTTGGATACCACGACGACATCCTCCGGCCGGAGTGAGTCCAAAAGCGCTGCCGATTGCGTGGCGACGATCACCTGGCAACGGGTGCTGGCACTTTGCAGAAGCCCGCCGAGTTGGTGTAAGGCCGCCGGATGGAGTCCCAACTCCGGCTCGTCGATCACGATCACGTCCGGGAGCTGCTCCGCGGGCTGCAACAGCAGGGCGAACAGCGCGATGATCCGGAGAGTCCCGTCCGAAAGCTGGTGGGGCCCCAGGACGTAGTCGGGCGCGTCGCGCTCCCGCCAGCGCAGCAGCAACGAGTCCCCTTCGGGCTGAAGATGAAAATCGTCAAAAAACGGCGCGGCGAACCGTACCATATCGACGATCCGCCGGTAGTGAGCCGGTTTCTCGTTCTGCAGGCGCAGAAGGAACGCCGCCAGATTCTGCCCGCGGCTCCGCAGGTAGAATCCGGAATCGACCCGGGAGCGCCCCCGGATCTCGGATTCCCGCGTGGTGTCGTGGAAGTGAAAGACCTGATACCGGCGGAGAAGCCGCAAAAAGAGCCTCGGAGTTAGTCCTTGCGGACCTTCCTCCGCGGCCTTCTCCGGGAGCTTGGTTTCTCTATGTCCGGCGCCCAGGACGGTAAGCCGGGGCTCAGCTTTCCCTTCACGATGAAAGACGGTGGTCTCGTCGGCGAAGATCAGCGTGTCCGCCGCCGCGTGAACCAGTCGAATGCGGTATTCATTGCTTCCGTCATCGGTGCGGAACTGGAAGCCGGCTTCGATCTCCGGTGTCCGCTTCGAGCCGTAGTGCAGCAGCGAATTGGCGCCGCCCTCCCGGCCGACAAAGACTTGCAGCGATTCGCTGCTCAGATAGTTGAGCAGTGTGAAAAACGAAATCAGGTTCGACTTGCCGGCTCCGTTGGCGCCGATGAAGACGTTGAGATCCCGCAGCTCCAAGTCCACGCTGGCCAGCGACTTGAATCCCGCGATCCGCACTCGCTCCAGACGGTTCATGCGAACCTATCGTAGCAAGCCTATAGGATAATGCCGCCGTCCACCGGGATCACCACGCCGTTGAGGTAGGCGCCGGCGCGCGAGGCGAGGAACAGCGCCACGCCCGCCATGTCGCCCGGCACGCCGATGCGGCCGAGCGGACAGCCCTTGACGACGCGGTCCACCATGCCGAGCTTCTCCATCTGGTTCATCTTGGTCTCGAAGGGACCGGGGGCGATGGCGTTGACCGAGATGTTGCGGGGTCCGAGTTCTTTACCGAGCACGGCGGTCAGGTGATGCACCGCGGCTTTGCTCGCACCGTATGCCCAGTTGGGCAGATTCGGCACGCGCAGCCCGTTAATCGAGCCGATGTTGATCACCCGCGCCGGATTACCCAACTGGCCCGCCGCTTCCAACTGCTTCAACAGCGCCACGGTCAGGTAGTAAATACCCTTGACGTTGGTGTCCATCACCTTGTCCCAGCCGCTCTCCGGGTACTCTTCGAGCGGCGCGCCCCAGGAGGCGCCGGCGTTGTTCACCAGGATGTCGAGTTTCGTCTCGCGTTTCGCAAACTCGCTCGCCAGGTGCTGGACGCCCTTGAGGTCGGAGACGTCCGCGGGAATGGAGAAGCAGGGGCCCAAGGCCGAGAGTTCCTTCGCGGTTGCGTCGCAGGCGTCTGCCTTGCGGGAAGAGATGTAGACTTTCGCGCCGGATTCGAGAAACCCGGTGGCGATCATTTCGCCGATGCCGCGCGAGCCGCCCGTGATAAGGGCGGTCTTTCCTTTGACGGAGAACAGATCCGGGACGTTGATGGCTTCCACAGGGGAAGAGTGTATCAAAGTGCCGCCCGGCAGCAGCCCGGAAGGCCGCTACGCCGCCAGGCTCTTGGCGAAAGCCCGGAGTTGCGCCAGGTGGTTCAGGTCGTGGCCCGCGCAGCGCTCCAGCATATCGCGCAGCGTCATCGGACCCGCCTCCTGGTGCGTACCCTTGCGCTTCCAGGCCGCCGGGGGCAACTTCTTGAACAGCCGGATCTGGGATTCGCGCAGCGCCAGGAACCGCACAATGGCGTCCTCCACCGGTTCCTTCTCGCGCCGCCACCCTTCCATCCACTGATCCTGGTCGAACGACGCCAGCACGGGATTCTTGTCGAAGGCGATCAGGCGGCAGCGGGCGGTGAACATCACTTCGCAGTCCGCGAGGTGGCCGAGGATCTCGTAGACCGACCACTTGCCCTTGGCGATGGGCTTCTTGAGCATCTTGGCGGGAATCTCGCCGACCAGCTTGAGGAGTTCGTCCGGCGTCTTCGCGATGACTTTGAGCGGGTCCTTGTCGCCGAGGAATTGCGCGTAAGGGTTCTGGGGCATAACCCAGGGTATCAGGCGGTCAGTACGGCCGGCGCAGCATCTCGAATTCGAAGCGGCGAGGATCCAGCCCGCGGGCGGCGAGCGCCTCCAGGCAGGCCTCGCGCGTCGCGCCGATGGCTTCGATCTTGCGCAGCGCCAGGTTCTCGGGCGTGTAGATTTCGAGTGCGATCCACTGCCCGGCCAAGGCGAGGCGCTGGGCCAGATCGAGTTCGTCCGGGGAACGTCCGAGCAGGGCAGCGGACATCAGAACTTCTTCAGCTCCTCGATCACCGCGGCCAGGCCCTTCTTGCGGTAGATCTGTACCAGCCGCTGCTCTTCGGGCGACGGCGGCAAGCTGTCGCGCATGCCGGCCAGCGAGGCGCGCGAGGGCACCCACACGCCGCCGTCGGCAAACTCGGCACTGGCCAGGAAGCCGCGCATGCTCTTGAACGTCTGGTTGCGCGGGAACTTCAGGCCGCCCTCGCCGGCCACCTGGGCCTTCTGGCCCGGCGTCAGATTCACCTCGGCGGGCACCGATCCAGCCAGGTACTCCCGGCCCTGCTCGTCCTCCACCAGCCAGCCGATGTCGAGGTGCTTCAGCGTGCGGTCGCTATGGTTCTGGACGGCCAGACGGGGCGCCCGCGCCTCCATGCCGGCCAGTTCCACCGCGCCGGACAATGCCTCAAGCGGCGCGTCGGGAAACTTGACAAAAGCGAACTGCACCGAGCGCGCGGGCTCCGGAGCCTGATTTGTCGCCGGCCCGCGCACCACCTGGACCCCGAACTGCGGCCGGTCCGTCTGACGCTGCAGCGCGGTGAGAATCTCCTTCTGCAAGCCGTCGCGTCCGGCGGTTTCGAGGGTCTTCTTGAAGTGCAGGCGATCGCGGCGGGCTTCCAGTTCCCACACCGTCATGGCCCGGCGCGATTGCAGCTTGTTGGGCCCGAAGAACTGGAGATCGTCAAACAGCACGCCGTCGAGCGAGACTTCCACCAGGGCGGCGGCGCTCTGCGCCACCGGCTTCAGCAGCCGCAGGTCCACGCGAATCGGGAAGGTATCGCCCGGCGCGATGTCGAGGCTCGGGACGGTAACCGACGCGCGGCCCCCGGGGGTCACTTCCTGGGCCGTCACCATCAGCGTAACGCCGCGGATGCGGCGCTGGCCGGAATTGCGCAGCGTTAGCGAGGAGTGCAGGTCCACGACGATCGCGCCGCCCCGCGGCGTCAGCGTCGATTCGCCCCAGTCCGCCGCCACCACGCCGACCGGCGACTCTTTCGGGAAGTCGATCTTGAACGAGCCCCGGCGGTCCTGCGCGGCGACCACCGCGGCACACGCCAGCGCCACCAGGCTAGTCCTGTACATACACGCTCGTAATGGTCACCTGACCGGTATCGCTGTCGATGTAGCGGGCCTCGGCCGAGCCCTGGGTCCGCACGGAAACCGTAATCGGGCGCAGGCCGCGATTGGACAGGGCCAGCGCGCTGCCGTTCTCGCGCACTTCCACCCCGGCGAGGGTCGCCTCCACCACCACGCCGGGCTCCGGCTTGGGAGCGCCGGTCTCCCAGCGGGCGATCTTCGAGAAAGCACGCGCCAGCGACTCCGTGGTCGCCGGAGGAGCGTTCAGCCACCAGGCGGCCGTAATCACCACCGAGGCGGCGGCGAAAGCCGCGGCAGGCCGCCACCCGAACGATGCCGCGGGACGGGCCGGACGCTGGATGGCCTCGGATGCCGCCAGACCCACCCGGATGTTCCCGGTCATTTCCGCGGCCAGGCGGTCCCAATTCAAGCCTTCGGGAAGTTCCCCGCCCTCGGCCGCCACCTCGCGGCGCAGTTGGGTGAAGCGCGCGACTTCGGAAGCGCAGGCCGCGCACCCGCGCAAATGCCAGCGCAGCCGCAGCGCGTCCGTGAAAGGCAGGTCGCCGCCCGCGAACAGGGCCAGACGGTCCGTTGCCGGATGCTGGTGCTTCATAGAGTCCTCTTCTTGCGTTCCAGGTACCGCCGGAACTTCACGCGGGCGTTGGCGATATGCGAACGCACCGTGGCCTTGGAGCAATTCAGCGCCGCGGCGACTTCTTCGGCCTCCAGCCCTTCCACGTCGCGGAGCACCAGCGCCGTCCGCTCGCGGTCCGTCAGGACATCGAGGCCGCGCTCCAGATACTCCCGCCGTTCCAGACGAAGCACCCGCTGCTCCGGGCTTTCGCCCAATTCACGCAACGGCTCCACCAGGGTATCGATCTCGCAGAAGTCCACGCGGCGCGTGCGCCGCAGGAAATCGATGGCCGTGTTGTGGGCGATGCGGGAGAGCCAATGCGCGGCTTTGTCCGGGTCCTTGAGCTGGTCGGAGCGCTGCAGGGCCTTGATAAAGGCCTCCTGGGTGAGGTCCTGGGCGTCGTCGACGCTGCCGACGATGCGATAAATAATTGAAAAAACGCGCTTTAGATTCGCGGCCAGGAATTGCGCCTGGGCTTCGGACTGGGCGTCCGGACCGGTGCGATCCGCCGTGCGGCCCGCTTCACTCACAGCACTGGCTCCCCAGATGATTGTTGACGCCACGGCGTGTCCTTACTGCGTGTCCTCACTGAAGGTGACGCCGCCGTCCGGGAAACGTGCATGCCCTTTTTTAGCACAAGGTTGGCATGGGGCAATGAGGATTGCATCGTAAGGAGGATCGGCCGGAGTCGGCGGCAGGTGTATCGCGATCGCAGAGCCAAGATATGATTTTTCTAAGGAAGGATACTTGACAACAATCAACTAAGATAATATACTCTGGTTGTGGGTACGATTGCCCCAAGGAGATTCAAAACCATGTCTGTCACTCGCTACAATCCTTTCCGTGAACTCGAAGCCTGGCCTGGCATCCGGCTTTTCGAAGACACCATGAACCGGTTGCTGAGCGAACCGGCAACGGCGCGGCCCTGGGCTCCGGCCGTGGACATCCTGGAGACCGAAAACGAACTGGTCGTGAAGGCTGATCTGCCGGGCGTTGACCTGAAGGACGTCGACATCCGGATCGAGAACGGCACGCTCTCCATCAAGGGCGAGCGCAAGTTCGAGGAGAAGAAGGAAAACGGCGGCTACCACCGCATCGAGCGCAGCTACGGGAGCTTCGCGCGCTACTTCTCGCTGCCCGACACGGTGGAGGCGGAGAAGGTCAACGCGGCCTACAAAGAGGGCGTGCTGACCGTGACGCTGCCGAAGAAGGAGATCGCCAAGCCCCGGCAGGTGAAGGTGGAGGTCCACCCGAACTAAGCGGTCGCGCCGCGCGGGCTTGAGAACGGGCCTCTTCGCCGGGCAACCGGCGGAAGAGGCCCTGCGCATTTGTTTACCGCGATTTGACAAGACCGCAAGTAACCCTGCGAAGGGGGGCGAGCGCCCCAGTAGATAGATGGCGTCTTCTGTTGGATCGACCTCAGCCGAAACGATTGATCCGGCCGGCTCCGGACCGGTACTGGCCCCCCCGGCCGCGCCGCCGCCGGCCAAGAGCTACCGCGGCTGGTGGCTTGCGGCGATCGTTTTGGGTCTCGCCGTGGGCGGGGCGAGTTGGTGGTCGCGCACCCGGACGCAGGAACAGGCCAAGGCGGCGCCCACGGTGCGGACGGTGGCGGCGGACCGCGGTACGGTCGAGCGCATCATCCGGCTGTCGGGCCAGACGAGCGCCCGCCAGTACGCCAACATCACCGCGCCGCGGCCGCGCGGCGGGCCGGGCGGGAACACGATGGTGCTGCAGTATCTGGCCGAAGGCGGCAAGGTGCTGAGGGAAGGCGACCGCGTGGCCGAGATCGACGCCCAGCCCATGCGGGATCGCCTGGACGACATGCGGGACCAGTTGAAGCAGGCCGATAACGAACTGGGAGTCGCGCGAGCACGGCAGGCGCTCGACGATGAGAACTTCCGGCAGTCGCAGGTGGTGGCCAAGGCGAGCTACGACAAAGCTCTGCTCGATCAGCGGGCCGGCGAAACCCTGACCGACGTGGACCGGCAGTTGCGAGGTCTGACAGTGGAACAGGCCAAGGCACGGCTCGAGCAACTGCAGCGCGACGCCCGCTTCCGCCAGGCGGGACAACGGGCCGAGATGCGCAACCTGGAGTTGGCGCTGCAGCGCCAGAAGCTCTTCGTCGACCGGATCGAGCAGAACCTGGAACGCTTCGTAATGAAGACCCCGATGAGCGGGCTGCTGGTGATCCAGTCGACGTTCCGGGGCGGCGAGTTCGGGCAGTTGCAGACCGGGGATCAACTGGGCGCGGGGCAGGTGATCGCCAAAGTCGTGGATCCGCGTTCGATGCAAACCGAGGGGATGGCGAACCAGACCGAGACGGAATCGCTGCGCGTGGGGCAGGAGGCCCGGGTAGGGTTTGACGCATTCCCGGGCCTGCGCCTGAAAGGGAAGGTCTACTCGATTGGGGCGCTGGCGGCCGCGGGGTTCATGCAGAGTTACTACATCCGGTCGATTCCGATCCGCATCTCGTTGGAAGAACTGGACCAGCGGGTGATTCCGGATTTGAGTTCGTTTGCCGATGTCGTAGTCGAGCGCGTTGAGAACGCCGTTCGGGTACCCGTGGAAACTGTGCGGCACGAAAGCGGCGCGGACTTCGTCTATGTAAAGGGACCGCAGGGAATGGAGCGGCGGCAAGTGAAGACCGGGGTCCGGAGCCAGACGCATGTGGCGATCCTGGAGGGCCTGCGGCCTGGCGAACAGGTACAAACAAACTGACAATCCGGCGACCCCGATTCGCGCTATCCTTGTTGATTGAGAGAGATAGAGTTAGCCAGATCCGTAAAGAGAGCTAAGTAGACTATGTCCGCAGCGTTGCAACCGATCCAGCCGCCCACCGCTCCCCAGACGCCCGATCCGCATGCCGCCGAACCCAAGAAGCCCTCGCGGGCGTGGATCGGCTGGCTGCTGGCCGCCGCAGTGCTGGGCGGCGCGGCGTATTGGTACGCCACGCGGCCGGCGCAGGATCCGGCGGCAGCGATCGCGTCCGTGAGGACGGCCACAGTAGAACAGGCCGCGGTGGTGCGTACCTTGCGGGTGACGGGGCAGACCTCCGCGCGTTCGTTCTCGCAATTGACCGCTCCGGTATTGCGGGGACCCGAGGCGCGAGCGCTGGTCCTGATGTATCTGGCGCCCAACGGCACGTGGGTTAAGAAAGGCCAGAAGATCGCGGAAATCGACGGGCAGTCGATGCAGGACCACGTGGACGATCTCGCGGAGACCATCCGGCAGGCGAAGTCGGATATCGACAACCGCAAGGTACAGCAGGCGGTGGAGTGGACGAACCTGGAGCAGACGCTGCGGGTGCGCAAGGCAGCGCTGGACAGAGCGCGGCTCGACTTCCAGGCGGCCGAGGTCCGCACGGACGTGGAGCGGGAGATCCTGAAGCTGGCGGTGGAAGAGAACGAAGCGCGCTACAACCAGGAGTTGAAGAGCGCGCAGCAGCGTAAGGAAGTGCACCGCGCGGAACTGCGCATCCTGGAGATCACCGAGGAGCGGCACTCGCGGCACCGCAACCGGCATCTGATCGACCTGACGCGGTTTACGCTGCAAGCGCCGACGGACGGTCTGTTCGTGGTGCAGACGATTTTCCGGGGCGGCGACTCCCAGGCGATTCAGGCGGGCGACCAGTTGTCGCCGGGCCAGCCCTTCGCCAAGATCGTGGATCCGCGCACCATGCAACTGGACGCGCAGATCAACCAGGCGGAAACCAGCGAGTTGCGCATCGGCCAGACGGTGGACGTGGCGTTCGACGCGTTTCCCGGGCTGAAGCTGCCCGGGTCGATCTATTCGATCGGCGCGCTGGCGGTTTCGGGCGGCCGCTCCGGTTACTACATCCGGGCGGTTCCGGTACGCATTGCGATTCAGGGCGCCGACGCGCGCGTGATTCCCGATCTTTCGGCCTCGGGCGACGTGCAACTGGCCAAGAACGACTCCGGCGTCCGGGTACCGCTTGCGGCGCTCAAGACAGAAGGCGGAAAGCCGGTGGCCTACGTGAAGACGGCGCAGGGCTTTGAGAAGCGCCCGGTGGAAATCGCCGCCCGCAACAACACCTACGCGGCAATCGCGAGCGGCCTCCGCGCCGGCGACGAAGTCCGGCTCGACTAATACGTTTACCGGCGTTCCGCCGGTGTTCCCTCCCGAATCCGCGCCCGGCCCATTGATAGACTAGAGGCCTATGCCTCTCAAGGTAGCAATCAATGGTTTTGGCCGGATCGGCCGCAATCTCGTGCGGGCCGCGCTCGGCAATCCCGACTTTCAGGTGGTCGCCACCAACGATCTTACGGACACGAAGACGCTGGCCCACCTGCTGAAGTATGACTCGGTGCTCGGCCCTTTGGGCATCGCGGTAACGGCGGCAAGCGACACGATATTCGTCGGCGAAGAGAAGATCAAAGTGTTTTCCGAAAAGGACCCGGCGAACATCGACTGGTCCTCCACCGGCGCGGAGATCGTTCTGGAAGCAACCGGCGTGTTCACGGACGCCGCGAAGGCGTCGGCCCACCTGAAGGGCAGCGTCAAGAAGGTGATCATCACCGCCCCGGCAAAGGGCGAGGACGTCACGGTGGTGATGGGCGTCAACGAAGGCGCGTATGACCCGGCGAAGCACCGGGTGCTGTCGAACGCGAGTTGCACGACGAACTGCCTGGCGCCGGTGGCGAAGGTGCTGCACGACAACTTCGGCATCGAGAAGGGCTCGATGACGACGATCCACAGCTACACCAATGACCAGCGGGTGCTGGACCTGCCGCACAAGGATCTGCGGCGGGCGCGCGCGGCGGCGTTGAACATGATCCCGACGTCCACGGGCGCGGCGAAGGCCATCGGCCTGGTGATCCCGGATCTCAAGGGCAAGCTGGACGGCTTCGCCATGCGCGTGCCGACGCCGAACGTCTCCGTGGTGGACCTGGTGTGCCAGGTGAAGAAGGACACCACCGCCGAGGCGGTAAACGCCGCGCTGAAGGCGGCCTCGGAAGGCCCGCTGAAGGGGATCCTGGGCTACACGACGGACCCCGTGGTGTCCACCGACATGATGAAGAATCCACACAGCGGCATCGTGGACTCCGAGCTGACCAAGGTGATGGGCGGGAACCTCGTGAAGGTGCTCGCCTGGTACGACAACGAGTGGGGCTACTCGGTCCGCTGCGTGGACCTGGCGATGTACCTGGCCAAGAAGGGCCTGTAGGCCGCTTCCGCAACCCGCCCCCGCCCGCAGCGTGCGGCGGGGGCGGTCCTCTTGCTACACTGGAAGTTCACCCCCTCAGAACAACTTAGGAGTTAGCGTCAGTGATTCTTCAGTCGACCCAGCTGCGTCCGGGCATGATCGTCAAGCACAACAACGAGCTGCACTCGGTGTTCAGCGTGATGCACCGGACGCCGGGCAATCTGCGTGGTTTCGTGCAGGCGAAGATGCGGAACCTCAAGACCAGCTCGATGATCGAGCACCGGTTCTCGTCGGAAGACCGCGTGGAGAAGGTGCAGCTCGACGAGCAGGAGATGGAGTACTTGTACGACGACGGCGATTCGTATCACTTCATGAACACCGAGTCGTACGAGCAGACCAGCCTGTCGAAGGACCTGCTGGGCGACGCGGTGGACTACCTGATCCCGAACCTGAAGGTGCACGTCGAGTTCTACGAAGGCAAGCCGATCAGCGTGGAGCTGCCGCCGGCGGTGATCATGACGGTGGTGGAGACCGAACCGGGGCTGAAGGGCGCGACCGTGTCGAACGTGACGAAGCCCGCGACGATGGAGACGGGCCTCGTGGTGCAGGTGCCGCCGTTCGTGAACCAGGGCGAGAAGATCAAGGTTTCGACCTCCGAAGGCGCCTATCTGGAGCGGGCGTAAAGAAAGCGCCGGATTCCGGCTCCAGGCACGATAGAATAAGGGCGGATGGGTTCGCTCTCACCTAGAATCCAACTGCGTGTCGCGCAGAAGCAGGTCCTCACCCCTGGCCTCGTCCAGATGGTGACGGTGCTGCAATTGAACCGGCTCGAACTGAAGGACATGATCGCGCAGGAGATCGCGGAGAACCCCGTGCTCGAAGAGGGCGAAGGGGGCGAGGAGCTTTCTCCGGAGGAACTGCAGGAGGTCCTGGGAGCCGAGCGGGTGGCGGACCGCGCCGACCAGTCGATCCTGGACGCGACGCCGTCGGCCGAAGAGATCTCCGAGTCGTTCGCGACGGCGGATCCGGTGGTCGAAACCGCGGCCGAAGCGGCGGCGGCTCCGGAACCGGAAGCTGCGAAGTCGGAGACGGATCCCTTCGACCAGATCGACTTCGGGTCGTATTTCGACGACTACCTGGACCCGGGGTTCAAGTCCCCGGCAGCGGAGAACGTCGAAAAACCCTCGTTCGAGACCTTCCTTTCCTCGCCGGTGACGCTGGCGGACCACCTGCATTCGCAACTGGCGCTGGTCGTGCTGACGGAGAATGTGCGCGACGCCGCCGAGGGGATCATCGGCAACCTGGATGAAGCCGGGTACCTGACGATGACGGTGGAGGAGTTGTGCGGGGAAGAGGGCAACACGCCGGCCGACATGGAAGAGGCGCTGCGCGTGGTGCACACGCTGGACCCGGCGGGCGTGGGCGCGCGCGACCTCCGCGAGTGCCTGCTGCTGCAACTGGAGAGCCGGGGCGCGCGAGGCGGCGTGGCGTGGTCCATCGTGGCGGATCACCTGAAGGCGGCCGAGCCGCGGCAGGTGCGGGAACTGGCCAAGGCCCTCGGGCGTCCGGTGGAGCACGTCGAGATCGCGCTGCGCGTGGTGCGGCAACTGGACCCGAAGCCCGGGTTGAAGTACTCGAGTCCCGGGGCGCGGCAGATCGAGCCCGACGTCCACATCACCAAGGAAGGCGAAGACTACCTGATCCAGTTGAACGACGACGAGGTGCCGAACATCCGGCTCAGCCGCGACTACCGGCATCTGCTGGACCGGGAGCAGGAGCCGAACAAGGATGTCCGGAACTACGTGAAGGAGCGGTACGCGTCGGCCTTGCAGCTGATCAAGAACATCGAGCAGCGCAAGCAGACGATCCTGCGGGTGTGCCAGTCGATCGTGCGGCGCCAGGTGGATTTTCTGGAGCGGGGGCTGGACGAGCTGAAGCCGATGATGATCAAGGACATCGCCGAGGAGATCGGGGTGCATCCCTCCACGGTGAGCCGCGCGGTGGCGAGCAAGTACGCCCACACACCGCAGGGCGTGTTCGAGTTGCGGTTTTTCTTCTCGGAGGCGGTGCAAGGGCCTTCGGGAAGCGCGACGCCGCTGTTGATCTTGAAGCGGCGGGTGAAGAAGATGATCGAAGAGGAGGATGCGGCGCATCCGCTGACCGATGAGCAGATCACGGAGCGGTTGCAGGGCGAGGGGATCCGCGTCACGCGGCGCACGGTGGCGAAGTACCGCGAGGACATGCGCATCCCGTCGACTCACCAGCGGCGGGTGCGGCCGTAAGACTCGCGGAGGGCGAGGTTCCGAGTGATGAACGTCATCTACACAGGCAATTACAAACCCACGGCCGAGCAGGCCAAGAAACTGAACGGGAAGTTCGCGAAGCTGGCGAAGCTGGTGGAGAAGAAGGGACAGCGTGAGGCGCACGTGGTGCTGCGCGCCGTGCGGCACCTGCAGCACGCCGAGATCACGATGCACTTTCACGACCATGCGCTGGTGGGCAAGGGCGCCAACGCGGACGCGTTCAGCGCCGTGCTGGAGGCGATCGACAAGCTGGAAGGACAAGCCAAGAAGCACAGCGCGAAGTGGCGGGACGCGAAGCGGACCGGCGGCGGCAAGGCGAAGACGCTGGCGCCCGCGCCGGCTCCCGCCGCCCGCGCGGCGGCTCCCGCGTTGAAGAAGGACGCTCGGGTCGTGCGCGTGAATCACCATGAGCGCAAGAAGCCGATGACGCTCGCCGAGGCGGTGCTCGAGATGGAAAAGGGCTCGAACTACGTGGCGTACCGCGACGCCGGGTCGAACTCGGTTTCCGTGCTGGTGCGCCGCGCCGACGGGGGCTTCGACCTGATCGAGTCGTGAAGCGGGGCAAGTCCAAACCGCCGAAGACCGAACTGGTGATCATCACCGGGCTGTCGGGCTCGGGCAAGGGCACGGTGCTGAAGGCCCTGGAGGACCTGGGCTATTACGCCGTGGACAACCTGCCGCTGGGGCTGGTGCCGAAGTTCGCCGAATTGACGCGCGAGGCGCGGAACATTAAGCGCGCGGCGCTGGTGGTGGACATCCGCGAAGGACAGACTCTCAAGAATTTTCCGGCGGTGTTCGCGCAGGTGCAGGAGATGGTGCCGGCGACGCTCATCTACCTCGAAGCCAGCGACGCCGTCCTCCAGCGCCGCTTTTCCGAGACGCGGCGGCCGCATCCGCTGGGCACCGAACGCACGATCCAGAAGAGCATTCAGCACGAACGCCGGATCCTGAAGCCGATCCGGGAGCTGGCGGACATCGTCGTCGACTCCTCGAAGTTCAACGTCCACGAGCTGCGCGAAGTGATCCAGGGGAAGCTCTCGGGCGAGCGGGACACCGACGACATCATGGTGTACGTCACGAGCTTCGGCTTCCGCCACGGCGTGCCGCAGGACGCGGACCTGCTGTTCGACGTCCGGTTCCTGCCGAACCCGAACTATATCCCGGAGTTCAAGCCGTTGCGCGGCCTGGACGCGAAGGTGGCGGCGCACATGCGGTCCTTTCCGCAGACCGGCGAGTTCATCGAGAGGATCGCGGACCTGCTGATCTACCTGCTGCCGCACTACATCAAAGAAGGCAAGAGTTATCTGACGATCGCCTTCGGGTGCACGGGCGGACACCACCGCAGCGTCATGATCGCGCACGAAATCCAGCAGCGGCTGACCGCCGCGGGCTTCCCGGTGCGGGAGACGCACCGCGATATAGCGCGGTAACCGGGGACGGCCGCAGGTCCGAAAGGATGAGTCCTGGACTCCTGGCGCCAACCGGGTGATCTCGAACACGGGTGCTGGCCCGGCCTACAGGAGCAAGAGCGAACCACTCAACGGCCACTCGCGGCTGAAAGCGGAGCGAAACCGCTGTTGTTAGAATGGCGCTGATGGTGCAACTCTCAAGCCTAGCGGTACGGAATTTCCTTTCGTTCGGCAAGTCGCTGGCGCGAATCGAACTAGGCGACCTTACGGTTTTGATTGGGCCGAACGGATCGGGAAAGTCCAACGTCGTTGAGGCGCTGGCTTTGCTCAAGTCCCTGCCCCGCGATCTCAGACGTGAAGTACATTCCATGGGCGGACGATCCGAACTGTGGTGGAAAGGCCCAAAGGAAGACACCCGCCCGGTCATGGAGTTCGAGGCAAGCTTGGAGGAGTTCAAGTCCCTGCGCTATAGCCTCGCCCTTGGGGACGCGTTCGGCGTTGAATTAGAAGTTCGGAGCGAACGAATCGAGAGCCGCTATCCCGGCAGCGCGGAGCCCGACTACTACTATCGGAACGACGGCGGAAGCCGGACGGTCCGCTACGAGAGTCCAGACGCCTTGGGTTGGCAGACACGCGAGTTAGGGAAGGGCAAGGTTGACCCGTGGCAGTCAATCCTGTCCCAGCTCAAGGACGCTGAACACTACCCCGAGTTGGACTGGGTAGGGCAAGTTTTTTCGGGGATCCGCATCTACCGGGACTGGACCTTCGGCAGGGCGATGCCCGCCCGGGAACTAGCCTCGGCAGATCTTGAAGCAGGTCCGCTTACCGAGGACGGTAGCAACCTCGGGTTGGTGCTCAACCGCCTACTCGGCAAGACCGACCGGAAGGCGGAGGTCCTTGAGAACCTCCGATTGCTCTATGACAGCGTCGATGACATCCACTCGCGGATCTTTCAAGGATTCGTCGAAACCCGACTGCAGGAGCGGGGACTTCGAGATAGCGTTCCGCTGCGGAGACTGTCCGACGGAACCCTGCGCTGGTTGGCGCTGTTGGCGATACTGCTCGACCGCGAGCAGTCTTCGCTCGTGTGCATCGAAGAACCGGAACTCGGATTGCACCCGGACCTGATTATCGAATTGGCACGATTGCTGCGCCAAGCCTCCGAGTACATGCAGATCATCGTAACCACGCATTCCGCTGATCTCGTCGAGCAGTTCTCCGACTCCCCCGAGTCCGTCGTCGTCTGCGAAAAGAGCGGCGGAGTGACGTCGCTGCGGAGGCTTGAACGGAATGAACTAGGGGAGTGGCTGGAGCGATACTCACTGGGGCAGCTTTGGCGGCAAGGCCACCTGGGAGGGAATCGCTGGTGAGTTGGAGGGTGTACGTTGAAGGCGGAGGGGAATCGAATAGCACGTTGACGCTTTGCCGTAAGGGGTTTCATCAGTTGCTCAACCAAGTGGTTCCCGCCGGCAGGGCTGTGAGGGTGGTGGCGTGCGGACCACGGAACGACGCTTTCCGGGCCTTCCGATCGAAACTGGCCGGCAAGAACGAAGTACCGATCCTGCTCGTCGACTCCGAGGAACAGGTGACAGTTACCTCCAAGTGGGGTCACCTCAAGGCGCGCGATGGATGGGACAAACCGGAGGCCGCGCAAGAGCAGGACGTTTTTCTCATGGCGCAATCGGTCGAAACCTGGTTCGTTGCGGACACGGACGGTCTCGCCGATTTCTATGGAAGGGGATTTCGAACCGATAAGCTCCCGCGGAACCCGACTCTGGAATCACTCGCGAAGCAAAACGTAGTCCGGGACCTCAGAGAAGCGACGAAGGACACGAAGAAGGGCCGCTACGAGAAGAATCACGCCTTCGAGATCTTGGCGCGCATAGACGCTACCAAGGTCCGTGACCGCTGCCCCCACGCGAATCAGTTGTTTCTTCGGCTGGAAACGCGGGGCTAGTACACGCCTTCGACGACGGTAGCGCCGAACCCGCGGAACGGGCGCACGTTCCGGACCCCGTCCCAAGGGTACGCCGCGCAGGGTTTCTCGCGCTCGCACTCATCGCGCTCGAGGAACCGCGGGACGAAGAACTCCTTCGTCAGCGTCGTAAGGCGTGCGCGGCCGGTCTGGCCGTACTCCACCACCTTGCTGGCGTCATGGAAGTCCACGACTTCGATCATGGCCCGCGGCGCCGGCGGATGGTAGATGATCGCCCAGTTGTCGGCGGGGTCGAAGGGCAGCTTGTGGGTCGCCAGGCCCATCAGCGTGTTGCCGTAAGTCGGCGCGAAGTAGATGTCTGGGCCCAGCAGTTCCTCCACGGCGAAGCGATGGAATTGCGGCGTCATTTCGGTGCCGCCGCAGAACACGCCGGTGATGCCGTATTTGCGCAGGTCGATCTTTTCACAGAGCGCCTCCAGCAGCTTGGGCGTGGCGAACATGCACTTGATCTCGTTGGCTTTGAGGATCGTCAGCGCCTGGTCGATGCAGTGGTTCTTGTAGCGCTCGGCTTCGTCGGGTTTGCCGGCCTTGATCAGCTTGATCACCCACCGTGGGTCGAGATCGATGCAGAAGCTGATGCCGCCGCGGTGCTGGGCCAGGTGCTCGACGGCGAGGCGCAGGCGCCGGGGTCCGCTGGGGCCCAGCATCAGCCAGTCCGCCCCCTTCGGGAAGTACTGATCGGGCAGCGTCTTCGAAAACTCCTCGTAGTCGATGCGGAAGTCGTCGATTACGACGCGCGACTTCGGCACGCCCGTGGACCCGCCGGTTTCAAAGACGTAGATCGGCTTGTGGGCCAGCGCCTTCGGCACCCAGCGGCGCACGGGACCGCCGCGCAGCCAGTCGTCCTGGAACGGACCCAGCTTGTCGAGATCCGTGTACTTGTGGATCTCCTTGCGCGGATCCCAGCCGAGTTTCTTGGCGTAGTTGATCCAGAAAGGGGTGCCGTGTTCGGGGTCGAAGTGCCAGTTGACGACCTCGACGGTCCAGGCGTCCAGGCGGTCCTGAGCGGCCTGGATGGCGGCAGCGGTGGGGAGCGGAGAAGAAAGCGTCGTAGCCACGGTAGATTCCAGTTTACCGGATGCCGGGCGGCGCGCAGCCGGTGCAGATTCTGCCCCTGCGCGACCTACCGCCGCAGGGACTCAAGCGCCCGCTGTACCGCCGGATCCCGGCGCAGTTCCACTTCGTCACCCTTGGCGACCCCAAAGGCCAGACTGAGCAGCTCCTGCTGCAGCCGGCTCGCGATCCATTCCTTGTCCTGCAGCCATTCGCCGACGCCCGGCTGAATGCGCCGCTCTGCGGCGTACACTTTCAGCTCGTCGAGCAGAGCGGCCGGCACCCGGAAGTCCTCGCGGATTTTGTTCTTCTGCAGGTACTCGGTGGCAAACGTAGTGAGGGTGCCGCTTGCATCCAGCGCCGCGCGCAGGCGGGTGGGAAGGGCGGGGCCGGCTTCAATGTCCGGCCGGATGCCGCCCGCGCCGGCCGCCTGTTCGTGGATCGCCGAATCGCGGAGCGGTTTCTGGATGGAGCGCCCGCTGGGCGTGTAGTAGTAGGCGGTGGTCAGCGCCAGGCCGGTGCCGTCGGAGAGCGGAAACACGCCCTGCACCAGTCCCTTGCCATAGGTCGGCAGACCGATCACCTTGCCGCGCTGGTGGTCCTGCATCGCGCCGGCGAGGATCTCCGAGGCGCTGGCGGTCTCCGCGTTCACCAGCACGGCGACCGGGAAGCTGTAGGGCTGGGCCGCCTTCGGCACCGGGATCTCCTCGCTCTTCTCCGCGTTCCGTCCGCGGATCTTGAGAATCACCTGATCCGGCGCCAGGAACAGCGACGCGATCTCCACCGCCGCCGCGACGACGCCGCCGGGGTTGCCGCGCAGGTCGATCACCAGGCCGCGCAGCCGTGTTCCGCCCAGTTGCTCGATCTTCTCGCGCACCAGCTTGCCGGTTCCGGTGTCGAAGCTGGTGATGCGCAGATACCCGACTTCCGGTTCGATGTTCCAGGCGCGGTCCACGCTGGGGGCGTCCATGAGTTCGGGCGTCAGGGAGAACGTCAGCGGCCGGACGCTGCCCGGGCGGCGAACGATCAACTGCGCCTGGCGTTGCCGCGCCTCACTCAGCAACTGGATGATCTGCTCGAATTCCAGGCGCGCCAGCGGGATCCCGTTCACGGCCAGGATTTCGTCTCCGGGGCTGAGGCCGGCGCGCGCCGAGGGCGTCCCGGCGAGCGTCTGCAGGAAGATCACGCGCCCCGGCAGCACGCTGACGATGGAGCCGAAGCCTTTGCGCTCGCTCCGCTCCATCTGCTTCAACTGCTCGAACTGTCCGGGGTCGAAGAAGGCGGAGAAAGGATCGAGCTGCCGCACCAGCCCGGGAATGGCGCCGGCGTAGATGGCTTCGTTCGGCACCGGCTCCGGAGCGGATTCGCGGATGATGGTGAAGGCTTCGATGAAGCGCTTCAACTGCGCTTCCAGGTCCGCGAGCGTATCGGGCGCGAACAGCAGCAGACAGAACGCCAGGTTCATCGGGTGTACTTCAGGGCCTGCTTCTGAGCATGCCGCGCCCGCGCCAGCTCGATCAGCCGGTCGAGCAGCGCTCCGTAGGTCAGCCCGGTGGCCTCCCACATCTTCGGATACATGCTGATGGAGGTGAAGCCGGGAATGGTGTTGACTTCGTTGATATAGAGCTTGCCGGTGGCGCTTTCGAGCAGGAAGTCCACGCGGGCCATGCCCTCGCATTCGAGCGCCTGATAGCACGCCACGGCCAGCCGCCGGACTTCGTCCGCGGTGGCGGCCGGCACGTCGGCCGGGACGATCAGCTTCGCCGCGTCCAGCAGGTACTTGTCCTCGTAGTCGTAGAACTCGCGCGACGGCACGATCTCGCACGGCACGGAAGCGACGGGATCCTCGTTGCCGAGTACCGAGCATTCCAGCTCGCGCCCCTCGATGCCGCGCTCGACGATCACCTTGCGGTCGTACTGCGCCGCCAGCCGGATGGCGTCTTCGAGCTCCTGGCAAGTCCGGGTCTTGGAGATCCCCACCGAGGACCCCAGGTTGGCCGGCTTCACGAACAGCGGAAACGGCAGCCGGCCGCAGATCTCCTCGATGTCGAACTGCCCCTGGCGGACGACGTAATACTCCACCACCGGCAGCCCGCGCTCCGCGGCCAGCCGCTTGGTGACCTCTTTGTCCATGGACGCCGAGGACGACAGCACGCCCGGGCCGACATAGGGCAGGTCCGCCAGCTCCAGCAAGCCCTGCACGGTGCCGTCCTCTCCGAAGGTCCCGTGGAGCACCGGGAACACGACGTCGATCTCCGGGTTCCCGCCGGGTTCGGGCAGGATCGGGCGCGGGCGCCACTTGCCGTCCTTGCCGATGAAAAACTGCAGGATCTTGTAGCGGTCCGGGTCCAGCGCCTTGAGGATCGACTCGGCGGAGCGCACGGAGATCTCGTGCTCGCCGCTGCGGCCGCCGTAGACCACCGCCACGCGCGTCTTCACAGGATCCTCTTGCCGAGGGCCGACATCACCAGTTCCACGGCCAGGATGCCGGTTTTGTTGGCCTCGTCGATGACGGGGTTCAGCTCCACCATCTCGATCGAGGTGATCTTGTCGGTGTCGCCCAGCATCTCCATGACGAGGTGCGCCTCGCGATAGGTGATGCCGCCCTTGACCGGCGTGCCGACGCCGGGAGCCTCGTGCGGATCCACGCTGTCCATGTCGTAGGAGACGTGGAAACCCGCGGTGCCGTCGGTGGCGGCCTGGATGGCGTCCTGCATCACCTGGCGCAGGCCGCGCTCGTCGATGTCGCGCATGGTAAAGACGTTGACGCCGGTCTGCTGAACGATCTTCTTTTCCTTGTCGTCCACACTGCGGATGCCGACCAGTGCGACGTTCCGGGGGTCCACCTTGGGAGCGTAGCCGAGCAGGTGCGTCAGCTCGGCGGGTCCCTTGCCGATGCAGCAGGCGAGCGGCATGCCGTGGACATTGCCGCTGGGCGAGATCTCGGGTGTGTTCATGTCCGCGTGCGCATCCACCCAGATGAGGCCGATGCTCTGCCCGCTCTTGCGGTAGTGGTTGGCGACGCCGGCCACGGTGCCCACGGCGATCGAATGGTCGCCGCCCAGCACCAGCGGCAGGCGGTCTTCGCCTGCCGCCTTCTCGACCAGTTCCGCCAGGCGGGTGCAGGTGTGGGCAATCTGGGCCAGATAGCGGGCGTTGGAGGGGCCCACCGGCGAGCTTTCCGGCTGATCCACCATGACATTACCGAGGTCCCGGACTTCGTAGCCGAGCTGGGCGATCCGTTCATCCAGGTTCGCCACACGGATCGCCGACGGACCCATATCCACGCCGCGCCGGCCGGCGCCCAGGTCCATCGGCGCACCGATCACCGCAATCTTCGATTGGCGCATGTTTCTCTAGTTTGCCATACCCCTGAAGCACTCCTCGTAGGAGTACTATGCCGGGTTGTCTGCCGCGCCACCGGCACGTTACTCTGTAACTGTGGCGCCACAAACCGCGGTACGCTTGGGCCGGAGCGTGACCATCGAGATTCCGCGTTGCGAACCCGGGATCGGTAAGGTCATCAGTACGGTCAATTCCCCCGACCTGATCCATGGGGTCGTTCTGGCCGCGAATGCCCTCTGGCCGGACGACCGCGGCTACTTCATGGAGGTGGCGCGTCTGGGCCAGGGTATCGTCGCGGGCTTCGACCCGGCGGCGACCCAGATCTCCACCGCCCTGAGCTATCCGGGCACCATCAAGGCCTTTCACGTTCACACCAAGCAGACCGACCTCTGGCTGCCGGTATCCGGGATGTTGCAGGTGGCGCTGGTGGATCTGCGGCCGGATTCGCCGACCTTCGGCTGGAAGAACACCCTGTACGCGGGGCATCTGCGGCCGTGGCACATTCTGATCCCGCCCGGGATCGGGCACGGCTATAAGGTGCTCGGCTCCGAGCCGGCCGTCCTGGTCTACGTGACCAACCGGTTCTACGATCCGGCGGATGAGGGCCGCATCGCCTACAACGAGCCTGGCATTCAGTACGACTGGGAGACGCAGCACAAATGAGATTTCTGGTAACCGGCGGAGCAGGCTTCATCGGCTCCGCGTTCGTCCGGCTTGTGCTTGGAGGCAAGAACGCGGAACGCGTGGTCAATTTCGACAAGCTGACCTACGCCGGGAACCTCGAGAATCTGTCGGCCGTGGACGCGGATTCGCGCTACCGGTTCATCCACGCGGACATCTGCGACGCGGAGGCGGTGGCGCAAGCGGTAGCCGCGGAGAAGCCGGACGTCATCGTCCACTTCGCGGCGGAAAGCCATGTGGACCGGTCGATTCTGTCGCCGGCGCCGGTGTTCGAGACGAACCTGCGCGGGACGTTCACGCTGCTGGAAGCGGCCCGGATTCAGAAGGTGCCGCGGTTCCTGCACGTCTCGACGGACGAAGTTTACGGCTCCGTCGATCCGCCGCACGACGCGGATGAGAATTACCCGCTGCGTACTTCGAGCCCGTATTCGGCCTCGAAGGCTGGCTCGGACCTGCTGGCGCTTTCGTACTTCAAGACCTACGGGTTGCCGGTGACGGTCACGCGCGCGTCGAACAACTACGGACCGTTCCAGTTTCCCGAGAAACTGATCCCGCTGATGATCTCGAACGCGATGACGGATCAGCCGTTGCCGATTTACGGTGACGGGATGCAGATCCGCGACTGGCTGTATGTCGATGACCATTGCCGCGGGATTCTGGCGGCGATCGAGAAGGGCGGCGCGGGCGAGGTGTACAACATCGGCGGGTCGCGTTCGCTGCCGAACGTGGCGGTGGTGAAGCAGATCCTGGCGATACTGGGCAAGCCGGAGTCGCTGATGAAGACGGTGACGGATCGTCCGGGGCACGACCGCCGTTACGCGCTGTCGTCGGAGAAGATCGAGCGCGCGACCGGCTGGAAGCCGCAAGTGGACTTCGAGACGGGCCTGGCGCAGACGGTCGCCTGGTACCGCGAGAACCGCGCCTGGGTGGATCGCGTAAAGTCGGGCGAGTATCTCAAGTATTACGAAGCGAACTATGCCCGGCGGTGACGCCGCGCCAGCGGATTGAACCAGCGCAGGCCGGGGAAGCGGGCGAAGTCGGTGTCGGTGGTCGCGATTTCGGCGCGATGTTCTATGGCGATGGCGGCGAGATGGGCGTCGGTGGTGAGGTTGCCCGCGGTTCCGACCTCGTCCACGAGCCTCAATAGGATGTCGGCGTGCCGCGGACCCGGGTTGAGGATCGTGACGCGGGGGCAGGCGAGCCAAGCTCGCACGGCGGCAGTCGCGGACCCCGGAGTCATCGGCTTCGCGACGATGCGGCGTTGGGTCATGACCCGAAGGAACCCGGCCGCCACGGCCCACGTGAGTCCGATGGGTTGTCCTTCGGAGAGCGCGGCCTCCCACCACTCCCGCGCGAGGCCGTGCTGCATCGCGCTGCTGTTATAGGCGTGCACCAGAACATTCACGTCCGGGAGGATCATCGCACCTTCCGCACGGGCGCTTTCCGCCGCGCCGCCTGGCGCTGCTGGCGGCCCTGTTTGCGCCAGAAGTCCTCGACCTCCAATTCGTCGACGACCTGCTGGAGTTTGAACTGGTCGATGCCAGGATGGAAACCGAGGTCGTGCGGGATCACCCGGAAAGGCTTCTGCGGCGTGGCGCCGGCACGATCCAGGCCGAGCCGCATGGTTTCGTTCACGGCCTCTTTGAGAGACCAATCCCGTTCCGCCATGAGGGCCTTGAGCCGCTCCGCGACATCGGTATCCAGCGTGAGCGTGGTGCGCATCATGACATCAGCCTAGCATGGAAACTGATGTCTCGCCATCAAATCGCGAACCGCCGCACGAGGATACACTATGCTTCAACCATGCGATTTCTTGTTTTGCTCGCTGCTTTCGCTGCCTCTTCCCTCGCCGTCGACAACTGGCCGCAATTTCGCGGGCCGGGCGCCATGGGCGTCGCCGACGATCCCAAGCTCCCCGACACCTGGAGCGAGACCGAGAACGTGGTGTGGAAGACCGAGATCCCCGGCCGCGGGTGGTCCAGTCCGGTGGTGTGGGGCGAACGGATCTTCGTCACGTCCGCCGTGGCGAGCACGCCGGAAGAAGCCGTGAAGAAGGGCCTGTACTTCGGCGGCGAGCGCAAGGCTCCCGCCGACGAGCACCGCTACGTCGTCTATTGCGTCGACTACAAGACCGGTAAGATCCTCTGGGAGAAGGAGGTTCACAAGGGCATTCCGCCGGGACCGCGCCATCTGAAGAACAGCTTCGCCAGCGAGACCCCGGTCACCGACGGCCAGATGATCTACGCTTACTTCGGCAACGTCGGGGTCTTCGCGCTCGACATGACGGGCAAGCTGGTTTGGGAGAAGCGCTTCCCGCCGGTGCGGACGCGGTTCGGCTGGGGCACGGCGGCCTCGCCGGTGCTGCACCAGGGGCGCCTCTACCTCGTCAACGATAACGACGACGCGAGCTGGCTGCTGGCGCTGGACAAGAAGACCGGCAAGGAGATCTGGAAGGCCGACCGGCCGGACGAGAAGACCAACTGGGCGCCCCCCTTCATCTGGGAGCACGACGGCAAGACCGAGATCGTTACGCCGGGCACGGTGAAAACGCGCAGCTACGACCTGGACGGCAAGCTGATCTGGGAGTTCTCGGGCATGTCGTCGATTTCGATTCCGGTGCCGTTCACGAAGTTCGGCCTGCTCTACGTCACCAGCGGCTACGTCGGCGACCAGAACCGTCCGGTGTACGTGATCAAGCCGGGCGCCAAGGGCGACATCACGCTCGCCAAGGGCCAGACCTCGAGCGAGCACGTGGCGTGGTACCTGCCGCAGGGCGGGCCGTACAACGTTTCGCCGATCATTTACGGGGACGTGTACTACACGCTGTTCGACCGCGGGTTCTTCACCGCGCACGACGCCAAGACCGGCAAGGAGATCTACTCCAAGCAGCGGATCGATGCGGCGGCTTCGGCGTTCACGTCGTCGCCGTGGGCCTATAACGGCAAGATCTTCGCCTTGAGCGAGGACGGCGAGACGTACGTGATCCAGGCCGGGCCCGAGTTCAAGTTGTTGGGCAAGAACATGCTGGATGAGCTGTGCATGGCGACGCCCGCGATCGCGCGCGGCAGCCTGTTCATCCGCACGAACTCGAAGCTGTATCGTATCGCCAAGAAGTAGTGCTCGACCCCTACAACAGCGGCGCAAGCCTGATCGAGGACATCGACAGCACACTGACGCTGACGCCTGCGCTGTGGTGGCTGGGACATGCCGGGTTCGTGGTGCGCTTCGCCACGATGACGTTCTACGTCGATCCGTGCTTCTCCGTCATTGAAACCCGCCACCGCGTCGCGCGCGCGCCGCTCAGCGGCAGCGAGGTGGAGCACGCCGATATGGTGCTGTGCACCAACCTGTCGCCCGACCATTTCGACGGCGCTACGCTGCGGCCCATTCTGGAGGGCTCGCGGCGCGCGAAGGTCGTGATCCCCAAGAACGGCACGGCCGACGCCGAGAAACGCGGGGTCCCGCTGCACCGGCTGAGCACGACGGACGCGGATCTGCGCGTCGAGTACTTCAAGATGGGCCAGTATGGCCGGGTGTATGCGGTCCCCTCGGCCGCGCCGAATCTCGATTGGACGCCCACGAGCGGGTACCCGTATCTCGGCTACCTGATTCGCTTCGGCCGCTGGACGGTATACCACGCGGGCCACACGATCCTGTACCCGGGGCTCGCGGACAAGCTGCGCCCCTACAGTGTGAACGTGGCCATCCTGCCGATCTCGGGGTCCACGCTGCGGGTGAACGAGGCCGCGCAACTGGCGTCGGACATTGGCGCGCAGTGGATCGTGCCGATGCACTACGGGACGTTCTCGGATGAAGATCCGGGAGCCGAGAGCCGGTTCATTCAGCATATGCTGGGGCACCGGCCGGAGCAGCGGTTCAAGATTTTCCAGATCGGGGAGAAGTGGATCGTGCCGGAATAGGGACGGGCCGCCGCAGCCGCCTTCAAGCGCGAGGACGCCCGAAGAAGAGCACATAGCCATCGGCGTCCCGGACCTCGAATCCCCGCAAGCCATCCTCGTCATCCTGCAGCGGCCGAAAGAACGCGACCTGGCGCGCGGCAAACTCCGCCGCCAGCGCAGCCGGGTCCGGCACGTACACATAAGCGTCCCAGCGGGCAATACCCTGTCCGATCTCGCGAGTGCAGTTCGGCGCCGGCTCGACGCCGACGGACTTCAGCAGCAGCATGGCGGCGCCCCGCTGGACGATGCCGAAGAACACGTCGCCGTCACTGGGTCCTTGAAACGTGACTTCGAATCCAAGTCGGTCGCGATAGAAAGCCAGCGCGGCGGGTACGTCCCGGACGATGAAGAACGGCGCGATGCCCGCTAGGTCTGGTGGGGCCAAGTGAGCCGCCTCACGCCGGCGGCTTCCAGCCGCCCTTGCCGAGCGCGCGGATGAACTGCCCGATCTCCGGCCAGTTCCACTCCACCACCGGGTGACCCTCCAACTCGGCAGGCACGGTGCCCTTGTCGAATTTGTCGCAGTGGACCCCCAACATCGGCAGATCCGCCTCCTGGGCGCACTGGAACTCCCACTGGCTGCCCAGGCTGCCGTTGGTCTTCTTCGTGATCAGCACCACGACGCCGTCGCACTCGCGGATCCGGGTGCGGCACTGTCCCTTCCACATCGGCACCCACGGGGTCTTGGAGCCGATGCGGCCGAAGCGCGCATCGACGTTGGCAGTCCGGGCTTCGTTCAGAAGCTTGTCGTATGCGAAGTCGTCTTCAGGAGCAACCAGCACGTAAACGCGGGCGGACATCGAACCTCCGAACTCTCCAGGGCAACGTCATTCTACTCGAATGGGCCTAGGGCTGCACCAGGGCGGCGAAACGCGCCCAGTCCAGTTCCCGCCACATCTGCGCGTGTTGCACGCAGCCCTGCGGCGGCGCGTCCCACCGGGTGACCGGCAGCGACACTAGGGCGCCGCCTTCCAGCTTCGCGCAGCGTCCGAACGACACGACGGTGAGCAACTGCGGCGCGGGCCGTGGCAGCGCGGCGTCGAAGTAGTCCCAGTTGGTGGTCACCAGTTCCCGGCAATCCGGGCTAGCGCCGGCCGCGAGGATGTCACCGCGCATCTGATAGCGGCCGTCCTTGCGCGGACTCGTGGCCGCTTCGGCGAAACACGCGGGCCGCGCCGCTTCGGCCGGCGTGAGCGCAGCCAGCCGCCGCACGGCGTCCTGGTGCGCGTCGATGGGATTCCAATACCAGGCGCCCTCCGCGCCGCGTGGCGGATTGGCCTCCGCGGCGGCCTTCTGCCGCAGGTACACGATCTCGCGCTCCATCGAACTGCGGCGGGCTTCGTAATTGCCCGGCCGTGTTGTCCGCAGCGCCCCGTTGTTCTTCTCGAAGCGATCCCGGAATTCCTGCTCCCAGGCCGCCGACTGAATCTCCTGATCCGTCTTCTTGAGTCGCGCCAGCCGCTCCTCGGCGCTCTTGCGGTCCTGCTCGAACCGCGGCAGGGCTGCTTTCAGCGCGCGGCCCACTGGCACGGGGGACCACAGCTCTCGGCCCGCCCGCGCCACCGCGAGGATATCGTTTTCATACACCGGCAATCCGCTGATGCGGCCCGTCTCCCGGGGCCGCAGGTAGAACTCCACCGGGCGCAGATTCGCGCCGCGCGGCTCGGTCGCGATCACCGGCTGGCGCACCCCCTCGGGGTGGCGATTGAAGTAGAAGTACACGGACTCAGTCTCGCCGTTCCGGCTCAGCCGCCACTGCCCGTTCGCGCCCTGCACATCCTCGTGATAGAACGGAAACATGCCGGTGCAGTATTCGAGCGGGAAGCGCCCGAAGGGCGCATTCGCGGGCAGGGCGTTCGTGTCGGCATAGGCGTAGATCCGCGAGTCATTCACCCAGAATCCCTCGCCGGCGCTGCCGGTCGGCGTGGCTTTGAACAGCGCCACGAGCGCGTCCAGGTTGGCGGCCATCCGCTGCCGCTCGGCGGCGGTGAAGGCCGGAATCGGGCTGACCGGCGTAAAGGTCCCGCCGATGCCGGTTTTCCAGAAGACCTTGCGCTTCCAGGCGTGCCGGATCTGTGGGTTTGGCGAGGACAACAGGCCTTCCGTGTCGTTCGGTTCGAAGACCGGAGGACCTTTCCGCGACTGCGCGGCGAGGGGCAGACAGACCGTCAGGACGAGGAGAGCCCGCATGGCACGAGCGTAACGCAAACGCCTCTCAAAGCGGGGGGAGTTTGGCGGCGTCCGCCGCTTCCCCGAACTTGAAACCCTGGATCTCGGGCGCGATGTTCTTTACCAGCCCGGTGAGCACCCCCCCGGCGCCGGCCTCGATGGCGCTGGTCACACCCAGCGCCGCCAGCAGCCGCACGGTCTCGGTCCAGCGCACCGGATTCGGGACCTGCTGGTACAAGCCTTCGCGAGCTTCGGCGCCGGTGCGGATCTCCCGCGCCTGCCAGTTGTTGATCAGCGGCACGGCGAGGTCGCGAAACGTCGTGGCGTCGAGATCGGCCTTCAGCTTCTCCTGCGCGGGCTGCATCAGCACGCAGTGGAACGGGGCGCTGACGGGCAGCAGGACGGCGCGCTTCGCGCCGGCGGCCTTGGCCAGCTCGACCGCGCGGTTCACCGCGCCGGCGTGCCCCGCGATCACCACTTGGTCCGGCGAGTTCAGGTTGGCGGCGCTCACCACCTCGCCCTGCGCGGCCTCGACGAGCACGCGGTCCAGGGCTTCCTCCGGCATTCTCAGCAGCGCGGCCATGGCGCCCACGCCCGCCGGCACCGCGGCCTGCATGTACTGGCCGCGCTTGCGGACCAGCCGCACGGCGTCGGCGAAAGCGAGGGACTCGGCGGCGACCAGCGCCGAATACTCGCCGAGCGAGTGTCCGGCCACGAAGTCCGGGCGGTAGCCGAGTTCGAAGAGCACCCGCCAGGCCGCCACCGAGACCGTCAACAAAGCGGGCTGGGTGTTTTCGGTGAGCTTCAACTGCTCCTCGGGACCTTCGAAGCAGAGTTTCGAGAGCGGGAAGCCGAGCGCGTCGTCGGCGGCCGCGAAGACGGCCGCGGCCGCGGGGTAGGCGTCGGCGAGGGATTTGCCCATGCCCGCGAATTGGGATCCCTGGCCGGGAAAGGTTAGGGCAAGCATTCTTAGTATTCTTTCATCTCCAGACGATATGGCACCTTGTGAAATCGAAGTCGCGCCCAAACCGGACCCGCCTCGACACACCGTTTTTCGGCGCACGGGAGAACGTCGCCCAGAACGTGGTTTCCGACTTCCCCGCGTCGTCGATTCTGCAAGATACAAACTTCCGCGCCGGGGCTGGGTCCCGGCTGCCCGAGTGCTTCACGTATGTCGCCTACGCATGGCCGGCGGGCTTTCCGCTATCAGGATACACGCTGGCCGGGATGCTCGGGGGTGAATTGCCGCGCGCGCAATCGCTCCGCGGCGCCGCGCCGCCGGACGGCTGCGGACTCGGCGAGGCGTGTCTGACGACCGGTTGCCCGGATGCGCTGGCAGCCCTGCCTCCAGAATGGCCCAGAACGGGTGAGAGGGAGCCGGGGCGCAGCGCACTAATCTTGCAGGAGGCCGTCTCGAACATCGATCCCTTGCTGTTCGTAGTGGAGGTGCCGACGCTGCGGCCCGTGTTGCTGAGCTCCAGTTTCCGCGTGCCCGGGGCGCGCGCAAATACCGAGAGCGCGTGCGATCCGGCCGGCTGGCGGAGCAGCATCCTGGCGGAGGACCTGGAACGGATCGACGCGATGCTGCGCACGTCCGGGTGGCATGAACACGCGGGTGTGGTGGAATATCGCGCGGCGGGTTCCAGTGGCGCACCGCGCTGGTTCGAATGCCGTTACTACCCCCTGCCGGGGCCCGGGGCGGCGCGCGTTTGCGGCATGGTTTTGGACGTCAGCGCGCACAAGCACCGGGAAGCGCAACTGGAGTCTCGTGTGGCCGAAAGAGAAACCGCCCTTAGGGAAATCCACCACCGGGTGAAGAACAACTTGCAGATCGTTTCGAGCTTTCTGGACCTGCAGGCCGCCAGCCTGCCGCCGGAGGCCTGCGACGGCATCGGCGCGGCGCAGCAGCGGATCCGCACCATGGCGCTGCTGCACGAACAGTTGCACAGCTCCCCGGATCCGTCCCACCTGGACGTGGAGACGTACTTCCGGGAGCTGGCGCGGCGGGTATTGGCATCCACACGGCCGCAGTTCACGCTGGAGGTGGAGATCGACGTCCGGGGGACGGTGCTCTCGGTGGACGAAGTGATTCCGTGCGGGCTGATCCTGAACGAGCTGCTGCAGAACGCGGCCAAACACGGATACCCGGGACAGGAAACGGGTCACGTGCGGATGAGCTTCGCGCTGGCGGCGAGTGACCTGGTGCTGGAAGTAGGCGACCAGGGTCGCGGCTTGCCGGACGGGTTCGAACTGCGGGACAGCCGGTCGCTAGGACTGCGCGTGGTGCAGGCGCTGGCGCGGCAGTTGCGGGGCGAGGTGACGACGCCCTCGCGGCGTCCGGCGGTGTTCCGGCTCCGGTTCCCGGCGCCGGGAGGGAGCCGGCCGTGACGCCGCACATCCTGGTGGTGGAGGACGAAGGCGTGGTGGCGCTCTCGGTGGAAACCGCGCTGCGCGGCTACGGCTACACGGTGGCGACGGCCGGATCGGGCGAAGAAGCGCTCCGGGAAGGCGCGGCGCGGCGTCCGGACCTGGCGCTGATGGACATCCGTCTGTCGGGCGAGCCGGACGGCGTCGAGGTGGCGCGCCGGCTGCAGGAGCGGTTTGGCGTGCCGTCGCTGTTTCTGACGGCCTACGCCGACGACCAGACGGTGGCGCGGGCGCGGGAGTCGAAACCGCTGGGCTTCGTCGTGAAGCCGTTCGAGCAGAAGGCGTTGCACGCGGCCATTGAGATGGCGCTGCAACTGGCACAGGCGAGCCCTGGCCTGCCGCAGCCGGGCTGGATGCGGGCGATGCTGGACGCGATTCCGGAGGCGGTGGTGGCGTGCACGCCGGACTATCGCGTGGTGGCGGCGAACGCGAAGTTCCTGGAGTTGATCGAGCGCCCGGCGGGCGACGTACCGGGCAAGACGCTGGCGGAACTGACCGGCATCGACAAAGCCGAGTGGGACCGGCAGGTGGAGGAGCACCCGGCGGGCGACGTACGGGGCTTCCGGGTGCGGGCGAAGCTGCCGGGGGGGCCGCGCCTGTTGGAGGGCCGCTCCGAGCCGCTGGCCGGGGACGGAACCGCGCCGGGCAAGCTGTTTCGCTTCCGCCGCGCACCGGTAGCCGTGTCGCTGCCGGCGGCGGGTATCGGCCTGCCCGGAGTGGCCGAGCTGAAGGACCTGCTGCAGCGCATGGCGCGCCAGGAGCGCCACGGCGTGCTGGGCGTGTTCGTGCTCGACCGGTTTCACCTGCTGCGGCGGCGCTTCGGGGAGGCGATCGTGCGCGACCTGCTGACGCTCTACTCCGTGCACGTTTCGCGGTCGCTGGGCGACGCGGACCTGCTGTTCCAATGGTCCGACACGGCGCTGGTGGCGCTCTTCAGCGACGGCCGGGACTTCGACCGGACGCGGAAGGTGATTGCGGGCATCGCCAGCGCGCGGCTGGAGCACTTCGTGCGGCAGGAACTGCGGCAGGCGATGGTCTTCGTGTCGGCGGCGTGGGAAGCGGTGCGGATCGGGGCCGATGCCGGGGCGGTAGAGCACGCCGTGCGCGCCTTCGTCGACGAGCGCACCGCCGTGGACGCGGATTGACGGCAAACGCGCCCGCCGGGTGACCTCGGGCGCGCTAGAATCGTCATTACCACCGTGAGCTTACCCGAGATTTGCGTCCGCCGGCCCGTGTTCGCGTTCATGCTGATCCTGTTTCTGGTCGTCATGGGCGTTTTCAGCTTCACGGGGCTGGGCGTCGACCTGTTCCCCAAGTCCGACCCGGCGAGCGTCTACGTGCGCATCCGGCTGCCCGGCGCGAGCGCCGAGGAAGTGGTGAGCCAGGTGGTGCTGCCCATGGAAGAGGCGATCTCGTCCATCAGCGGGATCGACGAAATCCGGGCGGTGGTCACCGAGGGCGCGGCCCGCATCATCGTGCAATTCGTGCTGGAGCGCGATATCGGCGAAGCGGCGGAGGACGTGCGCGAGAAGGTTTCGGGCGCGATCGGGCGCCTGCCCCCGAACGTGCTGCCGCCGGTGGTGCAGAAGGCGGATCCGGATTCCGAGGCGGTGATCACCCTGGTGCTGAGCGGGGCGCGGCCGCAGCGCGAGTTGAGCGAGATCGCCGACAAGCTGATCCGGCGCGGCGTGGAAACGGTGGACGGCGTGGCGGCAGTGGACATCATCGGCGCCCGGAACCGCCAGATCAACATCCAGCTCGACATCAACAAGCTGAACGGCTACAACCTGACGGCGCAGGATGTGCAGCGCGCCATCCTCAGCGAGAACATCGAGGCGCCGGGCGGGCGCATGGTGCGCGGGGCGACCGAGGTCGGGGTCCGGACGCTGGGGCGCGTCACGAAGGTCAACGAGTTCAACGACATCATCATCAAGAACGTGGGCGGCTCGCCGCTGCGCATCCGGGACGTGGGCAACGTCGAGGACGGCATGCAGGAGCGCCGTTCCTTCGCCTACTACAACGGCAAGCCGGCGGTGCTGCTCGAAATCCGGCGGCAGACCGGGCAGAACACCGTGCGCGTGGTGGAAAGCGTGCAGGCCAAGCTGGCGGGCTTGCAGGCGGCGCTGCCGGCGGGCGTGCAGTTGAACGTCATCAAGGAACAGGCAACCTACATCAAGAACTCGGTGAAGGCGCTCGAAGAGCACCTGGTGCTGGGGAGCCTGCTGGCCTCGATCATCGTGTTCCTGTTCATCCGCGACTGGCGCATGGTGCTGATCAGCTCGATTGCGATTCCCACTTCGATCATCACCACCTTCACGGTGCTGCGGGCGCTGGACTACACCTTGAATTCGATGACGCTGCTGGGGTTGACGCTGGCGGTGGGCATCGTGATCGACGACGCGATCATCGTCCTGGAGAACATCCACCGCTTCATCGAGGAAAAAGAGATGCCGCCGCTCGAGGCGGCCATCGAGGCCACCAAGGAAATCACGATGGCGGTGGTGGCGACCACGCTGTCGCTGGTGATCATCTTCGTGCCCATCGCGTTCCTGCAAGGCTACGCGAAGAAGTTCCTCAACCAGTTCGGCTGGACCATGGCGGTTTCCATCCTGGTGTCGATGCTGGTGGCGTTCACCCTGACGCCGGCGCTGAGTTCCCGGCTGCTGAAGCGCCGGCCGCACCAGGCGGGCAAGCCGAAACACCACGGCGGCGCCTGGTTCGAGCGCGCGTACCTGTGGATTCTGAATCTCTCGCTGAACCACCGCTGGGCGATCGTGGTGCTGTGCGTGCTGGTGCTGGGGTCGACCTTCATCGTCAACCAGTACATCGGGCGCGACTGGATGCCGCAGGAAGACCAGTCCGAGCTGAGTACCTGGATGGAGATGCCGGAAGGCTCGTCGCTCGAAGCCACTGAGAAGGCAATGCTGGAGATGGCGAAGCGAATCGGGGCGATCGACGGGGTGATCGCGGTGCTGCCGCGCACCTCGAACTTCATGGACAAGGTGAACCAGGCCGAGTCCACGGTGCTGTTGAAGCCGGAGGGCGAGCGGCCCGACATCGTCACCATGGGCCAGAAGGTCCGCGAGGCGATGCGTCCATGGGCGTACGCCCGGCCGCGCGTGAATTTCCCCAACATCCTCGGCGGGCGCGAGACCTTCGCGCCGATCCGCGCGCAGGTGCTCGGCCCGGAGCTGCCGGTGCTGGTGGACCTGGCGCGCGGCATGTTGAAGGAGTTGGACAAGGAGAAGTCGCTGAGCGATCTGCGCGCCAACCTGAACCTGGGCAGCCCCGAGTTGCAGGTCGTAATCGACCGCCAGTTGGCGAGCGATCTCGGGGTGCGGGTGTCGGACGTGGCGAGCGCGGTGCGGCTGCTGATGTCGGGCGAGGACCAGATATCGACTTACAAGGAAGGTTCGGAACAGTATCCGGTGACGATGCGCCTGAGCTTCGCGCAGCGGGACGATCCCACTGTGCTCAGCCGCCTGCTGGTTCCCTCGGCCAAGCTGGGCCTGATCCGCCTCGACTCGGTGGCGCGCCTGGAACGCGACACCGGCCCCAGCCGCATCGACCGCTTCGCGCGGCAGTTCTCCGTGGGCCTGTACGGCAATGTGGCGGCCGGCTACACCTTGAGCGAGTCCGCGACCCGGGCGTCCGACGCCATGACCCGCGTCGGGCTGCCGGCGGGGTACACGATCTCGATGACGGGCCAGGTGAAGGTGCTGGAGGAGACGACCACGAACATGATCATCGCGATCGGGCTGGCGTCGATCTTCATGTACATGGTGCTGGCTGCCCAGTTCGAAAGCCTGGTGCACCCGTTCATCATCATCTTCACGCTGCCGCTGTCGATCCCGTTCGCGCTGCTGTCGCTCATCGGCACGGGCCGCTCGCTGAACCTGTTCAGCGCACTCGGGGTCCTGCTCCTGCTCGGCATCGTGAAGAAGAACGGCATTCTGCAGATCGACTACATGAACCGGCTGCGCGAGGAAGGCTATCCGTTGCGCCAGGCGATCGTCGAGGCGAACCGGGTGCGGCTGCGGCCGATTCTGATGACGACTCTGTCGATCGTGGCGGGCCTGCTGCCGACGGCGTTCGGCACCGGCTCCGGCGCGCAGCAGCGTTCGGCGATCGCGGTGACGATCATCGGCGGCCAGATGTTGTGCCTGCTGCTGACACTGCTGGTAGTGCCGGTCGGTTACTCTTACGTGGAGCAAGCGCGGGAGGCGTGGCAGCGGCGGCGCGTACCGGCGCAGGCCCCGGCGCACGGTGATTGAAGCGCTGCCCCAGATCCTGACCACGGCGGCGATCTTCGTCGTGGTCAGCTTGTTGTTCGTCTGGCTGGGCGTCCGGAGCACGAATCCGCGAACGCGGCGGGTCTTCATCGGCCTGGCGCTGGCGTCCTTTTTCCCCTTGGTCGCCGGCCTCCTGAATCATTTCTTCGCGGGCGAACCGGGCTACGGGGTCTTCACCACCGCGACTCCCGGTCCGCCCGCGGGCTCCCCGTCGGTGGTCCGGATGGTGCCCTTTCCGGTGAATCACGAGGGCGTGGCGCACCGGGCGTCCTGGAGCGGCGGCGACATGGATTTCCAGATCCTGAATCCCGACCTCGAGCCGCGTCAGCAAGGGCGCGGTTCACAGGCCGTCTTCACGCCGGATGCGCCCGGCAACTGGACCCTCCGCCTGGAGGTGCCCGCGTCGGCCGACACGGTCGATATTCGCGTGGTCGAACAGCGGTAGCACTGAGGGGCCAGATGCTCCGGAGACGCGCAGACGGCGGAACGGCGGTAGCTGTTGGTTGCCCGAATTTGTCGGAGAAGGCGTCCAGGGGCGACTTCCGAGGGGGGCGGAAAGCCACCGCAAGCGATAGCAGCGGTGCGAGTTATGGCTCCGGAAGCGAAAAGACGGGGCCTGCCCCGAACTGACCCCGTTTTCCCCTTTCCGGCCTACAGAGGGCGCGCCCGCGGAGGGGTCCACGGCCCCCACTTCGACTCGAAATAGCGGCGGTTCCGTTCGAACAGGGCGTCGTATTGGTCCGGCGGCAACTCCGCCAGCGTGGCCGAGTGGTGGTGGTGTACGAACACATCATCGGCGCAGGCGAGCTCATACCCGCGCTGCTGCACCCGCGCGGAGTAGTCGTCGTCCTCGAACAGGCCGAGCCCGAAGTTCTCATCGAGGGGTCCGGTCTCCTCCCAGACGCGGCGGGGGATCATCACGCAGAAGAAGTGAGCGACGGTCAGCGGCGTGCGCCGGCCGCGGCGGTCGCGGGTGAAGCGGCGTGCCAGCATGGCCATTTCCTCCATGTTCTTGTACGTGCCGATATCGACATCGCTCTCGTTGCCGCTGCGGTTCGTCACCGGGCTCAGCAGCCCCAGGCGCGGCTCGGCGCGGAAGTGCCGCAGCAGGCTGCCAGCCCAACCGGCGGTGACGAAGACATCGTTGTTCATCAGGACCAGATACTCGCCGGTGGCGGCGCGCGCCCCGTGGTTGCAGGCGGCGGCGAACCCCAGATTCGTTTCCAGCCGCAGCGCCCGCGCGTAGTCACGGCCGGCGGCCCATTCCTCGAGAAACGCCGCGGTGCCGTCGATGGAACCGTTGTCGACGGCAACGATCTCGATGTTCGGGTAGTGGGAAAAGTCCTCGAGCGCTTGCAGTGCGGTTCGCGTGAAGCGCAGTTGATTGTGGCACGGCACCACCACGCTGACGTTGGGAAAGAAGGCCAGCAGGCGGTCATAGAGGACGTCGCAGCGCTGCGACCAGGTGTGCTGGCGCGCGAACGCCTGCCGCGCCTCGCGGTCCGGGTTCTGCAGGGCGGCGCGGATCGCGGCGGTGAACTCGTCCGGCGTATCGGTGAGGGCGATGTGGTCGTGGAGCCATTCGATCTCGGGGTAGCGCCGGGCTACTACCGGCTTGCCCGCGCTGAGGTATTCCCAGACCTTCACCGGGTCCGAGGCCAGCGAGTAGTCACAGATGCGGTAAGGCAGGAGGCAGACGTCGAAGGCATGGACGTACTCGGGAAGGCGGGCGTAGGGGACTTCGCCGGTGAGGGTGACGTTGGGCAGCGCGCGGAGCGCCGAGACGTCGGTTTCGATGCCGCCCACGAGGACAAAGCGCAGTTCGGGGAGCGACCGTGCCGCATGAGCGATCAGGTCGAGGTCGGTCCAGTGCGCCAGCGCACCATGGTAGCCGACGGTGCGCCCATCCCGTTCGAGCGCCAAGGCGGCGCGCGGCGCGGCGAAGTGCCCGGTATCGGCGGCGTTACGAATCAGCAGACTGGGTGCCGGGAGGCTGGCCTGGAGGTGTGCCGAGGAGCAGACCACGAGATCCGCGGCGCGCACGGTCGCCGCGGCCAGTTCGCGCGCCGGCCGGCCTGCGTTGGCGAAGCTCGCGTAGTCGTCCATGCAGTCAAAGACCGTGACGTTGTTGCGCAAGCGAGCGACCAGCGGGGTCCAGAAGGGGTAGTCGACGATGGAAACCGTGGCTCCGATGGAGTACTTCTCCTGAAGGCAGCGGAGGCCGAAGGTCATCGCCGCGATTTGCAACTCGTCTGGGAGGTCGCGGTAAATGTCGGGCGGGTGCTCGCCGCCGGGCAGCGCGAAGACCGTGACGCCGCGGTCGTGAAGCAGCGGCGCGGGGTCGCGCACACCGAGCTCGGGCAGCAGTTTGGTGGAAAAGTAGAACACGCGGTGGCCGCGCTGCGCTAGTTCGAGGCTCAGGTGCTGCGGACGCTGGAAACGGAACTCCCAGTCGATGACCGGAAACACTAGGATGTCGAAGGCGGGGAGGCTCTTCGGGGCCGGCTGCGGGGGTTTCGACCAGGGGAGTTTCATGGCTGGCGGCCGCTTCGAGGCGCTGTGCTTCCAGTCTAGGCGGTGCGCCGCCGTTCCGTGCGGGCCGCCCGGCGGATTTGTTTGACAAAGTCAACTATTCGTCGAAAAAAGCGACCGGGGCACTTTCCGCGGAGCCGAAATTCGGCCGCAAGCGGTAGCAGCGCAGCCAGTTGCGGGTCAGGGAGCGAAAAGACGGGGTGGACTGCGGTGGAGAAATGAGACAGTAAGCAAAGGGGACACTTTCAGCGA
>CAYYID010000016.1:62204-99318 GCA_964471915.1 uncultured Solibacteraceae bacterium | reverse complement strand
GATGCTCGGCGACACCGCGGTCGCCATGCACCCGGACCACCCGCGCGCCCGCGACCTGCACGCGCTGAACGTGCGGCTCCCGCTGATGGACCGCGAGATCCCGATCATCCTCGACACCATGGCGGATCCGGAGTTCGGCTCCGGCTTCGTGAAGATCACGCCCGCGCACGACCCCAACGATTTCGAGGCCGCCAAGCGCCACAACCTGCCGCACGTGAAGGTGATCGGCGAGGATGCGAAGATCACCGCCACGGGCGGCGCGTACGCGGGTCTCGACCGCTTCAAGGCGCGCGAGCGCATCGTCGCGGACCTGGAACAGCTCGGCTTGCTCGAAAAGGTCGAGGACTACAAGCTCTCCGCGGGACGCTGCCAGCGCTGCAAGACGATCGTCGAACCGCTGGTGTCGAAGCAGTGGTGGGTGTCGATGAAGCCGCTCGCCGAACCGGCGATCCGCGCCGTCGAGGACGGCCGCATCCGGATCGTCCCGCAGAACTGGGAGGCCACGTACTTCCACTGGATGCGCAACATCCGCGACTGGTGCGTTTCTCGCCAGCTCTGGTGGGGCCACCGCATCCCCGCCTGGCACTGCGCCGATTGCGGGTTCATCACGGTGTCGCGCGAAGACGCCGCCCAGTGCGCCAAGTGCGCCTCCGCGAACATCCAGCAGGACCCCGACGTCCTCGACACGTGGTTCTCGTCCGGCCTGTGGCCGTTCTCCACGCTCGGGTGGCCGCACGAGACCGCTGACCTGAAGCGTTTCTATCCGACCTCGCTGCTCGTCACCGGCTTCGACATCATTTTCTTCTGGATGGCGCGCATGATCTTCTTCGGCCTGGAGTTCATGGGCGACGTGCCGTTCCGCCAGGTACACATCCACGGCCTCATCCGCGACGCGGAGCGCCAGAAGATGTCGAAGACGAAGGGCAATGTGATCGATCCCCTGGAGGTCAACGACAAGTTCGGCACCGACGCCGTGCGGTTCACCCTGCTGGTGAGCGCGGCGGCCGGCGCCGACATCGCGCTCTCGGACGACAAGATGACGTCCATGCGCTCGTTCGCCAACAAGATCTGGAACGCGTCGCGGTTCGTGTTCTCCAACATGGAGCGTTCGCAGGTGCCGGCCGCGCTGCCGCCGCGCGAAGCGCCGCGCGCGGAGCGCATGGAAGACCAGTGGATCCTGGCGCGGCTTTCCGCCTGCGCCGAAGCCGCGAACCGCGCGATCGCCGGCCACCGCCTGCACGAGGCCGCCGACGCGGTCTGGAAGTTCTTCTGGGACGAGTTCTGCGACTGGTATCTGGAACTCAAGAAGCCCTGCTTTACGGAAGCGAGCGGCCTCACTCGCGACTGGGAAGTGCTGCTCTACACTTACGAAGCCTCGCTGCGCCTGCTGCATCCGATGATGCCGTTCCTCACCGAGGAGCTGTGGCAGCGCCTGGCGTCACCCGAGGGCCCGCAGCCGGGACGCTCGATCTCCCTCGAATCGTATCCGCAGGCGACCGTCGCGCCGCGCGACGCCGCGGCCGAAGCCCGCATGGCGCTGTTGCAGGACATCGTCACCGCCGCCCGCACGCTGCGCGCGGACCACAAAGTGGACTCGAAGACCGAAGTGACCGGCGTGCTCTTCGCGCGCAACGGCGCGCACGCCGTGGCCGCCGCTTACGCCGACGCCATCCGCCGGCTCGCCAAAGTGGACTTTCAGCTCCAGCCGGGCCAGGCCGCGAGCCTCGAAGGAGCGGTGCGCTCCACGCCGGACTTCGACCTCCAGATCGCGCTGCCCGAAGCCGCCGGCGAAAATGCCGCCGTGCTGCGCGCGCGCCTGGAAAAAGAGATCGCGCAACTCGAATCTCTGATCGCCAACTCCGCTCGCCAGCTCGAAAACGAGGACTTCATGAAGAAGGCGCCCGAAAAAGTGGTCGCCTCCATCCGCGAGAAGAAGGCCGGCTATGAGGCGCAGCTCGCCAAGAGCCGCGCGTCGCTGGAAGCGATCGCCTGATGCGCTTCGACGCCGCGCACCCGGACGCCGTGGCCGCCGTGCGGCGCGCCCTCGAGGAAGACATCGGCCCGGGCGACGTCACCGCCGGGGCCTGCGTGGATGCGGACTTGCGCGCCGAGGGGCGGTTCTTCGCCAAGCAGCCGCTCGTGGTCGCGGGCACCGAACTGCTCCCGCTCACTATGGAGGCGCCGGTGCTCGAGATCCACCGGCGTTCCGGTGAATTCGCCGAGCCTGGCGCGGTGCTGGCGCGCGTCGAAGGGCCCGCGCGGCTCTTGCTCACCCGCGAGCGGGTCTCGCTAAACTTTCTGCAGCGGCTCAGCGGCGTCGCGACGCTCGCGCGCCGCTATGCGGATGCGGTGGCCGGTTCGAAGACGCGCATCCTAGACACGCGCAAGACCACGCCGGGCCTGCGCGTGCTCGAGAAGATGGCCGCGGCCGCCGGCGGCGTGCAGAACCACCGCCTGGGCCTCTACGACGCGATCCTCATCAAGAACAACCACGTCGACCTGGCGGGCGGCGTGCGTGCCGCCATCGAGCGGGCGCGCGCCGTGGGCTTGCCCATCGAGATCGAAGTCCGCGACCACTCCGAACTCGCCGAGGCGCTCGCCTGCGGCGTGGATCGCGTCCTGCTGGACAACATGACCCCGCAACAGGCCGCCGAAGAGATCCGCTTCGTCGACGGCCGCGCCAAGGTCGAACTGTCGGGCGGCATCAACCTCTCCAACATCGACCAGTACGCCAACATCGGCGCGGACTTCATTTCGAGCGGCGCCATTACGCACTCGGCGTCCGCCGTGGATATCAACTTCCGCATCCGCCCGCTCGCGTCATGAACCTCGACCTCGTGCGCGCGCAGCTTCCGGCCTGGCCGATCCACTGGTTCGCTTCCCTGCCCTCCACGATGACCGTCGCCGCGGCTCTCGCGGCGCAGGGCTGCCCGCACGGCACCCTGGTGGGCGCGGACGAACAGACCGCCGGCATCGGCCGGCACGGCCACGCGTGGCATTCGGCGGCCGGCGCGGGGCTCTATGCCTCCCTCGTGCTGCGGATCCGCGAGGAGACGCCGTGCCTCACGCTGGCGCTCGGCCTCGCGGCGGCCGAAGCCATCCGCCGCACCACCGGACTCACGCCCGATCTGCGCTGGCCCAATGACGTCCTGTTCGGCGAGCGCAAAGCCGCCGGCATCCTCGCGCAGTTGCACGGCGACGCCGTCGTGGCGGGCATCGGCATCAACGTCAACCACGCCGCGTTTCCCGAGGAACTCGCGCCCATTGCCACTTCGCTGCGGATCGAAGCGGGCCGCGAAGTCGCGCGCGAGACGTTGCTGGTGCACCTGCTCGAAGCCGTGGACCAGTACGCGGCGCTGCCGCGCGCGGAAGTCCTGGCCCAATTCGCACGCGCCTCCTCGTACGTCGAAGGCAAGCGCGTATTCGTCGACCACCGGCGCGGCGTCACCGCGGGACTCGATGCGCAGGGCTTTCTCAAGCTGCGCCAGGACGACGGCCAGGAGACACTGATCCTGGCCGGCGGCGTGCGCCCGGATCCCGCCCCATGAACGACTGGCAGGGCAATTACTTCAACTACTTCACCGAGGTGGAGGAGCATTTCCAGCGCGCGCGCGGCACCGGTCTGTTCCTGCTCTCGCCGCTCGACTGGGCGCTCGTCGAGACTTGGAAGAACTCGGAAATTCCCCTCGAAGCCGTTCTGCGCGGCATCGACGACGCCTTTGCGAAGTGGCGCGCGCGCAAATCCAAGACGCAGGCGGTGAACTCGCTGGCTTATTGTGCCCAGGCGGTCGCCAAGCAGGCCGAAGAAATGGCGAAGGGGCAGCCCTCCGCCAGTGCCCCGGCGGATCAGCCGCCCTTTCCGCCGGACGAAGTTCGCGCGTACCTGCTGCGTAACGCCGCAAAGCTCGAAGTCCGGTTCCCCGCGCTCGCCGCGGCGCTCCGCGAGATCGAAGCCTCGCTCGACGCCCATCTCGCGGACCTGCAGCAGCTCGACCAGCGGCTGACGGCACTCGAAGAGAAGCTGATCGCATCGCTGCGCGCCGAGGCGTCCGAGGATCTGCTGCTCGAAGCCCGCAAGCAACTCGATCGCCAACTGGCCCCGTACCGGGGCAAGATGAGCGCCCCGCAGCTAGCCATGCTGGAACGTCAGTTCCTGGACCGGTTCCTGCTCGAGAACTCGTCCCTTCCCCGCTTGAGCCTCTTTTATCTTTGAGCGGGCTGTGTTAGCATCGATCCCCGGAGCTATCTTATGAACCGCGTCCTGCTCCTGTGTCTGACCCTTGTCTGGACTCTCGTGCTGGTGGCCGCCTTCGCGAACATTCCGTCGGCCGCCCGCTACACGATGCCGCTACTCTGGCTCACGGGGATGATCGCGCTCTCGACGCGCCTCGAAACTAAAAGTCGGTAAGGGACTTCGGCGGAATCGCCACGCGTGCCGCGTTCAGCACCGCCGCCAGGTCGATGAACTCTTGCGCCACCGCTCCGGCCAGCGGCGGCAGCAATCCAAGTACTGCCAGTACCATGCCCGCGAAGCTCAGCGCCATGCCGCCCACGGCGCTCTGCAGCGCGATGGCGCGCATGCGCTGGCCGATGTGCATGAGTTCGTCCACCTTTTCGAGGTTGGGATCGAGCACCACGGCGTCCGCGGCTTCGGAGGTGATGTCGCTCTGGTGCCCGAACGCCACCCCAACCGTCGCCGCGGTCATCGCGGGCGCATCGTTGATGCCGTCGCCGAGATATAGCGTCAGCGCCTTGGCGGTCTCGCGCCGCACGATCGCGAGCTTCTCCTCGGGCGCGGTTTCGAAGTGGACTTCATCGACGCCCACGAGATCGGCGAGGTAACGCACTTCGCTTTCGCGGTCGCCGGAGACGATCATCGTCTTCACCACGGCGTGCTTGGGCCCGAGGTGTCCGATGAAGTGCCGGCTGGTTTCGCGCGGCTCGTCGCGGAAGCGCACCAGCGCGGCGAAGTCGCCGCCGGCGAGCACCACGCACTCCAGCCCGGGGGCTTGCGGCGGCAGTTCCAGCGCCACCTGCTTGCGTCCGGTGATGCGGATCTCGCGCCCGCCGACCAGGCCGGTGAGCCCTTCGCCGGGCCGCTCGGAGATTCGTTCCACGGGCTCGCGTTCCGCGGTGGCGCGCTCCAGCGCCTGCGCCAGCGGATGCTTGGAATACTGTTCGAGCGACGCGGCCCAGCGCAGCACGTCCGCGCGCGCGAAACCCGGCGCGGTGACGACGTCCGTCACCACCGGACGCCCGTAGGTCAGCGTGCCGGTCTTGTCGAAGATCAGCGTGCGGCAGCGGGAGATCTGCTCCAGCGCACCCGGGTTCTTGATGATCATGCCGCGCCGCGCGGCGAGCGAAATCGCGCCGATGATCGCGACGGGAATCGCGATCAGCAGCGGGCACGGCGTCGCGATCACCACCACGGAGAGAAAACGCCGCGGGTCGCCGGAGAGCAGCCAGCCCGCGGCGCCCATCGCCAGCGCCACCAGCGTGTACCAGCCGCCCAGGCGGTCGGCGATGCGGCGCATCCGCGGCCGCCGCTGCTCGGCCTCCTCCATCACGCGCATGATCTTGGCGTAGCGGGACTCCGACGCCGGGCGCGTGGCCACCACGGTCAGCGCCGCCTCGCCGTTGATTGCCCCGGAGAGCACGGCGGAGCCGGGCGTCTTCGCGATGATGAACGGCTCGCCGGTCAGGTAGCTCTCGTCCATCGCGCCGCGGCCCTCCACCACTTCGCCGTCCACCGGGCAGATTTCGTGCGGCAGCACGACGATCTGCTCGCCGGGCTTCACGTGCGTGGCGGGCACGTCGGTGAACCCGTCGTTCTGTTTGCGGTGCGCGATGGTGGGCACGCGCCTCGCCAGCGCGTCCAGCACGGAGGACGCGCGCCGCAGCGCGAACTCCTCCAGTGCTTCGCCGCCCGAGAGCATCAGCACCACGATCAGCGCGACGAGATACTCGCCGAGCAGCACGCCGGTGAGGATCGAGATGCCCGCCAGCAGGTCGGAGCCGAAGTCGAGCCGCGCGAGCTTCCCGCCGAGTTCCCACAGCACCGGGACGCCGCCGAGCGCGAGGGCAATCCACAGCGGCCAGGGGGAGCCGAGGGCGAAGTGCAGGACGATGCCGGCCAGCGCCGTTGCGGCGATCGCGAGATCGCGCGAGGGTAACTTCATCGCGCGGCTAGAGTTTCCGCGGCCCGAAGCGGGTCACCAGGTAGCGGACGATTCCTTCGCGGTGTTCGGGCTTCACCTGCGCACCCCAGCGGATCATCTTGTCCACTTCGCGTTCCCACTGGGTCTGGTTCAGACGCTGGCCCGTCATCATGGCTTCGTCGTGGCAGATCAGGCACGCGCCGCGGTAGCCGGCAGGCTGGTCGATCGCCGGGGACTGGCCGACGGGCGCGTTCACCGAGTCGCCGAGGTTCACCGGCACGCCATGTACAACGTTCCAGTAGTAACCGGACGGATTCCATTCCTGCGCGAAGGGCTGCGTCTCGCCGTTCGCGGCGCGCGCCCGCGCCATCACCGTGTAGTATTCCGCCCGAGCCGGCGTCCACTCGAAGCTCCACAAGCGGAAACCGAAACCGCCACCGCTCACGATGCGCGCCGGCCGCCAGGTGCGCCCCGCATCTACGCTTACCTCCACGCCCGCCACCGGACTCCGGTCGCCGGACCACGCCGCCCCCCGGATCTCCGCGCGCTTCCCCACCGCTGCGTTCTCGACCCGCGCGATCACGCTCTTCACGCGCAGGCTGGTCACCGGCGACATCTTCGCGGGGTCCACGGCCAGCCCCGGCGCCACGGCGACGCCCGGATGCCGGTACGCCGTCTTCATGAAGAACCCGTCGAACTCCGTGTCCCGCACCTCGATCCGCTTCAGCCATTTCATCCAGCAGTCGCCCGCCCAGCCGGCCGCGACCACGCGCAGAGGAAACCCGTGCGACTTCGGCAGCGGTTCGCCGTTCATTTCGTAAGCCAGGATAGTGTTCGGATCCAGCGCTTTCTTCAGCGGCACACCGCGCTGGAACTTCGGCATGGTGCCTACCGGCTCGTCGCAGCCGTCGAACAGCGCCTCCACCGCGCCGGCTTTCACTCCGGCGCGCTTGAGCACGTCGGCCAGCCGCACGCCCGCCCACCTGGCGTTGCCCACGCCGCCGTACTTCCACTGCAGGCCCGGCATCGAAGGCTCATAGAGTCCGCGGCCGTTGCCCGCGCATTCGAGCACCGCAGTGAGTTCCACGCGCGGCATCTTCTTCAACTCGTCGAGCGACAGCTTCAGCGGCTTCTCGACGCTGCCGGTCACTTCGAGCGCCCAGTCCTTCAGATCCACGTCGGGCGTGTAGTGGTGGCTGCGCACGAAGAACCGGTCGATGGGCGTGATCTCTTCGAGAAAGCCGTCGAGCGGCATCTCGTAGTCCTCGGGGCGGGTAGAGAGCGCAAGCATGTTGCGCTTGGAGCGGTCGGCGCCCAGCACGGCGAGCGCGGGAGCGCCGGCGGCGAGCGCGAAGAGACGGCGGCGGGAGAGCGGCATCGCCCTCCATTATTGCTGAAGCGGACCTATTGAATGAACTCGAGATTCCGCTGCGTCACTTCGCCGTCGCGGATCTGCACCGTGAACTCCTGCTTCTTGCCGTCGCGGATCACCGCGACTTTGTACGTGCCGACAGGCAGGTTGCGCAGCGTAGCCGGAGTCTTCTCGGCGCGCAGTTCGCCGTTCACCATGATGGCGAGCCCCGGCGGATCCGAGGTGATGCTCAGCATCCCGGTCATGCGCACCAGGTCGACGACCAGCGCCTTGTCCTGCGGCACCATCACGATGCGGTTCGCGTCGCGATAGCCTTCGAGCTTGAACAGCACGACGTGGCGGCCATTGGCGAGCGTCAGGTTGCACGGCGTCTTGCACGCGGTGTCCGAGGCGCCGTCCACCGTTGCGGTGGCGCCGCCGGGAACCGTGTCGATCGAGAACTCCACCGGCGCGCCTGGTTTGACGGGATCCGCGGGCTTGGCCGTGTCCGGCTTCTCGGGATCCGCCGGCTCCGGCTTGGCAGGCTCCACCTTGGCCTGCTGCGGCTTCGGCTTGACGGGCTTCGGCGGTTCGGGTTTGGCGGTTTCGAGGGGCTTGGTCTCGGGATTCTCGACCGCCACCGGCTGCACCGGAGCCGAGAACTTCTGCCAGCCGATGTATCCTGCCGCGGCGAGCACCAGCGCCGCCGCGGCCAGCAGTGCGTTGCGAACCGTGTGGCTTTCCTGCTCTTCGATCCGCGGCGGCAGCGTCCGCGCGGGCGGGGCGGGAGGTTCGGGTTCCGGCCGCGCCACTTGCGATACGGACGGCGATACGGGGGGCGGCGCGACGGGCGGCGCCTGCGGTTGCGGGAACGGCACGGTCGGAGCGTCGGGAGAAATCGGCCCCATCTTGTCCGACGTCGACACGGTCGCCAGGTGCGACGACCCGCCGCGCGGCAACGCGATCCAATCCTTGTCGTGGCTCAGCGCCGTCGACAGCGCATCCACGAACTGCACGCACGTCGGATAGCGGTCTTCGGCGCGCTTCGCCAGCGCCTGCAGCAGCACCGGCTCCACCTCGGACGCGAGCGTCGGGTTCAGCCGCTGCGGCGCCGGCGGCTCCTCTTTTACGATCTTGAACAACAACGTCGGCAGGTAGTCCGCCGCGAACGGCTTCTCGCCCGTCAGCACTTCGTAGACGATCACCGCCAGCGCCCACTGGTCCGAGCGCCCGTCGATGCCCGCTCCGGCGATCTGCTCCGGCGACATGTAGCTCGGCGTGCCCATCATCGTGCCCGCCTGCGTCATCTGCTGGCTGACGATCTTGGCCACGCCGAAGTCGGTCACCTTCGCGGAGCCGTCCTCGTGGATCATAATGTTCGCCGGTTTGATATCCCGGTGCACGATCCCCTTCTTGTGCGCGTAGTCGAGCGCCGCCGCGGTCTGCCGGAAAATGCTCAGCAGCGTATCCTTGCTGGGCGGTTGCTCGCTGCCCAGCAGTTTTTCGAGCGACGGGCCGTTGACGAACTCCATGAAGATGTACGCCAGGCCGTTCTCCTCGGCGATGTCGTAAATCGTCACAATGCCCGGGTGCGAGAGAATGCCCGCGGACTGCGCCTCGCGGAACAGCCGGTCGCGCAGGCGATCCCGTTCCGCCGGGTCCGTCATCTCATTGAGACGAATGGACTTCACAGCGATCTGCCGGCCGATGGCCGGATCCTGGGCCCGGTACACGACGCCCATGGCGCCGCGTCCCACCTCTTCGAGGACCTGATACCGTCCGATCTTTTCCACGCCTGCAGTCATTCTAACCCAAGCCCTGACATAAACTTGTCTTGGGTGGTAATCGGCCGTTCCCGGGGTTGCCGATACCGGGGACTTTCCCCGATTTCGGACAGGTACTTTGGTTCCGTCCCGAGGCCTTAACGGGCGTGCAACCGGATCCCTTCCGGGCTGCGCGCTTCCGGGTACCCGATGCGCACCTCGGGATCCGGGGCGGCGAACGCGGGCAGCCTTAGGTTCACCTGGTACAAGCCGGCGAAGCGCGCCACCACGCCGGCATAGAGGACCTCCGCGGGGTCCACTGCAACGCCGTCCAGCCAGACCCGGAAATCCGCTCGGCGGGCCAGGGGCGCCGGGCGGTCCGGGATCTGTCCTTCGAGCAGGGGCGGCGTGAAAGCCCCCAGTCCGGTGGCGTAGAGCACGACGATCTCGCCGGCGCGCGCCGGGTCCGCGGCGGTCACCAGCCGGCCGTCGCCGCGGGTGGCGATGCCGTATGCGGCGTCCATCTGAAAGAGGGCCGGGGCGTAGGGGGTCAGTTCCAGGCGCGCCGCCGCGCCCACTTGCCCGTCGCGGTTCACGACGACTTCCACCGGGCCGGGCGTCAGGTGCGGCGGCACCAGCACGTTGATCTGCGCGGGCGAGGCGAAGAACATGTACCCCGGCTGCTTGTTGAAGAACACCTGCACGCCGCTGCCGAGCAGCACGGTGGGCAGCGTGGAGCCCCGGATGTCCTCAGGCCGGATCCAGGCCGTGGTGTAGGCCAGATCCACGCCGTAGATGCTGACGTACGAATTCGGCGCCAGGCCGGGCCGGTTGGAAGCGGCGTTGACGATGCTCGCGGGAAGGTAGAAGGGCGCGGCATCTTTCCTTCCGCCTGACCCGGCCAGGATCAGGGCGGCCAGCGCGAGATCCCGAAGCATGGTTTTCCGGAGGCCCTCAGGAACATAGTGCGAACTCCAGGGCAGAGTTCGCAGTCTTTTTTGTGAGGATCAGGCGGCGTTGACCGGAGCCTGGTGGCGCAACTGGTGGACTTCCCGCTCGAGCGCGGTCAGGCTTTCGCGGAGCGCCAGCAGGTCGTGCTCCTCGGCGGCCTTTTCCACCTGCCGGGCACATTCGCCCAGGCCGGTGGCGGCCATGGCGACCGCGCTGGAGTTGATCTTGCGGATCTCGGTGGCGAGCGTCGCGAAATCCTGCGCTTCGGCGGCCAGGCGGACGCGCTGGAGGCGCTCGGGAGCGAGTTGCAGGAACAGTTGCAGCATGTTCGTGGCGAGGTCCGAATCCTGCGCGATGAGGCGGTCGGCCAGCGCGCGTTCGAGCGCCGGCTTGCCGGCGGGCTGGGCCGGCGCCTCGGGCGCGGTGTGGTTCAGGTGGCTCTCGATGAGGTCCAGCAGGTGCGCCGGCTGCACGGGCTTCGAGACGTAGCCGTTCATGCCGGCCTGCAAGCAGCGCTCGCGGTCGCCGTTCATGGCGTGCGCGGTCATGGCGACAATCGGCAGGGCGCTCCAGCGCGGATTGCTGCGGATCAGGCGCGTCGCTTCCAGCCCGTCGAGCACCGGCATCTGGACGTCCATCAGGATGAGGCCGAAGTGATCGGCGGGCTCCTGGTCGAGTTTGTCGATGGCTTCGCGGCCGTCGTTGGCCAGCTCGACAATCCAGCGGCGCTTCTTGAGGATCGCGGAGACTACCTTTTGATTGACCAGGTTGTCCTCGACCACCAGGATGCGAACCGGCTGCGCGGCGTCGCCCGCCTCGATGCGCGCCGCGCCGGAGACCGGCGGGGCCGGCGCGTTCATGCCGCCCTCCGGGACTTCCAGGGGCAGGTGGGCATAGAAACGGCTGCCCACGCCCACTTCGCTCTCCACGCTCATACGGCCGCCGTGCATCTCGACCAGCTTGCGGGTGATGGTCAGCCCGAGTCCCGTGCCGCCGTACTTGCGGCTGATGGAGCCGTCGGCCTGCGTGAACTTGTCGAAGATGGTGCCGAGCTTGTCCTTGGAGATCCCGGTGCCGGTGTCGTGCACCGCCAGCCGCAGTTCGCGCGGGCCGAAGCGCTCCAGCACCACGGTAACGCCGCCCTGCTCGGTGAACTTGATGGCGTTCGACAGCAGGTTTTCCAGAATCTGCCGCAGGCGCAGCGGATCGCCCAGGATCATCCCGGGCACGTCCGCGTCCGTCTGCACCTTGAGGTCGATGCCCTTCTGGCGGCACCGCGGCATCTGGCTCTTCACCGATTCGTCGACCAGGCGCCGCGCGTCGAACGGGATCCGCTCCAGCACCATTTTGCCGGCTTCGATCTTGGAAAGATCCAGGATGTCGTTCAGCAGCGCCAGCAGCGTGAAGGCGCAGCGCTGCGCCGTCTCGAGCTGCTCGCGCTGCTCCGGGGACAGACGGCTTTCGAGCACGATGTCCATCATGCCGAGCACGCCGTTCATCGGGGTGCGGAGTTCGTGCGACATGTTGGCCAGGAACTCGCTCTTGGCGTGACTCGCCTCGAGCGCCCGCCGCGTGGTGGACTCCAGTTCCTCGGTACGCTGGCGGATCCGCTCCTCCAGCAACTCGCGGTGCTGCCGGATCTCCTCCTCGGACTCCTTTAGCGCTTCAATCATGCGGTTGAAGCTCTGGCCCAGATACTCGATCTCGTCGCCGGTCTGGCTGACGCGGATGGTCTCCAGGCGCCCCTGCCGCACGGCCATGATGCCTTTGCCAAGCAACTGGAGCGGCCGGGCGATCAGGCGGATGGTAAACCGGGCGATCGCCGCGGACACCAGCAGTACGATAACGCCCAGCAGGATCGCCTTGGCCGGGTGGAAGGTGTTCAGCAGCAGGTCGTACAGCAGGACCGTCAGAACCACCCAGAAGACCAGTAAAGCCGTGAAGATGCTGAACTTCGACGCCAGGGACCGGTAGTTTCCCGGCCGCAACTCCGCCGGCTGTAAACGGGTGGGCACTACCTCTAGTGTGGGAGAAACCCTCCCACGCATCGATAAGCGGGAGACCTTAGCGTTCCTTATTTTCGATTTTAGCCTCAGGGGACCCATCGGTACCTCCCCCAAGCTCCTGCTATCCTGACTTCCAGTGTCCCCACGCCTCGCGACCACGCTGTGCGGCATCCCGCTTGCCGCGCCCGTGCTGGCCGCCTCCGGCACCTTCGCCTATGGGGTGGAGTTCGCCCCCGTCACCGACCTGAACGCCATCGGCGGCATCGTTCTGAAGGGCCTCTCCCGCGAACCGATCGACGGCAATCCGCCGCCCCGGCTGTGGGAGACCGCGGCGGGCATGATGAACTCGATCGGCCTCCAGAACATCGGCGTGCGGGCGTTCATCCGGGACAAACTGCCCGAGCTGCGGGGCTACCGGACCGCGCTGATCGCGAACGTGTTCGGCTACGACCCGGAGGACTATCTCGAAGTGGTGCGCGTGCTCGACGACGCCGAGGGTCTGGCCGCATACGAACTGAACGTCTCGTGCCCGAACACGAAGCACGGGGGTATTTTCTTTTCGAGCGACCCGGCGCTGCTCGCGTCGCTGACCGAGGCGGTGAAGCGCATTGCGCGGCGGCCGGTGATCGTGAAGCTGTCCCCGAACGTCGCCCGGATCGAACCGCTGGCCCAGGCGGCGGAGGCCGCGGGAGCCGACGCGATCTCGCTGGTGAACACCTTCGTATCGCTGGCGATCGACGCCCGCGCGCGCCGGCCGCGGATCGGGGCCGGCTTCGGCGGGCTCTCCGGGCCGGCGATCAAGCCCATCGCGCTGCGCCTGGTGTATGAAGCGGCCCGCGCCGTCAAGATCCCCGTGATCGGGCTGGGCGGCATCGCCACCGGGGAGGACGCCGCCGAGTTTCTGATCGCCGGGGCGAGCGCCGTCGAGGTCGGCACCGCGACGTTCTGGGACCCGGGGTCCCCGGCGCGGATTGCCCGCGAACTCGATCGTTTTCTGGCGGATGAGGGCGTGGCCCGCGCCGCCGAACTGACCGGAACTTTGCGATTCTCCAAGGAGGAGTCTTCATGAAGAAAGTGATCGCGACGGACCGCGCCCCCAAGGCCATCGGTCCTTATTCGCAGGCGATTGTCGCCAACGGCTTGGCATTCCTGAGCGGACAGATCCCGCTGGATCCGGCGACGAACCAGATGGTGGAGGGCCCGATCGAGGTGCAGACCGAGCGGGTGCTCGAAAACTTGAAGGGCTTGCTCGAAGCCTGCGGGTCGTCGCTCGACCGCGTGGTGAAGACCACTGTGTTCCTGAAGGACATGGGCGAGTTCGCCAAGATGAACGAGGTCTACGGGCGGTACTTCACGGCGGATCCGCCGGCGCGCGCCACCGTGGAAGCGGCGCGCCTGCCGCGGGACGTCAAAGTCGAAATCGAGTGCATCGCGCTGGTGGGCTAGCCGCGGCCTAGCGGGCGGGCGGCAACTTCTTGACGGAGGCCGGCAGCAGGAACAGGTTGTCGGCCAGTCCCTTGTTCACCTCGACGGACTCGGCGAACATCTCGAAGGTCTTTTCGCCATCGCGCTCGCGCAGGATGGTGAAGGGCCACTTGATGCCTCCGCCGGCGTCCCGGTACTTGTTGAAGATGGTCACCTCGATGGACTGGCGGCGGGTGACCGGATCGCGGCGGGTCCACTTTTGGCGCACCGGGAGCTTCGTGGACTGGTGGAGGTAGACCGTGACGACGTTGTTCTCACGGTCGGCGATCTCGACAGTTTCGACGGGCTGGTTGTCGACGACTTCGGAGCCCTTGTATTCGATTTCGAGGCCCTTCTCGTTCCGGCGCTGCCGCAGGATGTAGAAGATGTTGTGCAGCAGGCTTTCGCGGTAGCGCTCGAGGAGCGGCTGCGCCAGGGGCCGCGCGCCGCGGAAGGTGACGTCCCAGCCCTCGTTTTCGAGAAACAGGATCGCGTAGTCTTCGTCCTTGCCGAAGGACTGGCGCTCTCGCTGGCCGAGTTCCTTAAGGGAATCCGGCGTCACGGTGTAGCGGGTGTAGAGGCGGATCCGCGAGAGGCCGGTCATCCGGTCGTTGTAGAAGGAGTACGCCCGTCCGGCTTCGACGCGATCGGTCATCTGCAGGAAGGCGTCGCCGCCGAGCGCGGCGATGGCGTCGTCGATGAGCTTGCGTCCGCGCTCGACGGCGGCCTTCGAGCCGGGCAGGATGGCCTTCTGCGCGGCGAGCGGCGCTGCAAGCAGCGCCAGGCATTGTCTTCGGGTCCACCAATCAGGACTGGTACGGGGGTTGCTCGGCATGGACAAGGGCCATTGTGCCACGGCGCCTACGGCGGTGCGGGCGCGGCTACGGGTGCTCGTAACCGAGGATGTGCCGCACATCGGCGAGCGTGACCAGGAGCGTCATCGGTTCCCGGGGGCTGGCGGTGAAGCCGAGCGCCTCATAGAAACGGCGAGCGTCCGCGGAGATGGCGTGGACGACGATGCCGCGAATCCCGATGAGGCCGGCAGCCCGGGCTACCCTTTGCGCGGCATCACGAAAGAGCGACCGGCCCAGCCCCTGGCCTTGCCAGGCCTGGTCCACGGCGAGGCGGGCCAGGACGGCGACGGGAATCGGGTCCGGCATGTTGCGGCGGAAGCGCCCGGCGCGGCGGCGACGGTCACCACGCCCGAGGCGAGCGAGTAATAGGCAACCACGCGGACGCCGCCGGCGCACACGACGTAGGTGCGGGTGGCGCCGCTCACCTGGTTGGCGCGCGCGCGGCGGCGCAACCACTCGTCGAGGGAAGGCTCCGCCGAATGGAAGTCGTCGAGCCGGTGAGCGTCCGCGAGCGGCACGGGTGCCGCGAGGCTGCTTACTTCTCCCATGGCGCGGGTGAAGTGAGCGCGCGGCGGAGACGCTGGTTCGGCCGCGGCGGCGCGTCCAGGCGGGCGAGGAACTCGGCGAACACGCGGGGCTCGACGGCAAAGACGGTCCGGTCGAGCAGAGTGTCCTCGGCGGCGCGGCGGGCGGCGTCGAGCACGAAGTCCGTGCGGGTCTTGCCGGCGAGGGACGCAGCCTGGTCAATCAGCGCCCGGAGTTCCGGGCGGATGCGAAGATTTAGTGCGTCTCGCTTGGGTGCGGCTGCGGCGTCCGGCATGCCTTTCTACGGTAGCAGCTCGTACCGACGTTGTCATTACGCGCTGCCGGTCAGGGCTTCTTGGCCAGCTCCTCGGCCTTGAGACCGCTGTTGAGCGTGTATTCCTTCACCGCCACTTCGGCCATCTTCGCGCCGCCCTGGTTCATGGTGATGGCGAAGGGCAGCTTCAAGCCGCCGGCGTCGCGCCAGTCGGCGAGCACCTCCTCGACCTCGCCGGGGGTGCCCGGCGACCGGTAGGAGAGCTTCTTCGGCAGTCCGGTCGCTTCGTCGATCTCGACCTTGACGCCGCCGATCTCGAACGCCGCCGGGCCCACGGCATTGGCGGCCGCGCCGGCGAGCAGGCGCGGCAGCAGGCGCGCCGACTCGGCCTTCACCTGCTCGAGCACGACGCCCGGCATCGCCTGAACGCCCTGGGGCGTCGCCAGCCAGCCCGCGGCGCCATCCGAGTACACGGTGACCTTGCCGAACGGCAGCTCCTGCTCCTGCCGCAGGTGGACCCCGGCGTAGTAGGTCTTCTGCTTTAGCACCATGCCGCTGCCTGGTCCGGAGACGACCTTCATTTCGATGGTGCGGGTGGCGTCGGCGACCGCCTTGAGCTTGTCGACGCCGCCGAGCGCCTGCTGGGCTTTCTGGAGCAGAGCCGCGCCGCGCGCCGCCGACTCGGCGGTGGCCGGCGCCGCGTCGCTCTTCGGCTCGGGAATGGTGAGATCCACTTTCTGGACCTTGCCCACCGAGTCGAGCGGCCGCCCGAACTCCTTCGGGTTGCCGACGGCGAGCACGGTGAAGTTCTCGGGCTTCCAATACTGGCGCGCCACGCGGAGCACGTCCGCCTTCGAGACGCCGGCGACGGCTTTCTGGTAGGCGAACAGGAAGTCCTTGGGATAGCCCTGGTATTCGTACTGCAGGAGCCGCGAGAGCGTCTTGGCGGGATTGTCGAAGAAGAAGACGAAGCTGTTCAGCACGGTCTGCTTGGCGGTGGCGAGTTCCTGATCGGTAACTTCAGCGTCGCGCATCTTGCCGACCTCTTCGCGGATCACCTCGATGGTTTCGGCGGTGGACTGCGACTTGGTGCTGCCTGAGATGCGGAAGAGGCCAGGGTGGTTGTAGTTCGCGCCCCAGGACGCCCCCACCGTGTAGGCGTAGCCGAGCTTGGTGCGGACGCGGCTGAACAGGCGGCTGGAGAACCCGCTGCCCAGGATGTTCGCCGCCACTTCGAGAGCGGGATAATCGGCGTCCTTCAGGCGGCCGCCCAGGTGTCCGATCTCAAAGAAGGTCTGGGTGACGTCGGGCTTTTCGGCCAGGAAGATCCCTGGCGCGGGCTGGGCGGTGACGGCGGGGAACGGCGGCGCCGGATCCTGCCGCGCCGTCCAGGTGCCGAAGAGGGTCTCCAGGCGGGCTTTCATCTCGGCGGTGTTGAAGTCGCCGAAGACGGCGATCAGGGTGTTGGCCGGGAAGAAATAGCGCTCGTGGAACTTCACGAGGTCCTCGCGCTGGATCCGGTCGATGTGCTCGTACTCGGTGGGCCAGCCGTAGGGATTGTCCTTGCCGTAGACCAGGGCGGGAAATTCGCGGCCGGTGATCTGGTCGGGCTCGTCGTTGCGGCGGGCGATGGAGCTGCGGTACTGCTTCTTGGCGAGGTCGAACTTGTCGGCACGGAAGCCGGGCTCGGCCAGCAGCTCGCGCAGCACGCCGAGCACGGGCTCCGCGCTCTCGCGCAGCGCGGAGAAACTCACCGAGGCGCTGGTCTCCCCGATGGAGCTTTCGACGCTCGCCGCGAGGCCTTCGAGCAGTTCGTCGAGCTGCTCGCCGGTGCGGGACCTGGTGCCGCCGGTACGCATCACCATGCCGGTCAGCTCGGCCAGGCCGCGCTTATCCCGCGGATCGAAGAGGTTGCCGGTCCGCACCAGGGCCACGCCGTTGATCAACGGCAGCTCGTGGTTCTCGAGCAGGTAGATCTTGAGGCCGTTGGGCAGGGTGTGCACCACGGGCTCCGGGATCTGGACCGGCTTCAGCGGCGGGAATTTCAGCGCCTTATAGGAAGGTGCGGCGGTCTGGGCGGCCAGCGTCACGGCGCCGGCGAGGAGGAGCAGCGCTCTCATTGTCCTTCTCCTTTCGCGGGGGTCACGGTATGGGCCACCGTGCGCCGCTGCGGGACGAGGTACTTCCGCGCCACGCGTTGCACGTCGTCGGCCGTCACCTTGTCGACCTCCTCGATGACGGTGAACAGCTTGCGCCAGTCGCCGTAGGCGACGTGGTAGGAGGGGAGTTCGGCGGCGAGGCCCGCGTTGTTGGCAAGCTTGCGGATCACCGAGGCGCGGATCTGGGTCTTGACGCGCGCCAGCGTGGCGGCGTCCACCTTTTCGGTGCGCAGCTTCTCAATGATGGCGAGCGTGGCCTTCTCGTTTTCGTCAACCGTGTGTCCGGCAGAGGGCACCACGAAGACGAGGAAGAGGCCCGGGTACTTGGCGCCCGGAAATCCGGTCTGGCTGGAGGCGCCCAGCGCGAGCTTCTTTTCGACCACCAGCTCTTTGTAGAGGCGTCCGGTGCGGCCGCTACTGAGGATCAGGCTCAGGACATCGAGCGCGGTGTCGTCGGGGTGCGTGGCTTCGGGCGTGGGGTAGCCGAAGAGCAGCAGCGGCTGCGAGGGCGACTCGACGGTGACGCGGCGCTCGCCTTCCTGGGGCGGCTCCACGGTGACCACCGGCGGCGGCAGGGGTCCCGGCGCCAGCGGACCGAAGTATTTCTCGGCGAAGGCGCGCACCTGCTTCGGATCCACGTCGCCCGCGATGCCGATGGTGATGTTGGCGGGCACGTAGTAGCGCTTGTAGAACTCCTGGGCGTCTTTGGCGCGCAGGCTGTCGATGTCGGAGGCCCAGCCGCCCGGCATGTTGCGGTAGGGATGCGCGGTGAAAGCGGCGGCGATCAGCGCCTCCACCAGCTTGCCCTGGGGACTGGACTCGATGCGCATGCGGCGCTCTTCGCGGACCACGTCGCGTTCCTTGTAGAACTCGCGGAGCACGGGCCGCAGGAAGCGCTGGCTTTCGAGCAGGAACCACAGCTCGGTCTTGTTGGAAGGCAGGCTATAGAAGTAGGTCGTTTCGTCCATCGCGGTGCCGGCATTGAGCCCGACGGCGCCGCTCTCTTCGATGATCCGGTCGAACTCGTTCGAGGCGACCTGACCGTCGGCCTTCTCGATGGCGGCCTTGAGCGCGGCCTCGAGCTGCTTGACGCGCGCAGGGTCCGCGCGGCGGCCCTTGCGCTTCTCCTGATCCAGCCGGTCATACGCGCTCTCGACTTCGGCGAGCGCCTGTTTCTCGAGCGGCCAGTTCCTGGTGCCGATCGTGTCGGTGCCCTTGAAGGCCATGTGCTCGAACATGTGCGCCATACCGGTCTGGCCCTTGGGGTCGTCCACGGACCCGGCGTTGACATAGGTATGGAACGAGGCTACCGGCGCGTCGTGCCGCTCCACGACGATGAAGTGCAGCCCGTTGGCCAGCGTGAACTCGGTAACGCGCTTCTCGAAGTCCTTCAGGGATTGCGCCGCCAGCGCCAGCGGCAGCAATAGAATCGCCCATTTCGACATTTCTTTCAGGCTAACATCCGATCCGGCCCGGATCGCGTACCCATCCACGAACCCCCGCTCAAAGGGGGCGAAATGCACGAATCGGAGGACCCTATGTTTTCACTTCGTCCGGCAGTTCTCTGCGGCCTCGCCGCCGCCTTGCTCGTGCCCGCCGCGCGCGCCGAGCTGCTCTACGCCGTCGACAACCGTTCGCAGTTGATCAGCTTCGACAGCGATCTGCCGTCGTTCCTGCAGTCGATCCGGCCCATCCGCGGGCTGCAGCCCGGGGAAGTCATTCTGGGCATCGATGTCCGGCCGGCGACGGGTCAGCTTTACGCGCTCGGCTCCACCGCGCGGATCTACATTCTGAACCTGGCCGATCCGGCTTCGGTGTTCGCGCGTCCCGTGGCGGGGGAGCCGTTCGCGCCACTCACCGGCACCGAATTCGGCTTCGACTTCAATCCGACGGTGGACCGGATCCGGATCGTCTCGAACACGGGCCTGAACCTGCGGGTGCATCCCGACACGGGACGCCTGGTGCGGAAGGATGGCGACCTGGCGTACGCGGCTCCCGCCGCGGGACAGCCGGCCCCGCCGCAGGCCACGGCGATCGCGTCGGCCTACACCAACAGCTTCGCCGGGGCCACGACGACGACGCTCTACAACATCGAAGCCGCGCGGGGGATGCTGGTGACCCAGGATCCGCCGAACGACGGGGTGCTGAAGCCGGTGGCGCCGGTGCGGCTGGGCTTCACGCAGATCCTCGGGTTCGACATCTCGGGCCGCACCGGCGTGGCGTACCTGATGGGACGGTTCACGGACTCGCGGTTCAGCCAGTTGTACCGGCTGGACCTGGCGACGGGCGCCGCGACAATGCTCGGAGAGACGGCGTTCGACCAGATTTCGGCGCTGGCGGTAGCGCAGTAGCCGGGCTGCGGAGCATGTCAGGGCCGCCCGAATTGCGGGCGGCCCTTTATCTTTTTCCGGCAGTCCGCTGATTCGGAAGACATTCCGGGCTTGACATTCTCTCTTTCTTCGCCCATACTGGCCGTACCATGGCCATCACAAAAAGGCAGAAGGATGTTCTGGACTTTCTGGCCGCGTTCGTCGACAAGCACGGCTACAGTCCCAGCTACGAGGAGATCGCGGAGGGCCTGAGCCTGGCCTCGCTGGCGACGATCCACAAGCATATCCTGGCGCTGGAATCGAAAGGGTACCTGCGGCGCGGCTTCAATCAGACACGCTCGCTGGAAGTGACGCCGAAGTACTCGAACGAGGTCCGCCAGTACGCGAGCTATTCCTCCCCGTCGCTCGATGTGCCGCTGCTGGGCCGGATTGCGGCGGGTTCTCCGGTGGAGGCGATTGCCGGGCAGGAGACGCTCTCGTTCCAGGATTACGTCGGCGATCCGAATACCTATGCGCTGCAGGTGCGCGGCGATTCGATGATCGAGGACCATATCTGCTCCGGCGACTTCGTGCTGGTGGAGCGGACGGCGCGCGTCACCGAGGGCGACATCGTGGTGGCGATGGTGGACGGCGCGGAAACCACGTTGAAGCGCTTTTACCGGGAGCCGGGCGACCGGGTGCGCCTGCAGCCGGCGAACGCGTCGATGCAGCCCATCTATGTGCCGGCCGACCGGCTGGAGATCCAGGGGCGCGTGCTGGCGGTGCTGCGCAAGTACTAAGGCCCGGCGCCCTGCTAAAATAAGCCCAGTGACGGGGTTCTGGAAACTGATCTTTTGGGAGTTCCCGCGCGCCAGCTGGCAGTATGACCTGGTGGTCGCGCTCATTCTGGGATTCATCTTCGTCACGCCGCGCGATTTCTTCAAGGACCAGCCCAAACCTTCGAGCGTCGTCCTCACGCAGGGCGAGCATGGCGCCATTGCCTACTGGATCGAGCCCGACCTGCTCTCGGCGTTGCCCGAGTCGCAGTGGAAGGAGCGGGCCGCGGCGCTGATCCGCTCGAAGACCAACAAGACCCCGAAGTCGGTGCGCGTGGAGCCGATCTTCGACGCTGAGAAAGACATTCGGGGCTATCTGGCGTACACGAACCCGTGACGGCGCGCATCCCATCCTTCATGAGACCGATCGCCTTCGTCGTAACCCTGGGCCTGGCGCTGGCCGCGCCCGCCTCCACGCAGCCGGATGCGCTGGCGGCGGTGCTCGCAAGGATCGACACCGGCGCGCAGAGCTTTGCGAGCATGGCCGCGAAGGTCACCTGGACCGAGTACACGGCGGTGATCAAGGAGACGACCGAGTCCAGCGGTACCCTGAAGCTGAAGCGGATCAAGGCGAAGGTTCGCGGGCTGATCGAGTACACGCAGCCCGACGTGAAGACGGTGGTCTTGCGGGACAAGGAAGTCTGGATCTTCCTGCCGAAGATCAACACGGTGCAGATTTACGAACTCGGCAAGCAGGGCGACCAGTTGTACCAGTTCCTGCTGCTCGGGTTCGGGACCTCGGCGGCGGAGCTGCAGAAGAACTATTCGATCAAGTTGCTGGGTATGGAGCCGGTTGGCGGCGCGAAGGCGCAGCGTCTGGAACTGACGCCGAAGTCCGGGGAAGCGCGCAACTATCTGACCCGGGTCGAGCTGTGGATACCGGAGAACAGTCCGCATCCGGTGCAGGAGAAACTGCATCAAAAGTCAGGAGATACGATTCTGATCCGCTACGCGGACCAGCAGTTCAATTCGGGGCTCGCGGACACCGCGCTGGAGCCGAAGCTGCCGGCCGGGGTGAAGAAGGAATATCCCGGCAAATAAGCGTCCGCGGGGGTGGGGAAAGGGTCCCGGCGTGACGATTCTCAGTGAAGTGATGGATCGCGAAAAATCCCGCCTGGACTTCCTGGACTGGTTCCGCGGCCTCGGGGCCGTGATCATGCTCCAGGGGCATACCTTTGACGCCTTCACGCCGGCCGCGGATCGCCAGAGCGCTCCGTACGTGCTCTCCCAGTTCTTCGGCGGCATCACGCCGGCGATCTTCCTGTTCCTGACCGGGATCACCTTCGCGATGGGCATGGACCGGGGCGAGCGGCAGCGGCTGTCGTTCTGGGGCAAGATCGGCGCGGCGCTGCACCGGGCGCGGTACCTGTTGGTTCTGGCGGTGCTGTTCCGGCTGCAGATGTACCTCACGTCCCTGCCCGCCAGCTCGTGGCGGGATCTGTTGAAAGTCGACATTCTGAACTGCATGGGCGTCACCATGGCGCTGCTGGCGCTCTGCGCGGTGCTGGAGACGGAGCGGCGGGCACGGGTCGCCGCGGCGTGCGGCTTTGCGATCGCCTTCGCGGCGCCGCTGGTTTCCGGGCTCGACCTTTCGGCGGCGCCGGCGTTCCTCGCCGCCTACGTGGTGCCGAGTCCTACCGGCTTCTCGATCTTCCCCTGGAGCGCGTTCCTGGCTTTCGGCGTCGCGGCGGGCAGCGCGCTACGCATGATGCGTCCCAATGACATTCCCCGGGTGATGCAATGGTCGGCGCTGCTCGGGTTCGGGTTTCTGTTCGTGGGGCGGTATTGGGCCGACAATCCTTACTCGCTCTATCCGAAGTCCGAGTTCTGGCTGGACTCGCCGATGCTGACGCTGTGCAAGCTGGGGATCCTGCTGCTGCTCGCCTCGTTCGCCTATCTCTGGACCGAGTATCTCTCGAATCCCGGGTGGAGCTGGATCCGGCAGCTCGGCACCACGTCGCTGGCCGTGTATTGGGTCCATATCGAGCTGACCTATGGCCGCTGGTTCCAGTCCTGGAAGGGCGCGCTGAATCCGTGGCAGATCGGACTGGCGTCGGTGGCGCTCATTCTGGCGATGGTGGCGATGTCGGTGGGGATCTGGAAGGTGCGGATCTGGCGGGCGGCGCGGGAGCGTGCGCGGATGCTGGAGCGGGAGCCGGAAACGGCGCTGGTGCGCTAGGTCAGAGCGGCAGGAGACCGAAGCGAGCCAAGCTCTGGTTCAAGAGCTTCAAGTCGAACCAAATTCCCTGGCGGAGGAGTTCGACATAGTCGGAGCGCAGGTCCGCTATCGCCCCCGCACGAGTTGCCGCTTTCAGCACTCCCAGACCCCCTGTCATCTGCAACCCGGCCTGCCGCGCTACGCGCCGGGCGCGAGGTTCGTCGAGCAGAATCAAGTCGGCTCGGAGGAACTTGGCCAGAAGGATGGACGCGGCCTCGCCGGGTCCGAGTCCAACACACATGCGGGCAACCTCCGGTTCGCGCTCGAAGGCTCCGTCAGCCATTTCAATCCAGGCCACGCTTTGAATGTCGGATGCGCCAGGACGATCCACCTCTCCGACTTCGCGGTGCACTTCGGGCGGAATCAGAATCCGCTGGAACATGGTCTGTAGCAGCCCTAGCTTGCGGATCCGGGCAAGGGAAATGAGTGGCGATGAGTCCGCGACAACCGTCACAGCCCCAGCCGTTCCAGGGTGCGGCGATCTTCGGCCAGTTCCTCGGGACCGTCAATGGAGCGGAACCCGGTGCATAGCGGCCAGTTCGAGGAACCGGGCTACCGGCAAGCCGCAGAGTTCCGCGGCCCGTCCCAACGACACTTTGTCGAGGCGAAACAGATCGAGAGCGAGGACGGCGGCCGCTTCGGCAGCCAGGTTGTCCGCGCTCCAGCCGGCTTCCCGAACCAGCTCGGCCGGCAGGGCGACGCTCACGGTTTCCATGTCCCCAAAGTACCGCAAAAGCGCATCGGCGATGCGCACGTTACACTAAGGTTTTAGGGGAAGACCTCCGGGGATGTACCTCCAGAACCAGTTCGAGCAGAATTTCCTCACCACGTCGGTCGACTACGTCTTCAACTGGGCGCGCAAGTCCGCGCTGTGGCCGCTCTCGTTCGGGCTAGCGTGCTGCGCGATGGAGATGATCGCGTCGTCCACGGGCCGGTTCGACATCGCGCGGTTCGGCGCGGAGGTGTTCCGGCCGTCGCCGCGGCAGGCCGACCTCATGATCGTCGCCGGCACGGTGACCCTGAAGATGGCGCCGGTGCTGAAGCGCCTGTATGACCAGATGGCGGACCCGAAGTGGGTGATCTCGATGGGCGCCTGCTCGAGCGTCGGCGGACCGTTCAACACGTACTCGACGCTGCAGGGCGTGGACAAGATCGTGCCGGTGGACGTCTACGTCACTGGCTGCCCGCCGCGGCCGGAGAACCTGTTCTACGGCCTGATGAAGCTGCAGGAAAAGATCGAGCAGATGACGACGCTCGTGAAGCGCCCGACGGACGTGCGACTGGACGAATCGATGCTCGAGGAGTTCACGCAGTCGGTGCGGATCGCGCAGATCAACAACCCCGCTCCTTCCGAGCTGATCCGCCTTGGCTGACGCGGTCCTGAGATCCCCGCTGCTCGCTTCCCTGCCCTGGCTGGAGCACGGCTTCGGCACCCGGCACGCCCCGGATTGGCCGCCGGAACCGGCGGCGGAACTGGAGCAGATCCACTCGGCGGCGGTCCACGTTGCGGCAGGCGGCCGGACTGGGCGGATCGCGTCGGGCGACGCGCTGGTGACCGCGGTCCCCGGACTGTGGCTGGCGATCCGTACCGCGGACTGTCTGCCGGTGCTGCTGGCCGATCCGGAGTCGCGGAGCGTGGCGGCGGTCCACGCGGGCTGGCGCGGAACCGCGGACGGGATCGTGCGGGCCGCTTTGGAACTCCTGGTGTGCCAATTTGGCGCACGGCGGGAACAAATTGTCGCGGTGATCGGCCCGGGGATCGGGCCGTGCTGCTACGAAGTGGGCGCGGAAGTCCAGGAGCGTTTCCGGGAGTGGGTGGACCAAAGCAGGGAGGGCCGGCTCGACCTGGCGGAGGTCAACCGCCGGCAACTGGCCGCTTCCGGGATGGATCCCTCGCGGATCGAAACACTGGCCGCGTGCACGCGTTGCGACGCGGCGAACTTTTTCTCATACCGGCGGGAGCCGGGCGAGACACGGCGGATGCGCTCCGCGATCCGGATCGCGGCGGAGCGGTAGCCGCGGCACGCACGAAAAGCAGAAGGCGCGAAGCGGGTTTCGCCTCGCGCCTCTGCTACCGGGGTCCGGTGGTTTGGTTTACGCCGCGTGCACCATCATCTCGTCGAGGCTCTCGTTCACATCGTCCTGGTTGCGGTCGGCCGCTTCCTGGCACTGGATGCAAAGCGGAGTCCACGGCACGGCGTGGAGGCGCTTGGGGCTGATGTCCTCCTCGCAATGCAGGCACACTCCGTAGATGCCTTCGTCGATGCGGCGCAGGGCCGCGCGCACGTTGCGGAGCAGGGCGCTCTCGCGGTCCAGATTGCGGATCGCGAGCTCGCGCTCGGCGGCGTGCTGCACTTCGTCCAGAGCGTCCGGGCTCTTCTCGATCGCGATGCCTTCGCGGTTCTTCACCACTTTCGAAAGTTCGGCGAGCTTGGCTTCCAAGATCGCTCGGTATTTGTTCAGTTCGGTCTTCGTCATGTTCTCTCTCCTCGATCTTTTTGTTTTTTGTTCGTTTGTTCGTTAGTGTCTTAGACGCGCTGTACCCCAAAAAGGTTCAACAGTTCGATCGTCCACCAGACGATCCGGCGCGCCGGAAAAATTTCATCCGCGGCATCCGCAAGTTGCCAACGTGGAGTAGCGGCGACACCGGCCCGGCGCATCGCTCGCCGGACGAAAGCTCCGCGCCGGCCAGCGGCGGCGCAGTTCGTGTCGTTCCCGATCCGTTGGGTGCGGTCCCGAAGCGAGTGACAGGACCATTCGCCGCCGACCGGCGGCTGAGGGCCAAGTGGTGTCCCGTCTCTCGATCAAGAAGCATAACACACCCTGTCAAGCAATTTCGATGCCATCCATAAGGTACAACCGCCACCTCGCCAGGGGATCCGTACCCGAACGCCCCCCGTACTTCGCATACATATCGGCGCGTGCTCTCGAAACCATTACGGCTCAGGCCCTTTCGACGGATCTGCGAGCGCCGAAGTTTCCATTTGCGATCACGTATACTGTATGCCGATACCGCGAAAACTCTCACACAATCGGCTCATGTCCCGCTGGTTTCCCGTCGTCGCCGCTATCTTGTTCATTCTGCTCGGCCTCGCGTTCATCGACCAAGCCGGGATCCAGAATGACGAGGCGCTGTTCGCCCCGCCGATCTTCGAACCGGGCTCGGCGTTCCACAGGATCCGCATCTTCGGCAACGATATTCCGCTGATGACGCTCAGCTACCTGGGAGCGTGGAAGACGTGGTTCTACTGGCCCATCTTTAAGCTGTTTTCCCCCAGCCTCGTCACGCTGCGCCTGCCCTCGCTGCTGGTGGGATCCCTTTCCATTCTTCTTTTTTTCAATCTTTTACGCAGGACGGGCTGGCCCGGAGCTGCCGCCGCGGGCACACTGCTGCTGGCCACCGACCCGGTGTATCTCCTGACGTCTCTGTTCGATTGGGGTCCGGTGGCGTTCCAGCACCTCTTCTTTCTGACGTTCGTCGAACGGCTTGCGGACTTCGCCCAGTCCGGCCGGCGCCGGTCGCTCGCGCTGGCGGCCTGCGCCGCCGGCCTCGGCCTGTGGGATAAGGCGCTGTTTCTGTGGCCCTTGCTCGGTTTCATCCTGGCCCTCCTGCTGTTCTACCGGGCGGAGGTCCGCCGGCTGGTCACACCCGCGCACGTCCGGATCGCCCTGGTGGCGACGCTGCTCGCGGCGCTGCCCCTGGTGCTTTACAACATCCGCCGCCGCGGGGCGACCCTCGACGGCAACGCTCGCTTTACTAATGCGGAATACGCACAGAAGTTCATTCATGTCCGCGTGTCGGCGAACGGCACCGCGATGTTCGGCTTCCTGAACTACGACGAATGGCAGCGCCCGGTGACGGAGCCGGTGACGGCGCTGGGACGGGCGGCGTGGTGGATCCGGCAACGGGTGGGCGAGCAACGCCACACGCTGACGATTCCGGCCTTCCTCCTGGCGCTGGCGCTCGCGCCGCTGTGGTGGCGATCCGGAGCGCGGCGGTTGCTGCTGGCGACGCTGGTGTTCTTCGCGACGGGCTGGCTGTTGATGGCCTCGACCCGCGACGCCGGGGGCGCGGCGCACCACGTGATGCTGCTGTGGCCCGCGCCGCACTTCTTCATTGCCGTGGCGTTCGCCGCCGCCGCGGAGCGACTGCCGCGCTATCGTACCGCCGTGCTGGCCGCGGCGATCGCCATCCTTTGCGGCAAGCAACTGCTGGTGCTGAACCAGCATCGCGTGCAGTTCGAGCGCAACGGCGCGGCCGGACACTGGAACCTGGCGATTCTGCCGCTCTCGGACCTGCTGGGCCAGCTCCCGGCGTCCCGCGTGTACATCCTGGACTGGGGCATGATCGATCCGCTGCGCATGCTCCACCGCGGCCGGCTGCCGGTGGAGATGGGCAGTGAGCCGCTGATGCACGAGGAAACCACGGACCGCGACGCGGAGGCGATTACGAGGATGATCTCGGATCCGCGGGCGGTGTTCGTCAGCCACACGACGGCCTTCGAAGAGTTCCGCGGAGTGCCGGAGCGGCTGGCGCGCTTCGCCGCCAAGACCGGTTACACGAGGGAACTGATTCGCACGCTGGCGGATCCCCAGGGCCGACCGGTGTTCGAGGTATACCGGTTCTCGCGGGGGGCGCTGGCGGCGGAATCAGTCCGCGATCTCGATGGTGGGGGCCTTGGCGGCGCGAGCCGCGCTGGCTTGCTCCATCACCCGAGCGGTAAGGGCGAAGAAAGGCTCCGCGCGGTCGTCACCCTTGCCGTGGATGGCGACGGGCGACCCTGAGTCGCCGCCCACGCGGACCTGCGGGTCGAGCGGCAGCTCACCGAGGAACGGGATCCCCATGTTCTCCGCGGTCCGCCGCCCGCCGCCGGAGCCGAAGACGTCGATCTTCTGGCCGGTGCCGGGAACAATCAGGTAAGACATGTTCTCGACCAGCCCGAGCACCGGTACCCGGACCTGGCCGAACATGTTGACCGCCTTGCGGGCGTCTTCAAGAGAAACGTCGGAAGGCGTGGTGACCACCACGGCGCCGGTGAGCGGCGCCGTCTGGATGAGCGAAAGCTGGACGTCGCCGGTGCCGGGCGGAAGATCGATGAGCAGATATTCGAGTTCGCCCCAGTCCACTCCGCGGAGGAACTGCTGGATCACGCTGTGCAGCATGGGTCCACGCCAGATCAGCGGCTTGTCGCCCGGGTTCAGGAAGCCCATCGACATCAGCGTGACGCCGAACTTTTCGAGCGGCTGGATGCGCTCGCCGATGGCGCGCGGGGTTTCGGAGATCCCCATCATCAGGGGCACGTTCGGACCGTAGACATCGGCGTCCAGCAGCCCGACGCGGTGGCCCATCTGGCTGAGCGCAATCGCGAGGTTGACGCTGACGGTGGTTTTGCCCACGCCGCCTTTGCCGGAGCCGATGGCGATCAGGTTCTGGACGCCGGGAATCGGCAGCTTCGGCTGCTCCTGTGTTGGACGAGGACCCATAAGCTCCCAGCGTAGCATCGAGCCCGGTACTAGTACGGATCAGGACCGATGGATGATTCACGACGGCGCGCGCACTGTCTAAGTTGGAGGCGACCGAAGAAGTCTCCTTCTCGAAAACTACTGGGACCCGCCGTTCCGCCAGACCGGCGGGTCTTTTTTCGGGGGGCGCGCTTGCGTGCCGACAAGGAGTGGCGGAGGAAGAGGGATTCGAACCCCCGGACGCCTTACGACGTCTGCGGTTTTCAAGACCGCTGCCTTCAACCGCTCGGCCATTCCTCCAGTACCAATCTAGCACCGGAGGCGCGCTAGAATAGGGACTTCATGCTTCGAGGCCTTGCGGTACTCTCTTCCGGCGTGCTTCTCGCCGCCCTCTCCGGCTGCGGACGTTCGGCTCCCGCCAACGTCGCCGCGGAGATCAATGGCCGCGCGATCACCTACGCCGAGCTCGATAAGCAGTACCAGGGGCAGTTCTCTTCGAACGAGAAGCCGAGCGAGGACCAGATCGCGATCCAGAAGCTGGAGGTGCTGCGCTCGATGATCGACAACGAGATCATGCTGCAGCGCGCCGAGAAGGCCGGCTTGATGGCCGTGGACGCCGACGTGGAAGCGAAGTTCAACGAGCTGAAATCGCCCTACACCCAGGAAGAGTTCCAAAAGCAGATGCAGAGCCGGAAGATGACGGTGGAGGAGTTGAAGGCGCAACTGCGCCGGGATCTCTCGGTGCAGAAGCTGTTCAACAAGGAGATCTCGTCGAAAATCAACATCGCGGACAAGGACATCACCGAGTTCTACAACGCGAACAAGGCGAGCTTTAACTTGCCGGAGCCGCAGGTCCGGTTGTCGCAGTTGCTGGTGACCGCGGTGGCCGAGCCGAACGTCACGAACCTGAAGAACGACAACGCGCAGAATGACGACCAGGCCCGCAAGAAGATCGAGAACCTGTACAACCGGCTGCGGGCCGGCGAGGACTTCGCGCAGATCGCGAAGAACTACTCGGAAGATCCGCAGAGCGCGGCCAGCGGCGGGGAACTGGGCTACATCGCCGAGTCGACGCTGGACCGCGCGAATCCGGAGCTGCGCAAAGGGATCATGGCGCTGGCGCCCGGCCAGATGACGCCGATCATCAAGACGCAGGAAGGCTACCGGGTGTTCAAGCTGGTGTCGAAGGAACCGGCGGGCCAGCGGGAGCTGAACGATCCGAACGTGCAGCAGACGATTCGCGAGACGCTGATCAACCGCAAGGATCAGCTGCTGAAAGCGGCGTATTACGAAGTGGCGCGCAATGAAGCGAAGGTGCTGAACTACTACGCGAGCAAAGTGATCGGCGGGGACGCGTCGAAGAAGTGAACGCCGGGGAACCTCCCGATTCGCGCTGGCGCGACGTGCTGCGCACGCGCCCGAGTTGGTTCGGAATCTCGCTCTTCCTGCCCGTGGCGTCCTGGCTGGCGGCCGCACAATTCGGATGGGTAGGGCACGATGGTTATTTTGGTGAACAGTGGACGCTGTTTCTGGCCGCGATCGCTGCGGCCACGGTCGGCGTAGTCTGCCTGGCCGTCGCCTTCTTCCGCGCCGGCAGGGACCTCTAGTTCCCGCCGTCGCGCGCCGGAGCAGCTTTGGCGGGTTTCGGAGCCTTGCGGATCTCTTCGAAGTACTGCTGCACGTACTGCTGGAACACCAGCGGCACTTCGTCGCGGTGCACTTCGCCGCCGGCCTCGGCGTGCTTGGCGGACTTGTTCGAATAGGCGGTCTTCAGCGACTGCCGCGAATTCTGCACCTCGACCATCACCTCGCCCGATAGCGTCTGCTGGCGCTTGCCCAGGATCTCGCTGATCTTGCCCATGGCTTCGAGCTGCTCGGCGATCTGCGCATCCTTGGCGCCGTCCTGCTGCCCGACGCCGCCCTTGGAATCGGGGGACGGCGCCTGGTCGCTCGAACGCTCGTTGGCCCGCGCCTGCTGCGAGGACTGCTCGCCCTGCTGGCCCTGCTCGTTCTTGGCCTCGGCATTCTGCTGGTTCTGACCGGAATCCGACTTGGCCTGCTGCTTGCCCTTTTCGCCTTGCTGTTGCTGGCCTTGCTTCTGATTCTGTGCGTTCTCCTTGCCCTCCTTGGGCTCAGACTTCATCTTGTTCACCAGGTTGTTGAGCGCGTCGCGCATCTTGTCCATCAGGCTTTGCGACTCGGAGGCCTGCTTGCCGGGCTTGCCGTCACCAGGCTTCTGCTCCTGCTTGCCCTGCTTGCCCTGCTCGCCCTTCTGTTCCTGACCTTCCTTGCCCTCGGACTCGTTGGGCTTGCCTTCCTTGCCCTGCTGCTGCTCCCCGCCCTCCTGGTTGCCTTCCTTCTGGTCGGACTTGCCGGAGGCCTGGGACTTGGGATCGGCGTTCGCTTCCGGCTCCCGGATATCCTGGTCGGGTTGCGGATCGGCGTTCAACGGCTTGTCCTGCGCGGTGTCGAGCGTCGAGTTCTGCGCGTCGGCGTCTTCGAGACCGGGCGGCATGAGGGGCGGGCGCTGGGCGTTGTTCTTGGCCAGCGTTCGCGTATCGGGCGCGAAGAAATTGTCGAAGGCGATGTCGACCAGCGAGGCTTTGAGGTCCAGCGTGCCGAGGACGCCGTAGCGGATCCCGAACAGCGCCAGCGCCACGGCGACCAGGCCGGCGGCTAAGTAGGCCTCGCGCGGAACCTGCAGCGGAATCACGGCGGCGAGGTTGACACCCGAGGCCGCGCGCGCGGCGTCGGCTTGTTGCGCGAGGCGCAGGGGATCGCGCACGCCGAGGTCCGCGTCGCGGAAGGCATAAGCGGTCGAGAGGGCGTCCTGCAGGTGCAATTCACGGTCGATGGTCTGGGCGGCGGCATACTCGGACGGCACGCGTCCCCAGGTCCGCCAGATGCCGAAGGCCAGCGCCGCGCCGAAGATCGCCGCGGGCCACCACCAGTCGAGCACCTGGGTGCCCACCAGCAGCAAGAGCACGAAAGCCGCCGCGGCGCCGGCCGCGGCCAGGGCGAACTGCCGCACCGTAACGCGCGCCGAATACCGCCGGCGAGCCTGATGCAAGAGGGTGGAGATGGTCGCTACGTTCTGCAAGCCGCTCTAATTATGACACCTAGACGATCAACATGCAGTCGCCGTAAGAGAAAAAACGGTACCGCCGGTCCACGGCGTGGCGGTAAGCCTCGCGCATGAGTTCTTCGCCTGCCAAAGCGCTTACCAGCAGCAAGAGGCTGGACTTGGGCAGGTGGAAGTTGGTGAGCAGCGCTCCCGTGCGCTGGAACTCGAAGCCGGGATAGATGAACAGGTTGGTGTCTCCTTCGCGGCGGCCGAGCCGTACCGCGCTTTCCAGCGTCCGCACCGAGGTGGTGCCCACCGCGACGCGCCGCTGCGCGCGCTCGATCCTCTCCCAGGATTCCGGGGGAATCGAAAAAAGTTCCGTGTGCAACGTCACCTCCTCGACGACGTCGGAATTCAGCGGTTGGAAGGTGCCCAGGCCGACGTGGAGCGTCACCTCGGCCACTTCCGCGCCGGCGGCGCGGCAGGCGGCGAGGACCTCCGGGGTGAAGTGCAGCCCGGCGGTGGGCGCGGCGACGGATCCCGCCTGAGAAGCGAAGACGGTCTGGTAGCGCTCGCGATCGGCGGGGCGGTCCGGGCGGTCGATGTAGGGCGGCAGCGGGACGTGACCGTACTTCTCGATGGCGGCCAGCGGATCGCCAGGCGTTTCGAGGTGTACGGTGCGGACGCCGCGCTCGCCCCGCCCGGTGATGAGCACAGTGAAGTCGGCCGCGAGGCGAACGCGCTCCCCGCTGCGGAGTTTGCGCCCGGGGTGCACCAGCGCCTCCCAGGACCGCTGGCCGGAGTCCAGGGGCCGCGTGAGAAAGACCTCGGCCTGGCCGGAAAAGCCTTCGCGACGCCCCAGCAGGCGCGAGGGAATGACGCGGGAGTTGTTGAGCACCAGGCAGTCGCCGGGGGCGAGGTAGGACGGCAGGTCGCGGAACTGGCGGTCCTCGAGGGTTTGCCGGGCGCGGTCGACGACCAGCATGCGCGAGGCGGCACGATCGGCCAGGGGTTCCTGGGCGATGAGTTCCGGGGGCAAGTGGTAGTCGAAGTCGGAGACCAGCATTGGTTGCAGATTCCAGGATAGCGGCAGCGCCCTCGGTTGCCCGAAGGCACCTGGTGCGGTATAAGTGAGATGAGCTAGGTAGGGCTGCGTGTTTCGCGGCTCGTTGAGGTTCTCCTCGCCTGGCTATTTCCTTTTGTGCACCTGCTCTACGTCGACGAGTCCGGAACCCCGGAAACGGTGGGCGAGCGGCACTTCGTGTTGGGCGGTGTCGCGGTGTTCGAACGCCAGGTGTACTGGCTGAACAAGGCCGTCGACGAGATCGCCGAAGCGAAGTTCCCGGCGGCCGCCGTCGAGTTCCATGCCCAGGAGATCGCCCAGCACCGGAAGGAACCGTGGCACTCGCTCCCGGTTACCGAACGCAATGCCTTGGTCGACTCCCTGTACGGCGTGCTGGCGGGCAGCAAGCAGGCGAACGTGACGCTCTTCGGAGTGGCGCTGGAGAAGGCATCTAGCGGCGACCCGATGGCGAGGGCATTCGAGGAACTCTGCCGCCGCTTCGATCTGTACCTGGCACGCCTGCATTCCCAAGGTGACACGCAGCGCGGGTTGATCATCTTCGACGAGAGCCGGTACGAGAGCCATCTTCAGACCCTGCTGCGGGAGTATCGCAGCATGGGTACAGCCTATGGGCGAGTCAGGAACTTCGCGGACGTTCCGTTCTTTGCCGACTCGAAGTCGACCAGGTTGCTGCAGTTGGCGGATTTCGTGGCCTACGCGGTGTATCGCCGCTATGAACGCGGCGATACACGGCTGCTCGATAAGATCATTCACAAATTCGACACCAGCGATCAGGTGATTCATGGGCTGTCGCACCTGAGTCCAGCAAAGGCTACGTGCACTTGTCCGGCGTGCCTGACGCGCCGCTTGGTCGGGAGACAGCCCGAGAATCGAAACGCCGCGCCGGGCGGCGACAGCGGGACCGAGGAGCCGGCTTGAGGATTCTCGGCATCGAAACGTCGTGCGACGAGACCGCGGCCGCCGTGGTCGCCGACGGCGGCCGGATCCTCTCGTCGGTGGTCGCCTCGCAGTTCGACGCGCACGGCAAGTACGGCGGCGTGGTGCCCGAACTGGCCTCGCGCGAGCACTTGCGCGCCATCGTCCCGGTGGTGCGCGAGGCGCTGGAGCGCGCCGGGACCGGCTACGCGGACCTGAGCGCGGTTGCGGTGACGTACGGCCCGGGGCTGGTCGGGTCGCTGCTGGTCGGCATGACCTTCGCCAAGGGCGTCGCCTATGCGCACGGGCTGCCGCTGCTCGCGGTGAACCACATCGAGGGTCACATCCATGCGGTGCTCTCGCAGCAGGCCGTCGAGCTGCCCGCGCTCGCGCTGGTGGTGTCGGGCGGGCACACCCACCTGTTCGAGGTAACGGAAGGCCCGCGCTACCGGCTGCTCGGCAAGACGCGCGACGACGCCGCGGGAGAGGCGTTCGACAAGGTCGCGAAGCTGCTCGGGTTCGGCTATCCGGGCGGCCCGGTGATCGACCAGCTTGCTCCCTTCGGCAATCCGCGCGCGGTGAAGTTCACGCTCGCCAACATGAAGGGCAACAAGCTGGACTTCAGCTTCAGCGGGCTGAAGACGGCGGTGCTGCGCTGGACGCAGGAGCGCGATCTGGGCGCGGAGATCGCCGAACGCCGCGAGCTGTTCCGCCGCGTGCGGCGGCCTTCGGCCGAAGAATGGCGGGCGGTGACGCCGCAGGCGACCCTGGACCTGCTGGCGTCGTTCCAGTCGACCGTAATCCGGGAGCTGCTGAAGCGCGCGGCGGCGGCGGCCGAGGCGGCGGGCGCGCGCAGCGTGATCCTGTCGGGCGGCGTGGCGTGCAACTCCGGCTTGCGGCGTGAGGCGAAGGCGTTGCGCGTGCCGGCGTTCTTTCCGGACTTCGCGCTGTCGACGGACAACGCCGCGATGATCGCGGCGGCGGCGTTCCCGAAGCTGGCGCGGGGGGAGTTCGCGGACTTCGCCGTGCGGGCGGAGGCGGGACTGGCGCTCGCGTAGGGCCGGGGGAGTTCGTTTCGTAGTTCCTTCGCTGGTAATATCGATGCTGCCGTGGAACCGATTTCGCTGGCGCTAATGACGGCGGCTGCCGGACAGGTGGTGAATGGCCTGCTCGGAGACCCGGCCAAGCTGGTCGAGGCGGTGGTCGGAGGCGTAATCGGCAACCGCGCGGATGACTTGGCCTGCCGGGCCGCAGGGAACTCCTGGAACTACTTTCGTGGGCTCCGTACCATGGATCCCCTGCTGAACCACGATCTGGAGCGGGCCACGCGGGAAGCCTACCTGATCGCGACGCGCGAACTGGTGCGCCAGGCGGAGATCCGGGCGGAAGTAGGCACGGCGTCGGCTTCGCTGCTGCATCCGGGGGAGCGGGACGCACTGGCGCGGATCGCCGCCGGAGTCGCCGCCGATCTGCGGGACGTCGGAGATACCCTGCCGGCACCGTTGCCGGACGCCCAGCTCTTTCTGCTGGATCCGCAGACCGCTCCCGCCGAGAGGGTCCGGCGCCTGCGGGATACGCTGCGCCGCAACCTCGATCTCGACCTCGCGCGCTGGACCCCCGGGATTACGCCGCCGCGGCAGATCGCGGACCTGCTGGAAACGGGCTGGACCATCGACACCCGGCACCACCGGAACGTCCCAAGAGACTGGTACAGCCTGATCGCGATCGCGTTCGTCGAGAAGCTGAAGACGGATACGCGTTTGAGCCGCGTTTTCGAAACCAAACTGCTGGCCGAGATCGCCACGCGCGAGCCGCGGGCGGCGACGATCGCCACCTTCGACGGGTTCGCCGCCGGGCTGGAGACCGTAACCGCGCCGCTGCAGCGGATCGAAGATTCGCTGGGCGTGCTTTCGCGCGACGTAGCGGAGATCAAGACCGACGTCAAGGAGATCAAAGAATCGCTGGCTCCGCTGGCCCGCATTCCGCGGTGGGTGTGGCTCGCGGTGGGCGTGCTGGCGATCGCCGGTACGCTGGGTCTCGCCGCCGGGGCGGGGGTCGAGGCGGCCTGCGCCGTGCCGGGCGTGCGCGCGGTGTGCGGGGGCTTGGGATGGGGCGGCGTGCCGGACGCCGTGGAGGAGGCCCTGTGGGCGGCGCGAAAGCCCGGCGATTGCGACGGTCTGCGCGGCTACCTGGCGCGGTACCCGGCGGGGGCGTTCGCGGCGCGGGCCAAGAGCTTGCTGGAGGCCCGGCGGACGCAGGAGACGGAGACGTGGATCCCGGAGGAAAAGACGCTGCCGCTCATGGTCCGCGCCGGACTCGATGGGTTGCCCACCGAGACGGCGGCGCGGAAGGACGCCCTCGAGCGCGCGAAGCGGGAGGCGGAACTGGTTTGCGGGCCGTACCGGCGCGGCGAGTTCCGTCTACGGGCGGCGCAGGCTCGCGCGAGCGAGTGGCAGTGCGCGGCGCGGGTCGGGGGCTACGTCTGTGGGTTCGACGGCGAGGCGGTGTGCCGGGTAGAAGCACGGCGGCGCAGCCTGTCCGAGGTTTGCGCGGCGGAGAAACCGGAGTAGCGAGATGAAATTCGTCTTGGCGACGTTTTCACTAGCCCTGACGCTATGGGCGCAGAACGATGTCGACGCCCGGGCGCGAGCGCTGCAGGAGGATCTCACAGCGCAACGCGCCGCGACGGTGGCGCGGGAACGGAAGCTGGCGGAGGAGCGCGAACTGCGCCTCTTTGCAGAGCTGGATGTCCGCGATCAGAGGCTGCGCGCGCTGGCTCGCGATCTCACGAAGACCCGGGAGCAGCAGGCGGCGGCGCGGAAGGAACTGGAGGGAGTGATCGGAGAGCGGTCGCGCCTGGCGGCGGAGATCGCCCGCCGGGATCAGGCTTACGCCCAGGAGATCGCGGAGTACCGGCGGCAGATGGAGATGCTGGCCCGTAGTTCCAATGCGGAGTTGCAGGCCGCGCTGCAGCGTTTCGCGGACGGCGACCTGGACGGCGCGTTCCCGATCATTGAGCGGATCACTGACGCGCAGGAGGCGTCGCTGGTGGCGCAGCGCCGAGCGACCGCGACCCTAGCGCTCGAGATGAAGGACAGGGGGAAGCGCACGACGGCGGATGCGATCCGCCTGTGGGAGAAGGCGCAGCGGCTGGATCCGAAGTATCAATGGGGCTGGATCGAGTTGGGCCGGTTGTACCGTGAAGCGGGAAACCTCGACAGGCAGAAGGAGGCCGCCAAGAGGGCGCTGGAGAGTTCGCTCTCGGAGCGGGAGCGGGCGGCGAGCCTCGTGGAGCTTGGGCACGTGGACCGCAAGGCCGGAGACCTAAGAGGAGCGCGGACGCGGTACGAGACGTCACTGAGCGTGCTGGAGAAGCTGGCGGCGGCGAATCCGGGGAGCGCGGCAGCGCAGCGGGACGTAAGCGTGAGCTTGAACAATTTGGGTGACCTGCTGCGGGAGGCGGGGGAGTTGGGGGAGGCGCGAAAGCGGTACGGGGCGTCGCTCGGGATCCGAGAGAAGCTGGCGGCGGCGAATCCGGGGAGCGCGGCAGCGCAGCGGGACGTGAGCGTTAGCTTGAGCAAGTTGGGTGACGTGCTGCGGGAGGCGGGGGAGTTGGGGGAGGCGCGAAAGCGGTACGAAGCGTCGCTCGGGATCGGAGAGAAGCTGGCGGCGGCGAATCCGGGGAGCGCGGCAGCGCAGCGGGACGTAAGCGTGAGCTTG
>CAYYID010000016.1:0-62104 GCA_964471915.1 uncultured Solibacteraceae bacterium | reverse complement strand
GAGAGAAGCTGGCGGCGGCGAATCCGGGGAGCGCGGCAGCACAGCGGGACGTATGGGTACCGTGCTTCCTGTTAGGCCAGCTGACCGGCGAAACCGTGTGGTTCAAGAAGGCTCGTGCCGTGCTGGAAGACCTCCAACGAGCCGGGAGGCTTGCGCCTGCCGATAGGCGATTCCTCGATGCTTTGCGGCGGATGGAACTCCGCTGACAAGACGAACGGCGTAGGCGTTCGCAAGGGAGGCGCCACGGGCCCGCGATACAATGAAATGTGGCAGTCTTTACCCTCCCCCGGTCCCTCAAGGCGCGAGAGATCGAAACAACGGTTCTGAAGAACGGCGTCCGCATCTATACCGAGTTCATGCCGCATATGCGGTCGGTGGCGGTGGGCGTGTGGGTCGGCTCCGGCAGCCGCCGGGAAACGCCGGAACTCTCCGGCATCTCGCACTTCACCGAGCACATGCTGTTCAAGGGCACGAAGACGCGCTCGGCGGAGGACATCGCGCGGGCGGCGGACTCCATCGGCGGGGGCCTCGACGCCTTCACCTCGAAGGAACTGGTCAGCTACAACGTCAAGGTGCTGGACGAACACCTGCCGCAGGCCTTCGACATTCTTTCCGATCTGGTGCTGCATCCGCGTTTCGATAGCGGGGACATCGAGAAGGAAAAGGGCGTGATCCTCGAGGAAATCAAGATGGAGAACGACAACCCCGAGGCGACGCTGCACGAGATCTTCTCCCGGACCTTCTGGAAGAACCACGCGCTGGGGCGGCCGATCCTGGGGACGCGGCAAACGGTGAAGAGCTTCAACGGCGACACGCTGCGGCGGTTCCACAGGGAAGTCTACGCGCCGTCGAACCTGATCATCACCGCGGCCGGCAATGTGCGGCACCGGGGCCTGGTGGACCTGGTGTCGCGGGAGTTCGCGGGGCTCAAGGGTCCGGTGGCGAAGCAACGTCCGGCGGCGCCGGAGCCGCACGCGCAACTGGTTTTCCGCGCCAAGCAGTCGCTGGAGCAGGTGCATCTCTATCTGGGGGTGCCGGCGCTGCCGCTGGCGCACCCGGACCGCTTCTCGGCCTACGTGCTGAACACGCTGCTGGGCGGGGGCATGAGTTCGCGGCTGTTCCAGAACATCCGCGAGCGGCAGGGGCTGGCGTACTCGGTGTTCAGCGAGATGAACCTGTACCGCGACGCGGGTTGCCTGACGGTGTACGCCGGCACGGGGACGCGAACGGCGCGGCGCGTGGTGGAGTCGATCGTGAAGGAGCTCCAGGATCTGCAGGATCACGTCGTCACCGCGGAGGAACTGCGGCGGGTGAAGGATCATCTGAAGGGATCCTTCGTGCTGGGCCTGGAATCGAGCTCCAGCCGGATGGGAAACCTGGCGCGGCAGCAGTTGTACTTCGGACGGTTCGTGTCGATCGACGAGATGCTGGACGCGATCGAGGCGGTGAGCGCCGCGCAGGTGCAGAAACTGGCGCAGCAGTTTTTCGATACGAAGCGCATGACGCTAGCGATGCTGGGCCCGATCGGGGATTTCAAGATGACGCGCGGGGAGCTGCGGCCGGCGTAGGCGCCGCTTACCCGCCAAAGAGACCGGCGAGCGTCGCGCCCCGCAGGTCCGGCAGTGCGAGGTCGGGTCCGTAGGTGCGCAGTTCCTCGATGGGGATGACGCCCGTCGCCACCGCAATGGACCGGACTCCGTTGGCTTGCGCCGCGCGGATGTCGTTGGTGTGGTCCCCGATCAGCGCCACGGGACTCCCGCGGCCGATCCAGCCCTGACGCCGCGCCTCGCGCACGGCCAGTTCCACCAGCCCCGCCCGGTCCTTGGCCATCTCGGCGAATGCGCCGAAGCGGAGATAACGCTCCAGGCCCGCCCGCCGCATCTTGTGCCAGCCGATGCGGGAGAAATTCCCCGTCACCAGACCCGTGGGAATCCCCTTGCGGTAAAGGCGGTAGAGCAGCATCCGCGCGCCGGGGGTCACGCGCCGGTGGAGCGGCGGGGCGTTCCGGAGGTAGTAGCGTTCGGCCGCCACCCGCATGCCGTCCATCGCGGCCCGAATGCGCCGCCCGCTGACGCCTTCCCGTTCCAGCATGGCGTGCAGAATGGTGTGATCCAGCATGCCGGCGACGGGGATCCCTTCAATCGACACCGGCACGCCGGTCACCTGCTTGGCGGCCACTTCGAGCGCCCGGCGGTGGTGGGGGCCTTGTTTGCGGAGCAGGGTGCCGTCGATATCGAAGAGAACGAGCATGAAGCTCTCAGTGTACTTTTCTATTGTCAAGCAGAGTACTCTGTGATACAAAGTATTCATGCGCGCTCGCCCCTGGCTGCTCTACTTCGAAGACAACCGGACCCCTTCTCCGCACCCCTGGGACGACCCGTACCGACTCACGCCGGCCGAGCGGCAAGCAATTGCCGCGTCGGTGCAGCAGTTTCAGCTCGGCGAGGGATCGGACGGGTCGTCATTTTTTGCGCGGGGATCGGAGCTCAGCTCGGATCCGGATTTTCTGCCGTCCCTGAAGCTATTCATCCAGGAGGAACAGCGCCATAGCGGGGAACTGGGCCGGTTCCTCGACCGCGAGGGGATCCCGCGGCTGGAAAAGCACTGGGTGGACCAGGTGTTCCGCCGGCTGCGGAAGCTGGCGGGGCTGGAGATCATGGTGCGGGTGCTGGTAACGGCGGAGATCATCGCGCTGCCGTACTACCGGGCGTTGCGCGAGGCCACGCGATCGCCGCTGTTGCGGTCGATCTGTTCGCGGATCCTCCAGGACGAAGACGCGCACCTGCGCTACCAGTCGACGACACTGCTGCGGTTGGGGCGGCGCGGCTGGATGGACTGGGCGCACCGGTGGTTCCTGTACCTGACGCTGCTGGTGGTGTGGAAAGAGCACGGGGACGTGTTCCGGGCGGGGCGGTACCGGTTTTCGCGGGTGGCGTGCGAGGCCCTGGACGCGCTGGACGAGGTGCTGTTGCGCGACGCCCAGCCGGCGGCGCGGCTGGCGGAGCGCTGGCTGCGGTAGCCGCCGCCCAAACAATCAGCGGTTCAGGTCGATGCCGAGCTTCTTCAGCTCTTCGGCGTAGTAGCGCCGGTGGAGGATGTCGTACTCCTCGCCGCCCTCGGTGATGTCGCGCTTGATGGTGCGGATCTTCTGCCGCGCCGCGCGGTCCACCTTGTCCTCCACCTGCAGGATCTCGGTGATCTGCTTCACCATTTCCAGGCGGATGTCGTTGGCGTCCTTCTTCAGGCGCACGCTGCGCGACTTCTTGAGCGCGGTCATCACCTTGTGCGAAATGTCGGTGACCTTGTCGCGCGACAGCTTCATGTTGTCGCCGGTATCGCGTCCGGAGGCGCGGATCACCTTGCGCTGGCTGATGAGGGTGTTCTTGATGCGGCGGAACATCTCCTGGTAGGAGACGCCTTCGCGGCGCATGTACTCGGAGTACTGGCTCAGCATCTCGCGGACCTCGTCGTTGAGCCGGTCCTCGACGGCGAGTTCCTCTTCGATGATGCCGGCAATGAGGTCGGCGACCGCGGCCGGGTCACTGGTTTCGACCAGGCCGGGGCCGAGGCGCGCCGTCAACTGCCGGGACAGATAATCAATGAACTCTCTAGCGAGAAGCATCCTCTCCCGATCGCAAGCCTGAAACAGATCTCTGAGTTAGTGTATCGGGCGGCTTCCGGGGGTGTCAATTTTCCCGCTCGCCGCGATGGTGCTCGAGGAACTCGTCGTCGATGGCCTTGCGCCCGGCGAAGCCTTCGTCGACGCCGTGCCAGTGCTCGATGGCGGGTTCGCCGAGCTTCCAGCACAGGTACACTTCCTGGCCGCGGAACAGCGTGGGGAAGTCGACCAGGCCGATGTCGAGGTCCTTGATCAGGCAGCCGAGGGCCTGCACCTGCTCCACGGCCTCCTGGCAGCCGGCCGCGGCGGTGTCGCGTTTGGCGCGCAGCGAAAGGATGGCCGAGGGCCGCACGCGGGTGCCGCCCATCATGTGGATGCGCTGGGTGGCCTGGTTGAGTTCCTCGCCGGCCTGCCGGTTCTCGGCGCGGAGGCGGAGCGCGGTGCGCAGCGCGGTGTCGATTTCCGGCAGCAGCGCCTCGGCCTCGTTGCGGGTGAAGTAGCGGGACATCCCACTCCGCAGTATAGCGGAGGCTCGCCGCGGGTCAGCGTACGAGACCCTTAGAAGTCCGGCGGACGCCCGGAAACCTCTTCGAGGATCTCCCGTTCTTCCGGACTGAAGCCGCGCAGGTTCCGCAGCCGCCGCTGGCGGCCCGCGGGCGGCATCCCGCGCAACCGGCGGAGTTCTTCGCGCACCGCGGCCTGGCGCTCCGGCGCCAGGCGCTGGAAGCGTTGGAAGCGGTCGCGCAACTGGTCGCGCTGATCCGGAGTGAGGTTATTGAAGCGGCCGAGCCGTTCCTCGATCTGGCGGCGGCGGGCGGGCGGCAGCTTGTCCAGTTCGCGGCGCCGCTCCTCGGGCGCCATCCGCTGGAAGCGTTCCACTTCCCGGATCACGCGCGGCGGAGCGGTCTGCGCCGTCCGCCGGGGACGGACCTGCGCGGCTGCGGGCAGCAGCGCTCCCAACGCCAGGATCAGCAACGCGAAAACGCGCATCTCATATGGTGCGAGTAGACACCGGGGTGAGGATCTCCAGATCCTCCAGCGTCTGCTCCACCACCTCCACGTTTACCGCTTCGGCGCGCACGATCTCCGGGCGCACCCCCGCGGCAGGTTGTGGCGCGGGAGCGCCGGCGGGCCACACGAACAGGCCCACCGCCACCACCGCCGCCGCGGCTGCCGCCGTCGCCAGCGGCCGCCACGCGAACAAGTTCTTCCACCAGGCCCGCGGCTGGGCCGCGATCCGTTCCCGCAGCCGCGCATCGAAATGCGGCGAAGGCTCCGGCGCCTCCCAGGCGTCGAGCGTCAGCCACAGTTCTTTTTGGGCGGCCACGAGTTCGCGGCAGGCCGCGCACGCCGCCAGGTGCCGCTCCAGCTCGGCCGTCCGGTCCGCGCTCAGGGATCCCGAGGTGTAATCGAGCAGGATCTCTTCGCCGATGTCGCTGTTCTTCAGGCAGTCCATGCGATTCCCCCTTCCCCTAAGCTAAATGCGCCAGCCGCGCCCGCAAGGTTTCATAGGCACGGAACAAAAGTGATTTTACCGCCGACTCGGAGCACTCGAGCGTGCGCGCGATCCCAGCATAGTCGCAGCCTTCGTACTTGTGCAGCACTACTGCCGTCCGCTGCTTGGCCGGGAGAGCCTGGATAGCGTCGCGGACCTCCCGCAGCCGGGTTTCGCGCACCAGATGCTGTTCCACCGTCGGACCCCGGTCCGCCACCTGCCGCACCGGCGCTTCCTCCGGCTGGCTGTCCAGCCGCACCTCCCGCCGCTCGTGCTTGCCGTCCCGGATGGCGTTCAGCGCCAGATGGGTGGCGATCCTGTATAGCCAGGTGGTGAACTTCGCCGCCGGCTCGTAAGTCTCGCGCGACTTGTAGACCCGCAGGAAGACCTCCTGGGCCAGTTCCTCGGCGGCGCCCTGATCCTGCACCATGCGGTACATGTAGCGGATCACGGGGGCGCGGTGCCGCTCCAGCAGCAGGGCGAAGCTGGTTTCGTCGCCCGCCCGCACCTGGAGCATCAACCTCGCGTCGTGCTCCATTGCCGCCACGGCTTCCACATCCTGGGGAACCCGGGGCCGGCCGAAAAGTTGCGCCATCCGTTATCTCAAACGGGTGGATCGGCAGTTGGGTGTACCGGGATCAGGGGTTGGCCGCCGGGCGCGGGTCTTCGCCGGTTGATCGCTTGAGCATTGACGCTCTCAGGCGGCGTTTGGAAAATCCGCCCGCTCGCGGACCTGCCGCGCCTGCCACAGGTGCCGCCGCGTGTGGGCCGCGATGAGCGCAAACCGCGCACCGGCACTCATCTTCAACAACTTCAGCGCCGGCATCGCGATTCTGGCCCGCCGCAGATCCAGGCCCTCGGCCCCGGCGAGCAGTTTCTCCAGCGCCCCAAGGATCCGCTCGAACTCGGCCATGGTCTCCGCCAGCGGCGTGTCCGCCGGCGGGAGATACTGCGCCGGAGCCGGAAAGCGGCGCTTGGGCGGGGGCTCCATGGTCCGCACGAACCAGCCCTCCAGCGGGCCGTAGCGCAGCGGCGCCGAACTCCGCCAGCCTTCCTGCCGCGCCTTTGCGAGCGCCTGCTCCAGCAACGGCAGATCCATGCCGTTCACGGCATTCAGGTGCGCGAAGCACTCGCCGATCGACCAGGCGCCCGGAGCGGGCCGCCAGGCGAACTGGCGTTGGTCGAGGCCCGCCGTCACTGCGTCGGCCTCCTCGCGGTTCCGCTGGAACTCGGCGAGCAATTCGGGGATCCCGGAGGACATAGAAACGCGAGTGTACGCCCAAACCGCCGCGGACGTAAGCTCCGCAGCCCCAAAATTTCCATTCGAACCCTTGACAATCTACATACCAAGAATGTACTTATATGTAGATAGTCAACCTATGGAAAAAAAGACCGATCTCCTCCAGGGCACCCTCGACCTCCTGCTTCTGAAAACGCTGGCCGCGCAACCCTTGCACGGCTACGGCATCGCCCAGCGGATCCTGAACTCGTCGCGCGAAACCCTGTCGGTGCAGCAGGGCTCGTTGTACCCGGCGCTCCACCGGCTGGAGCGCAAGGGGCTCATCGCGTCGGAATGGAAGGAGTCGGAAGCAGGGCGGATGGCGAAGTTCTACTCGCTGACCGCCGCCGGGCTGGAGCAACTGACGGCCGAGCGCGAGCAATGGCAGCGCTATGCGCGGGCGATCGAATGGGTGCTGGAGTCGTAGGAGAATCGACATGCGCTGGCCCTGGAAAAAAGCGGAAGCGGATCTGGATCGCGAACTGGCCGGTCACTTCGAGCAATTGGTGGAGGACTTCCAGCGCGAAGGCCTCAGCCTGACCGAAGCCCGGCGCAAAGCCCGGCTGGAGTTCGGCGGCGTGGAACAGGTAAAGGACGAGTGCCGCGACGAGCGCCGCTGGCAGCTTTGGAGCACCTTCGGACGGGACCTGCGCATCGGCTGGCGGATGCTCGGCAAGTCGCCGGTAGTAACCGCGGCGGCGGTGCTGTCGCTGGCGCTCGCGATTGGCGCGAACACGGCGCTGTTCTCGCTGATGGATCTGGTGTTGTGGCGCTCGCTGCCGGGGGTGCCGGAGCCGCAGCGGCTGTCGCTGGTGGTGTGGCATTCGGCCGGACTGGACCGCAATCTCACGGACTTCGCGGCGGGGTCGGTTTACAAATCCGCCGATGGCGGCCAAGTGGGCGACTTCTTCTCCTACGCCGCGTTCGAGGAGGTGCGGAGGGTGGCGGCGGGCCGCGCGGAGATCGCGCCGTATAGCTACACCCAGCGCGTGAGCGCCAGCTACGCCGGGCGGTCCAGCGCGGTGGAGGAGCGTCCGGTGGGGGCGAACTTCTTCGCGGTTCTGGGCGTGCAGGCGCAGGCGGGACGGCTATTCGCGGCGGCCGACGACGCCGCCGGCGCGGCGCGCACGGTGGTGGTGGCCGACAGCTTCTGGCGCAGGCAGATGGGCGCGGATCCGCAGGCGCTGGGCCGCGCGGTGAGAATCAGCGGCGAACTGCACGAGGTGATCGGCGTGCTGCCGGAAGACTTCGCGGGCATCGGGCTGGGGGATCCGGCGGAATTGTATGTGCCGCTGCGGCAGGGCGTCTGGATCGCTGGAGAAGCGGGGCGGCGCGACTTCTTCCACGACGCCCGGATGTGGTGGGTGCAGATGATCGCGCGGCGCACAACCGGCGCCGCCGCGGAACCGCTGGCCGAGCAATTGGACAGCGTCTTCCGGTCCACCTGGACCGCCGAGCCGGAGCAGGGGCCGGGGCCGCGCCTACGCCTGGACCCCGCGCAGCGGGGCATCGCCACCGTGGAGCGCCAGTTCCGCCGACCCCTGCTGGTGCTGCTGCCGATGGTGGGGCTGGTGCTGTTAATCGCCTGCGCGAACATCGCCAACCTGCTGCTGGCGCGCGGCACGGCGCGGCGGAAGGAACTGGCGCTGCGGGTGTCGCTGGGGGCCAGCCGGGGACGGCTGCTGGCGCAGATGCTGGCCGAAAGCGCGTGGCTGGCGGTGCTGGGCGGCGTGCTGGGCGTAGGGGTGGCGGCGATGACCGCGAACGTCCTGATCGCGCTGGTGCCGTCCGGGGATTTCTCGCGGCTGCCGGACGTCGCCATCAACGGCCGGATGCTGGCGGCGGCGGGCGCGGCCTCGCTGGCGGCGCTGCTCGTGTTCGGCCTGTATCCGGCGTGGCGCGCTTCGCGGGTGGATGCGGCGCCGTCGCTGAAGGAAGGTCCGGTCAGTTCCGGCAAAGCGCCGGGCCGGTGGACGGCGGCGCGCGTGCTGGTGGCCGCGCAGGTGGCTTTGACTTTGCTGCTGGTGGCGGCGGCGGCGCTGTTTGCGCGCAACCTGGGCGGGATCCGGAATATCGATGCCGGTTTCGACCGGGCGAATCTGCTGCTGTTCGACCTCGCGCCGGGCGAGTCCGGATACACGGACGAGCGGCTGGCGCAGTTCTATACGGCGCTGGAGCGGCAGTTGCCCGCCGCGCCGGGAGTGACGGCGGCGGGCCTGGCGTCGATTCGCATGATGAACACCGGCGGGTTCTGGGGGGCGGTCCGCGCCCCGGGCCTGGCGGCGCCGGTGAATGTCGCGTTGAATCAGGTGACGCCGGAGTTCTTCCCGGCGCTCGGGTTGCGGCTTACTGCCGGGCGATGGCTGACCGCGGCGGACGCCGCAAGCGACGCGCGGCCGGTGCTGGTGAGCGAGGACCTCGCCGCTAAGCTGGGCGGCGCCGCGGCGCTGGGGAAGCGGGTCCGGTTGGGCGAGATGGAGGACGATCCGCGGTACGAGGTAGTGGGGATCGTGTCGAACGCGATGTACAACCGCCTCACCGAGCGTCCCGACGTGGTGTACAAGCCGTTCGACCCGGCCAAGACCGGCTCCGCCACCGTCATGGTGCGCACCGCGGGACCGCCGGCGGCTGCCTTGAGCGGGATCCGCGAGGCGCTCGCGCGCCTGGATAAGGACCTGCCGATGATCCGCGTGCTGACCATGGAGCAGCAGATCTCGGAAGGCCTGCGCCAGGAGCGGCTGTTCGCCTATCTGTGCGGAGCCTTTGGCGGCCTGGCGCTGTTGCTGTCGGCGATCGGGCTGTACGGGGTGATCTCGTACTCGGTGGCGCGGCGGAAGGGCGAGATCGGGGTCCGGATGGCGCTGGGGGCGTCGCAGGGCCAGGTGCTGTCGCTGGTCTTGCGCGAAGGGCTGGCGCTGGCGGCGGTGGGGCTGCTGGTCGGAGGCCCGCTGCTGTGGGGCGCGGCGCGGCTGGTGGGAAAGCAGTTGCTGCACGGGATGGACCCGTTGGATCCGGCGAGCATCGCGATCGCGGTGCTGGGCTTGGGGTGGTGCGCGTTGGTTGCCGCCTGGCTGCCCGCGTGGCGGGCGGCGCGGCTGGATCCGGCGGCGGCGCTCCGGAACGAGTGACGGTCACGACGCGATCCGGCGGAAGCGCAGGCACCGAGCGGGGCGTGCCGGCGGACCCTGGCGGCCCGCCGGCGGGCAGAGACCGGAACACAACCTACCGCCCGGTGAACTCCTTGTCGTCCCGGCTCGACCCGGCCATATTGCGGCGAAGTTCGAGATGCGCGTCGAACTTCTTATTCTGCTCCGCGTTCAGCAACCGCCGGATCTCCGCATCCTCCTTCGCCTGAATGGCCATCATTTCATCGTGCAGTCGCCGGGCTACCGGTTCTTCGCGAGCGACCGCGGCGCTGTCATTGGCGATCCGGGCCCGCCGCAGCTTGCGCATCTGCGCGTTGCGCTCGCCACGCTTCGCCGCATAGGGCTGCTGGTACTTGGCTTGGATCGCCGTCACCTCCCGCGCCTGGTCCATGCTCAGACCCAGCACCTCCTTGAGCGGCGCATCGGCCAGCAGTACCGTCGCCGCGCACACGAATAGCATGTGTCGAATTCGCATTTGTTTGTCTCTCCTGATTTGGTTGGGTTGATGGATTGAAACCCGGGCGCGCGGCAAGGCCGGCTCCCGGGCGGAAGGAACTTCAGTACTTGTACACCACGCCAATGCTTAGCAACACTTGCCCGGCCAAGGGCGTCACCGCCGGCGGACGGGCGGCCACCGCCGCGGCGACCGCATCGAGGAACGCTTGCAGCGCCGCTTGCTCGCCCTTCCGGTCTCCCGTCCGCTGCGCCTCCTCCGCCCGCGCCAGCAGCGCGCACAGCGGTTGCGACGCGGATTCCGCGGGAACCAGCGTCCGGGTCAGCGAGCCCAGCATTTCGTAGCTGAAGAAACGCGCGGCGGATCCTCCCGCCGGAACGGCGATGCCGGGCACGCTCTCCCAGTTCTCGCCAAGCACGCCCAGTTGCAGATCCCGGCGCAGCGCCGCTTCCAGCCCGGCGAGGATCGACGCCAGGGAACCGCCGCCCGGTTGCGCACCGAGGCCCGCCATGAGGCTCGCCAGGCTCACCCGGCCGTCGCGGCCCTGCAGCCGCGCCGCCGTTTGCTCCGTGACCCCGGGCGAGTTCAGGAACGGAATCACCTGGCTCGCCAGGCGCGTCTGCTCCGCCGTCCCGGGTACCAGCGCGATCAGTTGCGCGATCGCCGTCGCCCCGCTGGCGCGGACGTTGGCGAACATTTCCGCGGCCGCATGCGGCGCGTGGGCGATCGGCAGGTACTCCAACGCAATGGCCGGCGTTCCCGCCTGCCCGCGCGCGACAATCGTCTCGGAGCCCGTCACCCCGGCCACGGGATTCAGCGCCAGCGTCCAGGTCTCCTTCGTCGTCCGGTAGGAGGACGCTTTCATGCCGCCGAACTCGCCATGCTCCGGAAAGCCTGCGGCCCGCAACGCCGCGGCCATCGTCGGCGGGAACGTCCGGTTCGCGTCCTGGTAGTTGTGCGCGGCCAGTCCGATCTGCCTGAGGTTGTTGCTGGCGGCGGTGCGGTTCGCCGCCTCGCGGACCTTCTGGATTGCCGGCAGCAGCAAGCCGATCAGGACCGGGACCGTGGCGATCACGACGAGAAGTTCGATGAGGGTGAACCCCGCTCGGCTCCGATGGTAAGTGTGAGTTGTCTTGTTCATTGTGTTTTTCCTTTGGTTCAGGTTGCTGGTTCCCGCGGACTCCTGCTTCGAATCCGCCGGTTCACGCGCCTTGCCGGAGCGCGCTGACTGCCGTGCAGCCACCGCCCCAACTCAGCTAAACTCTGGCCATCCGCCGTGGAAGGGGAATTCACCCGCCTGTTGCTCGAGTGGCGCCGGGGCAGCCCGGCGGCCCTGGACGCCCTTCTCCCGCTCGCCTATGGCGAACTGCGGCGCATCGCGTCCCGCCAGATGGCTCGCGAGCGCTCCGATCACACCCTGCAACCCACGGCCCTCGTGCACGAGGCCTGGATCCAGTTGGCCGCCGGCGCCCGCGTCGACTGGCAGGACCGCGCCCACTTCCTCGCCGTGGCCGCCCGCCTCATGCGGCAGATCCTGATGCAGCACGCCCGCGCGCACAATGCCGCCAAACGGGGCTCCGGCGCCGTGCGCCTGGAACTGACGGAGGCTCTCGAGAGCCCCGGCTCGGACGCCGCCGGCGCCGCGGACTGCGACCTGCTGGACCTCGACCGCGCCCTCGAAAGACTCGCCGCCGAGGACGAGCGCAAGGGCCGCCTGGTCGAGATGAAGTTCTTCGCGGGACTTACCAACGAGGAGATCGCGGATGTCGCCGAACTCTCCGTCAGCACCGTCCGCCGCGACCTCCAGGTCGCCTATGCGTTCCTGAACTGGCAGCTCCGCGGCGCGAGCGATCCCCCCGGATCTACTCCGTAAAGTTAGCTGCGAAACGTTTTTCCGCAGCGGCCGGCAGCGGACTGGTACTCATCGTCGTGTGCTCCTCCACCCCGGTATGTGCGGCCGCCGCCGAAAAGTGTTCAACCGTTTCGGAACCCCTGTGTTAGGCTGAGCCGGAATGCCGACGAACCGGTGGCAGGAAACCGAACGGATCTTCCTGGCGGCCTTGGATCTGCCCGCGGCGGAGCGTTCCGCCCTGCTCGATCGCGAAGCCGCTCACGACCCGGAGCTGCGCGCGGCCGTCGAAGGCATGCTGCGCCACGCGGGCGACGGCGGAACCCGCATCCAGGGCGCGGTGGCGCGGGCCGCCGCGGCGCTGCCGGTGGAGCCGCCGCCGATTCACATCGAAAAGTTCACCATCGTCCGCGAACTCGGCCGCGGCGGCATGGGCACGGTCTACCTGGCCGAGCGCGCCGCGGCGGAGTTCCGGCAGCAGGTCGCCATCAAAGTGGTGACCCATGGCCTGGGCTCCGCCCAACTTGTGGAACGCTTCCGGCAGGAGCGCCGCATTCTGGCCGCGCTCGACCATCCCAACATCGCCCGCCTGCTCGATGGCGGCGCCACCGACCAGGGCGTTCCCTATCTGGTCATGGAGCATGTCGAGGGGCGGCCCCTGATCGAGTACTCGCGGGAGCGGCACTTGCCGGTCCGCGCGCGGCTGCTGTTGTTCGAGCAGGTCTGCGCCGCCGTCCAGCACGCCCACCAGAAGCTGGTGGTGCACCGTGACATCAAGCCCGGTAATATCCTCGTCACGGCCGCCGGCGTCCCCAAGCTGCTCGACTTCGGCATCGCCAAACTGCTGCATCCCGACGACGCGACGGCCGAACTCACCCGCACGGGGATGCATCCTTTCACGCCCGCCTACGCCAGCCCCGAACAGGTTCGCGGCGAGCCGGTCACCGTGGCGACCGATATCTACTCGCTCGGCGCGGTGCTCTACGAGCTGCTGGCCGGCGTCAGTCCGCACCGCATCCGCAACGGCAGCCCGGCCGACTTGGAGCTTGCCATCTGCGAGACCATGCCGCAACCGCCCAGTGAGGCGGTCTCCGACCGGCGGATCCGCCGTGAGCTGGCCGGTGACCTCGATAACATCGTCGCCTTGGCCTTGCGCAAAGACCCGGCGCGCCGCTACGTGTCGGTGGAACAGTTTGCCGGAGACATCTGCCGGTTCCTCGAAGGCCGTCCGGTGCGGGCGAGGCCGGAGACGCTCGCCTACCGCGCCGGAAAGTTCGTCCTGCGCAACCGGATCGCGGTCGCGGCCGGAGTGCTCGCCGTGGTCAGCCTCACGGCCGGCATCGTCGCCGCCACGCTGCAAGCCCGGCGGGCCGACGCCCAAGCGGCTCGCGCCGAGCGCCGCTTCCAGCAGGTGCGCAAGCTCGCCAACACTTTCGTCTTCGGAATCTACGACGGGATGGTGAATGTCCCGGGCACCGCGAAAATCCGCGCCGAAGTGGTCACGACGGCGACGGAGTACCTCGACAGCCTGGCGCGCGAGGCCGAAGACGATACCGCCTTGCAACTCGAGCTCGCCGCCGCCTATAAGCGGATCGGCGACGTCCAGGGGAATCCCGGCAAGAGCGGCCTCGGCCAAACCCGCGCCGCGATCGCGAGCTACGGCAAAGCGGCCGCGATTCTCGAGCGCCTCGCCCGCCGCGAGAACCCGGACCCGAAAGTGCTCGCCGATCTGGCCGTCCTGGAGCGGACCACGGGGTTCGTGCAGTTGCAACTCGGCGACCCCGCCCGGGCCGTCTCCCACCAATCCAGGAGTGTCGCCGCCTGGGAACGCCGGAACCCGCGGCGCGGCCAGAACCTCGAAGCCGACACCGGCATCGCCCAGGCTTGGGGCATCATGGGACAGGCCCTGCTCGGCCAGGGCGACGCGGCGGCGGCGGTCGAAAAGCATACCGCCGCCGTGGACCTGCTCCGCCGGTGGCCTTCGAGCGGCGCGGCGCCGGTCCCGCAGGGAACCTTTTCGTTGATGCTCCACGATCTCGCCGAGGCCCGCCGCGACACCGGCGACCTCGCCGGGGCGGTCGCAGCCTACCAGGAGTCGGTCCGCATCTGCGAGAAGTTCCTGGCGGCTAACCCCAGGAACTTCACCTGGCGGAGGCGCCGGTTCCTGCTCCATTTCTCCTTGGCTACCGTTTCCGGCAATCCACTGAGCTTCCACCTGGGCCAGTCCGAGGCCGCGGAGAGCTACGCCGGCCTGGCTCTGCGGGAGGCGGAGGCCCTGGCGGACGAGGATCGCGGCAGTGCGCGTTCCGAGCGCGACCGCCTGTTTGGACATTGGGTGATGGGCTGCGTGCTGCTGCCCCGGAACCCCCGGCGAGCGCTCCCCTATCTCGAGACGGCGTTGCAAATGGCGCCCGCGGGCGATCAGTTGGAGGCCAACGCCCAGGAGGCGCTGGCTCGGGCGCTCCTCAAAACCGGGGATCGCCGCCGCGCCCTCGACCTGCTCCGCCGCGCGGCGGCAACGCTGGAACGCCTGTCGGGAGACGCCCCGCGGTTCATCGATTACCGGTTCGACCTGATTCGGGTCGGGAACCTGCTTGGCGACACTTTGCCGCCCGCCGAAGGCGCCGCGTTCTACCGCAAGGCTTTTCAGGCGCTCGATGCCCAGGCTCCGGGGGACCGGAATACCCGCGAGCACTTGAGCCGTGCCGAAAGCAGCTTCCGGTGGGCACGTTGGAATCCCGGGGCCCCGGCGGTGGAGAAACGCCGCCACCTCGAGCGCGCCGTTGGGTCGTGGAGCAAGCTGGGCGACCGCGCGCCCGGGAATCTCGAGATCCAGCGGAACCTGGCCGAGGCCCGCCGGTTATTGGCCGCCCTGCCGTAACCGCGGCCCTACTTGCCGTCGCCCACCGCCACGACGTGGCCGCGGGTGCGGAAGTACAGAACGCCGTCGGACACCGCGGGCGACGCCATCGCGATCTCGCCGAGCTTGTTCGTCGCCACCAGTTCGTACTGCGGTCCCGCGGCGATCACGTACACTTCCCCCTCTTCGCTGGTGAAGTACAGCCGCCCGCCGGAGGCAACCGGCGACGCCGAGAACCCCGTCGTTCCCGCGCCCAGCCGCTGCTGGTAGTGGAGCTTCCCCGTCTTGGCGTCGTACACCTTCAGGACCCCGCGGTCCGAGCAACTGTAAATCAAATCGCCGAGCACCAGCGGCGTCTGCATGTAGGCGCCGTTGCGCGGCTCGCTCCACACAATCCCGGCCGACGTGCGGGAGCCGGCTTCGGGCGTGATGTCGCCGGCCGCCTCCGGCCGGATGGCGTACAGCGGCGCGGGCCCGCCGTGCGCGTTCGTGACGAAGATCAGTCCGTGCGCGAACTGCGGCGTCGGCACCGGGATGTCGCCTTCGCTCTTGAGCCGCCACAGCTCCTGGCCCGTGGCGAAGTCGTAGCTCGCGATGTAGGGATACGCGTTCAGCACCACCTGCGTGCGCCCCGGCGTGCGGACCACGGCGGGCGTCGACCAGCTATCCTTCACGATCCCGGCGCGCGAGGTGCGCCACAGCTCCTTGCCGTCGGCGGCGGCAAACGCGGCCACGAACGGCTCGTGCTTGCGGTCGGCCTGCACGATCACGCGATCCTCGAACAGCACCGGGGAACTCGCGAAGCCCCAGGAGAGCATCACGGCGTCCGAGGGCGCCATGTCGATCACGCCGAGATCCTTCTTCCACAGCGGCTTGCCGTCGAGGTCGTAGGCATACAGCCCCTCGGAGCCGAAGAACGCGATCACCCGCTTGCCGTCGGTGGCGACCGTCGTGTTGGCGTGCGTCGCCTTGGTGTGGCGCTTCGCGCGCGGGATCCCCTGGTGCGCCGTCCGCTCCCACAGCAGCTTCCCGTCGCGCTTGTCGAAACAGAAGATCTTCCAGGCCTGTTCGCCGTTGTCTTCGGCGGAGTCGCCCGCGCCGTACAGCCCGACCTTGAGCGGCGCCGTGCCGGCGGCGGCGACGGCGGTGGCGACAAAGAGCCGGTTGCCCCACACCACGGGGCTGGAATGGCCGAGCCCGGCAAGCGGCACCTTCCAGCGGACAGAACGCAGCGGTCCGCCGTCGGGATCCGCGTTGAAGGAGACGGGCACCGGTTTGCCGCCGACGCCGTTGGCGGCAGCGCCGCGGAACATGGGCCAGTTCTCCTGGGCGAGCGCGGCGGCGGCCACGAAGACGAGCGATACCGGAACAGGCATGGTTCGATCGTACGGGTTCCTTCGCGGCAGGGCAAGCTCAGCTCTGCGCGCCGAGGCGGCTCAAGCGTCCCAGAAACCCCAGCGGGCTCCGGACGGGCGCTTCCGCTGCGGGCCGGTCCCGCTGCGTCAGCCGGCGGCCGAACGCGGCGCAGGCCTCGTAGAACCGCGTGTTCTGCGCCACCGGACGGGACTCAATGGTCGACGTCAGGATCCGCGCGTACTCGTTCGGAAACGTCGCGAACACCGGGCGGCCCAGCAGCTTTTCCACTTCACCGACCGAGAGCGCGTCGCGGTGCACGCGGTTGAGCAGAATCGGACAACGGTCCTCGGCCAGGCCGCACTCGGTGAGTTCGCCGAGCCGGACCGCGGACATGCGCAGCGACGGGATCTCGGGCGTCGCCACCACGAAGCTCGCGCGCGCCGTGCGAACGATCTCGACGGTGGCCGGGTTCACTACCTCGGGTAGGTCCGCCAGGATGAAGTCGTAGCGCGAGCGCAGGAACCCCAGCAGGTGAAAGTACTGCGCCCAGGTAGGCGCCGCGGTGCGCCGCGCGGGATCCGCCAGCAGAAAGTGGACCCCGAACGCCTCGGCATAGTGCTGCGACCAGTCGAGCCCGGTCAGCGAATCCGCGGCCGCCAGCGCGTCGGCGAGCTTGCCCCGCGCCGGCTGGTTCAGCAGGATCGACAGCACCCCGGAGCGCCGGTCGGCTTCGAGCACCAACACGCGCGCCTGCTGCTCCTGCGCCAGCGCGAACGCCGCGTTCAGCACCACCGTCGAACAGCCGCTGCCGGCCTTGGCGGGCAGAAACGCCAGCAGGTTCGGATTCTCGAACTCGCGGCCGTCGTGGAGCGCGCGGTAGATCGCCGCCTCGAGCTGCCCGGCGGAGAACGGCGCTTCCAGCAACTGGCGGACCCCGGCGTCCTCCAGTTCCGCCTGCTCGTGCCGGTTCCACCGCGCCCGGTACCCGACGACCACCGTGCGGAATTCGCCCTTCCGTACCCGCTCCAGCACCGGCAGGCACAGCTCCGGATCGCTGACGTCCAGCAGCAGCAGGTCCGGGCTTTTCGCGCGCAGGATCCGCACCAGCTCGGGCGTGTCCGGCGGCGGATAGCCGCTCCAGACCGAGTGGATTACCCCGGTCTCGCCGGCGATTTGCTCCACTACCGCCGCGGTATTCGGATCCCAACTGATGAGAATGCTGGACAGCACGCAACGGACTCATCGTCCGCGCGCGGGGAATTTCGAGGCCGTCAGCGGGTTTCGGCGGCCACCCGGCCGAACCGGCGCAGCAGGTCGAAGCCGCTCCGCTGGGCGACCGGCTCCTCCAGCCCGCCCAGCTTCCGCGCCAGCGCCGCCGTAGCCACGTAGAACTTGCTGTCCCGCGCCACGCCCCGCGACTCCAGAATCGCCTGCTGGATCTTCGGATAGTCGCTCCCCAGGCTGTGGAACACGCTCCGGCCCACCAGCTTCTCCACCTCGGCGGACGGCAGCGAATCCCGCGTCGCCCGGTTCACCAGCAGCCGCGTCTGCTGCGGCGGCAGCCCGCACCGCTCCAACTCGTGGATCCGGTGGCTCGCCAGCTTCAGCGCCGGCACCTCCGGCGTGGTCACTACGAACACGCCGCGCGCGCTCCGCACCACTTCCGCCGTCGCTTCATTGACGGCTTCCGGCATATCCACCAGGATGTAGTCGTACCGCGTGCGCAGAAACCGCAGCAGTTGGAAGTAATCCGCCCAGCTCGGCAGCGGCGCGGTCTTGGTCAGGTCGTTCAGCACGAAATCGACGCCTTCGACCGTCACCCGGTGTTGCGCCCACTCCAGCCCGGTCATCGACTCGGCGCGCTGCAGCGCCTCCCCCAGGGACCCTTGCGCGCTCACGTCGAGCAGCTCCGACAGGATGCCGCTTCGCCGGTCCGCCTCCAGCACCAGCACCGATTTCTGCGTCTCCCGGGCCAGCGCCAGCGCCGTGTTCAGCACCACGGTGGTGCAGCCGCTGCCCGCCTTCGCCGGCAGAAACACCAGCAGGTTGTCGTTCTCGGAGGGGTGCCGGCCGTGGATCGCCTGGTACACCGTCGACTCGAGCTGCCGCGTCGTGAACGGCGCTTCCATCAGGGCGTCGAAGCCCGCCGTCTCCAGATTCGCGCCTTCCAGCTTATTCCACGGCGGACGGAACGCGATCCAGGCTGACTTGTAATCCCGCTTGCGGACGTTCGCCGCGATCGGCCGCGCCAGGCTCCATTCGCTGACGTCGATCAGCAGCACTTCCGGATCGTGCGCCTGCAGCAACCGCAGCAGCTCATGGTGCGGCGGCGGCGGACAGTCGCCGAACACCAGCCGGAGAAATCCGGTCTCCGCGATCATGAGCTCGATGGCCTTGGCGGCCGCCGGCTCGGAGGTGATGAGCACTGTGTTCAGCATCCGCCCGTTCCTGCAGTTCTCTATCGGCGGGATTACAGTCCGGGTACAGAGTCATTAAGTCGCTGGTATGATTGATCTTGCCGTAATGTACCGCACGGAACAGACTCTCTCGCGCCCGTTGACGGTCGTCTATCCTGTTGAAAAAGGGACCATTCTGCTCCGCACCGAGCTGGATTGGGCCAAGGATATGCCCCCCGAATCCGTCTCCGCCGACGGTCACGAGTTTACGTTCCGCCTTACCGCCCAGCGCCCGTTCCTCTATTTCAAGCCCATCCTCCGCAACGGCGAGCGCTGGCGCTGGGCGTCCGGACCCAACCTGCTGGCCCTCATGACCTCCCCCGGCGTCCGCCAGGTCTATCCGCTCTTTCAGGAGTGCTGCGCCGGCGCCTTCGAACCGCTGATCGAACTCGACTCGCGGATCCTCGGGCGCAAGCTCTTCGCCCAGGTCTATTTGCCGCCCGGCTACTTCGAAAACACCCTGCGCCGCTACCCGGTCCTCTACATGCAGGACGGCAAGAACCTCTTCTTCCCCGAAGAGGCCTTCCTCGGCCGCGACTGGATGGTCGACGAATCGCTCGAAACCCTGGACCAGATGAACGCCATGGACCGGGTGATCGTGGTTGGGGTCCACACCACGGAGCGCGAGAAGGACTATACCAAGCCCGGCTACCGGAACTACGCGCGCGCCGTGGTCGAGGAACTGAAGCCGCGCGTCGACGCGGGATGGCGCACCATGACCCGTCCCGAGGAGACCGGCGTCATGGGGTCCTCACTGGGCGGCGTCGTGTCCTTCTACATGGCCTGGGAGTACCCCGAGGTCTTCGGCTTCGCAGCATGTCTCTCGAGCACGTTCTCGCTCAAAGACGACCTGATCGAACGCGTGCTCAGCGAACCGCGCCGCGAGGTGAAGTTCTATCTCGATTCCGGCTGGCCGGGTGACAACTACGAGGTCGGACTCGCCATGTCGCTGGCGCTCAGCCAGCGCGGCTACGTCTACGGGCAGAACTTCCTGCACTTCGGCTTCCCGCTGGCCGAGCACGACGAAAGCGCCTGGAGCCAGCGCCTGCACCTGCCGTTGCAACTGTTCACGGGCAAGATCTCGGCCGCCGCGCGCGGACGTTTCGTCTAGCGAACCCTCACCGGACGGCCGCGCCCCGCCGCAGCGTGATCTCGCGGAACGGCCGCAGCAGGCTCGCATCGCCCGCCGCCGGCGTCCACCGGAACTGCCGCGCGTGGATCACCTCCGGGGTCAGGTCGAGGATCAGGAATCCGTTTTCCTCGATCGCCGGCACCCGCTCCTCCACCTCGCAATGCGCGGTGGGCAGCGCCCGCGTGCCGCGGAACGCCGACGGCCAGCCAGGACCCGAAGTGCTCACCGGACCTGCCAGCATGGCAATCACCGGATTCCGCCGCAGGTCCAACGCGCCGGCGCGCCGGATGACCGCTTCGCCGATCGCGTGCAGGTCGCCGGAGACGAACAGCGGAATGCGGTCCGGCATCGCGGACGCCGCCGCCAGCAGGCGGTCGTGCTGCGCGGCCCACCCGGCCTGCCAGTACGGCTTCGGAATCGCCGTGGTCAGTTTCCCGCCGGCGTCCAGCACGTCGGGATACCATTCGCCCCACTTCCCCGCGCTCCAGGCCGGCGGCGTGCTCGGCACATGGATCAGGTGGCTGGTTTCGGCCGCGGCCATCCGCGCGGCGAGCCACGCCTCGGCCTCCCGCTGCACGAACACGCCGGTCGGCCCGTCCAGACGCATGCCGCGGCGGCAGTCGTAGAGCAGGAACTCGGCCAGCTTCCCATAGCGGAAAGTCCCGTACGTTTCCGCGGTTCCGGGCGGGGAATCCGGCGCGGAACTGCCCAATAATCCCGCCGGACGCCTGGCGTCGGGCAGAAACTCGGGGATCGCCCAGCGCCGCACCGCGCGGCCCAGCGCCAGCATGAACGGATCCGGGGGAAAGGTCACGCGCGTGGGCAGCGCGTCGTCGTTCTCGAAGTAATCGTGATCGTCGAACGGCGCGAACACCGGCGTGGAGCGGAACCGCGTCCCGTACAGCGCCACGATCTGGGCCTGCACCACGCGATCCAGCACGGCTTCGTTCGGCGTGCCTTCCACCGGCAGGTCGCGGCGGAACTCGCCCACTTCCCGGGCCACCGCGCCGTAGCGCGCCGCGGATCCGGTCTGCAGCAGGTCCCAGTAGATGTGATCCCCGTTGGCGATCACGGCGTCCGGCGCGAGGCTCAGGGCGCGGTCGAGCAGCGCCTGCCGCGCTGCCAGCGGCAGAAAGATCGGGACGCCGTTGGGCGTCCGCGCGCGCTCGTCGCCGCCCGCGCAGGTGTAGAGCAGCACCCGCAGCTTCTGCGGAGCGTCCCCCGGCGCGGGCAGCGTCTTCAGCGGCCAGGGATCCCCCAGCGGACGGTCCCGCGGCCCGGTGAGTTGCAGCTTGTACTCGCGCGCGGGTTCCAGCCCGCCCCGGTCGAACCACCAGTAACGGCCGCGCGAATCCGCGCGCACGCCCGCCACGCGCTCCCGCCCGATGCGCAGCGCCGCCCGCTCCACCGGCTCGGTGAAGGAGACCTTCACCAGCATTCGCCGGTCGCTCACCGCCGGCAGAATGTGCCTGATGGGACCCGGGTTCCACTTCGTCGCCGCCGCCAGCGCGCCGCCGGCGCTAGCCGCGAGAAATTCTCTGCGGTCGAGCACTGACATGAGCATTCCCCTCCAGGTAAAAGCGTAGCGGCCAATCCGCCGCGCGCGTGATGCCGATGCGCGGCGATACGGCCACCGGCTCGGGGGCGCGCGGGGCGTCTTCGATGCACAGCGGCCCGCGCGTCAGGTCCCGCCCGTTGTGCCGCGCCTCGATGCCCAGCGCCAGGGTGAGCTTCCCGGGTCCGGACGCCAGTTGCTCCGCCGCCAGCGGGCCGCGCCGCCGCCGCATCGCCGCCAGCCCCGCCACGGGCTCGACGGCGCGGAGCAGCACACACCCAGGCGTGCCCGCCGGTTCGGCCACCACGTTCAGGCACCGGTACATCCCGTAGATCAAGTAGACGTAAGCGTGACCGGCCTCGCCATACAGGACCTCGGTACGCGCCGTCCGGCCGCTCGCCGCATGCGCCGCGGGATCCGCCTCGCCCAGGTACGCTTCCACTTCCACGATCCGCCCGGCGGCCGTTCCGTGCCGCAGCACTTTGCCAAGCAGGTCCGGCGCCACTTCCCGAGCCGGACGCTCATAAAAGGCGCGCGGCAGCACCGCCATGGCTTACAGCTCCAGCTTGTCGCGGAACACCATGTCTTTGAGCCGGAACTTCTGCTTCACCGTGTTCTCGCCCACCTTGGCCACGAACTCCACTTCCTTGTCCTCGAGCACGATCGGGTCGCCCTTCGGAAACACCATGTAGAGTTCCAGCTTGTCCTGGCGCGGAACCATCTGGACCTTCTCGCAGGGAATCGGATCCTTGCCCTTGCGCTGCAGCGCCAGCGAGCTTTTGAACTTCTCGGCCGCTTCCGGGCCGCCGCGGCCGAAGGCCATGCGCGGCAAACCGGAGAGCACGACGACGTAGTTCTTCTCTTCCTGCGCCAGGAACTGCTTGGCTTCGTCGGACCCGGCGGTCTCGGCGCCGTACTTCATTTTCATCAGCGCCTGCTTCACCGGAGCGGCGGTCTGCCAGCGGATGGTGAAGTCGATGGTCGGCGCGGCCAGCGCGTTATCGTTGGCGCCGGATTCGAAGCTGCCCGTCCCGCCGGCGCCCGGATTGCTGGCGCCGCCGCTCGCGTCGGCGCCCGAGGGCACGCCGGGTCCGCCGAAGCCGCCGCGTCCGCCGCGCCGCGTGTTGCCGCTTTGCGGCAGCATGCCGATCGAAACCGATACGCGCTTGGCCCACGGAGAGTCGGCGATGATTTTGCCGGTCTCCTTCTCCGACCACTCGGTGTAGGGCTTGGCGAGCCAGAAGTCCGCGGCGCAAAGTGTCGCCGCCGCCGCGACAGTGATCCATGCGAGTTTCATCAGGGACAGTCTATAAGGATCTCGGCCCGTCCGCCACTGGGAGAATTAGTTGACAAAGTCAACGATCGATTGTTGACTTTGTCAACTTTCCGTCGCCTGCGCGCAGCAATCTGGCATAGTGGACGGCGAGGAATGACCTGCCCGCATTGCCACCTGGAGAATCCGCCGTCGGCACTGTACTGCGATTGCGGGCACGACTTCGTCCGCGGGACGAATCCAAGCAAGCGGCGTCTCGTGCAGCGTTCGCGGCCGCTGTTGTGGCTGGCGCTGGGCTGTGGTGACAGTGCTGCTCCTGGCGGCCAACTGGAAGACCGTCGCGGAGAGCAAACGCGGCGACCGGGGCTTTCAGGTGGAAGTGCCGCGCGCGCTGCGCTCCGGGTTCCGGATCGCGCTCCGCGGCGGGGAAGCTCCGGCAGCCCAATGGCCGCTGGACTGGGACTCTGTCGCGGAGGAGCGGTGGCTGTGCGGCAACCGGGCACTGCTGCTGCGGTTCGTCGCACGCCGGCCCGCGGACTCGACGTATGACAGATTCCCGCTGGCGCTGCTGTACGACTACGAGCGTCGCGAGCTGCACGCAGGTCCGCCAGAGGGGGAGGTGACGGCGCGGGCGGCGGAACTCGAGCGGAGTTGCACGGCGCCGGCGCGACGTTGACCGGGAGAACGGTGCCAGGGAGAACGGGGCCAGGGGAGAACGGGGCCATCCCCCACCATCCCCCGAACTCGCGGGCCCGTTCGCCGATCCTGCTTCCGGACAACGAGTTACCGGTCGAGCAGCGCCCTCGCGAACGCGCCTCTGGACCGTTCTCATACCCTTCCGCGCTTTCAGGAAGAGCTTCGCGCCGAGTCCGGGCGCGGTTGGCGGTTGGACATCCCGGTGCCGGATTAGGGCAGACTCGAGAACGGTGCCGAATGCTCGCGGAAGCCGTTAGAATCGGTGGTGCGGAGGCAGAGCCCGTTCGAGAACCCAGTCCGGATCGACCAAGGGAGGCGGCAACGCCCGCCGCGGGCGGAAGTCGGACAATTCCGGTCAGAAGGCGACTGACGGCAATTCCCGACCTTACGATTTGCTCTGTACCGCATTGCGAAGCAAGAACTTAGCGGTTCGGCTCACGCAGTTCGGGGGATGGTGGGGGATGCCCCCGTTCTAGGACCGTTCTAGGATGCCCTTTCCAAAACATGGTGCGAGATTCCCCATTCGGCGCCGCCGCGGTACGCGAACAATTCTTCGCAGGCGAGGTAGAACAAGCGCCACCGCTCGTACCACCGGCGCGCCGCCTCCGGTCCGTAGACCGGCGCAAACACTTCGAGAACGTCGCGACGGCGGCGTTCGTGATTCGCGCGCCACGCCGCCAGCGTTCGCGCATAATGCTCGCCGCCGATGCGCCAGCTTTCCCGGACCTGGAGGTGCTCCGGAAGCGCCGCCAGCAGGTCATGAGACGGCATGATGCCGCCGGTGAAGAAGTGCCGCGCCATCCAATCGCGGGCGTCCTGCACTTCGTAGGGATAGCCGTGCCGGCGGTGCGAGAAGTGGTGGACGAACAGAGTCCCGTCCGGCTCCAGCCAGCCGGCGATGCGGCGCAGCAGCTCGCGCCAGTTGCGCATGTGCTCGAACATCTCCACCGACACCACGCGCCGGAACCGTTCGGCAGGATCGAAGACGTTCATGTCCGCCGTCCGGACTTCAAGATTCGGCGGCGCCAGCCGTTCGATGTACTCGCGCTGCGAATGGGAGTTCGACACCGCCAGGATCCGGCTGCGCGGAAACCGCGAGGCCAGGTCCAGGCACAGCGACCCCCAGCCGCAGCCCAGTTCCAGGATCGAATCCCCGTCGCGGATCCCGGCGCGCTCGGCGGTCAGCGCCAGCATTTGCTCTTCGGCGGTGGCGAGCGATTCCCGGCCCGTGGCAAACAGCGCACTCGAGTACTTGCGGCGCGGCCCCAGCACCAGTTCGAAATACCGCGCGGGCACTTCGTAGTGCTGCTGGTTGGCGCTGGCCGTCGCGATGGCGAGCGGACCTTGCGCGCGGGCGGCCAGAAACGCCGCGCGGTCCTCGCCGGCGGCTTCGCGCAGACGCTGGGCTAACAGCCGCTGGATCGCGAAGCGGAGCAGCGGCGCCGGAACCCAGCCCCGGTCCAGGAGCGGATCGAGCATCAGGCGGCGGCAGGTCCTGGGGAGAAGCGGCGGAACAGCCGCGCGAGCAGGGCGTACACCAGGCCGCCGAGCGGCATCGCGGCGAGGGCCCACAGACCGACGGCGCCGACGTTGGCCCACCAGTAGGTACCGAGCGTACCCCAGAAGTCCTTCGCTAACAACGAATAAACCTGGGTAATGTCAACCGAAACCGGAGGTCCACCGATCAGCCACGCCCCAGCCTTCAAAAACGGGATAAACAGCGCCAGTTGTAGCGGATAGACGAAAAAGTTCACCAGTTGGATGGCGGGCAGGTTCAGGCGGAGCAGCAGCGCCGCGAGGGCGCATAGCGTGGTGGTAGTGCCGAGCATCGGGAACAACCCGAGCATGCAGCCGAGCGCGACGCTCAACGCGAGTTTCTCGGGCGTCACCCCCTGCTTGAGCAGGGCGAGCAGCGGATCCCACAGACGGCGGCGGAGAAAAGGCACCACGGCAGCTACTAGGATGCCCTGAAACGTCCGCGGATGGGAAATCCGGTTACTGGCCCGCGCCAGCGGCCTTGGCGGCGGCGGCCGCAACGATCGGCGCCATGACAATCCTGATCTCCTGCGCCTCGCGCGTCAGCAGGTGCGTCGCCGGACGATAGCCGGTGTACCAGCAGAACAGCGCCATTTCGGGGCGGGTAAGCGAGAAGCGCCCGTCGGCGTCGGTTTCGGAGTAGTTGAGGTCGAGCCCCATCACCAGGACGCCCTGCAGCGGCTTGCCCTCGGGGCAGGTGACCTGCCCGTTTACGTGGAGAGGAGTCATATGGCCATCCCCGGAACGGATCCCATGATCAGCGCCACCAGGTTCCAGGCGACGACGGCGGCGAACAGGTAGTTCATCCTCCGCAGCAGCCTTTCCCGGCCCAGACGCCAACAGTACACGCCCAGCAGCACGGCGAGGATCTTTACGGCCAGCAGGCCCACCATGGGGTTCGCCGAAAGCTGCAGCGCCCACCGCACCACCGGATTGCCTTCCTGGATGCCGCGCATCAGAAAGGCCAGCGTGGTGAGCAGGTCCAGCAACTGGAGATACGAATACTGGGCCAACTGATGCGTCATGGGTATAGCGCTTAGGTTAGTGTGGCGGCGCCCCAGGGGTAAATGAGAACCAGGTCCCGGTACTACCGCGCGAGTGTTAGTACCAAGGCGGCGATCGTTCCAATGCCGGGCGGGAGCCAGAACCGGGTTATCCTGGAAGTTCGACCTCCCCTTATGGGTTTTGCTACCGTCCCTGAAGCCTTGGAAGAATTGCGCGCCGGCCGCATGATCGTCGTCACCGACGACGAGGACCGGGAAAACGAAGGGGATCTCACGATCGCCGCGGAGTTTGCGACGCCGGAGGCCATCAACTTCATGGCGCGCCACGGGCGCGGGCTGATCTGCCTGTCGCTGACGCCGGAGCGGTGCGACGAACTGGGGCTGCCGCTGATGTCGCCGGTGAATACGTCGCGCTTTTCGACGGCGTTCTGCGAGGCGATTGACGCCGCCGAGGGCGTATCGACAGGGATCTCCGCGGCGGACCGCGCCCGCACCATTCAGGTGGCGATCGATCCGCGGAGCGGCCCGCGCGACCTGGCCCGACCCGGGCACATGTTCCCGTTGCGGGCCCGCGAAGGCGGGGTGCTGGTGCGACCGGGCCAGACCGAAGCCGCCGTCGACCTGGCGCGGCTGGCGGGTCTGCAGCCCGCGGGCGTGATCTGCGAAATCATGAACGAGGACGGCACCATGGCGCGGATGCCGCACCTCGAGGAGTTCTGCGCGCAGCACGGCCTGAAGATGGTGTCGGTGGCGCAGTTGATCCGCTACCGGCTGGAGACCGAGCAACTGGTGAGGCGCGCCGCGGAAGGGTGCGTGGAGACGGAGTTCGGCGCGTTCCGGACGGTGACCTACGAGACCACCGCCGACGCCGAACGGCATTTGGCACTCGTGTGCGGCGATGTCGCCGGACAGAGCGGCGTGCTGGTGCGGATGCACACGCACTGCGTGCTGGGCGACGTGTTCGGATCGACGCGGTGCCAGTGCGGTGAGCTGATCCGGAAGTCGCTGGAGCGGATCGCCCGCGAGGGCGCGGGCGCGCTGGTGTACCTGCACCAGACCGGTCCGGGCGCGTGCCGGTATTCGCCGGAGGGGACCGCGCGGCCGCCGCATGAGGTGGGCATCGGAGCGCAGATCCTGCGGGACCTGGGTCTCACGACGGTCCGGCTGCTGACCAACCGGCCGCGGCGAGTGCACAGCCTGGACGGCTACGGGGTCGAGATTGTGGAGCAGATTCCCCTGTAATAAGCTGTGGGGGCGCTCCGTCTCAGGGGTGGAAAGCGGAAACGGGAACCCGCGGGGGACCTGGACCGTATCGAAGACGGGCGGCCGGTAGGACGGAACGCCGACGAAAAGGGGTAGCCGAGAAATGTTGAAACAACTAGTCCTGGGATTGGCCTTTACCGCCGCCGGCGCGCTGGCCGCAGTGGACCAGGGTCTGCTGAACCTGATGATGCCGAACGCGAAGTTCGTGGCGGGCATGCAGGTGGAGGCGAGCAAGAGTTCCAGCTTCGGCCAGTATGTGCTGAAGCAGATCCAGGTGGAAGAGGACTTCACGAAGTTCGTCGCGGAGACGGGGTTCGATCCGCGCCGGGACCTGGCCGAGATCGTGGCCGCGTCGAGCGCCGATTCGAAGATCGGCGGGCTGATTGCGGGCCGCGGGTTCTTCAATCCGGCGAAGATCATGGCGGCGGCGCGGAGCCACAACGCGGTGGTGACCAGCTATCGCGGCATTGAGCTGGCCACCGGCGGCGACAGCAACGGGAAGGGCGCGTTCGGGTTCCTGGATGCGCAGACCGCCGTGCTCGGCGATCTGGATGCGGTGAAGGCCGCCATCGACCGGCGGCAGGGCAACGGCGCCCGCCTGCCGGCGGAACTGGCCGCGAAGGCGATTGCGGCGGCGTCGAAGAATGACGCCTGGTTCGTGACGCTGGCGCCGCTGTCGGAACTGTTCGCCGGCACCGCGAACACGCAATTGCAGAGCGGCAACATGTTCCAGGCGGTGACCGAAGCGAGCGGCGGGGTGCGGTTCATCGGCACCTCCGTCGAGATCAACGGCGAGGCGACCTCGAAGACCGACCGCGACGCGCAGGCGTTGACCGACGTGCTGCGGTTCCTGGGCAGCATGATCGTCAGCCAGGATGCGACGGGCACGGCTTCGAAGCTGATGCAAGGATTCAGCGTGACGCAGGAAGGCACCCTGACCAAGCTGAAGCTGACGATCCCCGAGGAGACGATCCAGAAGATGTTCCTCGAAGGACCGCGCAAGGCGCGGGTCGCGATGCGCCGCCACTAAGGCCAACCACCACTCCCCCTCCGAAGCCGCGGGCCGCCTCCGGGCGGCCCGCTTTTTTGCATCTCCCGGCTCAGGCAGTCCGCCGCGCGCTCTGAATCGCCAAGGCGAGCTGACGGCTCCGGTTGGGAGATGCGTTCTCAGACTTTTGGACGCACCACGAACGGGCGCATCATTTCGTTGTCTTCATGCGAGAGGATGTGGCAGTGCCACACGTACTCTCCGGGGCGGTCGAAGCGCGCAGCGATCCGGGTGACCTCGCCCGGGTACATCTGCGCGGTATCCTTCCAGCCCCGCTCGTTCGCCTCGGGCGGCCGCGGCTGTCCGATCACGCGCACGCCACCCCCGCCCATCATCATTCCGCCGCCCATGAAGCGCTGGCGGCTGAGGATTTGGAAACTGACCAGATGCAGATGGATGGGATGGGCATCCTCGGTGAGGTTGTACACCTCCCACACCTCGGTGTCATGCAAGAGCGGCTCTTCGGTGACCGGTTCGTGCCACATCTTGGGCCCGCCGGCCAGCGTACCCAGCAGCGGCAGAAGGCGGCCGTAGGAGTCGGTTTCTTCGAAGAGCGCTAACTGGCGGGTCCGGGCAACGGGCCCGAACGGAGCGATGGGGCCGAGCAGTGGACGAAGGTTCGACGGCACGGAACTGGTGTCCGGCGCGGCAAGCGGTTTACTGACGCGAAACGCCAGGATCTGACCGGCCGTGCGCGGGTCAATCGCGTCGCCCATTGGAAACGGCGTCCGGGCGTTGTTCCGGACGATGATCGTCTGGCCGGTGCGGCCCGCGAAGTCGACGATCACATCGGCGCGTTCGCCGGGGCCGAGCGTCAACTGGTTGAGCGCCACGGGCGCGGGCAGCAGCCCGGCGTCAGTCCCAATCTGCCAGAACGGCTGGCCGGAACTGAAAAAGAGGTTGTAAAAGCGCGAGTCCGACCCGTTGAGCAAGCGTAAACGATAGCGCCGCGGCTCCACGTCGAGGACTGGCCAAGCCTGGCCGTTCACCAGAATGAAGTCGCCGAAGAACTCCGGCAGCACGGACGGGTTCGGTGCGCCGTCCGTTTCGGGTTCGGAGGGCAGGAACAACTCGCCCGCGGCCGTGAACATCCGGTCCTGAATGACGATGGGCACTTCGTAGGGGTGTTGGGGCAGGTTTAGCGCCGCCTCGTTGGCGTCGCGCAGGATGTAGAAACCGGCGAGGCCCGCATACACGTTCACGCGCGTGATGCCGAGCGCGTGGTCGTGATACCAGAGCGTGGCGGCCTCCTGATCGTTCTCATAAACGTATATGGGTTGGTAGAGCCGGCCCGCGGGACCGGCGTTAGGCGTGAACCAGGCGTCCGGCAAGCCGTCGCTGGCTGAGCTCGAGTGTCCGCCGTGCAGGTGGGTAACAATGGGCACACCGGATTGCGGCCAGCCGGCCGGCGCGGCCCAGTGGATACTCGTGTCGACGGGTAGCAGGTGCGGTAGATTCGCCGTGCCGCTGGAGAGTTGGTTCCGCCAGTGCACGGTCACCGGCTGGCCGCTTTGCGCGACGATGGTCCGGCCCGGATACGTCGCGTTCGCGGCGCTGGTTCCGTACCCCCACACGGTGGTCACCAACGGGGAGCCGTTCGGACCACGGAGTCCGAGATCTTGGCGGAACTGATAGACACCGATGTCGTAGGTGTGGTTGGGACCCGGCTGGAAAACGAAGCCGGGGTCGAGTGGATTCGGCAGCGGATTGACGAACTTCGGCTGCGTAAGCGGATCGAGAAGTGATGGTTGGTTGGCTCTCAGAACAGGCGCTGCAGTGAGGAAACCAGCGCCGAGGGCCGACTGCAGAAAACTACGACGCTTCATGACAGAAGCACCTCTGCGGTGGAGTATATCCGAGGCGGCAGAATTTGATCATTGCTATTTCGTAATCACTTGTAATTATTTGGGTACCAGAAGTACTATTTGACCTCCGGGGGGCGGCACACTCCGGAAAAAATTCGCGAGAATAATTGCGCCACCGCGCCACTACCCCATTTACCGGAGGTCCTCGTGCTGCGCTGGCTGCTTTCGCTTTCCGTCAGCGGACTCCTGTGCGCCCAAACAGGGCCCGCTTACCCGCACCTGGAACGCGCGTACGCTGCGTTGCAGTCCCGGGACCTGGACGCGGCGGTCGCCGCGTTCGAGCGGGCCGCGCAGGCGGAACCGGAGCGCGCGGCGATCCGCAAGGACCTGGGCTACGCACTGCTCAAGGCGGGAGAAACGGAGCGGGCGCGGGAGCAGTTCGGCGTGGCGTACCGGCTGACGCCGGAGGATGCCGCGGTGGCGCGCGAGTACGCGTACCTGTGCTTCGAGACCGGCCGCAAGGTGGCCGCGCGGCGCGTGTTCGACCGGCTGCGCCGGCAAGGCGACGCAGACGCGGAACGGGCGTTTCAGAACATCGACCGTCCGCTGGCGGAGGGCATCGAGCGCTGGACGAAGGCGCTGGCCGCCTCTCCGGAGAACTTCAGCGGACATCAGGAACTCGCCCGGCTGGCCGAGGAGCGCGACGAACTGGAACTGGCCGCCCGGCACTACGGCAGGGCCTGGGAATTGCGGCGCGACCGGCGGGAGACGCTGCTCGACCTGGGGCGCGTTTCGAAAGAACTCGGCCGCGTGGAGGACGCCCATGCGGCGCTGCTGGCCGCGTCGCGCGGGGCCGAGCCCCGGGTGGCCGACCGGGCGCGGGCGCTGCTGCCGGAGCGGTATCCGTTCGTTTACGAGTTCGAGAAGGGCCTGGCGCTAGATCCGCAGAATGTGGAACTGCGGCGCGAGGTCGCGTACCTGTTGCTCGAAATGGACCGGCGCGAGGAAGCGGAGGCGCAGTTCACGCGGGTGCTGGCCGCCGCTCCCGAGGACCGGCTGACGCTGGCCCAGATCGGTTTCCTGCGCTGGAGCCGGGGCGATCGCGCGGGGGCGAAGCCGCTGCTCGAGAAGGCACTGGAGGGCGACGACGACGAAATTTCGGACCGGGTGCGGCAGGTGCTGGGGTTGCCGCAGACTTTGCGCAGGCGGCCGGAGGTCCCGCGCCGGGCGGTGACCGAAGAGGCTCGCACGATGGCGGCGCGGAGTCTGGAGAAGGGCTACCTTCCGGACGCGCTGAAGTACCTGCGCGTGGCCCACGAGAATGATCCGCTGGATTTCGACGTGATGATGAAGATGGGCTGGGCGTACAACGTCCTGAAGCAGGATGAGGAAGCCGCGAAGTGGTTCCGGCTGGCGCGGCAGAGTCCGGACGCGGCGATCGCGGAGCCGGCGACGCAGGCGTATCGAAATCTGCGGCCGGCGCAGGCGCCGGTGCGGGTGACCGCGTGGCTGTTCCCGATGTATTCGTCGCGGTGGCACGGCGCGTTCATCTACGGGCAGGCGAAGGCCGAGTTCAAGTTAGGACGCCTGGCGCTGCGGCCGTATCTTTCGGCGCGGTTCATCGGCGACACGCGCGGCGAGTTCTCGCTGCAGGGGTTGGCGCCGCAATACTTGTCGGAAAGCTCGGTGATCGCGGCGGTGGGGGTCGCGACACCGAACAAGCGCGGCTTCTATGCCTGGGCCGAGGCGGGGCAGGCGTGGAACTATCGCACGGGGAGCCTCCGGCCGGATTATCGCGGCGGGGTGAACTTCACGCGCGGCTTCGGACACATGCTCACCGGAGAGTCGCACGGCTGGTTCGCGGAGACGGCGAACGACGGGATCTTCGTCAGCCGGTTCGACAATAACTTCCTGATTTACTCGCAGAACAAGATCGGGTACACGCTGCCGGGCAGCGCGTTCCAGAGCCAGTTCTTCTGGAACTGGAACGTCACCGTGGACGCGCGGCGGCAATACTGGGGCAACTTCGCGGAGACGGGCCCCGGCTGGCGCTTCCGTCTGCCGGGCGCGCTGCGGCGTCTGCTGTTCTCGGCGAGCCTGCTGCGCGGGGATTTCCTGGTGAACGAAGGCAATCCCTTCGCGCGGCGCTATTACGACCTGCGGATCGGAGTCTGGTATGCGATCACTCGTTAGCCTGCTGGCGGCGGCCGCGGCATTCGCGGCGAGCCCGGTTTCCTATCAGGTGCTGGGCGACGACCCAGGAGCGTGGCCCCGGATCCTGGAAGCCGCGGGCTTCCGGCCGGGCGTGGCGCCGGGGATCGTGGTCGTTCCAGCGGCGTCGGAGACTCCGGCGGCCGGATGGGCGGAGCGCGTCAGCGGCGGCACGGTGCTGATCCTGGAAGGCGACTCCGCACTGGCGCGAGCGTTCGGGTTCGCGGCGGAAGGCAAGCCGGCGATCGTGCAGAGCGTAAGGGAAATCCGGACGCCGGAGCTGCACGTCGTTTGGGAGAAGCCGCTGCTGCTGGCGCCGGCGAAGCTTCCGGCGGGAGCACGCGTCTTCGCCGAGGAGCGCTGGCGCAGGCAGCCGCTGGTGGCCGGATTCCGGCAGGGCGAAGGCGCCGTGCTGTGGATCGCGGCACCGCCCGGCAAGAGCGGCCACGAGCGGTTCCCGTACCTGTTCGCTGCGCTGGCGGACCTCGGGGTGACGCCGCCGCTGCGCTCGGCGCGGCTGTGGGCGTTCTTCGATTCGTCGTACCGCCTGCGGGCCGATGTCGAGTACCTGGCGCGGCGCTGGCGCGCGAGCGGGATCGCCGGGCTGCACGTCGCCGCGTGGCATTACTGGGAGCCGGATGCGGCGCGCGACGCCTATCTGGAGCGGCTGATCGAGGCGTGCCACCGCCACGCGATCGCGGTGTACGCGTGGCTGGAACTGCCGCACGTGAGCGAGGCGTTCTGGCGCGAGCATCCGGAATGGCGCGAGCAGACGGCCCTGGGGCAGGATGCGCACCTGGACTGGCGGCGGCTGATGACCCTGACGAACCGCGCGGCGTTCGACGCCGCCGCAGCCGGCGCGCGGCGGTTGCTGGGCCGCTTCGATTGGGACGGCGTGAATCTGGCGGAGCTGTACTTCGAGTCGCTGGAGGGCGCGGCGAATCCGGCGCGCTTCACGCCGCTGAACGCCGACGTGCGGCGCCGGTTCGCGGAGGCGCACGGCTTCGATCCGGCAGCGCTGTTCGACGCGAACTCGCCGCGGCACCACACGCGGGACGCGGCGGCGTGGCGGACGTTCGTGGACTTCCGCGCGGCTCTGGCGAGGGACCAGCAACGGGAGTGGCTCGGCGAGCTGGAGGATGCGAGGCGCGGCAAGCCGCACCTGGACCTGGTGCTGACGCACATCGACGACCAGTTCGATCCCCGGATGCGGGAGCTGCTGGGGGCGGACACTTCGCAGACGCTGCCGCTGCTGGACAAGCACGACTTCACGTTCCTGGTGGAGGATCCGGCGACGGTGTGGAACGAAGGCCCGTCACGCTATCCGAAGATCGCGGAGCGGTACCGGGGCCGGACTCCGGACGCGGCGCGCCTGGCGATCGACATCAACATCGTGGAGCGCTACCAGGACGTCTATCCCACCAAGCAGCAGACCGGCGTGGAGTTTCTGCAACTGGTCCACCTGGCGGCGGGGGCGTTCTCGCGAGTGGCGCTGTACTTTGAGAGTTCGCTGGCGGCGCCCGACCTGCCGTGGCTGGGCGCGGCGGCGGCGCACGTCACGCGGCTGGAACGCACCGCGGGCAAGACGGTGGTGGAGGCGAAGTCGGCAGCCGGGATTCCCTGGACGGGGCCGGCACTGGTGAATGGAAAACCCTGGCCGCTGCGCAGCGACGACACGCTGTGGCTGCCGCCGGGACTGCACGCCGTGGAGCCGGCGGCGGAAGGGGTGCCGCTGCGGATCCTGGACTTCGGCGGCGATTTGCTCAGCGCGGCGGCGACGCGCCACGGAATCGAGATCTCGTACCGCAGCGCGACGCGGGCGGTGGTGCTGTTGGACCGCGCGCCGCGCGCGGTGGAAGTGGACGGCGAGCCCGTATCGTTCGCGCCGGGCGCGCGGCTGGTGTTGCCGCGGGGCCAGCACATCGTGACGCTCTCGCTTACGCCCGGGACGCCGGCAGGCCCATCGGGCGGCCAGTGAGGCTGCGCGCCAGCGCGAGGGCGTCCTGGTAGTGCAGCGCGAGGATCGCCGCGGAGCCCGCGAACACGAACAGCGCGAGCGCGAACAGCTCGCCATGGTCGCCGACGATGTCGAGCGCGATGCCGAGCTTCGTGAGGTGGCTGACGATGGCGCCGCTGATGACGCCGAGCGACAGCAGCGCGCCCAGCGACACCGTGCGCGGATAGAGCAGCAGCGCCGAGGCGATCAGTTCCACCACGCCGGTGCCGATGCGTCCCCACGGCTCCAGGCCGAGGGTGGAGAAGATGTAGACGGATTCCGGCGCGCCGGTGAACTTGAAGTACAGGGTCTGCAGCAGCACGCCCGCCACCGCCAACCGCAGGATCCAACTGAGTGCTTTCATAGCGCCGGATAGATCCTCAGGGGCGGCTGAGATATTCCGCGGTCAGGATCAGCTTGCCACCCGCGCGGGTGAGCGCGCCTTCGATCACCGCCGGTTCGGCGACATGCGCCAGCAGGCGCGCCCGGTCCGGAACGTCGAGGAGCAGCAGCCGGACGGCACCGCCGGCGTCGCGTACCAGGAAGCCCGCGGGCACGCCGCCGCTCAGGCAGCGCGCCGCGCAGCCCCGGTGCACCTTCCCCGCCCCGGGGTTCATGACGCCGAGCCAGCACTTGAGGTCCACGATCTCGCCGGTGAGGCGGACGCGGCCGAGGGCGAGGCGCTCCGGCGGCGCCGCGCCGGGACCAAGCGGTACAAGATCGGCCACTTCGATCATCTCGTCGGCGCCGCGCCAGATCCGCGATCCGCGCACCCGGACCCGCTGCCCGGCGAAGCCTGCCGCGTGGAAACCGTGCTTGCCGGCGCCAGCCAGCAGGTAGCGGCGTTCGGGAGTCGCGAGCATGGGCGCGGGCCAGGTCTCAAGCGTGCCCTGCCATTCGCGGACCACTCCGAATTCGAAGTTCGCGTCCGGAAAGGCACCCTGCGCCAGGGTCCAGGCGATCGCGGCCAGCATCGCGACCGCGAGCAGCGCCGCGGCGGCCAGGCGAATGAACCGGCCCTGGCGGGGCGGCGCCGCCGGTTGGTATCCGACATAGAACTCGGGATCGTTCATGCGATCCTCGCGGGTTCCAGGCGCGTGCCCGGCGGATGCGGCCGGGGATCGACGTACACCATGCCGTCGACCACGCGGGTGCGATACGTCTCCACCTTTTCGGTAAAGGGCGGCGGCGAAGCGCCGGAATCGGGCAGGTATTGATAGCCGTGCCAGGGACAGGTGACGCAGCCGTCGAGGATCTTCCCTTCCCCGAGCGGACCGTTCTGGTGGCGGCAGACGTTCGAGATCGCGGATACGCAGTTGCCGTACTTGAAGACGGCGATGCGCTCGCCGCCGGCGGTCACGACGCGGGCGCGGCTCTCGGGGATCTCCGCCGCGGGACCCACGGCGACGAAGCCGTCCCGCACCGGCGCTTCGCGGTCCGCGCGGGCTTCGCGGCGCGCGGCGGCCAGGTGGAGCGCAACGAGCAGCGCCAGCCCCGCGCCCAGCAGCAACGGCAGCCCGAACGAGCGGTCCTGTTGCAGCGCGCCCAGCGCCACATGCACCACCAGCAGCGCGTAGGCGAAGTAAACGCCCATGTGCAGCCGCTTCCAGCCGGCCGGAGTCAGCAGGTTGAGCCAGAAATCATGGCTGGTGGCCGCCATGAAGAAGAGGATCAAGAGCGCGAAGAACCCCGCGGCTTCGAACGGGAAGTCCGCGAGGCTCAAGTATCGGGGGTTCGCGGTGAACAGGCTGTCGAGCGGCGGCGTGTCGCCGAGCGCATGAAATTGCACGAGCGAGAAGACGCCGTGCGCCAGCGCGACCACGAACATCGCCACTCCGAAGTGCCGCCGGTTGTAGAGCAGCGGCAGAAGCCGCGGGTCCAGGCGGCTGGCCGGTCCGATGGCGAGGATCGCGTGGAGCATCACCAGGGCCAGCGTGCCCAGCGCCCGGATCAGCAGCGTTTCAGCGGTCGCCGCGGGATAGAGGAGCGCGCCCAGCCCCACGAATGCCGCCAGGTACAGCAGCACCCCAGCGGCGAGCACCGCGTCGTAGATCTTCTTCTGCCGGTTCCAGCCGACCGCCTGGTAATGGACGCTCATCGCGCGGCCTCCCGGAACCCCGGGTTGGCGGGCGTCGTCTCGCGGCGCGCGCTCAGCGCCAGGACCAACAACGCCGGCAGGAGCAGGGCGAGCACCAGCCAGATACGGGCGTGAGCACGGCGCAGCGGACGGGTCATCGGGAGCGCACCCACCGGAGCAGAAGATAGGGCCACAGCCCGACGACGCCGGGGATCAGGATCGCGCGAAACGCGAGGCCCGCGCCGCGCGCGGCGGGATCCACAACTGTCAGCCCGCGCGCCAGAAAAGCCGCGGCGAAGATCGCGCCAGCCGCCAGATAGCCAAACACTACCGCCTGCAAGACACACCTCCCCCGGACTCGATCCCCGGAACTATCGCTACTATTCCCAGGATCTGATAATCTCCCGATTACATGCTATCCCGACGTCTGTTCACGGCCGGACTCTGTGCGGCCGCCCTGCCGGCGCAGCGCCGCCGTCCGCCGAACTTCCTGGTCCTGTTCGCTGACGACCTCGGCTACGGGGACCTCGGATGCTACGGGTCGCCCGACGTGCCGACGCCACACCTCGATTCGCTGGCGCGCGACGGCGTCCGCTTCACCGACGGCTACGCGACGGCGGCGCTGTGCAGTCCCTCGCGCGCCGGATTGCTTAGCGGGCGTTACCAGCAGCGCTTCGGACACGAGTTCAATCCGAGCGGCCAGCGCGACCGGCAGCCGGAGGTCGGCATCCCGGCGGAGGTGAAGATCCTGCCGCAGCGGCTGAAGCCGCTCGGGTATCGCACGGGGATGATCGGGAAGTGGCACCTGGGCGCCACGCCGGCGTATCACCCGGTGGAGCGGGGCTTCGACGAGTACTTCGGGTTTCTGCAGGGCGCCAACAGCTTCTATAACGAACGGACCCCGGGCGGCGGCGTCCTGGTGTCGAGCCCGGATACCGCCGCGGCGCCGCTCGAGCGCGGCGTACAGCTCCCTATCTGGCGCAACAAAGAGCAGGTCCGCGAGGATGAGTACCTCACCGACGCCTTCGCGCGCGAGGGCGCGAGTTTCATCGAGCGCCACCGCCGCGACCCGTTCCTGCTGTACGTCGCCTTCAACGCGGTGCACGCTCCGTTGATGTCCACGCGCCGGTACCTGGACCGCGTGGCGAACATCGCCAACGAACGGCACCGGATGCTGGCGGCGATGACCGTCGCCATGGACGACGCCGTCGGCCGGCTGCTCGCGGAGCTGAAGAAGCACAACCTGGACCGCGACACGTGCATCTTTTTCGCGAGCGACAACGGCTGCCCGACGCGGCTGGGCGCGGGCTCGAACGGTCCGCTGAACGGGCAGAAGGTCACCTACTACGAGGGCGGCATCCGCATCCCCTACATGATGCGGTGGAGCGGGCGGCTGGACGCCGGCAAAGTCTATCGCCAGCCGGTGAGCACGCTGGACTTCACGCCGACGATGCTCGCGGCCGCCGGGGCGCGCGAGTTGCCGAAGGAGCTGGACGGCGTGGACCTGCTGCCGTTCCTCGGAGGTAAGGCCAAAGCTTCGCCGCACGAGACGCTGTTCTGGCGCGCGGGGCGGTTCTCGGCGGTGCGGCGCGGCGATTGGAAGCTGCTGCAGCTCTCCACCCTGGGCCCGCGGCTCTACAACCTGGCGTCGGATTTGGGCGAGAAGGCGAACCTGGCGGAGAAGCACCCGGAGATCGTGCGGGACCTGGCGGCGGCGTTCACGGCGTGGGATCAGTCGAATGTCGCGGCGCGATGGCCGGCGGCGCCGATGACCAACGTGGTGAACGGCGAGCGGATCACCTGGGACGGCTGAGGCGCGCGACGCAACCGCGGCTCCGCTACCATGGGAAGGCCATGCCCGCATTCGCAACCGCCCTGGCGCCCGTGGTGGAACAGGCCATCGCGCTCGGGGACACCGAAGCTACCGTCAACCGCATCAAGGACGAACTGGCGCTCGCCGTGCGCGAAGGACGCCTGGAACTGCCGCCGCAGGTTTACGCCGCGCACTCCGACCATTACGCGCGCCGTCTAGTGCACGAGGACCCGGACCGCGGCTACACCGCGGTCGCGATGACGTGGGGACCCGGCCAGCGCACCGCCGTGCACGATCACGACGGCATCTGGTGCGTGGAATGCGTGGTGCACGGCCGCATGGAGGTGGTGCAGTTCGATCTGGTCGAAACGGCGGGCACGCGCTACCGCTTCGCGGAGCAGCAGACCATCGCGGCGAACGTCGGCTCGGCGGGGTGCCTGATTCCGCCGTTCGAGTATCACGTGCTCGGGAACCCCACCGCGGAGACGGCCGTGACGCTGCACATCTACGGCGGATCGATGAACCGGTGCAGCGTGTTTCTGCCGCGCGAGGACGGCTGGTTCGAACGGCAGGAACGCACGCTGCGGTACGATCCGGCCTGATGGAGATCCGCGCGGCGCGCTTTCCCGCAGACTACCCGGCGCTGGCCGCGGTGCTCAACTCCGACAATCCGGCGTGGCCGGCCACGGCCGAAGATCTGGCGCGCGAAGACGCCGCGCGCGACCCGGCTGCGCCTTGGCTGGTGCTGCTCGCGGTGGAGGGCGACGCGGCGCTGGGCCTCGGCAACGCGCTGGGCGGCGGCGGCGACGGCCGATTCCGCGTGGACCTGCGGGTGATCCCGGGACGGCAGGCGCAAGGTATCGGATCCGCTTTGTACGGCGCGCTGCTGCCGCGCCTGGCCGACGTTGGCGCGCGGGAGCTGACCTGCGAAGTCTGGGACGGCTACCAGCGGGCGCAGGAGTTCGTGACGCGCCGCGGCTTCGCGGAAGCCTGGCGGCGCTTGCATCTTTCCCTCGATCCGCGCGGCGTCCCGCCCGTGAATCCGCAGCCGGAGATCCGCACGCTGGCCGAGTGTCCTGTCGAGGCGACGCTGCGCGAAGTGTATGTGCTGGACCAGGAGGTGGCCGCCGACGTGCCCTTCGGGGATCCCGTGCCGCCGGTGAGCTTCGGGGAGTTCCGAGAGCTCACGCTGGGGAACCCGGAGTTCCTGCCGGAGACGTGCTTCGTGGCGTTCGACGGAGCGGAACTGGCGGGCTTCAGCTACCTGACGCGCGGCGAGGACTTCCTGTTTGTCGAAATGACGGGCGTGCGCCGTCCGTTCCGCAGGCGGGGCCTTGCCCGGCGGCTAAAGCTGGCGGGGATCCGCTACGCTCAGCAGCATCACGTTCCCAGCCTGCGCACCATCAACGATTCGCCGAACCAGGCGATGCTCGCGCTAAATGGGCAACTGGGCTTCCGCCTGGAGGGCGCGGCGGTGCGGTACCGGAAAGCGATATCCTGAGGTCAGTTCCATGCCCCCGCTGGTCGACACGTTCGGACGGCTGCACGACAATCTCCGGATCAGCGTCACCGACCGCTGCAACATCCGGTGCTTCTACTGCATGCCGGAAGAGGGCGTGAAGTTCCAGCCGCGCGAGGAGATCCTGACTTTCGAGGAGATTGAGCGTTTCGCGCGCGTGGCCGCGGGGCTGGGCGTGCGGAAGATCCGCGTGACCGGCGGCGAGCCGCTGGTGCGCAAGGATCTGCCGGAGCTGATTGCGAAGCTGACGCGGGTGCCGGGGATCGAGGACATCGCGCTGACCACCAACGCGGTGCTGCTGGCCGCGCAGGCTCCGGCCCTCTATGCCGCGGGCCTGCGGCGCTTGAACATCCACCTGGACACGCTGGACCGCGAGCGCTTCCGCCAGATCACGCGGCGCGACGACTTGGACAAAGTGCTGGACGGCATTTTCACGGCGCAACGCCTGGGCTTCGGCCCCATCAAGCTCAACGTGGTGGCGGTGAAGGACCTGATCGAGCCGGATCTGGTCCCGATGGCGCGGTTCGGCCGCGAGCACGGCTTCGAGATCCGGTTCATCGAGTTCATGCCGCTGGACTCCCAGGGCTTGTGGGACAAGAGCAAGGTGCTGCTGGCCGACGACATTTTGAAGACCCTGCGCGCCGCGGTGGGGCCGCTCGAGCCGGTGCCGGATCCGGATCCGCGCGCGCCGGCCACGGAGTTCCGGTACGCCGACGGCGGGGGGCGCGTGGGCTTCATCGCCAGCGTTTCGAAACCGTTTTGCCTGAACTGCAACCGCATCCGGCTGACCTCGGATGGCAAGTTGCGCTATTGTCTCTTCGCCATCGAAGAGACCGACGTGAAAGGACTGCTGCGCGGCGGCGCCTCCGACGAGGCGCTCGCCGAGACCATTCGCGCCAACGTCCGCGCGAAGTGGCTCGGCCACGAAATCAATACCCAGCGTTTCGTGGCGCCGCCGCGCCCCATGTATGCCATCGGCGGCTGATTCCCTAACGATTCATGAGCTCCACACGGTGGAGCATTTGCGCGAGATCGAGCACCTGCAGCGCGAGGTATGGCGCATTCAGGACCTCGAGATCGTGCCTTCCGGCGAGATGATCGCCGTGGTGCACGCGGGCGGGCTGGCGCTCGGCGCCTTCGACAACGGGCGCATGGTCGGGTTCTCCTACGGGTTCCCCGGCTACGAGCACGGCGAGGTCTCGCTGCACTCGCACATGACCGGCGTGCTGCCGTCGCACCGCGACACCGGCGTCGGCCACCAGTTGAAGCAGATGCAGAAGACGCGCGCGCTGGCGCGGGGCATCCACCGGGTGACGTGGACGTTCGACCCGCTGCAGAGCCGCAACGCGCACTTTAATTTCACGAAGCTCGGCGTCATCTGCGACCGCTACTTCGTGAACTTCTACGGCGAGGACGCCGTGCTGTTTCTGGAAGGCGCGGGCACAGACCGGTTCTGGGTCACCTGGCGGCTGGATGGTCCACGGGACGTGCTGCCGGAGAAGTTCGAGGTGACGCCGCTGGTGGCGCTCGCGGACGGGAACGAACCGGTGCGGGACGAGCGCGGTTTCGGGGGGCGCTACGCGCTGGTGGAGATCCCGCCCGACATCAATGGCCTCCAGAGCGAAGATACCGCCCTGGTGAAGCGCTGGCGCGAGGCCACGCGCTGGGCCTTCACGAAGGCGATCGACCAGGGGTACGTGATCGTCGGCTATCAGGGTCCGAAGCAGCGCGGTCACCAGGCGGGCGCGTACGTGCTGCAGGCGATCCACGCTCGATAGAGAGAGGCCACCCGTCTGCGGGCCGCTCTTCCCAGCGATCGCTGTGATCGCGATGAGCCTTCCCGCTCCCCTTTTCCCGCGTGTCGGGGAAAGGAGATTCCGAAATCATGGGTGGCTGGCCGACACAAGTTCCGAACTGGGTTCCCGGCGCGGAGAACCTCAAGCAGAAGTACAACAAACTAAACCCGAACGAGCAGAAGGTGGTCGACAACGACCCGCTGGCGGCGAAGACCGCCAACAATCTCGCCGACAGGGCGATGGAGGTCACCAAGCAGAAGTTCCCCAACGCGGCCGACCGCCACAACGGCCCCGGAGACGCCTTCCGCCATTGCTACTGGAACGCCCTCATGGCGCGCGACATCGGCGTGGCGGCCGCCGAAGCCATCGCCACCGCCCACGAGGACGGCGGCGGACCCACCAACGAGCGCCTCATGGACCTGCACAATAACTCCGTCGGCCGTCTCATCGGGTCGAAGCATGCGAATGAGAACGACTACCGGCTCGCCGACCTGTGTCAGGAGGCCGTCAACACCGGCCAGACCATGATCCTCGACAAGAACGGCCGGCTGATCCCTTCGGGCAACAAGCCGAATCCGAACGGTCCGCCTCCCCAGTTCCGGCGGCGCTGAGCCCTTCGCCTCTCAGGCGAACCTCGGTTAGGAGGAGATGGCGTACGTGCTGGCGAACTCCGGCCGTCAGGCGCTCGGCTTCTCCTCACCGGCATGGTGCGCGATGGTTCGGTCCCCCGGGAGCGCGCCATCGAGATCGGTAAGCTGGCGCTCCGCGAGAACGCCGCAAAGCTCTACGGCTTGAAGTAGAGCGGAACCTCTGGGTGGGACGAGATCGCCCTTTCCGATCTTCGAGAGCGCAGCCGGATCTCTTCGCTGTCTGAAAACCGAACGGGAAGTTCTGCAAACCGGAACGTTGTAACCGGCGATGGGATCCGACTCGTTTCTTAAGGCTCCAACCGATCCTTAACAAGGCCACGTGGATTTGCTGGGCCTTGCCTCCGCGCCAGATACTCACGCCGCGAGCAGAACCCAAACGGGGATCGCTCGCTACTGAATCCTCTGATTGACGTTGCAAGGGTAGTTGGCCGTCTCTGCCGATTCGACTAGGCCGGCGGCCAGCTTCTCCAGTTCGATACGACGCCCCACCTGGTTGCCGCGCGTGGTGAACTTCCACCAGCCCCAGCGGCCTTCCATCGTGTAGTCGATCCATATTTCACCGGTCGGTTCAGGAGTGTCGCGGCCGATGCGATACCCCTCCAGCGCGCCGGTGCGGATGAAGCGCAACTGGAGCGGCTCGGCTGACCCACGCGCCAGGCCCAGGATCCAGCGCTGGGTGACCCCCTCGAACGGAGGAACCACGGAGATGTCGAACTCCCGCGGCTTCGGGATCCAGCCTCGCCCGAACGGCGGCTTCATGTTGTGCACGCTGACGGTGCGGCCGTCCTGGCGGACGAGGAGATCCGGCTTTTCCGCCCTGCCATTTACGTTCACGGTTTTGGGAACCCTCAGGCGGAGCGTGCCATCCGGTCCAGTGAGGCACACGCGCCAGGCATCCAAATCCGCGCCGGCCAGCTGCGAAACCAGAACCATCGCGGCGGCGGCCCAGTGCATCAGGACGCTCCTTCCCACTTCGGAAGCAAGTGCTTCTGGATCTTCCCGAGCGCCGTGCGCGGGAGTTTCTCCACTGCGACAAATCCGCGCGGCACCTTGAACGAGGCCAGGTGCCGGCGGCAGGCGGCTTCGAGCACGGCGGCGTCGAACGTGCCGCGCGGCACGATGTACGCCACCGGCAGTTCGCCGCGCAGGGCGTCGGGAACCGCCGCCACGGCGGCTTCGGCGACGCTCTCCTGCTCCTCGAGAAACTCCTCGATCTCCCGCGGGTAGATGTTGAAGCCGCCCGAGATGATCAGATCGGTCCGCCGGCCGTGGAGCGTGTAATAGCCGTCGGGGGCGCGGCTGGCGAGGTCGCCGGTGCGGAACCAGCCGTCGCGAAATGCGGCGGCGGTGGCGTCGGGACGCCGCCAGTAGCCGGGCGTGACGTTGCTGCCCTTGAGATACAACTCGCCCGTTGCGCCGTCGGCCACCGGCTGGCCGTCAGCGTCCAGGATCTTCGCCGAAACGCCGGGAAACGGGAGGCCCACGCTGCCGGGCCGGCGCTCCCCCGCGTACGGGTTCGAGATGTTCATGAGTGTTTCGCTCATGCCGTAGCGCTCAAGGATGGTGTGGCCGAACTTGTCGCGGAACTCCTCAAGAGTTTGCGCGGGCAGCGGCGCGGATCCGCAGACGAACAGACGCATGGAGCGGCCGGCGGCGCGCGCGGTTTCGGCGTCGAACTCGAGCAGGCGGACGTACATGGTCGGGACCCCGAAGAAGAGGGTCGGCTGGTAGGCGGCGAACCACGCGGCGGCCTTGGCGTGTTCGAACCGCTCCTCCAACCGGACGTGGCAGCCGGAAAGGAGCCAGGCGTGGATCCCGTTGCCGAGCCCGTGGACATGAAACAGCGGCAGCGGCAGCAGCAGGCGGTCCGCGCTGGTGATCCGCCAGCAGGCGGCGACGTTCAGGGCGTTCACCGCGAAGATGTTGTGGGTCAGGATCGCGCCCTTGGCGGCTCCCGTCGTGCCAGATGTATAGACGATCGCTGCTGGTGTATCGCCGTCGGTGACCGCGGGCACGCCAGAGTCCTGCTGGGCGGCAGCTTCCCGCGCCAGATCTTCGACCAGCCACACCGGAACGGAGCCGGCGGCGTGCGCGGCGTTGGCGGCATCGGTGACGACGGCCTTGGGATCCGAATCCGTGAGGATGTGCCGGATCTCGCGGTCGCGGTACAGGATGTTCACCGGGACGAAGATCACGCCGAGGCGCGTCGCCGCGAGGTACAGGTCGATGTACTCAAGCCGGTTGGCGAGATAGACGCACAGGCGGTCACCGGCGGCGAGTCCGCGGGCGGCCAGCGCGTGGGCCATGCGCCAGGCTCGGGCGTCGATCTCACCGAAGGAATAGGACTGGCCCTGCCAGTCGAGCGCCGCGGCGCCGCGGCGCTCGGCGAAGGTGGGCGCAAAGAGGTCGGCGAGCGTCACGGCTTACCAGTCGAGCGCGAGGCGGACGTAGGTGCGGATGCCGACGCCTGTTGGTCCCTTGGCGAGGTGTGGTTTGTTGTCGCCGTTCCAGGCGCAGCCGGCGATGTCGAGGTGGATCCACGGCGTGTCGCCGACGAAATCACGGAGGAACCACGCGGCGGTCACAGCCCCGCCCCAGCGCGTGCCGATGTTGCCGAGGTCGGCGAACGCGCTCTTGAGCTGCTCTTTGTACTCGTCGTCGAGCGGCATGGGCCACATTTTTTCGCCCTCGGACTTCGCGGCGGCGAGCAGCCTGGCCTGGAAGTCGCCGTGGTTGGTAAAGACGCCGACATTGACGCTGCCGAGCGCGACTTTGATGGCCCCGGTCAGCGTCGCGGCATCAATGAGGTGCGTGCAGCCCTGCTTGCGCGCGTAGGTGAGGGCGTCCACCAGGATCAGGCGTCCCTCAGCGTCGGTATTCAGCACCTCGACGGTCTTGCCGTCGTAGGTGGTCACGATGTCGCCGGGGCGCTGGGCGCGGCCGGAGACCATGTTTTCGACGGTCGGGATGAAGGCGGTCACGGCGATCGCAGGCTTCAGCCGCGCGATGGCGCGCATGGCGCCGAGCATGGACGCGCCGCCCGCCATGTCGTAGCGCATCTCCTCCATGCCGTCGGCCGGCTTGATGGAAACGCCGCCTGTGTCGAAGGTGACGCCCTTGCCGACCAGACCGAGGTGATCGGCGGACTTGGGGTTCGCGGGCTTGTAGCGGACGACGATCAGGAAGGGCGGCTCGTCGGAGCCCTGGGCGACGCCCAGCAGCGCGCCCATGCCGAGCTGCTTCATGCGCTCGCGGTCCAGGACCTCGCAGTCCAGCCCTTCCTGCTTCGCCATGGCCTGGGCCTTTTCGGCCAGCGCGCGCGGCGGCAGCAGGTTGCCGGGCTCATTGATCATTTCACGAGCCCAGTTGGCGGACTCGCCCATGATGGTGCCGCGGAGCAGATCGGCCGCTGTGCCGCTGGAGGCGATGATGAAGGTGTCGGCGGCCTTGGATTCCTTTTTCGACTTGTTCTTGTCCGGCTCGTAGCTGCCCAGGAAGGCTCCTTCGGCGGCCACGGCGACGGCGTCGGCCGGAGTGGCGAGCGCGATGGTCTTGGCTCCCTTGGCCTTCAGCGCCCGGAGCACGGCGGATGCGGCGCGGCGCCAGCCGTTGTGGTTGAAGTCCGGGCGTTTGCCGCCGCCATAGAGGACCAGCCGTTTGGCGGCGAAGCCCGCCGGCTGCGCGAGCAGCGCCAGCTCGCCGGACTTGCCCACGAACTCCTCGGACGACTTCAGTTCCTGCCACCAGGCCGCCGGCACGCCGCTGGGGGCGTCTTCGTCCTGGAAGACCACGAGCGCCGCGGCGTCCGCGGCGATTTTTTCGATCGGGGTGTTGTCGAGAGTGACTTGCATGAGATGGCTCCGGTTAACGGCCGCGGCTGCGGGCGACGGCGGCGCGCGCCTCGGCTTCGGCCTCGCGCTTCCGCTCGGTTTCCCGCTTGTCGTGGAATTTCTTGCCCTTGCCGACGGCGAGCTCGCACTTCACGATGCCGTTCTTCAGGTAGACCTTGGTGGGCACGATGGTGAGTCCCTTGTGCTGGGTGACCGCGCGGAACTTGTCGATTTCGTGGCGGTGCAGCAGCAGCTTCCGTTTGCGGGTGGGGACGTGGTTGTAGATATTGCCGTGCGAGTACTCGCTGATGTGGGCGTTAAGGAGCCAGGCCTCGTTGCCGGCCACTTCGGCGAAGGCGTCCTTGAGCTGGATCTTGCCGTTACGGGCGGCTTTCACCTCGGTGCCGGTGAGGACAAGACCGGCCTCGACGCGGTCCGACAGGAAGTAGTCGTGGCCCGCGGAACGGTTGTCGGAGAGGATCTTGATTTTTCCTTCCACGCGCGGAAACCGAATAGCGTCAAGAACATCGAGGACCTCACGCCCGCCCGGGCGCGGTCCGAAGGAACCAGTGTATCAGATAAGATGCTGAGCCCACACTACTTACGGATCTGGAGCGCGTTTCTGGCGCTGACCCTCGCCCTGCCCCAGGACCTGGGCGCCCGCACCCGCCAGGGCGATAAGTTGCTGAAGCAGGGCCAGGCGGCCGAGGCCAAAGAGGACCTGGACGGGGCGCTGGCGCTGTACGAAAGAGCGGTGGATCAGGATCCGAACGACAACAATTACCTGATCGCGATGCGGCGGGCGCGGTTCAAGACCTCGCAGAAGTGGGTGGACCGCGGGCAGAAGCTGCGGACCGAGGGCAAGCTGGAGGACGCGCTCGGGGCGTTTCAGCGGGCGCTGATGGCGGATGCGTCGTCGCCGATCGCGCTGCAGGAGCTGCGCCGCACGACGGACGCCATCGCCCGCAAGGCCCAGGGCGATCCCGATACGAACCTGACGCCGCTCGAGGTGATCCGCCGGGATACCGAGCGGCGGGTGTCGCAGATCCAGTCGCCGCCGGATCTACAGCCGGTGTCGAGCCAGATCTCATCGCTCAAGATGAACAACCAGCCGGTGAAAGTTCTCTATGAGACAGTGGCCAAGCTGGCGGGCCTGAACGTGGTGTTCGATTCGCAGATCTCCGCGCGGACGAACCACAATGTGGACCTGAGCAACATCCCGCTGGACGAAGCGCTGGATTACATCGCGCTGCTCACCAAGACGTTCTGGAAAGCGATCTCGAAGAACACGATCTTTGTTACCGACGATAACGTCACCAAGCGCCGGGACTACGAGGACGAAGTGGTGAAGGTGTTCTACGTGCAGAACACGACTTCGGCGCAGGAGTTCCAGGAGATCGTGGTGGTGGTGCGCTCGCTGACGGAAATCCGCCGCGTGTTCTCGTACAACGCGCAGCGGGCCATCCTGGTGCGCGGCACGCGGGATCAGGTGGCGCTGGCCGAAAAGCTGATCAGCGATCTGGACCGCCCGAAGGGCGAAGTAGTGGTGGACGTGATTGTGATGGAGACGTCGGCGACGAACACGCGGAACCTGGCGCTGGCGCTGACCCAGGGCGGCAACCCGGCGGGCATCAATCTGCCGGTGATTTTCACGCCGGGGGGGCAGGCGCCGAGCACGGGATCCGGCACGGGTACCGGCACCGGGACCACGACGACGACCACGGGCAGCACGCTGATCCCGCTGACGAACATCGCCAAGCTGGGCTTCGGCGACTGGTCGACGACGCTGCCCGGCTTGATCATCCAGGCGTTCGAAACGGACCGGCGCGCGCGCGTGCTGCAGTCGCCGCAGGTGCGCGCCTCGGACGGCATGAAGGTTTCGCTGCGGCTGGGCGACCGGATCCCTTACGCGACGGGCAGCTTTCAGCCCGGTGTCGGTGGCGTGGGCGTGAACCCGCTGGTGTCGACGCAGTTCCAATACGCGGACGTCGGCGTGAACGTGGACCTGACGCCGCAGGTGCACGGCCCGGACGAAGTGACGCTGCACGTGGAACTGGAAGTCTCGGCGGTGCGCGAGCGCGTGGTGATCGGCGGCATCGAACAGCCGGTGATCGGGCAGCGCAAGAGCGTGGCGGACCTGCGGTTGCGGTCCGGCGAGATCAGCCTGCTGGGCGGCAACCGGGGCTCCAATGACTCGCGCAACGTCAATGGGATCCCGGGGCTGGTGAACGTGCCGGCGCTGGGCATTCTGGGCGGGCAGAACAGCACCACGAAGGAGCGCACGGACCTGCTGATCGCGATCCTGCCGCGCGTGGTGCGCGTGCCGGACTATACGCTGCAGAACACGCGGGCGATCTACGCGGGCACGGATCAGGTGATCAAGCTGAACTACGCGAATGCGGGGGCGCCGAAGCCGGGCGCGGCCAAGCCGGACAGTCCGGCCGCAGCGAAGCCCGACGTGCCGGCTCCCGACGCCGCGAAGGCCCCCGCCGCCGCTCCGGTGGAGCCGCTCGAAACCAAGCCCCCGGCGGAGCCGAAGCCGACCGGACCCGCGCGCTTCTCGCTGCTGCCCGCCGCCGCCCAGGCGCGGCTCAGCGAGCCGGTAGTGGCGGCGGTGGCGCTCGAGAATATCGCCGACCTGGCCAGTTCCGGCCCCCTGCGGCTGAAGTGGGATCCCAAACTGCTGCGGCTGCAGCAGGTGGTGATCGGGAATCTGCCGAGCAAGGACGGCGTGAGTTCCACGCTGGAGCAGGATATCCGCAACGACGCCGGCGAAGCGACCATCAACATTGTGCGGCCGGCGGGCTCGCCCGGCCTCAGCGGCAGCGGTCTGTTGTTCACGGCGATGTTCCAGACCGTGGGCAAAGGCTCCGGGCAGGTGACGTTCCCGGAGTTCACGCTGCGCGACACGAAGAACCAACCGATTGCGGTGACGGCGCGGCCGCTGCCCGTGTCGGTGAACTAGGAGCGCGGAATGGGCCGCAAGCGCCGGTTCGGAAATGAGCGGGGCCTGACGCTGGTGGAGCTGATCGTCAGCTTCACCATCATGGCGCTGCTCACCACCATGGCGGTGCCGCTGGCGCGTTACAAAGTGCGCCAGCAGAAGGAACGGGAGCTGCGCGTGGCGCTGCGGGAACTGCGCACCGCGATCGATAAGTACAAGGACCTTTCCGACGCGGGCAAGGTCCCGCCCGGCAAGATCGGCACCGAGGGCTATCCCGAATCCCTCGAACAGCTGGTGGAAGGCGTGAAGCTGGCGGGCTCGGTGGACAAGAAGATCCGGTTCCTGCGCCGCATGCCCCGGGATCCGTTCACCGGCAAGCCCGAGTGGGGCATCCGGAGCATGCAGGACGACCCCAAGAGCCAGAGCTGGGGCGGCCAGAATGTGTTCGATGTCTACAGCAAGACCATGGAGAAGGCCCGTGATGGAACGCCCTATGCCGAGTGGTGACCGCCGGCGCGCGGGCTACACGATTATCGAAATCATGATCGTCATGACGATCATCTCGATCCTCGTGTCGATCGCGGTGCCGCTGTATCAGAAGTCGATCCTGCGCACGAAGGAAAGCGTGCTGCGCAACAACCTGTTCACGCTGCGCACGGTGATCGACGAGTATACGTTCGACAAGCAGAAGGCGCCGCAGACGCTGGAGGACCTGGTGCGGGAGGGCTACCTGCGCGAGGTGCCGGTGGATCCGCTCACCGGGTCGAACCAGACCTGGCGGCTGATCATGGAGGACGCGCTGGCGAGCGTGAACCAGACCGAGCCCGGGATCTTCGACGTCCGCAGCGGCTCCGAAAAGACGAGCCTCGAGGGCACGGCCTACTCGGAGTGGTGATAGCCTGAAAAGATGCACAAGTTGGCGCTTTTCTTCCTTCCGGCGATCGCGCTGTTCGCCGATCCGGTAACGTTTCGCATTGACACGGCGCACTCCGCGGCGCAGTTCGCGGTGCGGCACATGATGGTGTCCACGGTCCGCGGCCAGATGGGGAAAGTCACCGGCACGGTGGTCTTCGACGCCGCCGACGTGACCAAGAGCAAGGTGGAGGCGTCGATCGACGTCGCCGGAATCAACACGCGCGATGAGAAGCGGGACGCGCACCTGCGGAGCGCGGATTTCTTTGACGTGGCGCAGTTCCCCACGATGACGTTCGTCTCCACCAAGGTGGAAGCGGCGGGCGCGGGCAAGTTAAAGGTGACCGGCGACCTGACCATGCACGGCGTCACCAAGAGCGTGGTGCTGGAAGTGGAAGGTCCCGCGGCGCCGCTGAAGCAGAACAATTCGCTGCGCTCCGGCGCGGTCGCCACCACGAAGCTGAACCGGCAGGATTTCGGCGTGAAGTGGAGCCGCGCGCTCGACGCCGGCGGGGTCGCGGTGGCCGACGAAGTGACGGTCACCATCGATCTGGAGATGGTGGCCGGCGGCGCCGCCCGCTAACCGGGGAGCACAAACACGAAGACCGCCGGCAATTGCGGGCGGCCTTGCTGTTTCCGGAGACGGCGCTTACTTCAGCTCGAGGATCTCTTTTTCCTTCGTCTTCATCAGTTGGTCGATCTTGGCGATGGTGCCGTCGGTCATCTTCTGGATGTCGTCGTGCGCGCGGCGGTCGTCATCCTCGCTGATCAGCTTGTCTTTCAGCAGCTTCTTGACCTGGTCGTTGGCGTCGCGGCGGACGTTGCGCACGGCCACGCGGTGGTCTTCGGCGACGTGGTGCAGCTTCTTGACGAATTCCTTGCGGCGCTCCTCGGTGAGCGGCGGGATCGGCACGCGGATCAGCTTGCCGTCGTTGCCGGGGTTCAAGCCCAATTCGGCGGAGCGGATGGCTTTTTCGATGGCCCCGATCTGCGAGGCGTCCCACGGCTGGATGGTGATCAGGGTCGGCTCGGGCACGTGCAGGTTCGCCACCTGGTTGAGCGGCGTGGGCGTGCCGTAATAATCGACGCGCACCGAGTCGAGCAGGCCGACGTTGGCGCGGCCGGTGCGGATGGCCGCCATGTCGTGCTGCAGGTCGGCCACCGCCTTGTCCATGCGGGACTTCGCGTTGCCTTCGATCTCCTTGACGGACTGGAACGTGTGGGAGGCGGACGGTTCGTTTTTCATGGGTTGTCTAGTGGATCAGCGTGCCGATGGGTTCGCCCATCGCCATTCGCATTATATTGCCGCGCACGCGCAGGTTAAAGACCTGGATGGGCAGGCGGTTGTCGCGGCACATGGCGACCGCCGAGGCGTCCATGACGGCCAGCGAGCGTGTCAGGACGTCCAGGTACGTGATCTCGGGGAACTTCACGGCGTCGGCGTGCTTCAGCGGGTCCTTGTCGTAGACGCCGTCGACGCGGGTCGCCTTGGCGACCACCTCGGCATGGATCTCGAGGGCGCGGAGCGTGGCGCCGGTGTCGGTGGAAAAGTACGGGTTCGAGGTGCCAGCCGCGAAGATCACAATGCGGCCTTTCTCGAGGTGCCGGATCGCGCGCCGCCGGATGTAGGGTTCGGCGACCTGATCCATGCGGATGGCGGTCATCACGCGGGTCGGCATGCCCTGCTTTTCGAGGGCGTCCTGGAGCGCCAGGGCGTTGATCACGGTGGCGAGCATGCCCATGTGATCGGCCGTGACGCGGTCCATCTTCTTGGCCGCCGCGGCGACGCCCCGGAAGAAATTGCCACCGCCCACCACCAGGCCGATCTGCACGCCGGTACGCGCCACTTCGGCGACTTCTTCGGCGAGCGCGTGCACGCGCTCGGGGTCCACGCCGAAGCTCCCGTCGCCGGCGAGCACCTCGCCCGAGAGCTTCAGCAGGATGCGTTGGTAGTGGGGCATGCGGCTACTTCTGATCCCGCCGGACCACCTGGTCCACGACGGCGATCAGCGCGTTGAGCCTTTCGTCGGTGTGGCGCTGCGACTCGGCGAGTTTCTGCATTTCGGCCTCGAGACTGCCGGTCCGGGCCGTCAACTGCGCGAGCTGGTCCTGGGTCTGCTCAACCTTAACGACGACCCGTTCGAGCACCCGGTCGATCGCCTTGATGTGCTCGTTCATCCCGATCAGGTCCGAGGAAACCTTGGCCTGGTTCTCGAGAATGAACTGGATGGTGCGCTCGGCATCCATACTGGAAGTATAGCCGCGCTACTCGGCGGCGTCGGCGCTCTGCGTCTCGCCGACCTTGAACCGCACGAAACGGTTCACGCCGACCGGGCCCAGCTTCGCCGCCTTGGACTTGATCAGTTCCGTCACCGTCATCGCGTTGTCCTTGATGAACGGCTGCTCCAGCAGGCAGACCTCTTCGTAGTACTTCTGCATGCGGCCCTCGACGATCTTGTCGACCATCTTCTCGGGCTTGCCCTCGGCGAGCGCGCGGGCGCGCTGGATGTCGCGCTCCTTGTCGAGATCCGCCGCCGTCACGTCGGACTTGGCGACGAACTTGGGATCGGCCGCCGCCACCTGCATGGCGAGGTCCTTCAGCAGGTCGGCGAACTCCGCGTTGCCGCGCAGCGCCGGATCCGCCGCCGCGTCGATCAGCACGCCGAGCTGTGCGCCGGTGTGGATGTAGGAGCCCAGCACGCCCTCGGTGGCGATGCGCGCAAAGCGGGTGACGGTCATGTTCTCGCCCAGCTTGGCGATCTTCGACTTCACGGCTTCTTCCACCGTGCCGCCCTCGTAGGGCGCGGCCAGCAGCGCCGCCAGGTCGCCGTAGGTGCCCGACAGGGCGAGCTTCGTCACGCCCTGCGTCAGTCCTTGAAAATCCTCGGTGCGGGCCACGAAGTCGGACTCGCAGTTGATCTCCGTGATCGCCCCGGCGCCGCCGTCGATCAGGATCGTGATCAGGCCCTGCTTGGCCGAGCGCGAGGCCTTCTTCGCCGCCGAAGCCAGGCCGCGCTTGCGCAGCACCACCTCGGCCTCGTTCAGGTCGCCCTTCGCCTCCACCAGCGCGCTCTTGCACTCCATCATGCCCGCGCCCGTGCGCTCGCGCAGTTGCTTCACCAGTGCTGCCGTGATTTCCGCCATGTTCTTTCTCCCGGGATTGCCAGACAGACGGGCGGCGTCTCCCACGCCCGCCCGCCGGATTTCGATCGAGGACTGCTAGTCGCGCGCGCCGAGTTCTTCGGCGAACTCGCCGCGCTTCGGCATCGGAATGGAGGCGAGCACTTCGTCGCCCAGCGTTTCCGACATCAGTTGCGCCGCGTACTTGGGATCCGCATACTCCTGGTACTCGGGGATCTCCTCGGCCGGAGTCTCGTCGCTGACGATCTTCTCGCCCGCGAAGTCCTGCTCCGTGGCCAGCGCGCGGCCTTCCAGCACCGCCTCCGCCACCTTGTTCGTGAACAGCCGGATGGCGCGCAGCGCGTCATCGTTGCCGGGGATCACCCAGTCCACCTGGTCCGGATCGCAGTTCGTGTCCACCACCGCCACCACGGAGATGCCCAGCTTGCGAGCCTCCTGGACGGCGATCGCTTCCTTGTTGGAATCGATCACGAACAGCACGTCCGGCAGCCCGTTCATGTCCTTGATGCCCGCCAGGTTCGAAAGCAGGTGCTTGCGCTCGCGCTCCAGGCCGATGATTTCCTTCTTGGTGCGGCCCATCCAGGCGCCGTCGGCGGCCATCGCCTCGAGTTCCTTGAGGCGTTTGATCGACCGCTGCACCGTCGACATGTTGGTGAGCAGCCCGCCGAGCCAGCGATTGTTCACGTAATACTGCCCGCAGCGCGTGGCCTCTTCCGCGATGGCTTCCTGCGCCTGGCGCTTGGTGCCGACGAACAGCACGGTCTTGCCCTGCGCCGCCATCTCGCCCACGAACCGCATCGCGTCCTTGAACAGCTTGAGCGTCTTCTGGAGATCGATGATGTAGATCCCGTTGCGTTCGCCGAAGATGTATTCCTTCATCTTTGGATTCCAGCGCTTGGTCTGGTGCCCGAAATGAACGCCTGCTTCGAGCAATTCCTTCATGCTAATGGCCGGCAAAATCTTCTCCTTACCGATGTTGGGACCCCGGAGGCACGGTCCAAAGCGAGATTTGCGCCCTGGGGGTGGGTGAACAGCCAAAGCGCGCGGACCCGGTGCCGCGCGCTCAAAACAGCGCCGCTCGGGGGCGGCGTTAAGACTTCGCCAGCGTTAGCGCTTGGAGAACTGGAAGCGCTTGCGGGCACCCTTCTGCCCGTACTTCTTGCGCTCGTGTTCCCGCGCGTCCCGCGTCAGCAGACCGGCGGCCTTCAGCTTCGGCCGCAGTTCGAGGTTGAACTCGCACAGCGCCCGGGCGATCGCCAGGCGCGCGGCGCCCGCTTGCCCGGTCATCCCGCCGCCGTCGGCGAGAATCAGCACGTCGAACTTGTCGGCGAGTTCCGCCGTCAACAGCGGCTGCCGCACCATCACGCGCGACATCTCGCTCGGAAAGTACTTCTCGATCGGACGGCCGTTGACCGTGATGTCGCCCTTGCCCGACCGCAAAAACACGCGGGCTACAGCGCGCTTGCGCCGTCCCGTTGCCAGATTCTGCTGCAATGCCGCCAAAACTCGCTCTCCTGTTCCCTGAACCCTTTACGCCTCGACCGTAAGCGCCGCCGGCTTCTGCGCCTGATGCGGATGCTTGTCGCCCGCGTAGACCTTGAGCTTCCGGTACATCTGCTTGCCCATCTTCGACTTCGGGAGCATGCCCGAGATCGCCTCTTCCAGCATCTTCACCGGATGCGTCGCCCGCAGCTTCGCAGCCTGCACCTCGCGCAGCCCGCCCGGATAGCCCGAGTGCCAGCGGTATAGCTTCTGCGTTTCCTTCTTGCCCGTCAACACCGCCTTCTTGGCGTTGATCACCACCACGTGGTCGCCGGTGTCGATGTAGGGCGTGTAAATGGGCTTGTGCTTGCCCATCAGCAGCATGGCGGCCTTCGTGGCCACGCGGCCCAAAGTGGCTCCATCGGCGTCAATTACGTGCCAAGCGCGTTCAAGGGCAGGCTTGGAGGGAACGGCGGTTTTCATCGGGACAGACTACTCCGGTTGGACACTAACGAACACTTTAGTGTACCGGAGCCGGGCCGGAAGTGTCAAACCGACGCTGCCGACAACGCCCGCGCGGCGTCCGCCGCCAGCACCGCCGCGTGCCGGGACTCGGCCGGCAAGCCCCCGAGCGCTTTTTCGACCTCCGCCGCGGCCGGCGGATCCTTTACTTTTCGCCCCGTCAGCAACTCCGTCAGCGCCGAACCCGCCGCAATTGACGCCGTACACCCCCGCGTCCGGAACCGGACCTCCGCGATCCGGCCCTCGGCCACCTGCGCCCACAGTTCCAGAATGTCGCCGCAGACGGGGTTCTCCACCCGGATCTTCACCGCCGGCGGGGGGAGTTCCCCGGAGTTGCGCGGGTTCTGGAAATGGTCCAACAGCTTTTCCGAGTACATCGCGGCAATTCTCTCAAACCGGGCGCGATGCGCGGCAGAATATAAAATGATGTCGTAACTATGCTAGTCTGATGACGAGTGCGTACCACGCTGAACATCGACGACGAGGCGATGGAGCTGATCAAGAACTACGCCCGCGCTCGCCGCATTTCTCTCGGCCAGGCGGCCTCCGACCTCGTGCACCAGGGCGCCGGTAGCCTTCCCAAGCTGAAGACAAAGAACGGCTGGGTGATCTTCGATCTGCCGCCGGGATCTCCGGTGATCACCAACGAAGCGCTGGACCAGATGGAGCAGCAGGACCTGGACGAGGAGTATCGCCGTGCGGTCGCTCCTCGACGTTAACGTCCTGGTCGCCCTGGCGTTTCCCAACCAGGCGTCCCACCGGGCCGCGCACCAGTGGTTTGCCGCCCAACCGGATCGCGCGTGGGCCACTTGCCCGCTGACGCAAGCCGGGTTCCTCCGCCTGGCGACGCGCATCCTGGGCGGAACCCGCGAGGCTTTGCACGCGGCGTTCGTGGCGCTCGACCAGAATTGCCAGGCGCCGGGCCATCACTTCTGGCCCGCGCCCGTCGATCTGCGCGCGCTGGATGTCCGGATGCGCTCGCGCCTCACCGGTCCCAACCAGATCACCGATCTGCAGCTCCTGCTCGCCGCCCGCCACCATCGCGGGCAACTCGTCACGTTCGATACCGGACTCCGCGTCCTGGCCGCTGCCGCCGGCCAGGCGGAGACCGTGGTCGTGCTCCCCGCCGCAAAACTGGCTTGACGCTCTCCGCGTTTTCTGTTATTTCTGTCTAGACAGAAATGTCTGACACAACACTTTCGACAGTTCAGAGTCAGTTCATCCTCCATTGGGGCGAAATGGGCGTCCGCTGGGGCATCAACCGGACCATGGCCCAGATCCACGCTCTCCTGTACCTCTCGCGGGAGCCCCTGGACGCCGAGGATATCGCCCGGCTGCTTTCGGTGGCTCGGTCCAACGTCTCCACCAGCCTCCGCGAGCTTCAGGGCTGGGGAATCGTGCGCGTGGCTCCGCAGCTGGGCAGCCGGCGCGACCGCTTCGAATCGATGCGGGACGTCTGGGAGATGTTCGAGATTATCGTCGCCGAGCGGAAGCGCCGCGAGTTTGACCCGACCATTCAGATGCTGCGGCAGTGCCTGGCGGACGCCGCGGTGGAGGACGCGCATACTCGCGACCGCATCGCCCACATGGCGGACTTCTTCGACACGATGTCGAGCTTCTACGAGGACCTGAAGCGCTTGCCCAACGGGTCGCTTGCCGGGCTGGTGAAGATCCGCCGCAAGGTCAAGAAACTGCTCGTGATGGGAGGTGCGGGATGAACTGGCAGGCGATCCTCTACGCCGCGTTCTTTTGGGCGCTGGGACACAACCTGCTCCGCTTGGTTGCCGGAGTCTGCGGCAGCCGCAAACCCCTTTTAGCCGAGTACCTGGCGCCGGCGTGGATTCCGCTGTCGGGATGGACTCGTTACGAATACATCACCGTCAGCGCAGTGCTGATCGTCGTCTCCTGGCTGGTCCGCGAGACAATGCTCGCGCTCCGGGGCGTCCCTGGCCGCTTCGGGCGCACCATCGGCCTGGGGCTCCCGGGCAATGCGGGTCTCGCCGCGGCTCTCGCTGGATTCGCGGCGGCCCTGATCGTAACCGGTGGCGCGTTCGTGGCAGCCACCATGTCGTCGAGCTATGGCTGGACCCTCTTTGTTCTCGCCCCGGATCGCCGGCTACCTGCCCGGTGCGATCTACTCCATCCGGCACCGCCTCACTCTGGGTACAGCGCTCGCCTTGGCCGCAAGTTCGCTGGTGCTTGCGGGCGGACTCATGCTTGCCCTGGCAATCGAAGGCCTCATCTGTTTGGCGATGGCCTCGCTTCTTGCCGGCCCCCTGGCGGCCATCGGCGGCTGCCTGGCATACCTGTTACACGGCCGTGCACCTTCGCGGCAACCGGCGGTGATGCTAGTCCTGCTCGTCCTGCCGCCCTGGCTCGCGGAGATCGAGAAGGCGCTGCGTCCCAGCGCCGAAGTCTTCGAAGTTTCCACTTCAATCGATCTGCCCGCGACGCCCGAGCGCGTGTGGAGCACCGTCCTTCAACCCGCCCGGCTCGCGGACCCCGAGCATTGGATCTTCCGCGCCGGGGTGGCCTACCCCCGCGCCTCGCACATTGCCGGCGCCGGATCCGGCGCGATCCGCTACTGCGATTTCTCTACCGGCAAAATCGTCGAACCGGTGCTGCTGTGGGATCCCTTCCGGCGGCTGCGCTTCACCGTGACCTCCAATCCCATTCCCATGGAGGAATGGACTCCCTACGCGCAGATCCATCCGCCACACCTCGATGGGTTCCTCGTCTCGCGCCAGGGCGAGTTCCTGCTCACCCCACTCGCCGACGGCACGCGGCTGACGGCTACAACCTGGTACCAGCACAACCTCTACCCGGCCCAATACTGGCGCTGGTGGTCGGACTGGATCATCCACGAAGTGCACGGCATGGTCCTGGCTGACATTGCCTCGCGGACGCGCTGACCCTGCGCTATCCTGAAACCGCTCCCACAGGATGCACACGGTCCGCGTAAAGGGTGGAACCCGCCTGTCGCCGTTCGCGCCAGCATCTTCTTTCCACCCGTCGATCGCGGACCCCGGGCACAGTAGAAAGAAGGTGTCCATACCGCTCCCGCTTCCCGAACGACCGAGCCTGGAATGGCTCCGCAAGACGGCCAGGCAGGCTCTGAAGGATTTGCAGGTCGGGGACCCGGCCGCGCGGCTGGCCGAGGCGCAGCTCGCGGTGGCCCGCGACTACGGCTTCCCCAGTTGGCGCGCCCTCAAGCGGCACGTGGAGCAAGCGTCGGCGGCCGCCGTCTTTCTGCGTCTGGCTGCCACCGGCGAAAGCGACGCCGTGCGCCGGATGCTGGCCGCGCAGCCGGAGATCGTCAACGCCACCGGACCGCATCCCTTCTGGGGTGGCCAGCCGCAGGCGCTGCACGTCGCCATCGAAACCCGGCGCCGCGACATCTTCGACCTGCTGCTCGAAGCCGGCGCCGACGTCAACGGCACGAACCATCTCTACGAACACTGGTCGCCGCTGATGCTGGCGGTGGACCGCGGCTTCGGCGTCGACGAACTGCTCCGGCGGGGCGCCCGCCTCGGGCTGCCCGAGGCGCTGCTGCTGGCCGACGATAGCCGGGTCGGGGAGCTGCTGCAGCGCGGCGCGGACGCGCTGCCCGCCTACGCTCCCAACGGCGGATCGATCCTTGCTTTCGCGCGCACCCCGTTCGCGATCGACCGGCTGCTGGAACTGGGCGCTTCGCCGGACGGGAAGGATCGCTGGGGCACGACGCCCATCGTCGCGATGAGCCGTCTGGGGACAACCGGCCAGACCCTGGTGCGGCACATGCTCGGCCGCGGCATCGCCGCGGCGCCCGAAGAGTATGCCCGGCTCGGCGACCAGGCGACGCTCGCCGCGCTGTTCGCCGCCGACCCGGCGCTGGTCCGGAGCGATGCGGTCCTGATGGGCGCCGTCGACTTTCGCCACCATGCCCTGGCCGCGTGGCTGCTCGAAAACGGCACTGGCGTCCACGCGCGCGCGCCCCTGCCGTCCCGGCACACTGCCCTGCACGCCGCCGCCTGGAACGGCGACCTCCCCATGGTGCAACTGCTGGTCCAGGCGGGCGCCAGTCTCACCACCCGCGACGACGAACACCGGGCCACGCCGCGCGAGTGGGCCGAGACCGCGATCCGGGTGCGTAACGATCCGCAGTGCCGCGTGGTGGCGGAGTACCTGGCGGCTCTCCAGCTACACTGAAAGACTCACCGTGCCGCTCCTCCAGCCGAAACTGGTCCACGCGCCCGAGATCGGGCCGGTGTGGCTCAACTCGCCGCCGCTCTCCATGCGCGCGCTGCGGGGCCGCGCCGTCCTCGTCGACTTCTGGGACTACACCTGCGTCAACTGCCTGCGCACGCTGCCCTACCTCAACGAATGGCACCGCCGCTACCACGGGCTGGGGCTGACCCTCATCGGCGTCCACGCCCCGGAGTTCTATTTCGCCAGCGTTCCGGAGCTGGTGACGCTGGCCCTCCGCGATTTCGGCATCGAGTATCCCGTGATGCTCGACAACGATTACGCCGTCTGGCAGGCTTTCGCCAACAAGTATTGGCCGTCGAAGTACCTGATCGATGCCGAAGGCTACTTGCGCTACACCGCATTCGGTGAAGGCCACTACCACGAAACCGAAGCCGCGATCCAGGCAGTGCTGCGCGAAATTGATCCCGGCGTCCGCCTGCCCGCGCTGCTGGAGCCGGTGCGCGCGATGGATCGTCCGGGCGTCCTCGAAGCCTGCCCGCGACCCACGCCGGAGCTGTACCTCGGCTACGCGCGCGGCCGCATCGCCAACCCGGAAGGATTGCAGCAGGACCAGATCCACGAGTACCGCGCCGCCGCCGGCCCCACGGACGACCGCGTAGAACTCGCGGGCACCTGGGAGTCCCGCCGCGATTCGCTGGAGGCGAAAGACGCCGCGCGAATGCTGACGCCCTACGCCGCCGCGGAAGTGAACGCCGTGCTCGCTCCCTCCGCCGCCGATCCCGTGGCGCGGATCGAGATCCGGGAGAACGGCCGCCCGCTCCCCGCCGGCGCGCGCGGCGCGGATGTCCGCGAGGATGCCCGCGGAACCTTCGTCACCGTGGACCGCCCGCGCATGTACTCGCTGGTGCGGCGCGAGAGCTTCGCCCGCGGCGTCCTGGAACTCTCCACCGCATCCCGCGACCTGGCGTTCTTCGCCTTCGCCTTCGTGAGTTGCCCCGCATGAGCGCGACCCCGCGCGTGGCAGTAGTCGCCGGCGTCCTGGAGCAGGACGGCCGCATCCTCGCCTGCCAGCGGCGTGCCGATGACCGCCATCCCTTCAAGTGGGAATTCCCCGGCGGCAAAGTGGATCCCGGAGAAACGCCCGCCGCGGCCATGGTCCGCGAACTGCGGGAGGAACTGGGCATCGAGGCCAGCCTCGGCGAACTGCTCGCCGTCGAGGACTTCCAGTACGCCGGCCGCCCGCCCATCCGCATCTACTTCTACGCGATTCCGCGGTTCACCGGCGTCCTGACCAACCTGGTTTTCGAGCAGTTCCAGTGGACTTTGCGCGAGGAGTTGCCCGCGCTCGACTTCCTGGATGGCGACGTCAACTTCGTCCGGCGGCTCGCCGCCGGTGAGTTCCGGATAAGCTCGTAGGGTCCATGTACGAATCCGGTTCGCGCTTTCTGCTGCCGCGCAAACCCAGCGAATCCCGCCGCTGGCTGAAGCCGCGCGTGCCCCGGGAGCAGCTCTACCGGCTGGCGCCGCCCCGCCCGGAGCGGCGCCGTCACCCGATCCTCGAAACGTATGACCGCTACCGGTTCCTGATCCGCGCCTGGTGGCTCTGGGCGATCTTCGCCTTCGCCGTCTGGGAACTCGGCAGCCCAATGCCGCGCTGGGCCGCGCTGCCGCTCGCTTTCCTCGCCTACATCTTCTATCTGAGCCAGCCGAGATTTCACCCGGCCGAGTACGGGCTGGAGTACGACTTCCCGGTCGATTCCCCGGCCTTCGACGCCACGCTGGCCGGCCTCACCGGGACGCCGTTTGTCCCCGGCAACCACGTGACCGTGCTGAACAACGGCGACGAGTTCTATCCGGTGATGCTCGACGCCATCGAAAACGCCCGCGTCTCGGTCACGATGGAGCAGTACATCTTTTGGGAGGGCGCGGTGGCGCGCCGTTTCGCCGAGGCGCTCGCCGAGAAGGCGCGCGCGGGGATTCCGGTGAAGATCCTCGTGGACGCCATCGGTTCCTCCACGCTGGGCGCCGACACGCTGCGCATCTTCGAGGCCGCCGGCGTGCAGCTCGCGTGGTTCCATCCCATCCGCTGGTACACGCCGACCACTGGCTGGGCGACGCCGCCGGCCCGCACGAATGGCGCGACATGATGGTGCGGGTGGAAGGTCCGGGAGCAGTGGGGCTGCAGACTGGCTTCGCGCAGAACTGGCTGGTCGCCACTGGCGAGATGCTGGCCGGCACCGCCTACTTTCCGGCGCCGGAGCCCGCCGGCGACACCGCCGTGCAGGTGATCCACAGCTCCCCGGCGTCGGGGGCCTCGGCCGCCGCCACCATGCACCTGCTGGCTCTGAAGTCCGCCGGACGGTCGCTGTATATCGCCAATCCGTACTTCATCCCCTCGCGCACCATGATCGAAGTGCTCGCGGACGCCGTGGCGCGCGGCGTGGACGTGAAGCTGATGATCGCGGGCATCCACAACGACACCTGGTGGGCCCGCCAGAACAGCGTGCGGCTTTACGGACGGCTGCTCGAGGCCGGCGTCGAAATCTACGAGTACGACCCCACCATGCTGCACCAGAAAACTATGGTGGTCGACGGCGTGTGGGCCACCATCGGCACCACCAACTTCGACAACCGTTCCTTCGCGCTGAATGAGGAGACCAACCTCTGCTTTCGCGACCCGGGGCTCGCCGGGGCGCTGCAGCGGATCTTCCTGGCCGATCTTCAGACGGCGACGCGGATCAGCCTGGCGGTCTGGAAGAAGCGCGGGCTGCGCCAGCGCGCCCGCGAGCGGTTCGCGGCGCTGATCGAGGACCAGGTGTGAAGCGCTTCCGCGTCGCCACCTACAACGTCCACAAGTGCCAGGGGCTGGACCGGCGCGTGAGTCCGGCGCGGATTGCGGACGTGATCGCCGAACTCGAGGCCGACATCGTCGCCGTGCAGGAGATCCTGCTGCCCCAGGCCGAGGCGATCGCCCGGCGGCTGGACTTCCGCTTCGCGCTCGGCGAAACCCGCCAACACGCCGGCGAGGCTTACGGCAACGTCACCTTCTGCCGCCGCAAGATCGAGCGGATGCGGCACATCGAATGAAACTGTTCTAAACGACTCGAGCGCCAGCTGCGCGTCGGCTTGGGTGTAGAGCGGCAGCGCCGGCTTGTGCTTCGAGTAGCCATGCCGATTGGCGAACTCGGCGTCCTTCT
>CAYYID010000015.1:0-99993 GCA_964471915.1 uncultured Solibacteraceae bacterium | reverse complement strand
GTTCGACCCCGATGAGCTGGTGCACCTGGTGAACCGCGCGATCGCACAGCGCGCGGCGACGCGCGAGATCGAGGGCCTGCGGGAGAACCTCAGCGAGATCAGCGGCGCGCACCCGCTGATCGGCGCCAGCAACGCGATGCGCCGCGTCAGCGAACTGATCCACACCGTGGCGCCGACCGACGCGACGGTGCTGATCACCGGCGAAAGCGGCACCGGCAAGGAAGTGGTGGCCCGGGCGATCCACGCGGCCAGCGCGCGCCGGCTGCATCCGCTGGTGACCATCCACTGCGGCGCGCTCACGGACAGCCTGCTCGAAAGCGAGCTGTTCGGCCACGAGAAGGGAGCGTTCACCGGGGCGCACGCGCGTAAGAAAGGCAAGTTCGAGGTGGCCGAGGGCGGCACCGTGTTCCTCGACGAAATCGCCGACATCTCGCTGCATACGCAGACCGACCTGCTGCGGGTGCTGCAGGAAAAGGAGATCACCCGGGTGGGCGGCACGCAGACCATCAAAGTGGATTTTCGCGCGATCGTCGCCACCAACAAGCGCCTGGAGAAACTGGTGGAAAAGGGCACGTTCCGCCCGGACCTGTATTACCGGCTGAACGTCTTCACCATCGACCTGCCGCCCCTGCGCTCCCGCCGGGAGGACATCCCCTTGCTGGCGGAGCACTTCCTGGACCGCTTCGCCGTATCGATGAACCGGCCGCGGCAGCGCTTCCAGACCGCGACGCTCGAAATGCTGATGGATTACGCGTGGCCGGGCAACGTGCGGGAACTGGAGAACGCGATCGAGCGCGCGCTGCTGATCTGCCGCGACGCGGACCTGCCGCCCGAGGCGTTCCCCTTCCAGGTGCATCCCGCCGTGCTGGTGGAGGCCGGCCGCAGCCTGGACGAAGTGGAGCGGCAACACATCGCGCGCATCCTCGAGGAGACGGAATGGAACCTGTCGCGAGCGGCCCGGATCCTGGACATCGACCGCACGACGCTGTACAGCAAGATCAAGCGGTACGGGTTGCGGGATGGCGAAGAACGGGTGACGCCGGCCGGCCGATGACCTCGCTGCGGTTGCTGGCGCTCGAAGACGGGCGCGAGGGCGGCGTGCCGCTGGCCGAACTCGACCGGCTGGCCGCCGCGCTGGCGGCGGTGTTCCGCGTATCGGTGGAGGTGGCGGACCGGCCGCTGGCGGCGGGGTTCGCCTATGCGCCGGAGCGGCAACAGTATTACTCCACGCGGCTGCTGGCGGCGCTCGCCGCGCTGCCGTTGCCTCCAGGGGAGCACGTGCTCGGCGTTACGGAACTGGACCTGTACATCCCCGTTCTGACGTTCGTCTTCGGCGAAGCGCAACTCGGGGGACCGGCCGCCATCGTGTCGCTCCATCGCCTTCGCGAAGAGTTCTACGGTCTGCCACCCGACGTGGCGCGGCTCGACGGACGCCTGGTCAAAGAGGCGCTCCACGAGGTGGGGCACACTCTCGGGATGCGCCATTGTGACGACTGGGCGTGCGCGATGGCGTCCACCCACACGGTAGAGCTGATCGACGCAAAACAGGCGCGGTACTGTTCTCATTGCGGGGTGCCGCATGGCTTCCGGTAGTCCATCGACGATTACGCGGCCGCGCCGAGAACCGCGGCGGCGAAGGCCGCGAAAGCCATCGCGGTCCGCGCCCAATGCCATTGCGCCCAGCGGCGCAGTTCCGCCGCGACCGCAGTTTCAGGAATCGAACCGGTTCGGAAACTGGTATTAGCACGCTGGAAGTACATCGGAAAGACCGCCAGCACCCCCACGGACAGAACCGCGGCCACGGACAGCGGCAGGCGGCTTGCCTGGGCTGGCGACCACGTCGCAGCGAGCGCGGCTACCGACAGAACGGCGGCTGCCACCTCAATGGATCCGAAGAAACGCTGCAGCAGCGCGGCGTGCTTGCGGTACCACCCGAGGAACTCAGCCGGTGTTTGGCCGCGCCAGAAAGGAACGAGCAACGCACCCTCGGCGACCAGAGAGCCGGCCATCAGACCGAGCGCGAGCGTCGATGCGAAGCAGCTTGCGTCCGCCACCGTCATTGCGCACCTCCGGTCGGCGTCCGACCGGGTTGCAAGGCCAGGCGGCAGAAAAACAGGGCAAAGAGAACGTCCGCTGCGCCCGCCGCCACCAGCAAGGAAGTACCGCCTCCGGCCGCAACCAAAGCCGCGCAAGCCAAGGCGTAGGCCAGCTTCCCCACCGCACCGGCAATCAGGATGGGGGTTCGGGACGCCGGCAGCCGGCCGGCGAGCACATACGCCAGGCCCCAGGCCATGACGTTGATCCAGGTAGCGCGGAAGAAGAAGGCCGGCAGAGGCTCATGCACCGGAAGCGTGCTGGAGTACATTTGCGCCAGGTGCCCGGCGGGATCGAGCAGGGCGGCAGCCCCGCCGATCAAGTTCCAGCTACCCGCGAAGTACAGGCCCCGGCGCCTCCACGTCTCAATCACAAGCGGCCTCCTGTCCGGGGAGGAAACCTGCTCCGCCGGTGCTGCGCAGGTTCGCAAATCACCCCGGAGAATGCAAGGGCCTCTGCCCTTCCGCGGTAGGCGCCAACCCCGACCGGTTTCCGCGGGAACCTTGGGGGCCCGGCGGGTGAGAGACCGCCGGGCCGGGCCTGCCCGCCCCGGGAGTGCTTCCGCGGCGGGCACAGCCGCGCGCAGAGGCGCGCTTACGGATCTACGATTCCGGCGCCGGCTTCGGATGCAGGAGGGAAGGTAACCGCTCGAGAGCGTGCTCCAGCCGCTGCGGCTGCATCAGAACCGGAGCGAACAGGTCCCCCACGCGATCGAACCGCGCGAGCACATTCCGGATCGTGAACTGCGCCGGCGTCAGCCGCGCGGTCACCTCGCGCCAGGCGAGCGGCGTCGCCACCGTCGCGCCCGCGTACGGGCGCACCGAGTAAGGCGACGAAATCGTCTTGCCGCGCGCCACCTGCGCCCAATCGAAATAGACCCGGCCCTTGGTGCGCTTGGCGACGGTGCGCGGCGTGGTGAACAGCTCCGGGCGCTGCCCCAGCGCCAGGTGCGAGAGCAGCTCGCCGAAGCTGCGCACCTGCTCGTACGTGTACACCGGCTCCAGCGGGACGTACAGGTGCATGCCGTCGCCGCCCGTGGTCTTGGGGTAGCTGACCAGCTCCAGCTGGTCGAGGATCTTGCGAATGAGCAGCGCGGCCTCGACGATCTTTGCGTACTCGCACTCCTGCGGATCCAGGTCGATGAGCAGGAAGTCCGGATGCTCCAGCGACTGCAGCCGGCTCATCCACGGGTTGTGGTCGATGCAGGCGAGGTTCGCGAGATACAGCAGCGTGGCGCGGTCCTCGCCGATCACGTGCCGGATCCCGTCGGCCACCTCCATGCGCAGCCACGCCGGAAAGCTCCCGGCCACCTCTTTCTGAAAGAAGAAGTCCGCCGCGATCCCGTTCGGATAGCGCTTCAACGACAGCGGCCGGTCCTTCAGGTGCGGCACGATCAGCGGCGCCACCGCGTCGTAATAGTTGATCAGGTCGCGCTTCGTGTAGCCCTCCGCGGGCCAGAAGATCTTGGACAGGTTCGTGAACTTCAGGCGGCGCCCGTCCACCGTGACCATTCGCTCGTCCGGACCCGGCGGCAGGAACTCGGCCGCGGCCGGGCTCGCCGCCGCTTCTTCGCGGACGCACTCCCGCGGATCCAAATCGTCGCGGAACCCCGCATAGACCGGTGCGCGCAGCCGGTTCTCGTGGGTCCAGGAGGCGAACTTCACCTCGCAGACCAGCTCCGGCTTCAGCCAGGTGATCTGCTTCGGCAGCTCCGGATCCGGCGCCAGCGGCGACTGCGCTGTCCGCAGCGGCTGCATGCGCTCGAAGATCGCCTTCATCGTGGCCTGGTCGAACCCGGTGCCGACATTGCCCGCCCAACGCAGCGTGCCTCCGTCGTAGACGCCAAGCACCAGCGCGCCGAAGAAGTCGCGTTCCCCAGGCGTGTAGCCGCACAGCACGAACTCCTGCTGGCTGATGACCTTGTACTTCACCCAGTCGGCGGACCGCTTCGCCTGGTACAGACTCTGCGGATGCTTGCCGACGATGCCTTCCAGCCCCTGCAGCTTCGCGGCCTCGAACAACGCCGCACCGTCGGCGAAGTGTTCCGAGTAACGCACCGCGCCGCCCGGGCGGATGATCCCCCGGAGCAGCTCCTTGCGCTCCACCAGCGGCCGGTCGCGCAGATCGCGGCCGTCGAGGTACAGCAGGTCGAACAGATAGAGCACCACCGGCACCGCCCGCGCCAGGTTCGCCGCCGCCCCCGGATCCTGCACGTGCATGCGCCGCTGCAGCAGGCCGAAATTCGGCAGCCCCCGCTCGTCCAGCGCGGCGATCTCGCCGTCGACAATCGCCGTGCGCGCCGCCAGCGCGTCCGCCGCGCCGTGGATCTCGGGGTACTGCCGGTCCAGGTTGTGCCCGTTGCGCGAAACCAGGCGGAGCTGGCCGTCGCGCAGGAACCCGATCGCCCGCACGCCGTCCCACTTCACCTCGTAGATCCAGTCCGTCTCCTTGGGAGGCGCGGAACCGATGGCGGCCTTCATCGGCTCAATCCGATCCGGCATCGGATCCGCCTCAGGAGCATCGGCGCCCGCGGCGATCTCCTCCTGCGAGCGACCCGTCAGTACGCTGACGGCGTGCGCGTTCGGGTCGTAGCCCGGCTGCGCGAAGGCGTCCTTCTTCTTCAGCAGCAGCCACTCGTTACCCTTCTTGTACTTGGCGCCCTTCAGCCGCACCAGCGCGAACTCGCCGTTGACCTTGGACCCGTGCAGGCGGAACTTGAAGTCCCCGCGGGCGAGCTGCTCCACGGCGGACGGCCCCAGCGCCTCGTACGTTCCGCAGTCCCACAACATCACGCTGCCGGCGCCGTAGTTCCCCGCGGGAATCACGCCCTCGAAGCCGCCGTAGGCGAGCGGATGGTCCTCCACCAGGATCGCCATGTGCTTCGCCGCGGGGTCGAGCGTCGGCCCCTTCGGCACCGCCCACGACTTCAAAACGCCGTCGATCTCCAGCCGCAGGTCGTAGTGCAGGTGCGAAGCATCGTGCCGCTGGATGCAGAACGACGTTCCGGCCGGCGCGGCGGCGTCTCCCGGCGCCGGCTCCGGCGTGCGCGAAAAAGTTCTTTTGCGGCGGTAATCCTCGATCGACATCGCGGCCGGCTTGACGCCGCTGTTTATGATACGAGAGGAGGGTCGCGGCCCGGGGCGGTGGCCGCGATCGGCCGAAAATGTTTCAATGGCAGGAGCGGCGGTCTTAATCCCAGGCTAGGCAGGTAACGATGGCGTCGACGGTTTGGAAAGGTCACATCACCTTCGGGATGGTTTCGTTCCCGGTGAAGCTCTACAGCGCGGCGCGCAGCGAGGGCATCAGCTTCAACCAGCTCCACAAGCACGACAACTCGCGCATCAAGATGGTGAAGTATTGCGCGCTCGAAGATAAGCCGATCCCGGCCTCCGAGATCGTCAAGGGCTACGAGTACGAAAAGGACCGCTACCTCGTCATCGAGGACGAGGAGATCAAGAAGGTGGCGCCTCCGTCGGCGAAAGTGATGGAGATCCTCGAGTTCGTGAAGACGGACCAGGTGGATCCCATCTACCTGGAGACCTCGTATTACATCGCCCCCGACGAAGCTGGCGAGAAGCCCTACGCGCTGCTTTTCGAGGCGCTGAAGCGGTCCGGCTATTCCGGCGTGGCGCGGATCGCAATGCACCAGCGCGAGCACATCGTTATCCTGCGGCCGGGCGAGAAGGGCGTGCTGATGCACACCATGTACTTCGCGCACGAGATCCGCAAGGTCGACGAGTTCCGCACCGATCTGACGCTGGTCAAGGACAAGGAGCTTGCGCTGGCGCAGGGGCTGATCGATGCGCTGGCGGCGGAGTTCGAGCCCGAAAAATACCAGGACCACTACCGCGAAAACCTGCTGGGCCTGATCGAAGCCAAGAAGAACGGGCAGGAGATCGTCGCGGTGCCGGAGGCACCGCCGGCGAAGGTGGTCGACATTCTGGAGGCGCTGAAGGCCTCGCTCGCGGCGGTGAAGAAACCGGCGGCTACCGCGGCGGCGCCGGCCATCGCGGCCGAAGCCGAGGCCCCGGTGGAGGCTACCGGCACGGGCGGCCCCGTCGCCGTCCCCAAGCCGCGCAAACGCGCCGCGAAGTAACATGCTGCTCACCCCCGATCCCGTGTATCGCAAGCTGGCGCGCTCGCGCGACTATCTGGCGGCGCGGGCGACGGAACTGGTCACGCTTGCCGACGCGGCGGAGCAAGCCGGGATCTCGCGGTTTCACTTCCTCCGCCAGTTCACCCAGACGTTCGGCGAAACTCCGCACGAGTTCCTCACCCGGCTCCGCATGGACCGCGCCAAGGATCTGCTGGCGGCTTCGGACCTGCCCGTTACCGAGGTGTGCTTCGAGGCCGGTTACGAGAGCCTGGGGTCGTTCTCGACGCGCTTCCGCCAGTTGCACGGCTGCTCGCCCACCGAGTACCGGCGCCGGTTCCGCCGGATGTTCGCGATTCCCTACCCCGGGGTCCACCGGTTCGTGCCGACTTGTTTCTTGAAGTTCTGGGGCGTTCGCTTTACGCCAGACCTGAGATAAACCTTCGCGCCGGTTGAGCCGATTAGGCAGGAAATGCCACTGATCACCGAATGCGCAGACGGGCTGCAGGCGTTTCGCAATTCCTGCCGCGAAGCAAACATCGACGTGCCTGCCCTGATTGCCAGGTCGTGCCGCTGGGTTTCGCCAGAAACCTTCAGGCGACTTCCGGTTTGGTACCCCGAGTCTTGGCGCGGAGCACCAATCTGTGACGTCAGTTGGACACGGCAGTACACAAACCGACAGCGATCCACAGGACATGTTTCGGCGAAGACGGAGCCGAACATCCGGGCCGCTTGGGCGCTGTGGCAGGCTCTGGGATACCGGCGCCAGCGGAAACCGGAAAACTGGACCGTGTGTCATCTGTGGGCGGTGGACGATCCCAAGTTTCAGAAGACCAACACTGTCGTCCAGGACCCGCGCTTCTACTCGTGTGTCGCCAACATGGTGGCGCTGCCGACTCCGCTCAAGGCCATGACGGATGCCGATCCCGAAATCAAGCAGATGCTGCGCGTTTGCGCCTTTCATCTCTACGGTTGGGTCTGCGATGCCGAGGATGTTCGGGAGGTTGCCGCACAAGTCAGCAAAGGTGTCCCGCCGTTGGCCTACCCACGGGAGTGGCCGAGCCGGCGCGGTGACCCTCCCCCGCCCGGCGTAATTCCGCATTCACCGGACATTCAGCGACTCATCGACCAACGAAAGGCCGAGATCCGCAAGGACCTCGCCGAAGCCGGACCGCTCTATCCGCGCGACTCGGTCCGGGACGTGCTCGCCTACTGGAAGATCGACCTGAGTGAGCCGTCGCCGGGCTTAGTGGCTTAACCGTCTGCAGCGGCTCGGCTGACCGCAATTTCCGAGAAGCGGATTTTCCCCAGGCGTGCCATGCTGTCCGCATGATCCAGAAGCTCTCCCACACCACCCTCTACGTCCTGGACCAGGATGTCGCCCACGACTTCTATGTGAACAAACTCGGCTTCGAGGTCCGCACCGACAACCGCATGGAGGGCTTCCGCTGGCTCACCGTGGGACCCAAGGCGCAACCCGACCTCGAGATCATCCTCATGCCCACGGTCACCAACCCGATGATGGACGAAGCCACGGTCGCGAAACTGAAGGAACTCATGGCCAAGGGCGCCCTCGGCACCGGCGTCTTCGAGACCGCGGATTGCCAGCAGACCTACGACGAGTTGCGCGCGAAGGGCGTCGAGTTCTCGCAGCCGCCCACGGACCGGTTCTACGGCATCGAGGCCATCATGAAGGACCCGTTCGGCAACTGGTTCAGCGTCACGCAGCGGAAGCTGCCGTAAGCCGGCCCGGCAAGTAGCCGGGGCCAAGACCCGGTTGCAGCGAGAACCCGGCGCGGAGGCCACAACCGGACAAGGCTGCGCGCGATCCGGTTATGTAATTACAAGATAAGCACTTTCCGGTTCGGGCGGCTGCTGGCGCTACGTTTGCAAACTCGCGAGCCCGGCCGCTAACCGCAAAGCCGTTCCTCCGTCTCACCCGTCATGCTCGCCCAGGACCTCCGCTACGCCGTCCGCAGCTTCCGCCAGTCCCGGACCCTGACCGCGGCGGCCATCCTCTCGCTCGCGCTCGGCATCGGCGCCAACACCGCCATCTTCTCGATCCTCGACGCGGTGCTGCTCCGTTACCTGCCCGTGGACCGCCCGGAGGAACTGCGCCAGTTGCAGATCGGGACCAATACTTCCTTCACGCACCCGATCTTCGCCGAGCTGAGCCGGCAGCAGGACGTCTTCCGCGGCGTCTTCGCCTGGACCGGTTCGCGCTTTAACATTTCGGATGGCGGAGAGTCCCGCTATCTCGACGGCATGATGGCCTCCGGCGGGATCTTCAACACCCTCGGCGTGCGGCCGCACCGCGGCCGCCTCTTTGACGACTCCGACAACCGCCGCGGCGGCGGACCCGGCGGACCGGTCGCGGTGATCAGCCATGCCTTCTGGCAAGGCCATTTCGGCGGCGCGGAGGATGCCATCGGCAAGCGGCTGCGCCTGCACGACGTGGACTTCACCGTCGTGGGCGTGACACCGCCCGCGTTCTTCGGCGTCGAGGTGGGCGACAGCTTCGACGTCCTCATTCCGCTCGGCTGCGAACCGCTGATCCGCAAGCGCAGCGGCCTCGACGAGCGCAGCTTCTGGTGGCTCAACGTCATGGGCCGTCCCCAGCCGGGCCTCGCGCCCGAGCAACTGAACGCCCGGCTGAAGGCGCTCTCGCAAGGGATCTTCGAGGCCACCATGCCCCCGGACTGGGAACCGGGCGAGAAAGCCGAATACCGCAGTAACGTCCTTTCCTCCAGCGCCGCCGGCACCGGGACTTCGGATTTGCGCGAACGCTATGGCGCGGCGCTGTGGCTCCTCATGGCCATCACCGGGCTGGTGCTGCTGATCGCCTGCGCCAACATCGCGAACCTGTTACTGAGCCGCGGCGAAGCCCGGCAGCGGGAGATCGCCGTCCGGCTGGCGCTGGGCGCCAGCCGGGGCCGCCTGCTGCGCCAGTTGCTGACCGAGAGCCTGCTGCTGTCGCTGGCGGGCGCCGCCCTGGGCATCGGCGTGGCGCGCTGGGCCGCGAACCTGCTGGTGTGGCTGCTCTCGACGCCGCGCTCGCGCGTGTTTCTGGATCTCGCCCTCGACTGGCGCCTGCTCGCGTTCTCCGCGGCGCTCGCGGTGCTCACCGCGGTCCTGTGCGGGCTGGCGCCGGCGCTGCGCGCCACGCGCGTGGATCCGCACGCCGCGCTGAAGAGCGGCGCGCGGTCGGTAAGCGCGCGCTTCGGCTTCGGCAAGGCACTGGTCGGTCTGCAAGTGGCGCTCTCGCTGATCCTGGTCGCCGGCGCGGGCCTGTTCCTGCGCACCTTCCTCGGCCTGGCCTGGCTCGACCCCGGCTTCGACCGCGAGAACGTGCTGACGGCGCGCGTGAGCTTCGACCGCGCCGCGCTGAGCCCCGAGCGCGAGCAACTGGCGTTCGATGAACTGCTCCGCCAGGCCCGCAGCCTGCCGGGCGTGGAGCTCGCCGCGCTCGCCGCGCTCACGCCGGTGTCCGGCATGATGTGGAACAACGAGATCTTCGTCAAGGGCTTCACGCCGCAAGGTCCGCGCGAGCGGGTGGCGTACGTCAACGCCGTAAGTTCCCAGTACTTCCGCACGCTGGGCATGAAGCTGCTTTCCGGACGCGATCTGGCCGATACCGACACCCCCAACGCGCCGCGCGTGGCCGTGGTCAACCAGCAGTTCGCCCGCAAGTTCTTCGGCGGCGCGGATCCCGTCGGCCGGGCATTCTCCAAGCGCGGGGACAAGCCCGGCTCGCAGGATCTCTATCAGGTGGTGGGCCTGGTGGGCGACGCCAAGTATGGAAGCCTGCGTGACGAAGTGCCGCCCACTATCTTCCTTGCGCAGGTGCAGGAAGTGAAACCGAAGATGTTCGGCGGGCTGACGCTGATCGCTCGCACGCCCCAGCAGACCGCCGCGCTCGGCGCGATCCGCGACGCCGCGGTGCAGGTGCATCCGCGCGTCTCGCTCGAGTTCCGGACGCTGGCCTCGCAGGTGGACGGAAACCTGCGGCAGGAACGGCTGCTGGCCTCCATCGCCAGCGCGTTCGCGGTGCTCGCCTTGCTGCTGGCCGGGGTCGGGCTGTACGGCATGATGTCGTACCTGGTGGAACGCCGCCGGTCCGAGATCGGGATCCGCATGGCGCTGGGCGCGGGGGCGAGCAACGTCCGCGGCCTGATCCTGCGCGATGCGCTGGTGGTGTCGGTGTTGGGCCTCGCCGTGGGGCTGGTCGCCACGGCGGCCCTTTCCCGGCTGCTCGGCAAGCTGATCTTCGGGGTCCGCCCCGGCGATCCCGCGACGCTCGCCGCCGCGGCGGCGGTGCTACTGGTCACCGCGCTGGCAGCCGGACTGGGACCGGCGGTGCGCGCCTCGCGGCTGGATCCGATGCGGGCGCTGCGCGAAGAGTGACGCGGTAGACTTATCGCGCCAGCAGCGCCTCCAGCCGCGCTTTCACCGCCGGCCACTCGTCGTCGACGATCGAGTACCACGCGCTGTCGCGCACGCGACCGCCGTAGCACTCGACGTGCTTGCGGAAGATGCCTTCGTGCACAGCGCCGAGCCGCTCGATCGCCCGGCGGGACTTTTCGTTCAAGGCGTCCGTCTTCAGCTCCACGCGCCGGCATCCCAATTGCTCGAAGGCGTGAGTCAGCAGCAGGTACTTCGACTCCGTGTTGACCGGCGTCCGCTGGTAGGGTACCCCGTACCACGTGGAACCGATCTCGAGCCGCCGGTGCGCGGACGCGATCGACATGTAGCGCGTGGAGCCGACCGCCTTGCCGGTCTCGCGATGGACCACCGCGAACGGCAGCGACGCGCCAGCGGCCTGCTCGGCCAGCGCCGCGTCGATGTACTTGAAGAGATCCGCGCGCGAGGCCACGAAGCCGAGCGTCCACTTCCATAAGGCCGGCTCCAGACCGACCTCCAGCAGGTCCTCGAGATGCTCGGCCGCCAGCGGCGCGAGCCGCACGTACTTGCCTTCGAGCGTCACCGGCTGGATGTCCATGGGTCCAGTGTATGCTCGAACGAGTGAAAGTGCTTTTCACCGCGGCGCACGGCGGTTTTCGCGCGGAGCGCGTCCCGCTGGGCGGCGGCGCGGCCGTCTGCGAGCAGCTTCGCGAGGAATGGGCGCGCACGCGGCCGTTCGACATCGAGCTGATCACGCCCGCGATCCTCGGCGCCGGCGCGCCCCGGGGCCGCGACCTGACCCGTTTTTCCGAAAGCGAGTACGCGGCCTTCTGCCGCGCGTTTGAACGGGCCAGCACGGACCGCATCCTGGCCGCCGATCCCGCGGACACGGCGGTGCTCGCCAACGACGTTTCGGAGGGGCCCTCGTTTGCGGCGCTCGCCGCGCGCGGCTTCGCGATCTACACCATCTATCATGTCGACGTCGTCGACTATGTCGCGTCCATCTACGCGCACGGCTGGGTGCGGCCGGAGACGCTGATTCGCTGGTACGGCCGCCTGCGCGGCCTATCACCGCGGATTCTGCGGCTGATCTTCGACAAGCAGCGCGCCTCCGTGGAGCACTCGCGCGGACTGATCGTGCCCTCCGCGCGGATGCGCGACACGCTGGCCTGCTGCTATCCCGGCCTCGCGGAACGGAAGACGCACGTGGTCCCGTGGGGAACTTGGGCACAGGAAAGCGACGTCACCGCGGCCGCGCTGCGCGCCGAGTTCGCGGTGCCGAAGGAGGCGCGCGTGCTGCTCACGCTCAGCCGCATTTCGCCGGAAAAAGGCCAGGACCTGCTGCTGGAAGCGCTGCTCGCGTGGGAACGCCGCGGCGATTTGCCCGCGGCGCCGCTGTGGCTCTTCGTCTGCGGCGAGGCGGCCTTCATGCAGGGCGAGCGCTTCCTCGCGAAGCTCCATGCGCTGGCCGCGCGGTTGCGACGCATCCAGGTCCGCTTCCCCGGCTACGTTACGGGCGAGCGCAAGCAGGCGTTCTTCCGGCTCGCGGACCTCTACGTCTTCCCCTCGCGCCACGAAAGCTACGGGCTGACGCTGCTCGAGGCGCTGCATGCCGGCCTGCCCGTCGTCTGTCTGGACCACCACGGCGCGCGCGAGGTAATGCGCGAGGAGTTCGGCGTGCTCTCAAGTCCCGCCGGGCTCGCGGACGCCATCCGCCGCCTGCTGGCGGACGACAACGCCCGGCGCGGCATGTCGGCCGCGGCGCGAACCTTCGCCCGCACGCAGCCGTTTGCGGCGGCTGCGTCGCGCGTCGCAGGCCTGCTTACGGCACGCGCTTGACCCGGAGTTCGACGGTGCGCCGCACGGGCGCGTTCGGCATCTCGAGGTCGCCCGCCTCGAACCACTCTCCGCTTTCGGTCAGCTTCATCGTGTGCCGCACCTTGCCTGGACCGGCCGGCAGGTCCCACTCAAAGCCGTTCGCCGTCACGCGCAATTCCGTGTCCAGATAGTTGCCCGAGTTGTACGCGCGAAAGCGGTACGTCCCGGTGCGATCGTCGTAGGCGATGGTCGCGACAGCGTTGAACTCCACCTTGCCCGTCGCGCGGTTGCGACCCGTGCCCTCCACCAGGAGCACGAGGCCGCCGAGCTTCCATTGCACTTCTTCGGTCTGCTCCAGCCGCAGCGGCTCACCCGGACCCATGGTCACTGTTCCGTCGCCCTTCCAGGTGCCCACCAGGAAGGCTAGTTTCTGCATCGCTTCTTTCTGGCGCGCCAGGTCGGGGCGCTGCGCGAGAAGCGGGATTGCGAGCAATGCGGCCGTGAGAACCTTCATGTCAGAAGCATACGCGAGCCCGTGGGAGTTAGTGCGACCTTGCCGCCGAAGCGCTGGTTGCGGCGGATGAGGCGTCTCCGGCCACGGACAGGCCGCTCGGATATACTCTTTCGCATGCTCCGCTGCACCGTGACTTGGGGACTCCTGCTCGCCGCCGCGCCGCTCGGCGCGCAGGTCTTCACCGCCGCGCAGGCCGCCGAAGGACGCAAGCTCTACGCCGCCAGTTGCGCCACCTGTCACGGCGCCGACGGCACGGGCGGGGCCGCGCCCGCCATGGCGGGGCAGAACTTCACCCGCCGCTGGAACGGCCGTCCGGTGTCGGAGCTGTTCCAGGTGATGCGGACCACCATGCCACCCGGGAATGCGGACTCCGTGAAACCGCCCCAGCAACTGCTGATCCTGACCTTCCTGCTGCAGCGCAACGGCTACCAGCCGGGCACGCGCGCGCTGACCGTCGCCGATGCGGAACGTAAGATCGCCCTGGGCTTCGGCCGCGGCGGCACCGATCCGCTGGGCGCGCCCAAGAAGGACGCGCCGGCGTTCCTCGCCGGCAAGACTGCTCCGTCGCGGCCGGAGGCCGGCCCCACGCAAGCCGAACTCAACGCCGCCGCCGAGTCCAAGCGCGACTGGCTGTATCACACGCAGAATTATGCGGGCACGCGCTACTCGCCGCTCGAGCAGATCACCGCCGCGAACGCGCGGGAGCTGCGCGCGGTGTGCGCCTTCCAGGTCGGCGAGACCGCCAACTTCCAGACCGGCCCCCTCGTCCACGACGGCACCATGTATCTCACCGGGCTGCACGCCACCATCGCGATCGACGCGGCGACCTGCAAACCGAAGTGGCGTCACAAGTGGCAGCCGCTGGCCGGTGAAGTGTGGAGCCGCAACCGCGGCGTCGCCATCAAGGACGGCCGCGTGGTCCGCGGCACCGACGACGGCTACCTGCTGGCGCTCGACGCCGCGACCGGCGAAATGCTGTGGGCGCGCAAGGTGGCCGACACCGCGCTGGGCGAGACGTTCACCATGCCGGCCATGATCTTCGAGGATCTGGTGCTCATCGGGCCCGCGGGCAGCGAGAACGGCATCTCGGGCTGGGTGGGCGCGTTCCGGCTCAGCGACGGTACGTCGGTGTGGCGCTTCAAGACCGTGCCCGGCGCGCGCGAGGGCGGCAACCCGAGCTGGGGCAACCCGAAGAACATCGTGCTCGGCGGCGGCTCCATCTGGACGCCGCTGTCGCTCGATCCGGAGAAGGGCGAACTCTACGCCGCGGTTTCGAATCCGGCGCCGGACCTGCCCGCGCACCTCCGCCCCGGCGACAACCTGTACACCAACTCGATGATCGCGCTCGATGTCCGCACCGGCGCGCTGCGCTGGTACAAGCAGATGGTCCCGAACGATTCACACGATTGGGACCTCACGCAGGTCAGCCCGCTCTTCAAGGCGCGCGTCGGCGGGCGCGAACTGAACCTGATCGCGACGGTCGGCAAGGATGGCTACCTGCGCACCGTGGATCGCGTGACGCGCGAACTGGTGAACAAAACGGCCGTCACCACCATCGAGAACTGGGACGTGCCGGTGACCGCGGCCAAGCCCGTGCATGCGTGTCCGGGCGTGATGGGCGGCGTGGAGTGGAACGGTCCGGCGTTCAGCCCGCGCACCAACCTGCTGTACACGCCGGCGGTGGATTGGTGCGGCACGTTCAAGGCCGATGAGGACTTCGACCGCCAGGCACCGGGACGCTTCTTCGGCGGCAGCCACAAGGCCGACGCGAAGGCGCAGGGCTGGCTGACCGCCGTGAACGCGTCGACCGGCGAAGTGAAATGGAAGCACCTCTCGCCGCGCCCGATGGTCGCCGCGGTGACCGCCACGGCCGGCGACGTGGTGTTCGCGGGAGAACTGACCGGCGACTTCCGGGCTTTCGACGCGCGCACGGGCGCGCCGCTCTACCAGTTCCAGACGGGCGGACCCATGGGCGGCGGGATCGTGACGTACGAGGTGAAGGGCAAGCAGTATGTCGCGGCGGCGTCCGGCAGCCCGTCGGCGTTCTGGGTGGATCAGAACCCGGGGTCGCCGACGGTGTTTGTGTTCGCACTGCCGCAATGATCTTGCCCCGGCGGCGCTTGGCGCGGTGTGCCCTTGTGATCGAGAGGGACAGCCCACGATGAACGCCATCGAGTTCGAATCCCGTCTGACCGCGGAGAGACAGATCGGCGTGCCAGAGGACTCGCAGCGACCATTCCCGCGGTCGCCCGCTACGCGCACTCCATGGCCCCTCTGGCTGCTGAAGTCGTCCTGATCCGGATGCAGTTTCAGCAGGTCCACGGCGCCGCGGCCGGACACGACGGAATCGGCGCACCTGGAAACCCTCACGAGCCAATGACGCGGACCTTCGGCCGGTGACCCTTCGCGAGGGCCGCGTCACACGTCACTAGCGTCGCTGCGGTCTCCTCGGCCAGCGCGATGTAAACGGCATCGTACGGAGTGAAGCTGTGCCGCAGTTCCCAGATCCGGCTCAGTAGCGGCGTGTGTCCGTAACGCTCCACCGGGAGGCTGGCCAGTTCCGTCAGGATCCGCCGGCAATCATGAGCGTCCAGGCGATGCCCCCGCAGCAGATTCCGCACCGCGCTTATCACCTCCACGTCCAGCAGGTGCGGCGCAATCGCCGTCTCATCGCGCGCGGCGAGTTCCTCGCGCAGCAAGGAAGCCGCCGGACCGTTGGTGAGAAGCTCCACCACCGCCGAGGCGTCGAGCACGATCATCGCGAGTTGCGCAGTTCGCGGACTGCCTGCGCCGCGCTCAGTTTGCTCCGTACCGGCTTCAGCGAGCGCGTCCGGTCGAGCCACTCCTTCATAGTGGGCTTCTCCACCGCGCGGCCGAACTCCCGCTTGAGGTAGTCCGACAGGCTCATTCCCTCCTGCGCCGCCCGGGCCTTGAGCGCGCTGTGGACGTGGTCGGGCACGTCGCGGATCTGGATCATCCGGGGCATGTTCCGAAGATAGCATGCATGTGCGAAACATGCGCGGCCGTCCGGCCTTCGCGTGTGCGAACCTAGTGCTTCCATGACCGACGCTCTTGCCCGCATCCGTCTGCTGCTCATGGACGTCGACGGCGTCCTCACCGACGGACGGCTGTTCCACTTCCCGGATGCCGCCGGCGGCGTCATCGAAACCAAGGGTTTCGACTCCCAGGACGGCCTCGGGCTCCACTGGATGCACGCGCTCGGCTTCCAGACCGGGGTCATCTCCGGCCGCTCCTCGGCCGCGGTGGTAGAGCGCGCCCGCCAGCTCCGCATGGACTACGTGTATCAGGGCCACCTCGAGAAGATCCCGATCCTCGAAGAAATCCTCCAGCGCTCCGGCGCGGCGAAGGAGGAAGTCGCCTACATCGGCGACGACCTCACCGACATCGTCGTCATGAAGCGCGTGGGCTTTGCCGCCGCGGTCGCCAACGCGCGGCCCGAAGTGAAGCGCGCCGCGCAGTACGTCACCCAGGCGAGCGGCGGACGCGGCGCCGTGCGCGAAGTGGTCGAACTGATCCTCCGCGCCCAGGGCCGCTGGGATGAGATTCGGCGCCAGTACGAGATCGACTAGCCATGCAGAAATCGGGAATCGTTATCACCGCCGAATCGGGCAAGGGCGTGCTGCATCAATTGACCGGGGTGATCGCGCGCCACGACGGCAACATCACCAGTGTGGAGCTTTCCGCGCTGCGCCCGCCCGAGGCGCGCATCTACTTCGAGATCGAGCTGCCCGGCGACGCCGGGGCGCTGACGGCCGATCTGGTGGCGCTGCCCGTCGTGCGTTCCGTGGAGCGCGTGAAGACGCTCGACACCATCTACGGCAAGCGCATCATCATCATGGGCGGCGGCGCCCAGGTGGGGCAAGTCGCCATCGGCGCCATCTCCGAGGCCGACCGCCACAACATCCGGGGCGAGCACATCTCGGTCGATACCATTCCGCTGGTCGGCGAGCAGCCGCTCGCCGACGCCGTGCGCGCCACCGCGCGGCTGCCGCGGGCGCGAGCGCTCGTTCTGGCCGGATCGCTGATGGGCGGCGCCATTGAGGAGGCGGTCCGCGAGGTGCGCGCGCAAGGCGTGCTGGTGGTCAGCCTCAATATGGCGGGCAGCGTTCCGGACGCCGCGGACCTCGTGGTGACCGATCCGGTGCAGGCCGGCGTCATGACCGTCATGGCCGTCGCCGACACGGCCAAGTTCACGGTCGAAAAACTCAAGCGCCGGGTGTTCTGAAGCTCAGCCGCCGACGCGCAGCGGAAACTCCCGCAGCAGGCGGTCGCCGTCCAGAATCCGGACCCAGTATTGCCCTGCCCTCAGCGGTTCTTCGACCCGCGCCCGCACCCGGTTCCCCTCGCGGCGGCCCGGCCCCTGCCAGACGATCTCGCCGCCGCTGGCTGCCACCGCCACCTGCACCACGCCGTCCGGCAAGCCGTTTGCCGAAAGCACCAGGTCCAACCGGCGTCCGGCGGGCGCCGGGTCTGGTTCGGCCTCGCCGCGCCAGGAAGTCAGTTCCACCATCGCCGCCGGCGCGGCACCCGAAGGCGCCAGGGCAATCGCCACTAACAGCAGGGCCGCGGCCGCCAGCCCGGCAGCCCAGTACACCGGCCTGCGTGCAGGCGGGCGTGCCGCGGCTCGCGGCGGCGCGGCCCGGTATTCGCGGTAGGCGCGGCCCAGTTCTTCGAACTCAGTGGTCTTGTTCTGGCAGGATTCGCACAACAGCAGATGTTCTTCAACAGCGGGAATCGCTTCTTCAGCCAGGCGGCCGAGCGCATACAACTCCAGATCTTCTTCGCTGGGGTGCGAAGCCAGGGGACCCGGTTTGGTCATCGGCCACCTCCTTTCCCGAGCTGGTGTGCCGGACCGCCGCCTCAACGGACGGCTCTCAGTTGTGATGCTACCGCGATTGTGCCTGTTACATTAGTGCGCTCCGCTAGCCGAAGTTCTCACGAAAAAAGAGCCCAGCGACCTCTGATTCAGTTTTTTCCGCCCCAATTCCCCGAACCGCGCCTTCGCCCGCGACTTCAGTAGCCGGAACTGCGTCTCGCTCAGCGCCATCTCGGCGCAGATCTGGTCCTGGCTCTGCTCCTGCAGGTAGAACCGCGTCAGGATCTCGCGATCCCGTCCGCACAGCTCGTCCAGCACGAACTGGATCAGTTCGGCCCGTTCCGTCCGGATCGCGTTCTCCTCCGGGTTCCAGTGCGAATCCGCCACTTTGGCCCCGGTTTCGAGGTCGAGCTGGTCGCGCCGCAGGTGCACCGCCTTGTCAATATAGGAAGCCACCTGCCGCCGCACCACCGTCCGGACAAAGCCCATCAGCCGCTCCGGCTCCCGCAGTTCGCCGCGCTGGATCGCCTGCACCACTACCAGGAAAGTGTCATGGACTTTGTCGTCCAGATCCGACACGCCCAGTTGCCGGCACAGGAAGAACCGGATGCCCTTCGAGAACAGCCGGTACAACTCCGCCAGCGCGTCGTCGCTGCCCCCGTGGACCCGGGATACGAGTTCTGCCCAGTCGGCGCTGGTCGTGCCGAGCGGAAACTCCCGCGCTTCGTTCGGCGGCCCGAACGACGGATTCCCGTCGCGTCGGCTCTGTTCCATGCTGGCGCTCTCCTCTGCCGCCATGATCAGTTCCTCCCCAGCACCTGAATACCGGCCCACTGCCGCAGGTCCGCCCCATAACGCTCCCGGCCCATGTCCCGCTGGGCCCGCTGCAAAGCGACGGCCGCAGCTCTTGCTCCGCGCCCGAATTGCCCCTCCGACTCAAGCAAATGCCCGTAGAATGACTCCCAGATCCGGCCGGGGTGATCCTCCACCGCCCACACCGTCGTCACCACCGCCGCCGCGCCTGCTCGCAGCCAGGCCCGGCTCAGCCCCAGGACGTCGCTCCCCGCCAGCCGCTCACCGGCCGCGCTATGGCACCCGCTCAACACCACCGTCGCCCCGGCCACCGGCAGAGCCGCGATGTCCTGCTGGGTCCAGACCGTAAACTCGCCCTCACGGTTCCACCCCAACGCCAGCAGTGCTTCGCCGGGCCGGCTGCCCGGCACCACGTGCATCGCCAGATGGATCGCCCGCGGCTTGGCCGACAGCGCCGTCAGCAGAGCTTGGGCGCTCACGTCCCGCCCCGCCAGCACCGTCGCCTGCCCTCCCGAGCGCCGCCAAGCCGCTGCCGCGCCTTCCACTTCCTGCAGCGTCCCGGCCAGCCGGTGCAACTGCGGCCATCCCGGCTCGCTCGCCGCCACCCGAAACCAGCCTGACCCCGCCGCCGGGCGCTGTCCGAACCTCGGGTCCGCCAGGTTGTACACCGGATCCCCCGCCGCCAGCAACACCGGCGCCCCACCGGTAACCGCCTTCCGCCAGCCCGGAGCTTTCAGCTCCAAGCTATGCCGTGCGGCAAGGTACCGCGGCCCGTCTTTGCCTTCCCCGGTCACCAACGCCGCGAATGGCAAGTCCGCCAAAACCTCGTCGGGTGAAATCATCCAGTACTTCTTGCGCGCCGCTCCGGTACTTTCATCCGCAAGGTCGCTATAGAATTGCCGGCCCAGCGCCACCCGCTCCGGACGGTTCTCGCCAACTGCTTGACGGAACAGCGAGATACGGCTGCGCAACGCGTCCCGGCCGGGTAGTTGTTTCAAACTCAATCCTTCTTTGGTGGCGGCCCACATGTAGGTGCTCGTAGTACCCGAATACAAACTGAACCAGACTTCCTGCTCCGTAATTCCACCCAGGAAATGTCTAAGTGAATTCTGAGGGAGAAAATTCTCCAGATCTTTTCGCTCGACGCCAAAATTTGCGGCCGCTTCGATCTCCGACAGCTGCCAGCGCAACTGCCCGGCCCGTTCCAGCGCTTCCGTCGTACGTTTGTAGAGCAAGCGAGCTTCCAGACCACGCAACTCCGCCAGTTGCTCCCAGTAAACCTCCGGCAGGGGACGCCGGGCCGCCAAGCCAGCGTTGAAGCTAAAGGCCCGCTCCTCCTCAACCGCCAGCAGGACCTCCCGCGATAGCCGCGTATCCCCGCGCTCCAACGCCAGCCGCGCCCCCAGTTCGACAAACGAGCCGAGGATTTGCCGGTACAGTTCCGAATTGGCACGCGCGAGCACATCATCGGCCACCGGCACCTCCAGCCGCCAGCTCCGCCCCGCCTCCACCGCGCGGCGATACGCCTCCAGCGCGGCGCCCCGGTCGCCGCGCGCCTCCAGGATCCTACCGAGCTGATTCTCGATCTGATAGGGAAACAGCGTGCGGCCCGGCAGCATCGGGGATCCCTTCGCCAGAACCGTAAAGCGAAGCGCCGCGGTCAGGTCGCCCTGCGCCAGTTTCAATTTGCCCAGGCGGCCGTAGGTCTGTGCCAAATCGGGAAGGCGGTGGAGCTTGCGCAGGCGGAAGGACTCGGCGAGCGCCCGCTCGCCGGCCGCGATCTCGCCATGGTCGAGAGATTCGTCACCCAAGCGCGACCACGCCAAGGCTTCCGTGGCGAGATCCTGCCGCCGGCGCGCGGCCTCGATGCCGGCCGCCAGCGCGGCCCGCGCCGCCTCCCAATCGCCTTGCCGGCTCCGCACCGCGGCCCGCTGCAGTTGCAGTTCGGCCTCACTTTTGAACTCCGGAACCCGGCGGGCGGCGGCAACCCCGGCCTCGGCCGCGGCGGCCGCCCGCTCGACATCCTGTAACTGGAGATATACAGAGGAAAGGTTCAGGTACAACGAAGGGAGCTGGTCCAGGCGGTCCTCGCCGCCGGCCAGGTCGATCGCCCGGCGATACGAATCGGCGGCCGCCCGAAAACGGAACGCCTGAAAGTCGAGTGACCCGAGGTAATTGAGAAAGAAGACTTGCGCGCTGCGGTCGCCCGCGGCCTTGGCCCGTTCGAGGCCCCGCGTGCAGGCATCGCGGGCCCGCGCGGCGTCCCGCTGCTGCACAAAAGCATACGCGGCGCGACCCAAGTCGCGAAGCTCGGACGTTTTCCAGCCACCGGGGGTTGGTTGGATCGCTCCGACCCGAATCTTCAGCCAGCCCACACAGCCGAGGGCTAACAGCAAACCCCCAGCAGCGACGGCTCTCCTCATCGAAGGGCGACTCAGGTTCCGTAGCGTTCGGGGTTCCGAAAACGGAGACCATTTTCGGAGCCCCGAGTATATCAGGTCTTAGGCGTATTCCAAATCAAGAATTTGTAATACGCCCGGCGGCCTACGCCTCCAGCCCGCACAGCAGGCACTCGATCGCCTCCGGCGGAGGCGGGAAAATGATGATCGGCTCACCCATGGCTTCAAATCTCCTTTCTGGGAGGACCACCCACTCGAACGGGGTGCCCCTTACCCGGCCTCATCCTGCCGGGTCCGGTCCAGCCGCCTGCCGGTGCGGTTTCGCTAAGCAATAGAAAAGCCGAAAGATTGAGTTTTTCGAGTTCTGTGACTGCAGATTCCCCCTATCCCCCAAGGGGGGGCCACGCCGCGCAAGGGGTGAAGGACCGAAGCGGCCACGGGACGGTGGCAAACCCTGCTGCGGTTATCTATAATGGAAAAGACTGCCGTCAGGAGCAGTGCGCCGGTCCTACCCTCGCGCCCCCACAACGTCATGTTCGAGAACCTGTCCGACAAGCTGCAGCGAGTTTTCAAGAACTTGCGTGGCGAAGGGAAACTCACCGCGGCCAACATGGAAGCCGCGCTGAAGGAGATCCGCGTCGCGCTGCTCGAAGCCGACGTGCACTTCAAAGTGGTCAAGCAGTTCATGGAGGGGGTCAAGGAAAAGGCCCTCGGCCAGGAAGTGCTGGACTCCCTGTCGCCGTCCCAGCAGGTCGTAAAGATCGTCCGTGACGAAATGGTGAAGATGTTGGGGACCCATCAGGCGAAGCTGCGCTTCGCCAATGAGCCCCCGACCGTGATCATGATCGTCGGCCTGCAGGGATCCGGCAAGACGACTTCCACGGGCAAGCTGGCGCGTTTCCTTTCGAAGCAGGGCAACCGGCCGCTGCTCGCTTCCGTGGACGTGTACCGCCCGGCCGCCCGCAAGCAGCTCGCCGTGCTGGCGCACGCGCAGAAGTTCCCGATTTACGAGGGCGACGAGCAGCCGCTCGAGATCGCCCGCGGCGCGCGCCGCGAGGCCACGCAGCGCGGCTCCGACGTCATCCTGCTCGACACCGCGGGGCGCCTCCACATCGACGACCAGTTGATGGACGAACTCCACCAATTGAAGGATCTGCTGAACCCGACCGAGATCCTCTTCGTCGCCGACGCCATGACCGGCCAGGACGCCGTCAAGAGCGCCGAGGAGTTCCACAAGCGCCTCGGCATCACTGGCGTGATCCTCACCAAGATGGACGGCGACGCGCGCGGCGGCGCCGCGCTTTCCATCCGCAGCGTCACCGGCCAGCCGTTGAAGTTCGTCGGCGTCGGCGAGAAGTCCGAGGCGCTCGAACCCTTCCACCCGGACCGCGTCGCCAACCGGATCCTCGGCATGGGCGACGTGCTCAGCCTCATCGAGAAGGTGGAGGAGTCCATCGACCGGCGCTCGGCCGAGGAAATGCAGCGCAAGCTGCTCGAAGACGAATTCACGCTCGAGGACTTCCGCGACCAGCTCAAGCAACTGCGCAAGCTCGGGCCGCTCGAAGGGCTGCTCGGCATGATGCCGCAGCTCGGCCCCTTGAAGGACATGAAGAACCTCAAGGTCGATGAGAAGGAAATGAGCCACGTGGTGGCGATCATCGACTCCATGACGCCGCACGAGCGGCGCAATCACATGATCATCAACGGCGCCCGGCGCAAGCGGATCGCCAAGGGCTCGGGCACCAGCGTCCAGGAAGTCAACAACGTCCTGAAGCAGTACGCCCAGGCGCGCAAGATGATGAAGAGTTTCATGGGCGGCAATGCCGGCATGTTCGGCAAGCGGCTCGGCAAGCTGAAGCTGCCGTTCGGCAAGGAAATGTTCGGCGGCTTGGGCGGATAAGATTTCCGTTAACACAGAGATTCTAGCGAGACACGCAAGGAGTAAAGAGAAAGCGATGCTGATGATTCGGTTGGCGCGGTTCGGCGCAAAGAAGAAGCCGACCTACCGTCTGGTGGTAATCGAGAAAGACCGCGCCCGCGATTCGCGGGCGGTGGAAGTGGTCGGCCACTACAACCCGGTGGCGCAGCCGGCGCAGGTGAAGCTCGACCACGAGCGGATCGGCTATTGGATGAAGAACGGCGCGCAGCCGTCCGACACCGTGGCCCGCCTGCTGAAGGCGCATCCGGCTCCCGCGGCGTAAGCACCCGCGGGCCGCGCGGCCGCATCGAGTTGGCGAGGGCGGGATGCCGATTTGCCCGGAGAGACGACCGGAGAGATGACCATGAAGGATCTGGTGGAAGAGATCGCGAAGGCGCTGGTGGATGCCCCCGACGAAGTGCAGGTGCGGGAGGTGGCCGGCGAGCAGGCGACGGTCTTCGAGTTGCGCGTGGCGCCGGACGATCTGGGCAAGGTGATCGGCAAGCAGGGCCGGACGGCCCGCTCGATCCGCACGCTGCTCGGGGCGGTGGGAACCAAGCTGAACCGCCGCTACAGCCTCGAGATCCTCGAGTAGCCCGTGGCCGAAAACCGGGTCGCCATCGCGGAAATCGTGCGGCCCCGGGGGGTGCGCGGCGAAGTAGTGGCCGAACCGCTCTCCAGCTTTCCGGAACGCTACGCGGCCCTCCGCAGCGTCCTGGTGCGGGACCGGGCGGTCGCGGTCGAGAAGTTGTGGTGGCACGACGGGCGGCTGGTGCTGAAGTTCGCCGGCATCGACTCGGTGGACCAGGCCGAAACGTTGCGTGGTGTGCTGGTGGAAGTTCCGGAGGCGGAGCGGTGGCCGCTCCCCGCGGGCCGCTACTACGAGTCGGATCTGATCGGCTGCCAGGTGTTCGCCGGCGGCCGCGAGGTGGGTAGGGTGGTGGCGGTGGAGGACCCCGGGGGTCCGTCGCTGCTCCTGGTGCGGTGGCCCCACGGCGAGGCCCGGATCCCGCTGGTGCCGGAAATCTGCCGGCAGGTGGATGTGGCCGCGCGGCGGATCGAGATCGAGCCGCCCGAGGGTTTGCTGGAGTTGGACAGCGCGGCGCAGGCGCCGCCGGATTGACGATGCAGTTCCATGTGCTGACGATTTTCCCCGAGTTCTTCCGGGGGCCGTTTGAGCATGGAGTGGTCGCGAAGGCGCGCGAAGCCGGGCGGGTGGGCATCACGGTCCACGATTTGCGAAACTGGACCAGGGACCGGCACCGCACCGTGGACGACCGGCCGTTCGGCGGCGGCGAGGGGATGGTGCTCAAGCCGGAGCCGGTGTTCGAGGCGGTCGAGTCGATCTGGCCCGAGCGCGGTCCGGGACAGCGGGTGATCCTGCTGTCGGCGCAGGGCCGCCGGTTCAACCAGCGAACGGCGCGCGAGTTGGCGGGTTTGGAGCAGATCCTGTTGCTCTGCGGACGGTACGAAGGAGTCGACGAGCGCGTGGCCGAGCATCTGGCCGACGACGAGCTGTCGATCGGGGATTATGTCTTGAGCGGCGGCGAACTGGCGGCCGCGGTGGTGGTGGACGCAGTTGCCCGGCTGCTGCCGGGCGTCCTCGGCAACGAGGCGTCCGCCGTGGAAGAATCGTTCGGGGCGGAAGGCGTGCTCGACTGCCCCCATTGGACGCGGCCGGCGGAGTTCCGGGGCTGGCCGGTCCCCGAGGTTTTGTTGGGCGGCAACCATGCGGAAATCCGCAAGTGGCGCCGCCAGGCGGCGCTCGCCAAGACGCGCCGTCTCCGCCCGGACTTGCTGGGCGAGTAAGTTTTTGAGAGGAAGACAGAAGTCATGATTCAGGCAGCGTTGCAGAAGGTTCTCGACAAGTACCAGCGGCAGGAAAAGCACCCGCCCTTCCAGATCGGCGACACCATCCGCGTCCACGTGAAGATCCGCGAAGGCGACAAGGAACGCCTCCAGGCCTTCGAAGGGACCTTCATCAAGCAAGCCAACATCGGCATGGGCCGCACCATCACGGTGCGCAAGATCAGCTTCGGCCACGGCGTGGAGCGCATCTTCCCGTTGAACGCCCCGGTGGTCGACCGCATCGAAGTGGTGCGCACCGGCAAGGTCCGCCGCGCCAAACTCTACTACCTGCGCAACCTCAAGGGCAAAGCGGCTCGCCTGAAAGAGCGCGACTAACGCCTTGGCCTGTCGCAGCCGCTTCGAACGGCTGGCCCGGGAGGCCGGCTTCGCGGCCGTCGCCGGTCTCGACGAGGTCGGTCGCGGCGCGCTCTTTGGACCCGTGTTCGCGGCCGCGGTGGTTCTGGGCGAAAAGCCCCTCCGCGGCCTTCGCGACAGCAAGGTCCTCGAACCGGAACGCCGCGAAGAGCTGGCGCAGCGCATCCGCGAGCGCGCCCGCGCCTGGGCCGTCGCCGCCGCCGATCCCTTCGAGATCGACCGGCGCAACATCCTCCAGGCCTCCCGTCTCGCGATGAAGCGCGCCGTCGAGAAGCTGGCGGTCCGCTGCGACTACCTGCTCATCGACGCCGTCACGGTGGAGTTGCCCCTCGCCCAGAAATCCCTGATCCACGGCGACGCCCGGTGTCCCTCCATCGCCGCGGCGTCCATCATCGCCAAGGTCGCCCGCGACGCAGCCATGGCCGACTGGGACCGCGTCTTCCCTCAGTACAACCTGGCCTCCAACAAGGGCTACTCGACCCCGGACCACCTCCGCGCCCTCGCCCTCCACGGACCCACGTCCCTGCATCGCTTCAGTTTCCAGCCCGTCCGCGAAAGTTCCCCCTTTCCCGCCTGGCAGGGATACCCGATACTGAAACAAATCGACTTGTTCGCGTTCGACACCGCCGCGGGATCCCCATGACCCCCGACCAACCCATTTCCGCCGCCGCCGCCGACGACGCCCCCCCGCAGCGCCGCTCCTGGCCCCTGATCCTGCTCCGTATCTGCTTTGCTATCTTCACTTTCGAAGTCGGCATCTTCCTCCTCGTCTTCCCCTGGCTGGACGGCTGGGAACTCAACTTCTGGCTCACCTACAGCCCCGCCCTCGAGAACCTCTGGCTCCAGCCAGCCTTCAAAGGCGCCCTCAGCGGCCTCGGCCTGATTAACATCTTCATTGCGGTCCGTTCCGTGTTCCGGCTACGTCCGGCTCAGTAAGGCATAACACTGAGTTCGTACTAAGGAAAAATCCTAGCTGAATCCGGAGTAGTACTTAGTTATGCTCTAAGGGAACAAACTTAGCTCCCTGACGTGCTTTGTACTGGGTGCCTAAGCCCTTGGGTGACGCAATGAAGAAGTTTCTAAGCAGCTCGGTCTTCTGTGCTACAATCTGCTCGACTTTCGCGCTGGCGCTTGCGTTCGGCGTGATCGGGATGGGAACCGGGTCTGAGCAAGTCCTTTTCAGCCATGGCCTTACGCCTCCACCGAAGGTCGGTGAAGGCGGTGACTTCGCGCACGGTCTCACGCCTCCGCCGAAGGTCGGTGAGGGCAACGACTGGGCGCACGGCCTCACTCCTCCGCCGAAGGTTGGCGAAGGCGGGGATTTCGAAGTCGCCCATGGCCTCACACCGCCCCCGAAGGTGGGTGAAGGCGGTGATTTCCAGATCGCGCACGGTCTCACGCCGCCTCCGAAGGTTGGTGAGGGCGGAGACTTCGCGGCCTAACTTGAAGCTCGAACTTAACGGGGTTCTTCCCTCCGGGAGGAACCCCTAAGTGTTTCTAGGCCTCTCGCTGGGCGACATCCCGTGGGTAATTGCCTACGCCGTCGGGATCACGCTGCAGATCCTGGTGATTCAGGCGATCCTCCGCAACGAGTATTTTCGGGCCTACCCCTTCATCCTGGTCTACTGCGCCGGACTGCTGGTCACCAGCGTGGTCGAGCAACTGGCGCTGCGCTCCTTTGACCGGAACACCTACGCGCGCATCTACTGGACCGACGACCTGGTCATCAATCTACTGCTGTTCCTGCTGGTGATCCTGCTGATCTGGCGGGCGCTTGGGGACCAGCCGCTGCGGGCTCCGGTGGGCCGGGCCGTCGCGCTCGGCGTGCTCGTCATCTTCCTGCACTCCGTGTATGTTCTGCAGCCTTGGACCCGGGGATACCTCGGCCGGATGACGGAAGTGAGCCGCAACCTCAACTTCTCGGCCGCCATCCTGAACCTGATCCTGTGGAGTGTCCTGGTGCGCCAGCGCGGCGCCGACCTCCAGATGCTGCTGGTGTCGGCCGGCGTGGGACTCAAAGTCACCGCCATCGCCGTGGCGCATGCCCTCCGGCAATGGGGCGTGCAGAACACCGTGATCGATTTGCTGATCCCCATGGCCGACATCCTGTGCCTGTATATCTGGTGGCGGACCTTCCGCAAGCCGGCGCGCATCGCCACGCCGCAGCGCGCCTGAACCCGCGCCGCGATACACTGTTCGGGACATGTCTTCCGCTTCCGCCCGCCGCGAGTTCCTGAAGTCCGCCGCGGGGCTTGCCGCGGCCCCCGCTCTGTTTGCCGGCAGCTCGTCGCGGATGACGCCGCGCGTGCTCGGCGCCAATGACCGGATCCAGGTGGCCGTGATCGGCAACGGCGGACGCGGCTCCGGAGTGATCGAAGCCTTCCACAAGATCGGCCAGGACAAGAACACCTGTCAGGTGGTCGGCGTCTGCGATACCTGGCAGCGGCGCGTCGGCAACGGGACCCGCAAGTACAATTGCCCGGGCACGCTCGACTGGCGCGAGATCGTCGCCCGCCCGGATGTCGACGCCGTCCTCATCGCCACGCCGGACCACTGGCACGCCCGCATCGCCATCGCCGCCATGGAGCGCGGCAAGGACGTTTACGTCGAAAAGCCGATGTGCCACACCGTCGACGAAGCGCGCCTCATGGTGGAGACCGCCAAGCGCACCGGGCGGATCGTTCAGGTCGGGTCACAAACCACCGCCGGCGACCAGTGGAAAAAGGCCAAGCAAGCCATCGCCGACGGCATGATCGGACCCGTCATCATGAGCCAGGGGTCCTACCATCGCAATTCGCTCGACGGCGAATGGAACTGGCGCATCGATCCCAAGGCCGGTCCCCGCGGCGAGGGCGACGACTACATCGACTGGAAAACCTGGCTGGGCCCCGCGCCCCGGCGCGAATGGGACGCCGAACGCTTCTTCCGGTTCCGCAAGTTCTGGGACTACTCCGGCGGCATCGCGACCGATCTCTTCTACCACGTCATCGCGCCGATGAACCTCTGCTGGCCGGAGCCGCAATTCCCCCACCGCGTGATGGCCTCCGGCGGCATCTACGCGTACAAGGACCGCGAGGTGCCCGACACCTTCCATCTCATGGCCGAGTACAAGCAGGGTCACTCCCTGGTGCTCAGCTCCTCGATGGCGAACTCGCAGCACATCCCCGGGCTCATCCGCGGCAAGAACGCCAGCCTGATCATGGTCGAGCATGGCCGGTTCGAGGGCGAAACCAGCGAAATCACCGTGAAGCCGGAGCGCGCCGCGACGCCCGAGTACAAAGCCAAGTTCGGTGACGCCCCCATCCGCATCCCGGTGGAGACCACCGACACCACCCGCGCGCACGTCGAGGATTTCCTCGCCTGCATGCGGACCCGGCAGAAGCCGCGCCTCGATGTCGAAACCGGGGCCAAGGCGCAGGTGCTGGTCTCGATGTCCGTCATGAGCTACCGGACCGGCAAGGTGCTGTACTTCGACGAAGCGAAGTGGAAGGTCACCGACCGCCCGGCGCGGGCCTGACGCCGCTAGTACTAAACCGCTTATTTCAGTAACCCAAACGACACCGCGCCGGGCTATGCTCGTAGGGCTGAACCTCGCTCAGCCCCTTCTATGAGACTCCGTATCCTTCTCTTGTCGGTCCTCGCCGTCGCTCTGCGCGCTCCGGGGCAGGTCGTGATCAGTCAGGTGTACAGCGGCGGCGGCAACAGCGGCGCCACGCTGCGCAACGACTTCGTCGAGCTGTTCAACCGTGGCACCAGCAGCCAGTCCCTTACCGGCTGGTGCGTGCAGTACGCATCGTCGGCTGGGACGTTCACGCTCTCCAACAACCAGAACGTCCCGCTCAGCGGCAGCATCGATCCGGGCAAGTACTACCTGGTGCAGCTCGCGCAGGGCGCGGGCGGAACCACCAACCTGCCCACGCCGGACGCCACCGGGCTCACCGCCATGAGTGCGACCGCCGGTAAAGTCGCGTTGCTGAACTCGTGCGCGACGGCCCTCACCGCGGGCGAGGGGGTCTCCGGCGGGCGGATCGTTGATTTCGTGGGCTATGGCACGGCGAATCAGTTCGAAGGCGCGGGCGCCGCGCCGGGGCTGAGCAACACCACCGCGGCGCTGCGCGGGTCGAACGGCTGCGCCGACACGAACGTCAATTCCGCGGACTTCGCTTCGGGTGCGCCCAACCCGCGCAACAGCACCGCGCCGGGGAACAACTGCAGCGCGCCGCCGCCCCCGCCGCCGCCGCTCACGGCCATCAGCCAGATCCAGGGAACCGGCCTCATTTCACCGCTGGAGGCGGCCGTCGTGCGCACCAGCGGCATCGTGACCGCGCTGAAGTCCAACGGGTTCTTCCTGCAAACGCCGGACGCTCTGACGGACGCCGATCCGGCGACCTCGGAGGGCATTTTCGTCTTCACCAGCTCCGCGCCGCCCGCGAGCGCCGCCGTCGGCAACTCGGTGGAAGTGACCGGAACGGTGATCGAGTTCAAGGGTTCGACGACCGACCCGAACGGGGTGTCTCTCACGGAGATCACCGGCCCCTCCGTCGTCGCGGTCTCCACCGGCAACCCCCTCCCGGCGGCGATTCCGCTGACCAGCGCGAACACTCCCACCGGCGGCTCCACGCTCGAACAGATCCAACAACTCGAGCGTTACGAAGGCATGCGCGTGAGCTTTGCATCGCTCACCGCCGTGGCGCCGACGCTCGGCACCGTCACCGAGTCGACCGCGACGGCCTCCAGCAACGGCGTATTCGTCGCCGTCGTCACCGGAGTGGCGCGGCCGTTCCGCGAACCGGGCATCCCGCTCACGGAGCCGCCGCCGGCCGGTACGCCCGCCAACACGGCGCGCTTCGATACCAACGCCGAGCGGATCCGCGTGGATAGCGACGGCCAGACCGGCGCCGCCCAGTGGAACGTCTCCACCGGCGCCGTGATCACGAACGTCACGGGCGTGCTCGATTTCGGTTTCCGCACCTACACCCTGAATCCGGACCCCGGTTCGGGCACCGTCACCGGCGGGCTGAGCGGCGCGACCGCCGTACCCGCCAAGACCGCTGCCGAGTTCACCGTCGCCAGCGCGAACCTGGAGCGGTTCTACGACACCACCGCGGGCGGCGGCGCGGTCCTCACCGACACCGCATTTGCCAACCGGCTGGCGAAACTCTCCCTGGCCGTCCGGACCGTGCTGGGCTCGCCCGACATCCTGGCGGTGCAGGAGGTAGAGAACCTGTCCACGCTGCAGGCCATCGCCACGAAACTCAACACCGATGACCCGGCCCTCAACTACCAGGCCTTCCTGCCCACCGAGGGCACCGATCCGAGCGGCATCGACGTGGGCTTCCTGGTGCGCGGCGGCGCCGGCGTCACGGTGAACAGCGTCACCCAGGTGGGCGCCACCGACACCTACATCAACCCTGAGAATGGATCGCCCACCGCGACGTTCGACCGGCCGCCGCTGGTGATGGATCTGACCGTAGCGCGCGCGGGCACCGACCTGGTGCGCAACCTCACCGTCGTAAACGTCCATTTCCTGGCGCTGTCGAACATTAACACCAGCGCCCGCCGGCGCGCCGAACGCCAGGCTCAGGCCGCCTTTACGGCCAACCTCGCTCAAAGCCTGCAGGCGGCGGGCGCGCGGGTCCTGATCGTCGGCGACTACAACGCTTTCGAGTTCAACGATGGGTACATCGACATGGTGGGCGCCATCCTCGGGTCGCCCGCGCCGGCGGACCAGGTGCTGCTGCCCTCGGCCGATGTGGTCGACCCGAACTACGTCAACCTGAACACGCTCGTGACCGCGGACCAGCGCTATTCGTTCTCCTTCGACGGCAGCGCCCAGACGCTGGACCAGGCGTTGGCGAGTTCCCGCCTGGCGCCGCTTGTCACCCGGTTCGCGTACGCCCGCAACAACGCGGATTTCCCGGCGACGGCGCGGAACACCACCGGTCCGGAGCGGTATTCCGATCACGATCCGCCGGTGGTGTACCTCGCGCAGGCGCCGCTGCAGGCTACCACGGTGTCGTTCGCCCGCTCCGGACTGTTCTTCAATCGCGTGACGAACATCTACTCCGGAACGCTGCGCATCACCAACACCGGCGCGGGCGCGATCGCCGCGCCGCTACAGGTACTGTTCTCAAACCTCGCCGGCGGCTGGACCCTGGTGAACCGTACCGGTACCGAAGCGGGATCGCCGTACATCACCGTGCAGGGTACGATTGCCCCGGGCCAGACTATCTCCGTGCCGCTGCAATTTTCCAGCACGGGCGTCAGCGCCCTGAATTACGTTGCGAAGCTCTACAGCGGGGTGCTCTGATCGCCATGAAGAAACTGATCCTGTTACTAGCCGCGGCCGCGGTTTCCTTTGCCGGTACGGTGTCGTACCAGGTGACCATCGACACCACGGGCCTCGGCTCCGGCTTCCTCGACCTCCAGTTCAACCCGGGGTCTGCGGGCGGCCAGAGCGCCACCGCGGCCATCACCAATTTCGTTCCCTCGGGCGGACTCACGGGCTCGCCCACCACCACGGGCAGCGCTACGGGAACCCTGGCGGGCGGCAACCTGGTGCTCACGAATACCGCGGGGGTGGATCCGAACACCTACCTCCAGGCGATCGCCTTCGGCGACACGCTCAGTCTGCTGGTGACCTTCGCCGGCCCGCTGCTGGACAGCCCCGCCGGAACCGGCATCGACACGGCGTTCTTCATCTCCCTGCTGTCGGCCGAGGGTGATTTCCTGCTCGCCGCCGGACCGGTCGTGCAGATCGACCTGATCTCCGATGGCTCGACGTCGGCCTCGGTGTTCGTCGATGGCGGATCCGCGGACCTGGTTACCAACGCGGTCCCCGAACCCGCCACGCTCGGCCTGTTCGCCGCCGGCTTCGCTTTACTGGCCTGGCGCCGCCGCTCCCGCTGACGGCCCCACCGGCGGCAGCGTCCGCCTGGGACCGCCGGCGATTGTGCCACCATATCCGTCATGCGCGTCCTGATGGTCACCTCCGAAGCGAACCCCTTCGTCAAAACCGGAGGCCTCGCCGACGTGCTGGGCGCGCTTCCCCAGGCTCTCCAGCGCCAGGGTGTCGAAACGGCGGTTGTCATGCCGCGCTACGGCAACTCCGAGGTCCACTGGGCCGAGCGTATCTGGCACCAGATGCATATCTGGATGGGACCCCACTACTACCAGGTCGCGATCGACCAGGCGGTGATCGACGGCGTCCGCTATTTCCTGGTGAACTGCACTCCCCTGTTCGACCGCTGGGGCGTCTACTCCGACATGTGGGGCGACTTCGGCGACAACCACCGCCGCTTCGCGCTGCTTTCCCGCGCCGCGCTCGAAATCGCGCGCCTCATCTGGCGGCCCGACATCATCCAGTCCCACGACTGGCCCGCCGGGCTCACCGCCTGCTACCTCCGCCACACCTTTGCCGGCGACCCGACCTTCTGGGGCATCAAGACCCTCTTTACCATCCACAACCTCGGCTACCAGGGCCAGTTCGGCCGCGAAGTTCTCGAGGATGTCGGCCTCGACGGCAGCCTCTTCCGCTCGGACCTGCTGGCGCACCACGGCTCCGTGAACTACCTCAAGGCCGGCCTGGTCTATTCGCACGCACTGAACACCGTCAGCCCCACCTACGCCAAGGAGATCCAGACCCCGGAGTTCGGTTTCGGCATGGACGGCCTGCTCCGCGCCCGCTCGCATGAGTTGTTCGGGATCCTGAACGGCGTGGACTATCGCCAGTGGAACCCCGAGCATGACCACTACGCGCCCGCGCACTACTCTTCCGCGGACCTCGCCGGCAAGCAGGAGTGCAAGCGCGCGCTGCTCGCCGATTTCGGCATGCCCGCCGAGCCCGACTGGCCCGTCATCGGCATGGTGACCCGCTTCGCGCACCAGAAGGGCCTGGAGTTCGTCGCCGAGATCATGCACAAGCTCGCCAATGAGCACGCGCGGTTCATCATCCTCGGGTCCGGCGAGCGCAAGTATGAGGATCTGTTCCGCTGGTTCGCCGCCGCGCGCCCCGAAAAAATCGGCGTCCGCATTGGTTACGACAACTCGCTCTCGCACCGCATCACGGCCGGCGCCGACATGATTCTGATGCCCAGCCGCTACGAGCCCTGCGGCTTGAACCAGATCTACGGGCTCCGCTACGGCACGCTGCCGGTGGTGCGGGCCACCGGCGGCCTCGACGACACGGTGCAGCCGGGGACGGGGTTCAAGTTCTGGGGCGAGTCCGGCTGGGATCTGTACGGATCGCTCCGGTTTGCCATCGATTCCTGGTTCAACGACCGCGACAACTGGCAATCCATGATGCGCCGGGCCATGGCGCAGGACTTCTCCTGGGACCACGCCGCCCGCGATTACGCCGCCTTATACCGTCATCTGTTAAGCTGAGGTTGAATCTTCCCTGCCCCGCTACGCATCAGTAGCCGGGGAGAGTGAGAAAGCAAAGAACATGGCTGGTACGAACACGCTGAACTTTACGGATGCCGCCTTCGACGCGGATGTGCTGAACGCGGAGACGCCCGTCCTGGTGGACTTCTGGGCCGAGTGGTGCGGGCCGTGCCGCATGATCGGTCCCACGGTGGACGCCATTGCGGACGACTACGCCGGCAAGGTGAAGGTCGGCAAGCTGAACGTCGACGAGAATATGGGGACGGCTTCGCGTTACAACGTGCGCGGCATCCCGACGCTGCTGCTGTTCAAGGGCGGCAAAGTGGTCGCGCAGCAGGTGGGCGCCGTCGGCAAGGGCGACCTGCAGAAGATGATCGAGCCGCACCTGTAAGTCCCCGCCCGCATCTCTGGAGGTGAGCCCGCCGTGACCCGGCTCCTTGCCGTCGCCTGCGCGGGCTTCCACATCTTCGGGGCCGCCGCCTTCGGCCAGGGCGAGAGTGCTCCCGGTGAGTTGCAGGCCCTCTTCAAGGATCTCCTGCCGCTGATCAAGTGGCGCGCCTACTGGGTGGGCGACGCGAACCTCCGGGGTGGCGCAGGCCAACCGCTGATCGCGGCGGCGCGCTGGGATTCGTCGGTGGCGATGTGCTCGTACGATTCGGGCTTTTGTCTCGACGCTTATCCCTCGCTCGACGGCCCTCTCCTCGCCGGCAGCTTCAAGCCGGTGCAGCCTAACCCGAATGTCCCGCTGGCCGCGCGTTTGCGGGAGTTCGTCGCCTCCACGCCTGTGCCTGAGGTGATCGGCGCAGTCGTCGTGCAGGCTCCGCCGCCGCGCGCTGCGGGCCAGAAAAACGAGCTCTCCCTGACCCGGCCCCTCTTCAGAGAGCTCCGGCCTCCGCAAATCGATAGGATTCTGGAGGGCAGAGTGAAGCTGCCCGACGGGATCGGTGTGCTCACCCCCGCGGATCTCCCGGCGTCCCCGGCTGACCGGGAGGAACTGCTGGGGGGTCTCCGCCAGGCTCTCGTCCGTTCCGCGCAAGTGATCGGGCTCCAAGGTAAAGCGAAGGTGATCGTGCCGGTCGTCTCGATCCACGATTCCGAGGCTTTCCTGGCTATTTCCGGCCCGGCCACGGAGGATGTCGTCCGGGTGGTGCGGTACGCCACCGGAGACTGGCGCTTCGGGGACCGATTGCCGCCGGCCGAGGTTACAGGGTACCGTGCGAAGATCCGTGCCGCAGTCTGGCGGGTCTTCGAGCTGGCGCTCTAAGCGGCCGCGGTGTGCGCCTGCCCTGGAGTCCCTGAGGCGGGTGTTGACGGAAGACGGGTTCACCGACGTCCGGCTGGAATGGCGCTGCATGCCTCCCAGTGCCGGCGGTGTGTGCGATCGGCGGTACCTGCCGTGACCCGCAGGCAAACGTAGTACTGCCGCGGCCTCGGGTGCGCAAGCCGAGGCAAGTTTGCTGGCGATGTGCAAGACCCTGCCGGGCTGTTTCCGTAGCATTGGCCTAGCGTCCAGCCAAGGCTGGATTACGCAACAGGAGGTCATTGCATGTCTCGATCCATCATGTCCCGGCACCGGGCGTCTCGCGCGGCGGCTGCCGTCGCGGGGGCAGTCGCGGTTCTCGGATTGGCGTCAATTTTCGCAGCCGGCACGGCCGTCGCCGACCGGGGCGTAGATTCGCACGCCAGCGGCGGCGGACACTACCTGCTCTCCGGAACCGTACCGGTACAGTTCGCATTCAGCGCCAACGCCAAGGAAGGCGGTGCTGCTTCTGGCCGGTTCCATCACAAGGCCGACAGCGTGGGTGTGGAGTTTCACGGTGAAGTGACCTGCCTGGCGGTGGACGCGGCCACGGGCCGAGCCTGGATCGGAGGCGTAGTGACGCAGAACAACTCCACGAACCCCGCGTTTCAGCAGGCGGTCCACGAGCCGGGACGGGACATCTGGTTCCGGGTGCTCGACTCCGGCGAGGGAGATGACGCCAACGACGATCGAACTACGTTCGTCGGTTTCGAAGGCAGCGCGGGGCTGCCGACGTCGGCCGCCTACTGCGCGGCACGTCCTTGGCCGGACGGGAACGCGCGCACCTGGGCGCTCACCAGCGGCAACGTCCAAGTGAAACCCTAGTCCCGCCGCGCACGCCTCGACCGGCGGTACGCTCCCGGAGTCACGCGGGCGAACTTCGTAAACGCTCGGGTGAAGTGACTTTGGTCCGCGAAGCCTGCCTCCACCGCGATGCGGGAAATCGGTTCGCTCGATGCGGAGAGGCGCTGGGCGGCCCACTCCAGGCGCAGGCGCCGGATGTAGTCGCCCAGAGTCACTCCGTATTCCCGTCGAAACGCTCGCGACAGGTGCGCCGGGTGGACGGCGAGGACCGCGGCGAAGGCGTCGAGCGACCAGTCGGTCCGGAAGCAATCGTGCGCCAAGTCCCGGGCGCAGCGCACCCATGCCGGGGGTTGCCGGTGCGTGCGAGTCTCAGCGCGTGCCGCAAGCAGGAACATCTCGAGCGCGGCGCTTTCGACGGCGAGGGCCGCGAACGGATCCGGGTCCGCGAGTTCCGCGGCTACGCGGCGCGCGAGCGAGGTTACTTCCTGCTGCGGCAGGACGTGGATACCGGTCAGGAGCCTCGCGCAGGGACGCAGCCGGTCATCGTCAGTGGGATCCGCCTGGATGATCAGAACGCGGGCGCCGGCCGCCCCAAAGTGATTCGCGTGGCGCTCGCCGGCGGGTTCCGTGAGCACCAAGCCCGGCCGGCAGTCCCGCGGTCGACCCAGCATGACGGAGTCCCAGGCGCCCTCCATGGTCACCGCGAACACGGTCCGGTCGTGAGTGTGCGGTTCCAGCACCAGTCCTGCGGCGAACCGGATGTCGGTGACGTCGAAGCCTCGAAACCGGGCTCTCCGGAAGCTTGGGCTCCCGTAGGTCACCGGTTTGAGATCGTGCTGCGTGATGGCCGCCACGGTGGTTCGGCCCAGGCTAGCACGCGCTGGCGTGGCCGCCAATCGCTCTCACCCCGGAGGCGCAGTATTCGCAATAACTGCTTGCAGATAGTGAGCTTAGCTGATCTCCGCGATCTTCGCCGAAGACTTCGAACTCCCGTTTCCCGCCAGGTGACTTGATCCGGGGGTTAGAGGGAACGGATCACCATCGTGCTCGCACCCGCCGGGCCTTCGACCGAACGGATGGAGGACTGTCAGTTGCGCGAATTGGTATGTGCCGTGGAGAGGCGAATGGTTGACAAAGTCAACTAAATTAGTTGACTTTGTCAACTATCTACCCCACGACTTCGAGAATGAGCTCGCGCTCCTCGGGAGCGTTGTTCGAGATCCGGAAGGCGTCTTCGCAGACTTCGGCGGCTTCCTCGACGCGCTCTTCGCCGGTGTAGTAGAGGCGGCAGAGCACCGCGCCGGGATCGACCTTCTGGCCGACCTTGACCTCGAGGATCACGCCCACGGCAGGATCGATGGCGTCTTCCTTGGTGTCGCGGCCGGCGCCGATCATCATGGCGGCACGGCCGACGGACTCGGCGTCGACGGCCGAAACGTAGCCGCCGCGCGTGGTGGTGACTTCGCGCGCGCCGGTGGCGTTGGGCAGCATTTCGAAGCGGTCGAGCACCTGCGGGTTGCCGCCCTGGGCCTGAATCACTTCCTTGAAGCGGCGGTAGGCGGAGCCGTCCAGCAGCTTCTTCTGCGCCAGTTCGCGGGCTTCGTCGAGGGTCTTGGTGAGCTTACCGAGGAAGATCATGCGCGCGGCGAGTTCCAGCGACAGGCGCGTAAGGTCCGCGGGACCGGCGTTCTGCAGCGTCTGCGAAACTTCCATGACTTCGAGGGCGTTGCCGACGGCATAGCCGAGCGGCTGGTTCATGTCGGTGATCAGGGCCTGGACGCGCTTGTCCACGCGGCGGCCGATGCCGACCATCATCTGCGCGAGACGCCGCGCATCCACCTGCCGCTTGATGAAGGCGCCGGAGCCGACCTTGACGTCGAGCACCATGGCATCCACGCCCTCGGCGATCTTCTTCGACATGATGGAAGACGCAATCAGCGGAATCGACTCGACGGTGGCCGTCGCGTCGCGCAAAGAGTAGAGCTTGCCATCGGCGGGCGCCACCTGCGGCGACTGCCCGATGAACGCGAGGTTCAGTTTGGCGACCTGTGCCTTCAGTTCATCGACCGAAAGGTCGGTACGGAAACCGGGAATGGATTCGAGCTTGTCGAGCGTTCCCCCGGTGTGACCGAGGCCGCGACCCGACATCATGGGCACGGGCACGCCCGCGGCGGCCGCGATGGGCGCGGAAATCAGGCTGGTCTTGTCGCCGACGCCGCCAGTGGAATGCTTGTCGACTTTGACGCCCGGGATCCCCGACAAGTCAATGGTCTCACCGGACCGGATCATGGAATCGGTCAACGCGCTGACTTCGCGGTCCGACATGCCGGAGTAAAACGTGGCCATCAAGAACGGGGCCATCTGGTAATCGGGAATGGAGCCAGCGGTGTAGCCTTCCACCAGAAATGCGATCTCTTCGGCGGACAATTCCTCGCCGTCACGTTTCCGTTTGATCAGGTCGACTGTGCGCATCAGGTGCCTTTGAGCAACCGCCTTATCTATGAATCTGACAATGAGATACGCCGGGCGTCCGCAGACAACACGTCACCTGCGGTCTCCCGGACGGTCTTTCGCCGGGAACCCGGACCAGTACCTTACTTCATTACGGTAGCACACCGGAACCTGTCAGAGGGGTTCTTTCCAGAACAGCTCGGCGTCGGACTTGCGCACGTAATTTGCGTCAAGTCCTGCGGGATCCATAGGTTCCGAGGATTGGCCGAGGCGGCCGATGGCGGCGGCCAGGGAGCGCGAGGCGGTGGTTACCCGGCGGCCGGGAAGCAGGGTGGGATCGGGCGTCACGATTTCGACATCCGGGGCGAGAGCGGCTTCGAGAGCCGTCAGCGGACCTACTGATTCGGCCGCCAGCGGCTCCAGGGAGGGTCCGAAAAGACCTGCGTAGACCTCGCCGCGCCGGGCGTCGAGGACGGCGGCGCGGCGGGCGGCGGATCCAAAGCTCGCCAGCGCCTGCAAGGTGGAAACGGCGGCCACCTGGCATCCGAGGGCCTCGGCGAGCGCCTTGGCGGCGGTGAGCCCGACGCGGATCCCGGTGAACGACCCGGGGCCAGAAGCCGCCGCGATTCGGTTCAACTGGCGCAGGGCGATGCCATGGCGGGCCAGCAGCGCCTCGATTTCCCCGAACAGGACATGGCCGAAACCGTCGGGCGCGTCCACGGCGCGCTCCTCGAGCAGGAGGCCGTCGCGAAAGAGGGCGAGGCTGCCGTGTTCGGAACTGGTATCGAAGGCGAGCAGGATCACGGGGTCAGCCGGACCACCTTGTCCACGACGTAGAGTTTGCCGTAAGCGTTCAGTCCATACAGCCGGAGACTCAGGACGGCGGGCGACTTGCGGACCAGTTCGGGCGGGACCTTCACCTGGGCGCTGCGCTCGGTGGAGAGGACGCGGTAGCCCTGGCCGTCGAGGACTACTTCTCCCTGCCAGAGGAAGAGCATGGTGCGGGTGGCGCGGGTCTCACGGCGCATTTTGACCTCGAACGGCACGGGGACGCTCAGCGGCATCGCGTCGCCGGGCGAGGCGATGTCGTAGGGAAGCATTTTGGGGGCGTTTTCGGCGTCCTGCTGCAGGATGCGGCGCGATTCGAATTTGTAGGACTTGAGGCTTTCCTTGTGCTTGTCGCGCGACAGGTGCAGCACCCAGTCGGTAGTGCGGTTGGGCGGCTCACCCGTGAAGCGCTCGCCTTTCCAGTCCTTTACGGGCACGATTTCGCCGGTGGCGGGGGCGTACCAGCGGACGTCGTAGCCGTGGCGGGCGACGCCGACTTCGACGGGTCCGGGGTTGTCGACGAAAAGGATGTATTCGACGCCGTCGCGCTCGTCGGGAGCGACGCGCTCGAGGGCGATGGCGCGGCCGCCGTCGACTTCGAACCAGGGCTCAAGTTCCCAGTAACGGGTTTTCTCGAGGAACTCGGCCCAGCGCTTGGCGGCTTCGGGATCGACGCCGGCGGGCGCGGGGTACTGGCCGTTGAGCATTGCGCTCCAAAGCGCTTTGTGGTCCTTCCCTGCCCCTTCGTAAACGGCGGGAGTGGCATAGAGCTGGTGCTCGATGCGGCCGACCGCGGGCTCGAGGGTGCCATAGACGCGGTAGTCCATCCAGCCGTCGCCGGCGAGGGGTGCGCTGGTGACCTTGGCGTGCGTGGAGCGGGGGTGCAGGTAGGGATCGAGTTTCTTGAGCAGCTCTCCGATTTCCTTGAGCAGGGGGCGGCCCTCGCGGTATTCCTCGAAGTTCTCGACGCCCTGCCAGGTGATGTTGTAGGAGGCGTAGCGGGAGACGAGGTAGCGGAGGTGCCGCTCGCGTTCCTGCCACTTGGGCAGCCAATCGGCGAGGGCGTTGCCGCCGGGCGCGAGGATGAGGTCGGCGACGATGCCGCGGGCATTGAGGAACGCGAGCCGGTGGTCGAGTTCCTGGTAGTGGGCGAAGTTCGGCGGCCAGGCGATGGCCTTCGGTTCCACGACGCCGGCGACGTGGGTGTACCTGGCGGCGGCGCGGGCGTCGGCCCAGCGCTCGAAGGCGGCGCGGTCGCCCTCGGTGAAGGCGCCGATCTTCTCGCCGATCCAGAGGTGGGGCTTGTTGTTGGCGGTCTTCCAGTTGTGGACGTTGGCGGGAGAAATGAAGCCGGGGTCCTCGGAGGCAGTGGCGTTGAACTGGCCCTGGGCGTTGCTGAGGCGCTTGAGGTTGCTGGTGAGGCGGAAGGTCCACTCGCCGGGCATGGTGGGGGTGACGCGCAACACCAGGCGGCGGGGGGAGTCGGCGAAGGCGTAGATGAGATAGGTCTTGAAGTCCGGGGAGCGAACCTCGGCGCGGATCTCGACGGTGTCCCAGGGCTGGGGGTGCTCCCGCGCCTCGGCTGCGTCGAGTTCGAACACCATGTCGCAGGGCGACCAGACGGCCGCCGCGCCGCAGCCAGACTGTGCTCGCGCCGCCACGCAAGCGGCAAGAAGAATCCAAGCCCGCATCGGTCCCTATGATAGCGAGCCGGTCCCGGAGAGGTGCAACGTGGCGGGCGCTGGCCGGGAAGGTTCTCCTGCGCTACGATAGCTTCCAACCTGACATGAGAATCCTCGCTTTTGCCCTGTTCGGATGCGCGCTGGTTTCCTCCGCCGCCACGATTGCCGAAAAGACCGCCGGGACGCAGAAGATGGCCGGTTACTTTCCGATGTACTGGGATGAGAAATCCGGCAAGCTCTGGCTGGAGGTCGACAAGCTGGACCAGGATTTCCTGTACGCGTCCGGACTGGCGGCGGGCCTGGGGTCGAACGACATCGGCCTGGACCGGGCACAGCTCGGCGCGGAGCGGGTGGTGCGGTTCGAACGGGTCGCCAACCGGGTGTTTCTGGTGGAGAAGAACCTGAACTTCCGCGCGATTTCGAACGATGCGGCGGAACGGGCCGCGGTGGAACAGTCCTTTGGGCGGTCGGTGCACTGGGGTTTCGCGGTGGAAGCCGAGGACGGCGGCAAGGTGCTGGTGGACGCCACGGCTTTCTTCCTGCGGGACGCGCACGATGTGGCGGGGACGCTGGCGCGGCAGCGCCAGGGGAACTTCCGGCTGGACGCGAACCGCAGTGCCTTCTATCTGCCGCGGACGCGCAACTTCCCGAAGAACACCGAAGTGGAGGTGACGCTGACGCTGACGTCGGACCAGCCGGGTCCGCTGGTGCGGCGGCACGCGCCGTTCGCGGGCGCGATCACCATCCGCCAGCACCACTCACTCATCGAATTACCGGACAACAACTACAAGACCCGGGACCTGGACCCGCGAGCGCCGTTCAACGGTATCGAGTATATGGATTACGCGACGCCGGTGAGCGAGCGGATCGTGAAGCGGTTCATCGCGCGGCACCGGCTGGAGAAGAAGCCCGGCTCGGATGAGCCTGTGAAGCCGATTGTCTATTACGTGGACCGGGGCGCGCCGGAGCCGATCCGGTCGGCGCTGGTGGAAGGCGCGTCGTGGTGGAACCAGGCGTTCGAGGCCGCCGGGTTCCGCAATGCGTTCCGGGTGGAGGTGATGCCGGCGGACGCGGATCCGATGGACGTGCGCTACAACGTGATCAACTGGGTGCACCGTTCGACGCGCGGGTGGTCGTACGGCGGGTCAATCTCGGATCCACGGACGGGGGAGATCCTGAAGGGGCACGTGACGCTGGGGTCCCTGCGGGTGCGGCAGGACTATCTGATCGCCGAGGGCGTAATCGCGCCGTACGAGGAAGGCAAGGCGGTGTCGCCGAAGATGCTGGAGATGGGCCTGGCAAGGCTGCGGCAGCTTTCGGCGCACGAGGTGGGGCACACGCTGGGGATCGCGCACAACTTCGCGGCGAGCGTGAAGAACCGGGCGTCGGTGATGGACTACCCGCACCCGTGGATCGACCTGGCGGGCGCGGGCGCGCCCACGCTCGACAATGCGTACGCCACGGGGATCGGCGAGTGGGACAAGATCTCGATCAGCTTCGGGTACCGGCAGTTCGGGGCGGGCGAGGACGAGAAGAAGGGGCTGGACGCGATCCTGCGGAAGGCGGCGGCGGACGGCTATCAGTTCATTACGGACTCCGATTCGCGCCCGGAGGGCTCCGCGCACCCGGCGGGTCACTTGTGGGACAGCGGAGCGAACGCGGCGGAAGAACTGAACCGGCTGATGAAGGTGCGGGCGCGGGCGCTGGAGCGGTTTGGGGAGAACAGCATCCGGACGGGCGAGCCGTGGTCGAATCTGGAGAACGTGCTGGTGCCGACGTATCTGCTGCACCGGTACCAGACGGAGGCGGCGGCGAAGAGCGTCGGCGGAGTGTGGTACACGTACTCGATCCGGGGCGACGGGCAGAAGGTGACTGAGGTGGCGCCGGCGGCGGAGCAGCGGAAGGCGCTGGACGCGCTGCTGGGGACGTTGCAGCCGGAGGCGCTGGCGCTTTCTCCGAAGCTGCTGGCGATGATTCCGCCGACGGCGTTCGGCTACGACCGGGACCGGGAGAACTTCCGCGGGCGCACGGGGCTGACTTTCGACGCGCAAGCTCCGGTGGAGGCGGCGGCGGGGCTGACGGCGCGGCTGATTCTGAATCCGCAGCGGGCGGCGCGGCTGATCCAGCAGCGGGCGGCGGATCCGGCGATGGACGGGCTGGGCGAGGTGATCGACCGGCTGGTGGGGGCGACGTGGAAGGGCGCGAAGCGCGGCGGGCCGCTCGGCGAGGTGCAGCGGACGGTGAACACGGTGGTGCTGTATCACTTGCTGGCGCTGGTGCACGATACGGGAGCGGCAGCGCAGGCGCGGGCGATTGCGTGGGCTAAGCTGGAGGGGCTGCGGAAGTACCTGGCGGGTGCGGCGGCGGCGGATCCGCTGTGGCAGGCGCACTACGAATTCGCGGCGGCGCAGATCAAGTATTACCAGGAGAACCCGAAAGAGATCCCGATCACGCGTCCGGCGGAGGCGCCGCCGGGGCAGCCGATCGGGTGCGACTGGAACTAATCCGCTTATGACGAAACGACCTCTCGGCGTGACGATTCTGGCGTGGCTGGCCCTGGCGCAGGGCGTGTTCGGGCTGGTGTGGCCGGTGCTGCTGCTGGGCGCGGCCAAACTGGCGAGCAGTTACTTCGACAACCAAGCGCTCGGCGTGATCGGCCTGGTGGTGGGCCTGTTCAAGCTGATCGGACCGCTGTTCAGCCTGGTGCTGGCGTACGGGGCGTTCCGGCTGCGGAGCTGGGCGTGGACGCTGGGGATCTGGAGCGTGACGCTGAGCCTGCTGGGAGGGCTGGGGAGCTATCTGTTCCGCGGCGACGGCTGGTGGGATCTGGTGAAGTTCACGGCGATACCGGTGGTGATTCTGGTGTACCTGTGGACGCCCGCGGTCCGGCAGGCGTTCGGCAAGACGAGCGGGCTCGCCGGGAAGCCCGCGGCGTAGTACACTTCCCGAGTCATGCCCGTTACCCAACTCGAAGAACTGCAGAAAGCCTTCGGTACGTACTTCAACGCCGGGGACGTAGACGGTCTGGTGTCGCTGTATGAGCCGGACGCGGTGCTGGTTTCCGCGCCGGGACGGATCGCGCGCGGGCACGCCGAGATCCGGAAGGCGATGCAGGCGATGGTGGCGGCGAAGCTGACGATGACGTTCGAAGGCGTGGTGTACTCGCTCGAACAGGGCGACCTCGCGATGCTCTCCTCGAAGTGGTCGATGAGCGGGACGGGGCGCGACGGCGCGCCGATCCGGAGCGGGGGGCAGACGTCCGAGGTCGCGCGCCGGGGCGCGGACGGCGGGTGGCGGTATGTGATCGACAATCCGTTCGCGGCTTAAGGCGCCGCGGGCGTCGAGCGGCCCATCTTCGGCTCCGGGAACGGGTACACGTCCGGCGTTACGCGCACGGGGGTCGTGAACTTGAAAGGATACTTGCCGCCGCTCGGGTAGGTGAGTTCGACGAGGTAGGCGGTCCAGCCCTTGGCGGGTTTCGGGACCTTGGCGACATAGACGCCGGGCGCGGTCTCGGTGAGGTCGGCGGCGACGTAGACTTTGCCGATCTTTTCCATGCGGAAGTCGCGGGCGTCGGGGTTCGTTGCCTGCCAGACTTTCACGGCGGAGGGCTTGGTTTCACTGGTGACGCGGATGGCGTCCTCTTCGAACTTCCAGGAGAACTTGGGGCGCGGCTCATTGCGGAGCAGGGCGTCATAGTAGGCGACGATGCTCTCGCGGGCGTCGGTGCCGCGCAGGGAGTGGTCGGAGTTCGGAACGTAGCGCAGGTACTTCTCGCCCTTGAGGTCGTCGAAGTAGAACTGCGAGGAGTCGGGCAGGAAGAACTGGTCGCCGGCCGAGTTGACGATGTATTTCGGCATGTTTAGGCGGTTGCGGTACTCGAAGGGCTCGACGATTTTCATGAGGGCGGTGTACTCGGGGGACTTGCGCCAGCTCATGATGTCCTTGTTCTCGTAGTCCTTGACGGCGGGGGCCCAGAAGCCGTAGGCGCGCCAGTGGTGGACGAAGGACGGCTCGATGTTGAGCAGGTCGATGACGATGGGCGAGATGCCGATCACCCGGGGGTCGACGGCGGCGGTGGTCCAGGTGGTCCAGCCGCGCTTGGAGCCGCCGGAGACGAAGAATTTTTCGACCTTGTAATTGCCGCCCTGGTCGGAGGCCATCAGCGCGGAGATGGTGTCCATGGCGCGGACGCTGGCCTTGGTCATGGGCAGGCGGGCGGGCCAGATGTCGGCCTGCGTCTTGAGGAACTTGTCCCAGGTGTAGGCGATGAACTCGTCCTCGAACATGCCGCCGCGGGCCTGGAAGCGTTCGCCCTGGTCGGGGAAGTTGATGGGCTGGTTAGGGATCATGCGCAGCTCGGCGGCGACGGTGCCGGTGGCCAGGGCACGCTCGATGAGCGCGGGATCAATCCGCTTCTCTTCGGGCAACGGATCGCGGTTGCTGCCGCCGCTGATGTAAAGGAACGCGACGTCGTGCTTGACCTTCTCGGGCTTCACGACGATCAGCCAGTGCTTCCATTCGCTGCGGTCGGCTTTGACGGGGGTGATCCAGTTCTGCGAAGTCATGTCGACGACGAAGGTGGTGTAGCCCTGGCCGGGGTAGGAGGCGGCGACGGACCACTTGTAGGCGGCGTCGGGCGCTTTGACGTAGCGGTCGAGCGCGGTGATCTTTTCGCCTTGCGCGGCGAGCAGCAGCGGAATGGAGAGCAATCCCAGTAGTCGCATATCCGTCACATGATATCCTGCCGGGCGTGACGCTGCCGAGCCTGAAGCTATTCGATCTGACGGGGAAGACCGCGCTGGTGACCGGCGCGTCGTATGGATTGGGGGTGACGTTCGCGGAGGCGCTGGCGGGCGCGGGCGCGGCGGTGATCCTGACGGCGCGTTCCGCCGAGAAGTTGGAGGAAGCGGCGCGGAAGATTCGCGCATCCGGCGGCAACGCGACGGTGGCGGCGTGCGACGTGGCGGATCCGGAGCAGGTGGAAGCGCTGGTGGCCGCGCAGTGGGAACGGGCGGGGCGGATCGACATCCTGGTGAACAACGCCGGAGTGGCGGAGATGGGCGTCCCGGAGCGAATTCCGAACGACGCGTTCGCGAAGACCATCCAGGTGAACCTGCTGGGCGTGTGGTATCTTTCGCGCGCGGTGGGCAGCCGGATGCTGGCGGACGGGCGCGGCGGGTCGATCATCAACATTTCGTCGATTTGCGGGGTTACGGGCATGCCGAACCACGGTCCGGCATACCAAGCGTCGAAGTTCGCGGTGGTGGGTCTGACACAAAACCTGGCGGTGAGCTGGGGCGACCGCGGGGTGCGGGTGAACGCGATCGCGCCAGGCTATTTTCCGAGCGAGATGACGAGCAGCCTGCTGCGCGCGCCGTCGTTCGAGCAGTGGGTTTCGGGGAACGCGGCGCTGGGGCGTCCGGGCCGGCCGGAGGAACTCTCCGGGGCGCTGATCTACCTGGCGTCGGACGCGTCGAGCTTTGTGACAGGCCAAGTGCTGGCGGTGGACGGCGGGTGGACCGCCGCGGGCGGGGCGAACAATCTGCCCGGTGACCTGCTCGAGAAGTGGGAACGAAAGATGCCGGGGGACCTGGGCAAGCGGATCGGGATCACCCGGAGTTGACGATCGGGCCGCCGGCACGGAAACATAGAGAGCAGTGACTTCGAAACCTGCAGTGGACACCGGGGCCTGCCTGGAGTGGGCGCGCGCGGCGTTGCTGGCCGAGTCGGGCGCGCTGCGCGTGGCGGCGGAGCGGCTGGGCGAGGATTTCGTGCGCGCGGTGGAGCTGATCGTGCGGCACCCGGGCAAGGTGATCGTGACCGGGCTCGGCAAGTCCGGACACATCGGGCGGAAGATCGCGGCGACGCTATCGAGCACGGGAACGCCGGCGGTGTTTCTGCACGCCGCGGATGCCGCGCACGGCGACCTGGGCGTGTACCAGGCGGGCGATCCGACCATTCTGTTGTCGAAGTCCGGCGGCACGGAGGAGCTGGTGGCGCTGGCGCCGGTGCTGCGCGGGATGGGGTCCCCGCTGATCGGGATCCTGGGGGATCTGCGCTCGCCGCTGGCGCGCGAAGTGGACATCGCGCTCGACGCGCGCGTGGAGTGCGAAGCGGATCCGTTCGACCTGGCGCCGACCACGTCGAGTACGGTGGCGCTGGCGATGGGCGACGCGCTGGCGATCGCGCTGCTGCGCGCCCGGGAGTTCACGGCGGCGGATTTCGCGCGCTTTCATCCGAACGGCCAGCTCGGCCGGGCGTTGCTGTTGTGCGTGCGCGACGTGATGCACGCGGGCGAGGAAGTGGCTTGGGCGGCGCCCAGCGATACCCTGCGCGACGTGATCATCGCGATGACCCGGCGTCCGCTGGGAGCGGCGTGCGTGCGGGATCCGGAAGGACGGCTGGCGGGGCTGATCACGGACGGCGACGTGCGCCGCGCGCTGGAGAAGCAAGACGACATCCGTGCGCTGCGCGCGGAGGATGTGATGACGCCGCGTCCGGTGACGGTAACGCCGGAGGCGCTGCTGCGCGACGCGATCCGGCTGATGGAGAACCGCCCGTCGCAGATCTCGGTGCTGCCGGTGGTGGACGCGAACGGACTCATTCTGGGGCTGGTGCGCATCCACGACGTGTACCGCGCAGGGCTATAGTGGGGAAATGATCCTCCGGCGCGGCCTCGCGCTCCTTTTCGCGATTGTGCTGTTGGCCGCGGGACTCTCCGCGCAGAAAGCACCGGCAGCCGCACCGGCGTCCCCGGCTGGCGCGTGGCTGCGGCAGCTCACGCTGCGGCAGAAGATCGCGCAACTGCTGGTGATTACGACCTACGGCGACAACCCGAGCACCAAGAGCAAGGATTTTCGCAACTACACGCGCTGGGTGCGAGACCTGGGCGTGGGCGGAATCATCGTCGCGAACCGAGTCAACAACGGCCTGGTGGTGAACGCCGAGCCGTATCAACTGGGCGTGTTCCTGAACCGGATGCAGCGGATGGCGCGGATTCCGCTGCTAGTGTCGGCGGACCTCGAACGCGGCGCGTCGATGCGCGTGGCAGGCACCGTGAAGTTCCCGCACCTGATGGCGTACGCGGCGACCGGCGACCTCGGGGCCGCGAAAGCGCTGGGCGCGGCGACGGCGCGCGAGGCGCGGGCGCTCGGGATCCACTGGGTGTTCGCTCCGGTGGCGGACGTGAACAACAATCCCGACAACCCGATCATCAACGTGCGCAGCTTCGGCGAGAACCCGGAACAAGTGGCCAAGTTCGTGGAGGCCTTCATCGAAGGCGCGCATGCGGATCCGGCGCACTATGTGCTGACCACGGCGAAGCATTTTCCGGGGCACGGGGACACGGCGACGGACAGCCATATCGGACTGGCCAAGATCGAAGCCAGTGGGGACCGCATCCGCGCCGTGGAACTGAAGCCGTTCGCCGGCGCGATCGCGGGCGGCGTGGACACGATCATGACGGCGCACCTGGCGGTGCCGGCGCTGGAGCCGGAAGAAATCCCGGCCACGGTATCGAAGAACATCCTCACCGGCGTGCTGCGCAAGGAACTCGGTTACAAGGGGCTGATCGTCACCGACGCCATGGACATGCAGGGCCTGGCGTCGCGCTTCTCGCACGGCGAAGCCGCGGTCCGGGCGCTGGAAGCGGGCGCCGACATGTTGCTGATGCCGCCGGATCCCGAAGCGGCGATCAACGCCGTGGTGGCGGCGGTGCAGAAGAAGCGGCTGACGGCGGCGCGGATCGACCAAAGCGTGCGGCGGGTGCTGGAAGCGAAAGTCCGCGTGGGCTTGCAGCGAAAGAAGCTGGTGGAGTTGGACACGATCGCCGACGGGCTGGAGATGCCGGACGTGGCGGCGGAGGCGCGCCGCACGGCGGAGCGGTCCATCACGCTGCTGAAAGACGACCGCGGGCTGGTGCCGCTCGCCGAGCCCGAAGGCGCGTGCGTGGTGGCGATGACCACGGCGCGGCGGTCGCTGCTGGGGCAGATGTTCCTGGAGGAGTTCCGCAAGCGCGCGCCGAAAGCGCGGCTGGCGCTTCTGGATCCGGCCATGCGCAACGCGGACGTGGACCGCGCGGTGCCGGATCCGGCGACGTGCAAGACGATGGTGGTGGCGACGTACGTAACCGCCGCCGCCTATCAGGCGGTTTCGCTGCCGGGCGAGTTCCCGCGCGTGCTGGAGGGCCTGATCAAGGGTCCCGCGCCGGTGATTCTGGTGGCGCTGGGCACGCCGTACGTGTGGCGGTCGTTCCCGGAAGTCGCCGGGTTTTTGACGGCGTATTCGTCGAGTGAGCTGAGCGAGGCGGCAGCGGTGCGGGCGCTGTTCGGGGAGATCGCGATTGGGGGGAGGAGCCCGGTGTCGATCCCGCCGCTCGCGAAGGTGGGGGACGGGGTGGAGCGGGTGGTGAAAAAATGAGGTTTAGAATCGAGGAGTCATGCTGACGCGGATCTACATCGACAATTTCCGGTGCTTCACGAACTTCGAGTTTAAGCCACGGCGAAAGGAACTGATTTTCGGCGGCAACGGCAGCGGGAAGTCGACGCTTTGCCTCGCAGCTTTCAAGCTTCGGCAGTTGCTGACGACTGGGTCGCCGGCGCGCGAGTGGTTCATCCCATTAGACCTCTCAAGGTTGGAAGGCGTATCTGGAACGGCGACCCAGCGCTTCGAGATGGATGTGCGGCTTGACGATCAAAACTACAGCTACGCCATTACGCTCGGGCATATCGAACAGGAATCTAAGGTAGAGGTGGTTTCTGAAACCTTAACCGTCAACGGCTCGACGCTGCTGCAGTTTCGCGACCGGGAGGTGTTGCTCCTGTCGGACGAAGCGACCGCGCCGGTAAGGTATCCGTTCAACCCGCTCCGTTCGGCTCTGGCCGCCATTCCGGGAGCGCGCGGTTACCTGAGAATCGGGCGCTTTCTCACTTGGGTGAGTCATCTGTTCTGTTTCAAGCTGAATCCTTTCGGCATGGTGCCGATCGCCGGAACGGATGAAGCGCCGGCGCCAGAGCTCTTGAATTTTGCTTCATGGTACCAAGCAGCCTCGCTGTCGCTGGCGAGAGAAAACCAGAACCTCCTCGCTGACTTGACCCAGGTAATCGATGGCTTTTCGATCATGGTCCTGGAACGGCTTGAACCTGGAAGGAGGCTGTTGGGCGTCGAGTTCCTCGGGAAGGGTTCTCCGCGATATCTTTTTTCCGAGTTATCCGACGGCCAACGGTGCCTGATTTGCCTTTACAGCATTCTTCATTTTCTCGTCGCGCGCGGTGCCACGATCATCCTGGATGAGCCGGACAATTTTGTCAGCCTTCGAGAGATTCAGCCGTGGCTGATGAAACTGGCAGACCATCTCGATGATGGCAAAGGTCAAGCTTTGGTGATATCTCATCATCCCGAGATTCTCGACCAGTGGGCCCCAGGTAACGGAACACAATTCTTTCGCCAGGATAACGGACCGGTCCGCTGCAAGCCGTTCCAGGTCGATTCCGACACCGCTCTCAGCCCTGCCGAACTAATAGCTCGAGGATGGCTGGATGGATAAGGTATCTCAGGTCGTCGTTCTCGTAGAAGACGAGCGTCACCAGAGGGTCGTGCGGCAGTTCTTGTATCGGCTTGGTTACAGAACCGACCAACTTCGTTTCCGTCCGGTGCCCAACAGTCGCGGCTCCGGGGAACAATGGGTTCGGGATAAATACCCAGGCGAAGTCAAGGAATGCCGAAGGAGGCAAGGAAGGGCGGCTACGGCGTTGGTGGTCGTGGTGGACGCCGATGAACGTGCAGTTACGGACCGCCTCGGGCAACTTAATGAGGCGCTCGCCGACAGCAGTCTACCAGCTCGTCGAGCTGACGAACCAGTCGCGCTGCTGGTTCCGAAACGCAACATCGAGACGTGGGTTCTGTGCCTGTCGGGCCAATCTGTGGACGAAGAGGCGAACTACAAGCGAGATCCGGAGATTGACGGCCTTATCAACCAGGCGGCGCTGGCGTTTCATGATTGGAGCCGCCGGAACGCCGTCGTGCCTCAGCAATGCGTGGACTCGCTCCGCAAAGCCATCCCCGAAGCGCAGCGTATCCCACCCAGAAACCCGTGACAAAATAGAAAGCCCTATGCCCGCATTCACCTGGCTCGGTCACGGCACTTATCAGATCCAGCTCGACTCCGGGGAGGTCATCGTCGTAGATCCCTGGCTCGAAGGCAACCCCAAGTACCCGGCGCATCACAAGTTCGACCGTGTGGACGTCATCCTGCTCACGCACGGTCATTTCGACCACATCAACCACGTCGTGGAACTGGCGAAGAAGTTCTCCCCCACCGTGGTCGCGATCTACGAGGCCGCGATGTGGCTGGGAGCCAACGGCGTCCCCGGCGACAGGATCCTCGGCATGAATAAAGGGGGCACGGCGCAGGCCGGTCCCGTGGAGGTCACCATGACCCACGCGATCCACTCGGCGGGCATCCAGCTTCCCGACGGGACGTTCGCGTACGGGGGCGAGCCCGCGGGCTTCGTCGTCTGGCTGCCGGGCGGCCGCCGGATGTACCTGGCCGGCGACACGACCGTGTTCAGCGACATGGCGCTGATCGAGCAGTTGTACCGTCCCGAGATTGCCGTGCTGCCCATCGGCGACCTGTACACCATGGGCCCGCGCGAGGCGGCGCTCGCCTGCCGGCTGCTGAAGGCCCGCAAGATCATCCCGGTGCACTGGGGGACGTTTCCGCCGCTCACCGGCACGCCGGCGAAGCTGGCGGAACTGATCCACGACTTGCCGGGCACGGAAGTGTTGCGGCTCGAGCCAGGCGCTCCGGTCAGCTTGTAGGCGGATTCGTCAGCCCCGACCGGCCCTTAGTCGCTTCGCCAGTGGAGACTGGCGGGCTTTGTGCTAGCGTCTATCCTGATGGAATCCCGGGAGCGATTGCTGCGTTTCGTGCTGCTGCTGTTGCTGGCGGCGTCGTTCGCGTTTCAAACCGCGCTGAACGTGCAGTCCTTGGAACTCCTCGCAGACCCTGCGAGCGCGCCGCAGGTCCCTTTCGGCCTGGAGTTCCCCGCACGCAAGCTGGTGAATCCGGACGCCGCGGCGCTGGGCGCGGGGCTGCGGGCCGGAGACATCGTCAAGGCGGTGGACGGCCAGCCGGCGAGGGGCTGGGCGAGCATGCGGCAGGCCGTGCGCGGCAAGCGGCCGGGAGACTCGCTTTCCGTAACCGTGCAGCGGGAAACGGAAGCCACCGTAACGGTGACGCTCGCTTCGCGCGCCCGGGCGACCGGCGGAGGCGACTGGCTGTTCTTCCTGTTTTTCGGGGTCCTTACGCCGTGGCTGGCGCTGCTGCTGGGGTTCGGCGTGGCGCTGATCCGGGTGACGGATGTGCTGGCGTGGTTGCTGCTGGGCCTGATGCTCAGCTTCGCACACCTCGCCGGATCGGACTCGAACCTAGCGATCCGGTCGTTCCCGCCAGCCTGGCTGCAACCCGCCGAGTTCTTTCATTCGTTTCTGCTGGCCTCGTGGCCGATCTGGATGATGCTCTTCGGCCAATACTTCCCGGACCGGACGCCGCGCGGGGCCTGGAACCGGTGGGCGCAGGTCTTGCTGGGCGTCCCGCTCGTGGTTACGTCGATCGCGCAGGCCGCCGCCGGTGCGGTCCGCGTCGTTGATGCGGCGGCCGTCTCCGGGCTGGCCGACTTCGTGGAATCCACCCGGCCGGTCTTTTTCATCTGCATGTTCACCGCGATCGGCGTCTTCTTTTCGAACATCGGCTGGAAGTTCTCGGCTGCCTCCGGCGACCAGCGCCGCCGCCTGCGGCTTCTGTACTTCGGCTCGATGGTCTCGCTGACGCCTACCGGCCTCATCGCCGTGAGCTCCGCCGTTACCGGCCGCGGGTTCGCCAGTTTCCCGCAGGCTGTGCTGCTGCCCAGCCTGCTGCTGCTGCTGTTGTTTCCGGCGACGCTGGTCTACGTGATCGTGGTCGGCCGCGCCATGGACCTGCGGGTGGTGATCCGGCAGGGCGTCCGCTACGCGCTGGCCACGCGCGGGGTCCGGGTGGCACAGGCGATGGTAACGCTGCTGATTCTGACGCTGCTCTTCGCTTCGGCAAGCGATCCCAACATGCGGCGTCCGGTCCGCGTGCAGATCCTGGCTTTCGGGGTGGCTGCGGTGTTCCTGCTGCAGGCGCTGGCGCAGCGCGTCCAGCGCTGGGTGGATGCGCGCTTCTTCCGCGACGCTGTCGCCACGGAGAAGGGGCTGGATGAGCTATCGGACCAGGTGCGCACGATGGTGGAGACGCGGCCGCTGCTGGAAACGGTGGCCCAGGGCATTGCGAAGACCTTGGGCGCCACGCGCGTCGCGACGCTGATCGAACAAGGCGGAGCGTACCAGCCGGCGTACGCCTTCGGCTACGGAGAAGCCACCCCACCGGTGCAGTTCGCCCCGACCGGCGCGGTCGCGGGCAACCTCGCCGAGCAACGGAAGCCGCTACGCATTTACTTCGATGACCCGCAGTCGTGGGCCAGCAAGCATCTGAGCGGCGTCGCGGAACGCGGCGCGCTCGCGGAACTGCGCACCGAGCTGCTGTTGCCGCTCGCCGTGAAGAACAAGCTGCTCGGATTCCTGAGCTTGGGGCCGCGGGCGAACGAAGCGCCGTACACGGGCAGCGAGGTCCGGCTGCTGGAGTCCGTGGCGATCCAGACGGGGCTGGCGCTCGAGAACGCGCGGCTCACGGAGGCGGTGGCGCACGAGGCCGCGCAGCGCGAGCGGATGCACCGGGAGCTGGAGATTGCCCGTGAGGTGCAGGAGACGCTGTATCCGCGGCCGGTGGCGATGCCGGCCGGGCTCGCGTACACGGGCCGCTGCCGCCCGGCGCAGTCGGTGGGCGGCGATTACTATGATTTCTTCGAGATTCCGGGAGGCGAGTACGGCGTCGCAATCGGCGACATTTCGGGCAAGGGGATTCCGGCGGCGCTGCTGATGGCGAGCCTGCAGGCATCGTTGCGCGGGCTGACGTACGCCGGATCGCCGCAGCTCGCTCCAATGATGGCGAACCTGAACAAGCTGATCCACGCGTCCTCGCCGTCGAACAAGTACGCCACGTTCTTCTACGGCCAGTACGATCCCACGGCGCGGCGGATGATCTACGTGAACGGCGGGCACTGCGAGCCGATGGTGTTTCGCGCGGATGGAACGATCGAGCGGTTGGCCGAGGGCGGCGCGCCGATCGGGTTGTTCGGGCCGGCGAAGTACACGCAGGCCGAGGTGGCGATGGCTCCGGGGGATCTGCTGGTCGCGTTTACGGACGGCATTAGCGAGGCGATGAATGCGGCGGACGAGGAGTTCGGCGAGGACCGGCTGATCGAGGTGGTGCGGGGCGCGGGGGCGGTGAGTCCGGAGGAGTTGATTGACCGGATTTTCCAGGCGTGCGATGCGTTTGCGGCGGGGGCTCCGCAGCACGATGATATGACGGTCGTGGTCCTGAAGTGGAGTTAGAGCGCGTGCCGGAGGTGATGCGATAGCCCTGGCGCGACTTGTCTCCCGCGCGGGCTCCGCTACACACTGACCTGATCGAGATTCCGCAGCGTCGGGAGCGCCCGAATCGATCGTCCAGCTTTCTTTTCGGCCAGTCGCAGTTCGTAGATAACCTGGAGATTCAGCCAGAATTGCGCGCTCGTCCCGAAAAAGTGTGCCAGCCGCAATGCGGTGTCGCCGGTAATCGCACGGTGTCCGTTTAAGATCGCCGTGATGCGGTTCGTAGGCACGCGGAGTTGGCGGGCCAAGGCGGCAGCGCTCATTCCAAGGGCTTCCAGCTCCTCTGCCAGGTGCTCGCCGGGGTGAATTGCGATCATGGGCACCATAGCCTCCTAGTGATAGTCAACGATCTCCACGTTAACCGGCCCCGGCGAGCCCGCCGGCCATTCGAAGCAGATCCGCCATTGGCTGTTGATGCGGGTGCTGTACTGCCCCTTTCGGTCACCCGTTAGAGCTTCGAGCCGGTTGCCGGGCAAAGCCGCCAGGTCCCGGATCGTCTCGGCAGCTTCCAATCGGTCCAACTTCAAGCGCGCCGGGCGAACGATGCCGGAGAAACTCTTGACCGGCTGGCCGCATGCGAACTCTTTCGTCCGCTTGTCACGATAGCTGACGATCATCGTCGATTGTAACGGCCTTTACTCGTTACGTCAAGCGTAACGCTAGCGCACCATCTCCCCCAGCGCCCGGGGCGGGTTGAAATTCGCCCGGACCTGCGCCAGCCGGCCCCACAGCGCCCGCGACTGGACCTCCAGCCGCCGCAGCTCGGCCGCATAGCGCTTCACGAAGTGCCCGACCGGGGACTGCGGGGCTTCGCCTTCCGCCGAGCCGAACATCTCTTCCACCAGCAGCGCGGCGAAGTCCCCGGCCAGCGCCCGCGCCGCCAGCGACACCAGCAAGCGGTCCCCGCGGAACCCCCGCTGGCCAAACTCGGTGAGATCCAGATACAACCGCGTCGCGTCGTAGCCCGAGGCATCGCCCGGACGCAGCAGCGACTCCGCCGGCGCGACCACCCGGGGCCCGAGCGATTCCAGCACCGCGCGCCCCGCCGCGTTCTGCCACGCGCGATTCACCAGAAGCTCCAGTTGCTGTTCCTGTCTCTCTTGGAGACGGTTCGGCAACGCGACCACGCGCGCGCTGGTCTCCACGTAACGCTTCGCGGCGTCGAGACTGAGCTGGCGGAACGTCCGCACCGTCAATAGCCGCTGCGCTTCAGGGCATACTCGATGGCTTCCTTGGGCACCTCGAACTTGCGCAGCGCGCCGTTGCCCTGGAAGCCGAGTTCCTTCATCCCCGCCGCGCTGGTGTAGTAAGCGTCGGCCGACATCCGCCGCACCCAGCGGAAGAAGCGGATGCCCGCGGCGATCTCCGGAGTCTCGTTCTTCCGGTACGCCAGCAGATCGAGCAGTTCTTTCTGCTGCGCCGCGGAGCACTTCACGAACACGGCCTGATAGCGGTCCTCGCAAGCGCGGTCGATCCACGCCAGCCCGCCCGCCCAGATGGTGAGCAGATCTTCGTTGGCGCTGCACAGCAGGTCGATGAACTCCACGGCGCCGCCCTGCGACGCCGCGCCGGGAATCACGGTTTCGCAGAGCAGCCGCGCGGTAGCGGCCTCCTGCGCGTTCAGCGCCTTGAGCTTGTAAACGCCCGCGGGCTTGGCGGCGGCCACCGCCTCGTGGACGTGCTGCGCGTCGGCGAGCGTGAAAGCTCCGGCGGTGAGCGAAAGCGCGATGGCGCGGAGGGCGTCGCGGCGATCGAGTTCAGACATTGCCCTTCCTCATTTCTTCAGCAAGATACTCGGCGGTGCGCCAGGCCAGCGCGCAGATCGTGAGCGTCGGGTTCTTGTCGGGATTGGAAACGAACGGCGCGGCGTCCGCCACGAACAGGTTCTTGACGTCGTGCGCCTGGCAGTACTTGTTCAGCACCGATTCCTTGGGATCGTTGCCCATGCGGATGGTGCCCAGCTCGTGGATGATCTCGCCGCCCTGGGAAATCATCTGGGAACCCGTCCGGTTGCGGCGTTCCGGCGTGCCGCCCATGGCGGTCAGCAGTTCCGCGAACGTCTGCTCCATGTGCTCCACCTGCTTGGTTTCGTAGTCGGCCCATTTCCAGTGGAAGCGAAGCACCGGGATGCCCCAGCGGTCCACCACGTTGGGATCGACCTCGCAGTAGCAGTCCTTGTTGGGGATCATTTCGCCGCGTCCGCCCAGGCCGACCCAGGTCCCGTATCCTTCCTGGATGGCCGCCTTGAGTCCCCCGCCGTAGCCTTCCTGCTGGTCGCAGGTACCCCAGAAGCTGCCGATCGCAGGCATGTTGAGCCCGCCCCAGACCTCGATGTGGTAGCCGCGCGGGAAGTCGAGCTTCTTGTCCCACAGCCACCAGGGCACATAGACGTGCATGCCGCCCATGCCGTCGGCGTTGTGGCGCGGCAGTCCTTCCAGCGCGGGAATCCGCGCGCCCAGCGAGAAGCCGGTGGTGTCGGTGAGGTACTTCCCGACGACGCCCGACGAGTTGGCGAGGCCGTTCGGGTGGCGCGCCGACTTGGAGTTCAGCAGGATGCGCGCCGATTCGCAGGCGCTGGCCGCCAGCACCACGGTGCGGCACCGGATCTGTTTCTCGGCGCGCGTGGTCTTGTCGACGTAGGAGACAGCGGTGACTTTGCCTTCGTCGTTGGTGATCAGCTCGCGCGCCATGGCGTTCGGGATCACCCGCAGCCGCCCGGTCTTGATTGCCGGAAAGATCTGCACGGTGCTGGAAGAATAGTTCGACGCGCTCTTGCAGCCGCGGTCGCACTGCCCGCAGTAGTGGCAGGCGACGCGCCCGTTGGTGTTCTTCGTGATGACCGCGAGCCGGGAGGGAATACACGGGATGTTCAGCTTGCCCGCGGCTTTCTGGAACAGGACCTCGTGGACGCGCGGCGGCGGACACTCCTGGAAAATGCCGTCCGGCGCCGAGCGGATCCCTTCCTTGGAGCCGGTGACGCCGATGAAGGCCTCGGTCTTGTCGTAGTAGGGAGCGATTTCGTCGTAGGTGATCGGCCAGTCCGTCCCGAGACCGTCGCGCTGCTGCGGCGCGAAGTCGTAATCGGAAAAGCGCAGGGAGATGCGCCCGTAGTGGTTGGTGCGCCCGCCGACGATGCGGCTGCGGAACCACATGAACTTCGAGCCCGAAGCGACGGTGTAGGGCTCCCCCGGCAACTGCCAGCCGCCGGCGTGGACATTGAACCAGCCGAAGGTACGGCCGCGGCCGAAGTAGAGCCCAGCGTCGGGACCCGCGCCGCGGTGGGGCACTTCGTAGGGCCAGACGTGCTCGGTGTAATCGGTCTGCGGGTTCAGCATGGGGCCGGCTTCGAGCATCGTGACGCTGACGCCGAGGTCCACCAGCACCTTGGCGATGGTGCCGCCGCCCGCCCCGGATCCGATGACGATGACGTCGGCGACCGGGGCGCTCCGGTTGATCTGGAACATGGGGCGATTATAGCTCCCGGGGAGGATTGTGGACATTCAGCAATTCTTGCGGTACCTTTTGAATTGTCGCGAGTCTACAAAATGGGCAAACAAAACCTGGACCTCCTGCAAGGAACGCTTGATCTCATGATCCTGAAGGCGCTTTCGCTGGAACCGATGCACGGCTGGGCCGTCGCGCAGCGCATCCGGCAGATGTCGGAGGAGCACCTGGCCGTGAACCAGGGGTCGCTCTATCCGGCGCTGCACCGGCTGGAGCACCGGGGTTGGATCGACTCCGAAACCGGGGTGGCCGAAAACAACCGGGCGGTGAAGGTCTACAAACTCACGCGCCTGGGGCGCGGGAAGCTCGCCGAGGAGCGCCAGAACTGGGAACGCATGGTGCTCGCGGTGACGCGCGTGCTGGAGGCGGAATAACATGCTGGCGGAATGGAAACACGCGCTGCGCACGCTGCTGGGGCGGCGTGCCGCCGAGGCCTCGCTCAACGGGGAACTCGAGTATCACTTGGAGAAGCTGATCGAGGAGAAGGTCCGGCAGGGCATGGACCCCGAGGAGGCCCGCTACGCGGCCCGCCGGGAGTTCGGCGGCGTCACCCAGCATCGCGAAGAGGCTCGCGAGGCGCGCGGCACGCAGTGGATCGAGAGCATCTTCCGCGACGGATGGATCGCAGTCCGGCAGTTGGCGCGCCAGCCCGGCTACACCGCCGCGGCGGCGTTGACCCTGGCCCTCGGGCTGGGCGCGAACATCGCCGTTTTCACGGTGCTGCACGCGCTGGTCTTGCGGCCGCTGCCTTATCGCGACAGCGACCGCCTGGTGCGGCTGCGCAGCTTCGATCAGCGGGGCAACCGCGCGAATATCGGCTTCTCCGTGCTCGAAATCGAGGACCTGCGAAAGCAGGCCACTTCCTTCGAGGACCTCGCCGAGCAGCACGTGATGACCTTCACACTGCTGGGCAAGGAAGTGCCGGAGACGGTGGCCACAGGCGTGGTGTCGGCGAACCTGTTCGAGTTCCTGGGAGTGCGCGCGCTGCACGGGCGCACCTTCGCGGCGGGCGAGGACGCGCCCGGCGCGGAACCCGTGATGCTGCTGAGCTACCGCTATTTCCAGTCCGGGTTCGGCGGGGATCCCGGCGTGGTCGGCCGCAAAGTCCGGCTGAACGACCGGCCGCACACGATCGTGGGCGTGCTGCCGCCGCTGCCGGAGTTCCCGGTGAAGATCGACGTGTACATGCCGGTTTCGTCGTGCCCCACGCGCTCGGCCGCAGGCTTCATGGGGAACCGCCGGGCCCGCATGATGGACGTCTTCACGCGCCTCAAACCCGGCGTCAGCCCCACGCAGGCGCAAACCGAACTGGACGGACTCGCTCGCCGCATGCGCGCGGCGGACGGCAACGCCTACCCCAAGCACGAGCAGTGGGGCTTTCAGCCGCGCCTGCTCGAGGAAGAACTATCCGAGCAGGCGCGCCCGACGTTCCTGCTGCTGTTCGGCGCCACGGCGCTGGTGCTGCTGATCGCGTGCGCCAACGTCGCCAACCTGACGCTCTCGCGCGCGCTGAAGCGCCAGCGGGAGATCGCGATCCGCGCGGCGCTCGGGGCGTCGCGCGGACGGCTGCTACAGCAGTTCATTATCGAGGGGTTGATCGTCAGCTTCGCCGGCGCGGCGATCGGCGTGCTCGCCGCGCGCGCTTCGCTGGGCATGCTAGCCAGGTTTGCGGGCCGCTTCTCGCTCCGCGCCCACGAGATCACCATCGACTGGACCGTCCTGGCCTTTGCGGCGCTCGCGGCGGCCGTTACGGGCGTGGTCGCCTGCGCGCTGCCGGCGTTGCGCGGCCCGGCGGATCTCACGAACTCGATCAAAGACGGCAGCGCCTCGGCCACGGCCGGCGCCGGCAAGTCGCGGCTGCGCGGCGCGCTGGTGGCGGCGCAGGTCGCCTTCTCAGTGATGCTGCTGATCGGCGCCGGCCTGCTGCTGCGCAGCTTCTTCGAGCTGCTCCGGGTCGACATGGGCGCCCGCCCGGAGCGGGTGATAACCATGACCCTCAGCCCCAACTGGACGCGGCTCAACGCCACGCAAGACTTCCAGCGCTTCTTCGAGCGCCTCGTGGAGCGCTCCCGCGAGATCCCCGGCATTACGGCAGCCGGCGTGGGCGCCCGGATCCCGCTCAACCAGCGCCTGCCCTTCACGCGCGCGTTCCTGATCGAAGGCCAGGCGCCGAACCCCGAATCGCAGCCGGTCTTGGACCTGGCGACGGCCGGCCCCGGCTACTTCGACGCCCTCGGCGTCCGGCTGGTGGCCGGACGCGACTTCACCGACGCGGACCGCGAGAAGGCGCCGGAGGTCGCGATCGTGAATCAGCGCTTCGCGAAACGCTATTGGCCGAACCAGGACCCCATCGGCCGCCGCGTCTCGCTCGACAACGGCGACACCTGGATCACCATCGCCGGGGTCATCGCGGACGTCAAGAACTACGGCCTCGCGCAGGAAGCCACCGAGGAACTCTACCGTCCGTTCGCGCAGGCGCCCAACGGCATCAACATCGTCGCGCGCACCGCCGGCGACCCCGGCGCGGCGATTCAGCAACTCCGCCGCGCCGTCTACGAGCTGAACCCCGAACAGGCGGTGACGCAGATCCGCACGCTTGAGGAAGTGCGCAGCGAGAACCTCGCCGCGCCCCGGCTCACGGCCTCGCTGCTCAGCCTGCTCGCGGCGCTCACGCTGCTGGTCACCGTCACCGGCATCGCCGGCGTCGCGGTGCTCACGGTGGGCCAGCGGAAGAAAGAGATCGGCATCCGCATTGCCTTGGGGGCGCGCCCGCTGCGCGTCGTGCGGGATGTCGTGTCGGGTGAGTTGCGCATGGTGGTGCTCGGCCTGGTGGTGGGCCTGGCCGGCGCCGCCGCGCTCGCCCGGCTGCTCGATTCGTTCCTCTTCCGGACGCCGGCGCGCGACTGGCTGACGTTTGGCGCCGCGGCCGTCGTCCTGCTCGCGGTCGCAGCCCTGGCCTGTTTCGGGCCGGCCCGCCGCGCCGCGCTGGCCAACCCCCTGACCGTGCTCCGAGGTGACTCATGATCCGATGCATGCTGCCATTGCTCGCCGCGCTCGTTCTCTCGTGCCAGGATCGTCCCGCCCTCGACGGCCTGGACCCCGTGCTGCTCTCCGAAGGCAAAGATGCCGACGGCCGCGAGTCGCTCACCGCGCGGCACGAGGGGTTCCTCTACCACTTCGCCTCCGAGGAAACCCGCGCCCGGTTCCTGAAGGATCCGGCACGCTACGGGATCCAGCTCGGCGGCGCGTGCGCCCGCATGGGCGCGCCCGTATCGGGCGATTCCGGCGCGTACCACGTCCACGGGGGGCGCATCTACATTTTCGGCAGCACGGACTGCTACCAGCGGTTCAAGGCCGCGCCGGAGAAGTATCTGGAAAGCGGCGTCAGCGGGTTCGACTGGCAACCTACCCCGGCGGCGACGGCGGAAGCCGAGCGGGCGTGGGCGCGCCTGCAGGCGGCTCTGGGAGGAGCCGGCCGCTGGCGCGCCGCAGCGGGTCTGGTGGAGCACCGTGCCGCGCAGGTCCGGACCTTCCGCGGCGGCGACTCCTTGCGCGTGGACGGCGGCTCCGGCGATCGTGCGTTCTCTAATGTCACAACGCCGGCGGCGGCGTTCTCCGTCTTTCGCGGCGAGGCTCGCCGCGCCCGGCCGGCCGCGGCACAGGCCACGCTCCGGATGCTGCCGCGCGATATCTTCCCCCTGTTGCGTGGTCCGGAACCGGAGATGTACGCGACCGGCGTGCGCGACGGCCTGCTGTGGCTCCGCCTGCGCCGCGACGGCGTGATCCTCGATGCCGCGCTGGACGCCGCCACTGGACGCCTCTCCCGCCTGGCCTATGTGGGCCGCAACGGCAACGGCGAGGCCGGGCGCATCGAGATCGCGTACTCGGGCTTCCGCGCCGTTGGCGGACTGCTGCTGCCGCACAAGCTCGACGGGACATTCCGGGGCGAGAGGGCCGAGGCGCTCTCCGCGGTGATCGACGCCTACGAGGTGAACCCCGCGGATCTTGAGGCGCGATTCGCGGTCCCGCCCCAGCTAGGCGGAAACTGATTCCCCATGCTGCCGCTCGTGTTACTGCTGGCCGCGGACTGGACTCGCTTCGGCGGCCCGCGCGGGGACTTCCATCTCACCGCGGACGAAGCTCCGCTCTCCTGGCCCGCCGCCGGACCCCGCCAACTCTGGGACCGCGAACTCGGCGACGGGTATTCCTCCATCCTGGCGGCCGGTCCCCGCCTCTACACGATGTACCGCGGCGGCGCGCGCGAGTTCGTCATCGCGCTCGACGCCGCCACCGGAGCCACCGTCTGGGAGTTCGGCTACGACGCGCCGCTCCCCGCGAACTTCGATCACGGCATTGGCGACGGACCACGCGCCACGCCCCTGCTGCTCGAAGGGCGCCTCTACACGGCGGGCGCCACCGGCAAGTTCCACTGCCTGGACGCCCGCAACGGTGAGGTCCTGTGGGCCAAGGACGCCGTGCGGGACTTCGGCGGCTCCGTGCGCAATTCCGGCTACTCCCCGAGCCCGCTCGCCTGGCGCGACACCGTGATCTTCTTTCCCGGGGGGCCCGGCGCGGCCATCGCCGCCCTCCGGCAAGCCGATGGGTCCGTGGCCTGGAAGCGCCACGACGACGTGGTCTCCTATGCCTCGCCCCGCCTGGCGGCGTTGGCCGGTCGCGACCTGCTGCTCACTCCCTTCTCCGCGCGCGTCGCCGCCCTCGACCCGGCCACCGGCGAGGCGCTGTGGTCCTACCCCCATCAGAACGACCAGCAGGTGAACGCGATGCTGCCCGTCTGGCACCCCAGCGGGATCCTCTTCTACAGCTCCGGCTATTCCGGCCACAGCGCGGCGGCGGCCATCACGGAGTCCGCGGGGAGGTTCTCGGTGCGGGAACTGTGGGCCCACAAGCGCGCCCGGGTGCACTTCTCGAACGCCGTGCTGCTGGGGGAGACCGTCTACGTCGCGAGCGGCGATCTGGGACCGGCGCCTTTCGCTGCGATCGACCTGCGCACCGGTGCCCTGCGCTGGCGGGATCGCTCCCTGCCGCGCGCCGCGCCGTTGGCGGCAGGAGCGAAGTTGCTGCTACTGGACGAGGACGGGGTGCTGGCGCTCGCCACGCCGGGCGACGCCGGGCTCCGCATCGAGGGCAAACTACAGGTCCTGACGAACCCCGCCTGGACACCGCCCACGGTCGCCGGCAAACGGATCTTCGTCCGCGACCGGCGCAGGATCGCGGCGCTGGAACTCGATTAGGGCTTTGAAGCGGCGGCAAGCTTCGGGGTAAACTATAAGAGGGAAAGAACATTCTTCCCAGGACTTGTATTATGCCCAGAAAGAAGCTCGAAAGCAGCGCGGCGGAGGTGGCCGCCTCCAGCCCGGAATCCGCGACGGCCGCCAAGCCGGTCCGGAAGACCACCCGCAAGACGGCCGCCGCGGCGCCGGCGAAACCCAAGCGGACGCCGCAGCCGAAAGCCACTCCCGTAGCCGCAGCCGCCCCTGGCCCGGATCCGGCGGTCGAGCCGAGCTACGATCCGACCGAACAGATCACGCGGCTCGCCCACGCCATCTATCAGGCGCGGCAGCGCCGGGGCGAGGAATGGGGCACGCCGGAAGGCGATTGGGCCTACGCCGAGGTGCTGTACCGCGAAGGCGTCACGAACCTCGAATAGCCAGCCTCGCGATCGTGGTCAGGATCACCTGGCCGGCCCGCAGACTGGCACGCCAGTTCCCAGAAACCTTGTTGACGCCGGCGGCCCGCACTTTGGACCGCACAGGTACCTCCACCACGCGGAGCTTCTGCTGCAGCGCTCGAACCTGCATCTCGACGGTCCAACCGTAGTTGCGGTCCCGCATGCCGAGCCGGTGGAGCGCTTCCCGCGTAATGGCGCGGAAGGGCCCGAGGTCCGTGTAGCGATGTCCCCAGATCCAGCGGATGAGCGTGGTGGCCAGCCGGTTGCCGAACTCCTGGTGCGGCAGCAGCGCCCCCCGGTCGGCCCGGCCTAAAGTGCGGGAGCCGACCACCAGGTCGGCTTCGCCGGCTAGGATGGGGGCCAGCAGCGCGCGGGCGTCCTCCGGATCCTCGCTGGCGTCGGCCTGCTGGAAGACCACGATCTCAACGCCGTCCGGAAGCGCCGCGATGGCCTTGAGGCACGCCGCTCCGTAACCCCGCTCCGGCTCGCGCACCACCCTCGCACCGCAACCTCCCGCGATCTCGGACGTCTGATCCGTAGAGCCGTTGTCGGCGACGATGATCTGGCAGTAGAGCCCCGGCGGGATGGCCGCGAGCATGCGCCCGATCACCGGTTCTTCATTGAGCGCGGGAATGATCAGCGCGGTTGCGGAGGCAGAAACGGGCATGGTGAAATTACGGTCAGGAAACGGTTGGCAATGAACGGGCGTCCTTCCTCACTCCGCGGCTTTTTTACTTGGATGCGCGATCTGGCGCTTTCGGTGCTGATCGCCATGGTGGTGATTCTGTTCCTGTACCAGCCAGTGAAGGTGGAAGGCACCAGCATGATGCCCGCCCTGGTGGACCAGGAGCGGATCTTCATCAACAAGTTCGTGTACCGCTTCGGCCTGGCGGATGTGGACCGGGGCGACATGGTGGTCTTCTGGTTCCCGCAGGATCCTTCGAAATCGTACATCAAGCGCGTCATCGGCCTGCCCGGCGACGTGATCGAAGTGGATCGCGGCGCAGTGTATGTCAACGGCCGCCGCCTGGACGAGGACTACGTTCCGGCGGAGTACCGCGACCAGGCGTCCATGCCGCCCCGCACGGTCCCGCCGGGCGAGTATTTCGTATTGGGCGACCACCGCAGTTCCTCGAACGACAGTCGCAGTTGGGGGATGGTGCCCCGCCCCTTCATCTACGGCAAGGCCGTGTTCGTCTACTGGCCGCCGGCCCGGATGGGCGCGCTCCGGTAGATCGCGTACTTCACGGCGTCGCGCCCGTTTTCCTGAAACCGCTCCTCGAACCGGAAGCCGAGCTTGTCCATGATGCGCAGGGACGCCTGGTTCTCCTCGTAGGCGATCGCGACGATGTGCTCCAGGCCGATCACCCGCAGTCCGTAATCGAGCGCGGCGCGAGCGGCCTCGGTGGCCAGGCCCCGGCCCCAGAACTCCGGCGCCAGCCACCAGCCGATCTCCACTTCGCGGTTGCCGTTTTCGGGATGGCTCCACGGCTTCAGCCCGCACTGTCCGATGATGCATCCGGTGGCCTTGTCCAGGACCTTCCACAAGCAGTAGCCGCGCGTGTCCATGGCCCGGATCTGGTCCGCCACGTGCTGCCGGGTATGTTCTTCGGTCCAGGGGAGGCCGTCGCCGATCAGCCGCATCACGCGCGGGTCGCCGGTAATCGCCTGGAACTCGTGCCAGTCTTCGGATTGCCACGTCGCCAGGTAGAGCCGCGGCGTTTCCAGGACCGGCATGAGAACCAGCCTACACTGGAATCATGGAGCCCGAGCTGCTCTTTTACGATGGAGAATGCGGCTTGTGTCACGGAGCGGTGAAGTTTGTGTTACGGCACGACGCGGACGGCTCCCGCTTCCTTTTCGCGCCCCTGCAAGGGGACACGTTCGCCCGGTCCGGCATCGAACGGACGTCGTTGCCGGACAGTTTCGTCATCCGGCGCGCGGACGGGGCGGTGCTGACGCGTGCGGGAGCGGTGGTCCATATGCTACGCCAGCTCGGCGGGTTCTGGGCGGCGCTCGCGGTGCTCAGCCGGGTGGTGCCGGGCAAGGACGCTATGTACGACTGGGTCGCCCGGCACCGCCAGCGCTGGTTCCGGAAGCCGGAGAGCTTGTGTCCCCTCATGCCGCGCAAAACCGCCGCCCGGTTCCTGCCGTAGCGTTTTCAGACGAAGAGAGCGACCACGCCGCCCGCCGCGAGAATCGCGGGCCAGAAGCGCGCCGGAATGAAGAAAAGCGAACTTTCAGCGTTCCAACGGACCACTTCGCCCGTCTTGGGATCCACCAGGTCGCGGTTCTTCCCCGCCCCCAGCCAGCCCCGCAGCGCCAGCACGGCCGCGCCGGACACCGCCAGCGCGGCGGACTTGGGCCAGCCGTGCTGCTGGAAGTAACTCGTGTCGTGGAAATATGCCTCGGAGCCGTACTCGGCCAGCAACAACAGCCCGAAGGCCACCAGCGCGATCACGAACCCCTTGCCCTGCCAGATGATCAAGGCCGTTCTCCTTCTCTGCAAAGAAGAACGCGCAAACCCGCCGCGTCCAGGCTCGGCGGATTTGGAGAAGCGTCCGGTCAGGCGACGGCGGTCGCCGCCACCGGAGTTTCTTCGGCGAAAACGTAGAACCCGAACAGGGGAGTCGGCTCTCCGCGGCCCCAGCGTTTCAATCTCCAGGAGGCGCGCAAGAATCGCACTTCGGGACGCTCGGTCAGGTCGAGCAACAGCGCATAGGTGCCGCAGTAGAACTTCTGCGGGAAAGCGAGGACCGGTTCCGGCGCGAAGCTCACGCCGTCCGCCGATCCCTGGACCTGCAGGTCCAGGCTTTCTTGTTCGATCACGCTCGTGATCCCGAGCGTCAGTAACAGGGTTTTGCCAGCGGCGCCGCCGATCTCTACCACCGGACCGGAGCCGTTCTGGCGGGCAATCGTCTCAGGAAGAAGGAATGAGCGGAACACGTTCGGGAACCCTCCCTAAATCCTTCGGAGTTTTTCCTCGGCCGCCTCCAGAGTCTCATACTTCTTGCAAAAACAGAAGCGAACAATTTGTTTTCCGTTCTCCGGATGATCGAAGAAACTCGACCCCGGAACGACGGCGACGCCCACCTGCTCCACCAGGTGCCGCGCGAACGCAACATCGTCCGGAAAGCCGAAGCCCGAGATGTCCGCCATGACGTAGTAGGCCCCCGCCGGGCGGAAGCTGCGGAACCCGGTGCGCTCCAGCATCGCGAGCATCCGATCCCGCCGGTCCGCATATCCGGACGAGAGTTCCGCGTAATACGAATCGGGCAGCGCCAGGGCCGCCACACCCGCCTGCTGCAGCGGCGCCGCTGCGCCCACGGTCAGAAAATCGTGCACTTTGCGGATCGAGTCCGTCAGGTCCGGGCTCGCCAGCACCCAGCCGACGCGCCAGCCGGTGACCGAGTAGGTCTTCGACATCGAGTTCACCAGGATCGCCCGGTCCCGCATGCCGGGCAGCGACATCACCGGGATATGCTCCAGGCCGTCGAAGACAATGTGCTCGTAAATCTCGTCGGTGATGCACAGCGCATCGTGCTCCTGGCACAACTGCGCGATGAACTCCAGTTCCTCGCGCGTGAACACCCGCCCCGTCGGATTGTTGGGCGAGTTCAGGATGATGGCCTTGGTGCGGGCGTTGAAGGCGCGCCGCAGTTCGTCGCGGTCGAACGTCCAATCCGGCGGATGCAGGGTGACGAGACGGCGATCCGCTCCGGCCAGCAGCGCATCCGGCTGGTAGTTCTCGTAGTAGGGCTCGAATACGATGATCTCGTCGCCGGGGTTGGTCACGGCCAGCAGCGACGCGATCATCCCCTCGGTGGACCCGCACACGACCGTCACCTCGCGCTCGGGATCGAACTCGAGGCCGTAGGTCCGCCGGTACTTGGCGCAGATGGCGTCGCGGAACGGTTTGGCGCCCCAGGTGATGGCGTACTGGTTGAATTCGTCGTCGATGGCCTGCTTGGCGGCGTCTTTGAGAATCGCCGGCGCGGGGAAGTCCGGGAATCCTTGCGCCAGGTTCACCGCCCCGTGGCGCATCGCCAGGCGGGTCATCTCGCGGATGACGGACTCGGTGAACTGGGCGGTTCGCTGGCTGCGGAAGCGCTCGCGCGGGGCGTTCGCGGTGGTCATGCTCCTACTCTAGCTCAGGGGTCGAGCGGATCCAGCGGATCGGCGTGCAGCGCAGCCCGCAGCGGGCGGAATTCGAGGTCGAAGGCATTCAGCCGCTTGCCGAGTTCGTGGGGCACGTAGCCGAGTTCGCGGCGGCAGCGGTCGGCAAAGCCGGGTTCCTCGATGTAGCGGCTTTGACCCGGGTCGGTGGTGACCAGGGCCGGCTTGTCCGGCGGGATGCCATAGCGGAAGATCTGGCGCGCCGCGTTGCGCAGGTTCGTGGTGGTGTGCCGGGCGTGGGGATCCACGAGAATGGCGCTCTCGGGAACGCCGAACTCGCGCATGAGGTGCTTTTTCATCTCGATCGCTTCGGCGTAGGGGGTCTGGTTGGGATGGACGAAGCCGCCCGAGACGAGGATGAGAGGCGCCACGCCGCGGCGCCAGCGGCGCGCGGCGAGTTCGACGCGCAGCTTCGCAAACGGAGAGAGCGCGAACCCGGCGCGATCGAGTCCCGCCCCCGGCACGACGATCACGCTGTACGGGTAACGGTCCCAGGAGATCCCAGGGATGGCGCGATAGGCCGGCCCGTTCTCCCCGCGGTGCAGGGGCTCGAAACGCGCGGCTTCGTCACGCCAGTTGAGGTCCAGCAGCCGCAGGGCGAAATCCACCGAGGGCTCGAAGAAGAGGCTGGGCATCTCCTCCGCGGCCACGAGGGCGGCGGAAACGAGCAAACGCTGGTAGCTTTCGCCGGCGGTGTCGAAGGACGGCGCGTCGATCGCGGGATAGCGGGGCGGCTTGCCCAGCGCGTAGACGTCGATGATCTGGTCGATGCCGCGGGCGGTCTCGCTCCACGCCGCGGCGAGCAAGGCCCGGTCATCCAGAGCGTCGTGCCGCGCGAAGGCGCCCGAGGCGCGGACCGCGCGGGCGAGTTCCGGCAGCGCCGCGACGGCGCTGGCGCCTTCGGGTCCCAAGCGGAAAGCAGCGACCAGGCAGGCGGCATCGGCACCGCAGGCCGCGATGCGTCCCGTCCGCTCGGCGAGCAGCCGCCGCAGTTCCGGATCGCCGGCCGCGGCCGCCCGCGCCGCGGGAGTGCGCTCCAGCAGGGCGAGCAGCGGAAAGTTCTTGTCGCGCAGCGGACGGCCAAGGTCCAGGGGCGGCGGCTCGAAGGCCGACAGGGCAATTGGTAACAGCAGGAATGCGCGGCGCATGCCCTAACTGGATAACGCACTTCTGTTCCGGCTTGATGTCAGCTTATGATGAAGTTGGAGCGCTGGCGTAGCTCAGCTGGTAGAGCGCCTGCCTTGTAAGCAGGGGGTCGCCGGTTCAATCCCGGCCGCCAGCTCCATTTTTTTCAATACGTTAGAGGCAGGCTCAGTCCCAACCAGGCTCGTCCAGTGTGCGAACATGCCAATCTCCCCGCATGGGACGCAAACCCGGATCGATTCTGGCGCGCGGTCCGGACCGGTGGCTGGTGCGGGTTTTCCAGGGTCTCGATGGTGACGGGAAGAGGATCTACGTCTCGAAGACGGTGCGCGGCGCCCGGAAGGACGCCCAAAAGTGGCACAATGAGACCCTCCGCAACCGCGACCTCGGAGTGCGGATCGACCGGTCGTACCTCACGCTGAACGAGTATCTCGACCGCTGGTTGCAGGACGCCGTCGAGCCGAAGGTCCGGTCCAGTACCTATCTGAGCTACCGCGATTGCCTGCGGCTGCACGTGCGGGGACTGCTGGGCGGCATTCCGCTGGAGAAGCTACGTCCGCTCGACGTGCAGAACGCGGTGTCGCAGATTCGCGAGAAGGGCCTCTCCCAGCGCACCGTGCAGTACACGTTGCGGGTCCTGAAGCAGGCCTTGAAACAGGCTGTCGCGTGGCGGATCCTGGTTTTCAACCCTCTAGGCCGTAAGCGCGTGGGCTGACCTCGATCTGATCTTCACGAACGCGGCGGGAGGTCCGCTGGACCGGCACAACCTGGCGCGGCGGCAGCTGCGTCCTATGTTGCAGGCGGCGGGTTTGGAGCAGATCCGGCTGTATGACTTGCGGCACACGTTTGCAACGCTGGCCTTGTCCGCCGGGGTGCCGGTGAAGGTGGTGTCGGAAGCGCTGGGTCACGCCTCGGCGGTGCTGACGCTGGACACTTACAGCCACGTGCTGCCGCACATGCAGGACGAGGCGGCGGCGCGCGTCGAGGCGCTGCTGTTGGAGGCTCCGCCCAAGAGGCTGAAGGCATGAAGGAACTGAAGGAGATCGCGGCTACGACCCGGGCGCTGGAAGCCCAACTGAGCCAGGCACGCCGGCAGTTCGGCGCAGGAGTTCCTGCGGACCGAGTTGCATTCTTCTGGGTGTCGGCCATCCAGCCGCGGTTGACCCCCGCGCCCGCCTGGGCGCGAACTTGTGCAAAGTAGAAGGATCCCCGAACCGCGGGGCGAGATGACGACCCAGTTGACGCCGCCGCCCGATCCTTCGCTCTACAACGCCGACCTCGCGCCCGTGCCGCCCGGGCGCCGCACCTGGGGCGTGTACAACTACCTGTCGCTGTGGGTCGCGATGAGCGTCTGCATCCCGACCTACATGCTCGCCTCCGGCCTCATCGCCGGCGGCATGAGCTGGAGCCAGTCCATCCTCACCATCCTGCTCGGCAACCTGATCGTCCTGGTGCCGATGGTGCTCAACGCCCATGCTGGAACGCGCTACGGGATCCCGTTTCCGGTCTTCGTGCGGGCCTCCTTCGGCGTCCGCGGCGCCAACGTCCCCGCCATTCTGCGCGCGCTGGTGGCGTGCGGCTGGTTCGGCATCCAGTGCTGGATCGGCGGGCAGGCCATTTACTCGATGCTGCAGATCGTCTGGCCCGGCGCGGCGCACCTCGCCGGCGGCGTCTGGATCTGCTTCTTCCTGTTCTGGGCCTTGAACATGGCCGTGATCTGGCGCGGCATCGAGACCATCCGGTTCCTGGAGGGCATCGGCGCTCCCTTTATGCTGGCCGCCGGATTGCTGCTGCTGTTCTGGATCACGAACAAGGCCGGCGGCTTCGGCCCCGTGTTGCAACAGCCCAGCAAGTTCCACACCACCGCCGAGTTCCTCCGCTTCTTTATCCCCTCGCTCACCGGCATGGTCGGATTCTGGGCTACCGTGGCGCTGAACATCCCGGACTTCACGCGCTACGCCCGCAGCCAGCGCGCGCAGATCCTCGGCCAGTCCCTGGGGTTGCCTACGGCCATGACGCTCTACTCGTTCATCGGCGTCGCCGTCACCTCGGCGAGCACCGTCCTGTTCGGCGAGCCGATCTGGGATCCCGTGGTCCTGCTGGCGCGCTTCCAGCAGCCGGTGGTGGCGCTGATCGCCCTGGTGGCCTTGCTGCTCGCAACCCTGAACACGAACGTCGCGGCGAACGTGGTCTCGCCCTCCAACGACTTCTCGAACCTCCGCCCCAGCCTCATCAGCTTCCGCGCGGGCGGCCTCATCACCGGCGTGCTGGGCATCGCCCTGATGCCCTGGAAGCTGCTCAACGATTTCTCGGCGTACATCTTCGGCTGGCTGGTAGGATACTCGGGATTGCTGGGTCCGATCGCGGGAATCATGATCGCCGACTATTTCTGGGTGCGAGGGCGGGAGCTGCGGGTGGAGGATCTGTACCGCCGCCGCGGTCTCTATGAGTACCGCAACGGCGTGAATCCCTGGGCCATGCTCGCGCTGGCGGCGGGCATCGCCGTCGCGCTGGTGGGGCTGGTCGTCCCGGCGGTCCGCTGGCTGTACGATTACGCGTGGTTCGTGGGATTCGCGGTAGCCGCCGTCCTGTATGTTGTTCTGATGCGCGTCGCCGCACCGCCGCCGGGAGGTCGCCGTGCCTGATCCATCGCCGCTTGCCGAACAGACGCCTCCGCTCCCGCCGCACGACGCGCTGGTGGAGGCGAACCGCTGCCTGTTCTGCTTCGACGCGCCGTGCACCCACGCCTGTCCCACGCACATCGACATCCCGCGCTTCATCAAGAAGATCGCCACCGGCAACGCCCGCGGCGCCGCCCGCACCATCCTCGACGCCAATCTGCTGGGCGCCACCTGCGCCCGGGTCTGCCCCGTCGAGGAGCTGTGCGAAGGCGCTTGCGTGCTCGGCGCGGAGCACAAGCCCATCCACATCGGCCGCCTGCAGCGTTTCGCGATCGACCAGGGGACTGCCGCGGGCACGGCGTGGATCACCCGCGCCGCGCCGTCCGGCAAACGCGTCGCCGTGGTGGGCGCCGGACCCGCCGGCCTCTCCTGCGCCGGAGAACTGGCCCGCCGCGGTCATGCGGTCACCATCTTCGAGAAACAGGACCTGCCCGGCGGCCTCTCCACCTACGGCATCATCACGCTCCGCGAGCCCATCGAAGCGTCGCTCGCCGAAGTGGAAGTGATCCGCGGCCTGGGCGTCCAGATCCGCACCGGCGTCGCGCTCGGCCGCGACGTCTCGCTGGAACAGCTCCGCCGAGACTACGATGCCGTGTTCCTCGGCGTCGGTCTCGGCGGCTCCCCCGCGCTCGGCATCCCCGGCGAGGAGCACGTCGTGGACGGGCTGGAGTTCATCGCCGCGAGCAAGCTCCGGCCCGAAGAGCTGACCGTAGGCCGCAATGTCCTGGTGATCGGCGCCGGCAACACCGCCATCGATTGCGCCACCATCGCCAAGCGGCTGGGCGCCGATGCTGTCACCATCGTCTACCGCCGCACCGCGCTGGAGATGACCGCCTACCCGCACGAATACGAATTCATCAAGCGCGAAGGGGTGGAGTTCCGGTTCCTCACCCAGCCGGTCCGCGTGCTCAGCGCCAACGGAGTGGTCACCGGCCTGGTGTGCCTGCGCATGCAGCTCGGCGAGCCCGACGCCTCTGGGAGGCCCGCTCCCGTGCCCCAGCCGGACGCGGAGCTGGCCCTGCCGGCGGACCAGATCATCAAGGCCATCGGCCAGGTGCGGCCGCCGCTCGCCGCCGAGCTCGGCCTGACGACCATCGGTGGCTACCTCGCCGTCAACCCGGACTGCGAGACTTCCCTCGCCGGCGTCTTCAGCGGCGGCGACTGCATTCGCGCGCGCGGCGCTGCCTCCACCGTGATGGCCGTCCAGGACGGCAAGCTCGCCGCGCTCGCCATCCACCGCCGCCTCACCCCGCAGGAGCCTTGACCATGGCCGATCTCTCCACCACTTTCGCCGGCATTCGCTCTCCGAATCCGTTCTGGCTGGCCTCGGCGCCGCCCACGAACTCTGGCCGGCAGGTCCACCGGGCTTTTGAAGCCGGCTGGGGCGGCGCCGTCTGGAAGACCATCGGTCCGCCCGTGCTCAACGTCTCGAACCGCTACGGCGCCTGGCACTTCGGCAGCCAGAAAATGCTGGCCATCAACAACGTCGAACTCATTTCGGACCGCCCGCTGGAGGTGAACCTCCGCGAAATCGCCGACGTGAAGCGCCACTGGCCGGACCGCGCCGTCATCGTCTCCGCCATGGTGGAGTCCAAACCCGAAGCCTGGCACGACATCGTCCGGCGCATCGTCGACACCGGAGCCGACGGCATCGAACTCAACTACGGCTGCCCCCACGGCATGAGCGAGCGCGGCATGGGCGCCGCCGTCGGCCAGGTGCCCGAGTACTGCGAGCAGATCACCGCCTGGGTGATGCAGGTGAGCACCATTCCGGTGATCGTCAAGCTGACCCCGAACATCACCAACATCGTCATGCCCGCGCGCGCCGCCGTCGCCGCCGGCGCCAGCGCCCTCTCCCTGATCAACACCATCAACTCCATCGTCGGCGTCGACCTCGACACCCTGAACCTGGTGCCCAACATCGGCGGCAAGGGCGGCCACGGCGGCTACGCCGGCCCCGCGGTGAAACCCATCGCGCTCAACATGCTGGCCGCGCTGGCGGCCGATCCCGTGGTCGCCGGCTCCCGCCTGCCCATCTCTGGCATGGGCGGCATCTCGGACTGGCGCGACGCCGCCGAGTTCCTGCTGCTCGGCGCCCGTAGCCTGCAGGTGTGCACCGCCGTGATGCACTACGGCTTCCGCGTCGTCGAGGACCTCTGCGACGGCCTCTCCAACTGGATGGACGAGAAAGGCTTCGCCACGCTCGACGGCCTGGTGGGGCAGAGTGTCCACCGCGTCTCCGACTTCAAGGACTTCGACCTCAGCTTCCGCGCCGTTGCCCGCATCGACCAAGACAAGTGCATCCGCTGCAATCTCTGCTACGTCGCCTGCAACGACGCCGCGCACCAGTGCATTGACCTGCTCGACGCCGCGGGACGGGCTATCGCCCCCCTCGCGTACGATGTCCGCGACAACGGCAAGCAATCCGCCATCGCCACGCGCCCGCGCGTCGTGGTCCGGGAAGCCGATTGCGTCGGCTGCCGCCTCTGTTACAACGTCTGCCCCGTGGACGGCTGCATCCGGATGATCGAGCAGCCCTCCGGCCGCGACCCCCTCACCTGGGAACAGCTCACTCAGGCCGACCCGCAGGTCACCTCCGACTGGGAGAAGATGAAGGAGTTTCGCGCGCGCATGGGGATCCACATTCACTGAGGGAGGCGCCGCCATGGCTCTGCTGATTCGCAACGGAGAGATCGTCACCGCCGATTCCCGCTATCGCGCCGACCTCTACGCCGAGGACGAAACCATCACCCGCATCGGCGCGCATCTCGACGCGCCGCCGCACGCCGAGGTGATCGACGCCACGGGCAAGCTCGTCTTCCCCGGCTTCATCGATCCGCACGTCCACATCTACCTGCCGTTCATGTCCACGTTCGCCAAGGACACCCATGAGACCGCCAGCATCGCGGCCCTCGTAGGCGGCACCACCTGCTACGTCGAAATGTGCTGCCCCAACCGCCACGACGACGCGCTGGCCGGCTACGAGCTCTGGAAGTCCAAGGCCGGGGGCCGCAGCGCCTGCGACTACGCCTTCCACATGGCGGTCACCAAGTTCGTGGCGGAGACCGAAGGCCAGCTCCGCGACATCGTCCGCGACGGCACCGCGTCGTTCAAGGTCTTCCTCGCCTATAAGAACTTCTTCGGCGTCGAGGACAGTGAGCTGTTCCAGACGCTGACGCTCGCGCGCCGCCTCGGCGTCATCACGACCGCCCACTGCGAGAACGCCGAACTGGTGGCGCGCCTCCAGGAACACCTGCTGGCGGAGGGCAAGACCGGCCCCGAGTGGCACGAGCCCAGCCGTCCCGAATCCGTCGAGGCCGAAGGCACGGCGCGCTTCGCTACCTTCCTCGAAAACACCGGAGCCGCCGGCTATGTCGTCCACCTCTCCTGCGCGCCCGCGCTGCAGGCCGCCGTCGCCGCCAAGTCGCGCGGCGTGCGCCTGTCCGTCGAATCGGTGATCCCGCACTTCCTGCTCGACAAAACCTATGCCGAGCGCAGCGGCGTGGAGGCGATGCAGTACATCATGTCTCCGCCGCTACGCCACCGCCGGAATCAGCCGGTACTGTGGAACGCGCTCGCCCAGGGGCTCATCGATACCGTCGCCACCGACCACTGCCCCTTCGACCGCGAACAGAAGCTACTGGGCCGCGATGCCTTCACGGCGATCCCCAACGGCATCCCTGCCATCGAGGATCGCGTGAACCTGCTCTACACCTATGGGGTCCGCCGCGGCCGCCTGGACCTGCATCGCTTCGTCGACGCCGCCAGCACGCGCGCCGCGAAGCTCTTCGGCCTCTTCCCCCGCAAGGGAACTATCGCGCCGGGCGCGGACGCCGACCTCGTGGTCTACGACCCTGGGTACCGCGGCGTGATCTCGGCCCAGACCCAGCACGGCAACAACGACTACAACGGCTTCGAGGGCATGCCCATCGAAGGCCGCCCGCACGCCGTCACCGTGCGCGGCAAACTGCAGGTAGTCGACGGCCGCTTCGTGGGCGAGCGCGGCCGCGGCCGCTTCCTCAAGCGCGAGCCCCACCACTTCTGACATGAGCCTCCAACCCCACCGCACCGTCGCCGAACTCGAGGAACTCCGCGCCCTCACCGGGGACGCCCTCGGCGCGCAGCGCGTCGCCTGGACCGATACCTGGCTCCGCGCCCGCGAGTGGTTCACTGCCAAGCTCGCGGACCTGCCCGTCGAGCGCCACTACGACGCCGCGGGCAACCACTGGGTCACCCTGCCCGGCGCCTCCCCCCGCTCGCTCCTGATCGGCGGACACCTGGACTCGGTCCCCAACGGTGGCTGGCTGGACGGCTGTCTGAACGTGCTGGCGGGCCTCGAGATCCTGCGCCGTTTCGCGGCCGAGTACAGCGGCCGTCCCCCGGTGACCGTTCGCCTGGTGGATTGGGCCGACGAGGAGGGCGCGCGCTTCGGCCGCAGCCTGCTCGGCTCCTCCGCGTTCGCCGGCACGCACTCGATCGCCGCGGACCGCGACCGTACCGACCGCGACGGCGTCCGCCTGGAGGACGCCTTGCGCCGCTGCGGCGTGGAGATCGACCGCTTCCCCGCCGCCGCCGCCGAACGCGCGAACGCCGCCGCCTATCTCGAACTCCACATCGAACAGGGGCCCGTCCTCGAGAACCTCGGGCTCCCGCTCGGCGTCGTGCTCGGCACCAAGGGCGTCGAGCGCCACGCCATCACCTTCCACGGCCAGGAGGCGCATTCCGGATCCACGCCCATGGCCGTCCGCCGCGATGCGCTCGCCGCCGCCGCCCGCCTCGCCCTCGAAATCCGCACCATCGCCGGCCGCCATGAGGATGCCGTCTGCACCATGGGCAGCGTCAAAACGTTCCCCGGCATCGTCACGGCCGTCGTCGGCCGTTGCGAGGCCACGCTCGACCAGCGCGACCTGAACGCCGAGGTCCTTGCCGCCATGTATCGCGAGGCCCGCGCCGCCAGCGAGCGCTTCGCCGCCGAGGAGCGCTGCACCGTCGAGTGGTCCCGCATCTGGTCCATCGAGCCGGTTCCATTCCACCCTGCGCTGATCGAGCTGTGCGACGCCGCCATCCGCGAAAAGGCCGGCCGCTCCCACCGCCTGCCTTCCGGCCCGCTCCACGACGCCGCGGAAGTTGCCCGCGCCGGTATCCCCACCGTGATGATGTTCGTGCAGTCGCTCGGCGGCATCAGCCATAACCGCATCGAGGACACCCGGCGGGAGCACCTGGAACTCTGCGTGACGGCGTTCGACCGCCTCGCGTCCAAGACCGCGGAGTGGATCCTGCGCTGACGTCGCGTTTGCATCCAATCCGCATCCGAAGAACTCGCCCACTGAGCTCCCGCCGGTAGGCGGGGGTCAAAGTCGCGCCATGCACACAACTGGGCCGCGCGCGTCAGCGAGCGGCAAGCGCCTTTCGCATTCGTGGATTTTTTCACGGCTTCGTAGGCGGGGGTCAATGTCCGCGAAACAGGGCCTTAAGCGGAGGGTGGTTCGGATGAGGCCTCGAACCTCCCCGCCCTGGCGGGCGCCGGAAATTAAGCCCCGCAAGGTAATGATAATCAATAACTTACAAATCTCTTGTCAAGGGCGCACCGAAACTTCACCAGCGGGGCGGAGCAAAAGTTGACCAGATCGAGGCAGACTCTACCGCTTAGCCCCCCGCCAGCCAGTTCCACACCACCGTTACCGGCCGCGCGCCTTCCGTCTCCGCCACCGGCACCGGAACCAGGAACCGCTTCCCATCCCCCGTCACCGCGAAGCGCTCCAGGGCCCTCGTGATTCCCGTCTCGAACAGCGCCGCCGCGTTTCCCGGCTGGAACGTCTGGCCCATGCTCACCTCCGCGGCCATCAGTGTCCCGTCTTCGTCCAGCCAGCATATCTCCCTGCCGTCCCGCCGCCACCTCGGATCCATTCCGTACCCGTCCCGCGACACCTGCCACTTCGCCCCCGTCGCCGGATACGGCTGCACATAGATCTCAAACCGGCCCGACTCGTCAGACCTGTAGGCGATCCACTTCCCATCCGGAGAAAACACGCCCCATCCTTCGTTGAACTCCGTCTTCAGAAACACCGCCGGCTTCCGCTCCCCCGTCATCGGCAGCACCCACAGGTCACGCTTCGTCTTCGGATCATCCTCGTAATAGAGCAGCGGTCCCCCTTGGCCGTCCAGTCATTGGCGAATTGAGGATTCCCCGACTTCAGCAACCGTTCCTCCTGTCCCGCTCCGCTGGCGTTCTTGAGATAAAGGTTGGAAGGGCCCTCCCGGGCGGAGCTGAACACGATGCGGCTGGCATCCGGCGACCAGACGGGACCGGCATTATACGACGGATGGAACGTGAACCGCGTCGGAATGCCGCGCGCCAGGTCCCGCACCCAGATATCCGCGCCTTGCCCTTGCGCCGCCGGCATCCGGAACGCAACCTGCCTGCCGTCCGGCGACAGGGCCAGGTGTAAAGAACCGCCCGGGTCTCCCACCGTCTCCAGCCGCTTGCCCCCGCGGTCCATCCAGGTCAAACGCGCCTGCGCGCCCGCGCCCGCCCCATACACCAGCATCCCGTTGCCGGATGCGGAAAACGCCGCCCGGCCGCCGCTGCGATCCATACCCACTTTCTCCACCACCGGGAAGGACTCGCCAGCCAGCGCGCCCTTACCGGCATCGAACCGCTGCGCCAGCAGCATGGTTTCTCGCACAAACAGCAGATAGCCCTCGCCCGCCGGCCCCTCCGCATAGCCGGCATTCGACCGGTCCCCCACCAGCTTCGTGTGCTCCTTCGAGTCCAGCGCCCCCAGAAAGGTCCCCGCCGCGTCCTCGTTGCCGACGACGGTGTAAACCGTGCGGCGCCCGCCAGGTAGACGTCCAGTTGGTCAGCAGATAGTACAGGTAGTTCATGCTGGCGTGGGAGAGGGTGAGCAATAAGACGTTGCGGTCGGCGACGATTCGCCGAAGCCGTGTCCAGGTGAGCGGTGGCGCGGTAGAGAGATTCAATTCACCCAGTTCGGCAAGTTCCTTCTCGGTAACCGACGGATGCTCGCGTGGGGAGTTCCGGCCGTACCACCGCCATAGCAAGGTGCGAGCGGCCACCGGCAGCGAGATCCATAGGAGTGCGCCCTGCCACCCAAACCGCTGCGTAAGCTGTGTGGTGTGCGCGGCCCCGGTTGGCTAAGGTGCTCCCCTATGTTATCCGAGGTTGCTGAAGCGAAAACCATGAGACGTCCGCTGTACTGCGGAAGGATCACGGCGCATCCGGAAGTTGGCCACGCCGGTCGCGGCGGCGCTGCAACGCCTCTGCCGGGTGAAACGGAAGCGGCACTGCGGGGACGCAACCATGCTCAGGGATAGTCCGGTGGGCTCATCGAGACGATGAACGGAGCGCGGCGGCTTCGCTTCTGCGCTCCTCAAAGAACCCACATCGGATCGGTAGACCCTCATGCCTCGAGAATCCCCGCCCGCGGGCCGGAACGCTCCCTAACGGAGAGCGCCCTCTCTCCCGTTCAGGCTGAAACCAACACACCGGGATAGGCGTTACAGAAACGACTGGAGCCACCCGCCGGGATTGAACCGGCGACCTGCTGATTACGAAGTACGGGAACCGGCTCCAAACCCTCCAATGGCTCTATACTGATTGCTCTGTTTTCAACAACTTGGGGAATCTGCTCTCGCTCGATCAGTAACCTCAAGGCACCCAATCAGATGGGGTTTTGGCACAGTTTTGGGACAGGCGGATCTGGCCTGTTGTGGTGACAGCGACACTCCCTCCGTCTTCACGCATGACTCCTTTCCGGCTCACCTGTCCAGGTTCCTCCGGGAAACATGGCATTCGAAACCGATGCCAGTTTAGCGCCCGCCTTTCGATGTGCAAAGCCAGTTCGCTCGCTGGTTGTTGGCCGCTTGTTGCAGTCGCTGATGACACGTGGCTGGGGCGCATTCTCCGGTGCAGCGAAGAGCATCTCAACTCAACGATTGGAACTTGGGAACTCACTAAAGGCCGGGGAGGCGCGACTTGGGGGCATCTCCCGCGAGAACTGCAACTCGTGAAGCTCACCTCTGGAGACTACTCATGATTGCTGGTCCGCGGCACAGGACCTACGGCGGCCGCTGCCGGAGAGTGAGGGCGACCACAGACCAACTGGTGGGGCGAGCCCTGTTCCGATTGCCTTGTTCAAAGGTCGCGACCACATGGAAGAGCGGACTCGGGAGTTCGCCTGGTGGCAGTCCGACCAGGACGCAGGTGCCACGCTATCGGGTCATGCCAATGCCCTGTTTGAACGCAGCGAGTGCGGGTGCCGTCATCAGAACGCCATGAGTTCCACTGCCGGTCTCTTTCTTCACGGTGGCCGCCGGATCGCCGGGCTTCGTTTCGGTCTCCTTGATCCCCCTGTAGATGGTGGTGTCGGCACAAATCAACGGCGCGGCGTCCGCAGCCTCAAGGCCTGCAGGCAAGCAGGCCACGCAATTCGGATCTGCAACGACGTATTCAGCAAAGCTTCCGTTCTTGGAGTAGCCGCCAAATTGCGTCTGGGCGCACACCGTCTCCCATCCCGTAAGGCAGTACTCGCAATGACTACACGCCGAGTAGAGCCAGGGCACCCCCACCCTATCGCCTCCAGCACGATCGCAACACCCCATCCGAGGGCGGCGACCAACCCGATGGCCTCATGGCCAGGAACGAACGGAAGTGTGGGCTTCAGTGGGCAGTCGCCATGCGCGGCATGGAGATCGACGTGCAATCACCGCAGGTCTTGGTCTTGACAGGAATCTGTCCGGCGCTAGCCTCTCGTCCTTTCCGGATCGGTCAGAGAGTGGGCGGCACAGACTGGATCCATAGGGCCGGGGCACATTCACCCAATGGGAGTTCTTGCCCCCTCCGCTATCCTCGTCCCGGAGCGGCGATTCAATCCCCTATTCAGAGAACCAGGACTTGATCCAGGACGAGACAATTCCTTCCACGACCGGCACGAGCGATCGCCGCAATTCGTCGAAAGCGTCTTGCTCGGTCTGGCGCGTTTCGGAAACTCGTCAGCGGGTAGCGAGATACTCGGCCGCTGCCACGGACGGGTGCTTGGTTCTGGCGTTGTGGAAGGTCCGGAGAATTACGGCGTTACGGAATCCCGCCTCCCTGAACTCGGTGAGGAATGCACCTGCATCCTTGGCTCCCGCGATTCAGGAGAACCAGTTGGCGCTTCCGGTCTCGAGCGGCTGGGGCAACGGCGCATTCAGAATCAACTCCGCTCCGAACACCTGCCCCTCGGGTTTCAACACCCGAGCCAGTTCATGAAAGATCGCCTGCCGGAAAGGGTTGAGGTTGAAGATCCCGTTGACGAGCGCGACATCCACCGATTCGTTCGCAACCGGGAGTGCCTCCCCCGAGGCGTGGACAAATGTGAGGTTCAGCGCACCTGCGCGACCGGCTGCGGTGCGAGCTCTGTCGAGCATCTGGCCGCTAAAGTCCACACCAAGGACGCGCCCGTGGGCTCCCGTCCGCTCGGCGGCGATGATGCTGTCCAACCCGGCCCCGCACCCGAGATCGAGGACCACTGAACCCTCGCGGACCGGCGCCCGAAGGGAAATGTTCGAGACGCCGGCGAACGACACGGACGCTTCCGCAGGCAGCCGATCGATCAGTTCCTCTGGATATCCAACACTCAGGGCGAATGCCCGTCCCACCGGGAAGGCGTGCTTCGCCGCCGGATCCGTCGCCGCGGCAGAGTACGTCGCCAGCACTCCTGAGCGCAGGATATGAGGGTCCGCGCTCATGGGCTAGCCTGCCGCTGAGTGGTAAACTCAACTCTCCAACCCATTGCTTTCCAGTCGGGAAACCCTTGCTCCAAACGGGCCGCGCGACGGCCGCGGGAGCGCAAGAGAACGACTGCATCGTCGGAGAGGAAGCAGAAGGGCCCCCGGCAATACGCGACGATTTCCGTACCCTTCGGCAGGTCTCGCAGGCGGCCTTGCAGTTCCGCGAGCGGAATGCTCCGTGCGCCGGGAATGTGTCCCTGCTCGTACTCCTCGGGCGGACGAACATCCAGCAGAGTTACGCGGCTGTCGCGCATTCGTTGTCGCAATTCACGCAGGGACACCACTTCCAGAGAGTGACGATCCGGCCGGCGGGACCGGACGAGCTTATCGATCTCGGGGAGTCGAGTTTCCCCGATACGGCGAACCGACTGCCACAACTCGAACACCTCGTCCCCGGCAAGCCGATAGTGGACCCGCAGTCCTTGCTTGCGCGCGGCGACGAGGCCGGCGCTCCGTAGTCTCTGGAGGTGTTGAGAGGTGTTGGCCACGCTCAACCCCGCCATCCGGGCGAGTTCGTCCACGCTGCGCTCGCGCTGTGCAAGAAACTCGAGCATTTCCAGCCTGTGGCCGTTGGCGATTGCCTGTCCTATACGCGCGAACTGCTCGAACAGGTCGCGCTTCAGGTTGGTTCTAGCCGGCGCCGTCACTCTTCAACTATTCAATCGAACACTTGATTAGTCTGTCAAGCCGGCGAAGGCCGCTCCGGCGCGGGCAATTCCCCGCAGGATGGCCCAGCCATCCGCTTCGGTCCCAGTATTGAACTGCTCGCCTTGGTGATCGATGGCATTGCTGACCATCGCAACCACGGCCACATGGGCTTGCCGGGCGGCGGCAAACGCAAACAAAGATGCGGCTTGCATCTCCACGGCAAGGACCGATTCAGCGCTCCACCGCTGAATCTCCCGGACGGTTTCGCGATAGGGCGCGTCGGTCGTCCAAACACGCCCAGTTCTCACCGCCCAACCGGTTTCCGCCAACTCGCGAACCAAGTGGGCATTGGCCGCAGACGGACAAGTCACCGTAGGCGACGGCGCCATGTAGTGGAAAGACGTACCTTCGTCGCGAATCGCGGAATCCGCCACCACGAGGCAGGGCAGCGGGAGATCAGGCGCGATGCGGCCGGCCGACGTAAGTCCGACGATGAGGCGCGCGCCCGCGGCGTGCAATTGCTCGGCGATGAGGACCGCATAAGGACCCCCAATCGTTCGGGCGATGACTCCAATTTGCGTGCCGTCGCAATCCACGACGTACATGGTGGTATGGAAGCAGGACCAAGCGTCGAACCGCGTTGCCCTTCCCTGAGCGACCAGCCAGTCGGTGAGGTCGCCATCGAATTCAAGCACGCAGGTCGCCGGCACACGGCCCGGCGAATGGCCACGGAGATTTCTCACCGATTCCATCAGCGCCTCCGGCGTGAACGCCGAAGGCAATGCCGTGTCATGATCCATAAGCGGGAGGTTCGGCGGCTCAGTCATGAACTTCCATGCTAATCGCGCGATGCGTGACCCGGCAGAGGGAGCATATGCGCGGAACCTGGTGAGATAGGATAGAGGAACGTGATCAACGGAGTACACATTTGCCTGATCGCCAGCTTGCTGCTGGCGTTCACCCAAGCTCCGTTCCGCCATACGCACGAGAGCGCTCCGCACGACGAGCACGCCCAGGGGCTGGTTCACGCGCATTGGAACGGGAATATTCCAGCCGGTCCCGCCTGGGATGCGCCGGATCGTGATTCCGATGCACGATCGCTCGACTGGTTCGCGGGCGACGGCAAGTCGCCGGTCAAGATCGAAGCGGTTTTGCCAGAGTCAGTCGTGCTGCCCACTCCGGCGGTGCAAATTGCGCTGGCGTTCGCGACGAACCCGCACAATCACGATCCTCCCTGGCGACTCAGTCTCAATTCCCGCGCTCCGCCTGCCTAACCCACCAATCAGGCGCACCGTTCGTGTGCGCAACCCCCTTTTTGTCCGAAGCAATTGAGTTCGATGAGGTGGCGATATGTGTTTTCACAAACGCACCGCCGCTTCCGTGCTGTGGATGGCCGCGTTTGCCGGCCTGTGCACAGCGCAGGAGTGGACGGAATCGAGCGTGGTTCAGAAGTTCCTGGAGCAGAATCCCTACGCGAGGGAGGCTCGCGCTCGCGCGGCAATCGCGCAAGCGGAGGCCAAAGGCCGTTCTCTCTATGCGAACCCCAGCTTCAACTACATCCGGGAAGGGGCGGGACTCACCGAGTTCTTCCAGGCGGAGCAGGCGATCCCGATCAACGGCCGTCTGAAGCTCCTGCGCCAAGCCGGCGATTCGGCTGTACGAGCCACCGAAGCAGAGGGGGCCTTCGACATATGGCAAGCTCGCGCCGCTCTGCGTCTGGCGTTCTACCAGCTCCTGGGGGCACAGGAACGGGAACGGGTCTACTCGATCGGACTGAAGGAAATCGAGAACGTCATCCGGGCGCTCCGCGATCGGGAGCGCGAAGGCGAGGGCTCAAAGTTCGACCGAATGCGTACCGAGCGGGAGCGGGCCGAACTTCTTGCCGAACTTGCTCTCGTCCAGGCCGAAATGGAGCTGGAGCGATCTCGCCTCATCGCTTTTCTTCCACCGGCGACTCAGATTGCGGCAGTCTCGGGCCAGATCGAGACCATCCTCGGACCACTCGACGGAACGGCACTGGTGCAACGGGCAATGGGCGCGCGCCAGGATTTCCGTGCCGAACAACGCCGACTGGAACAGTTCCGGCTGGAAGAGCGTGCGGCAGACCGGTTGAAGATACCCGAGCCCGTGCTGAATGCCGGATTCAAGCGTGCAGATGTCGGCCAGAACAACATCGCGAATGGTGCGGTGGTTGGTGTGACAATACCGCTGCCTCTCTTCAACAAAGGCCAAGCCGAAGTCGCTCGCTATTCCGCCGAGCAAGAACGGATCTCGGCCCGGCTACAAATCCTCACGCAGCAGATTCGGGCGGCAGTCGAAGGGACCGTTCGCGCCTTCAACGTTCGCGTCCAAGCTCGCGACCGTTACCGCCAAGAACTGGCAGACAGCGGACCGGAGCTGATCAGGATAGCGACGGTCGCCTATCAGGAAGGGGAGATCGGGATCCTGCAACTACTCGATGCCTACCGCTCACAACGCCAGGCGCAGTTGCGAATGCTCGACATACAGGCAGCGGTAAAAGAAGCGCAAATCGAACTGGAGCGGGTTGTCGGAGAGGAGCTTGGGAAATGAGAAGGTCGATCATTCTTTTGCTGGTGATCTTCACCGTGGGATGCCAGAAGCAGGAACCGGTCGCTCAGAAGGTAACTGAACCGGAGCCGCATCCGGAAAGCTACACAAACTGGACGACAAATACCGAACTGTTCGCGGAGTACCCACCATTAGTGGTTGGCCGGACAAGCCGCTTCGCCGTTCACTTCACTCGACTGGACACGTTCAAGCCAGTTGCCAAGGGGAAGGTTGAAATTCGTCTCGCCTCCGCGGACGGCAAGGTCGAATCGTTCAGCACGGACGGCCCGTCCCGTCCCGGCATCTTTGGCGTGGACGTGAAGCCCGCGGCGGCTGGAGAGTTCCGGCTGTCCGTGCATCTCACAAGCGACGGCTTGAGCGATGTACACGAGCTTGGTGAGATCGAGTCATCGGCGACAAAGGCTGCGGCGGTCCACGAGCATGGGGCAGAAACCGAGGAGAAGATCGCCTTCCTGAAAGAACAGCAGTGGACCTTGGACTTCGGCACGGCAATCATCGAAGACCGGCAGCTACGTTCGAGCATACGGGTCCCAGCGGAAGTACTCCCTCGGTCCGGCGGTGAGGCGGAGGTAACTGTCCCGTTCGACGGCCGGCTAGTGGCCGAGAACCTTCCCGTCATCGGGGCCCGCGTATCGCAGGGGCAAGTGCTCGCCAGCCTACTCCCGCCAACAAGTGCGCCGAGTGACCTGTCCTCCCTGGAACTGGCAAGGAACGAAGCATCGCTCGCGCTGCAGTTGGCCCGCAAGGATCGCGAGCGCGCCGAGAGGCTTGTGCAGTCTGGAGCAGCTCCCGCCAAGAGGCTTGATGAAGCGCGGACTGTCGAAGCAACGGTAGAAGCAAGGCTCATGGCAGCGGAGACGCGCATTGCCCAGTACGAGGCGTCCAGCACAGCCGAAGCGAATCCGAAGGGCGCCAGGCTGTTCGCCTTGCGCGCTCCGATTTCCGGCATCGTGTTGGAGACCACCGCGGCTCCCAGCGCCAACGTGAAGGCCGGCGAAACGATCTTCAAAATCGTGGACGCCGATTCGGTGTACGTTTCCGCCATCGTGCCCGAGGCGGAACTGCCGCAGATGCGGAATCTCAGCGGTGCGGAGTTAGAGGTTCCCGGTTCCCTGCAGCCGAGGCCTTTGAGCCGTCTCGTCTCCGTCGGGCGAGTAGTGGATCCGCAGTCGCGGACGTTTTCCGTCATCTATCAAGTGGATAACCGGGACCGGAGCATCGCGATTCATCAGGCGCTGCACGTCCGGTTGCTCACCAAAGCGTCGGGCGCGGCTCCGGCCGTGCCTGAGTCGGCGCTTGTGGACGACGGGGGCAGGCCGGTGATCTTCGTTCAGGAATCCGGCGAAGCATTTCTTCGCAGGCCCGTGAAGCTTGGAATCCGCGAGGGTGGGTACGTCCAGGTGCTCGAAGGCGTCTTCCCCGGCGAGCGGGTCGTCACTCGAGGAGCGCATCTGATCCGGCTTGCGGCGATGTCCAACCAGGTACCGGCACACGGGCACGTTCACTAGGGAGAGGCCAGATGCTTGATTCCTTGATTCGATGGTCTCTTCATAATCGCGCCGTCGTCCTCTTCATGACGGCAGCCCTGCTGATCTGGGGCGGATACTCAATCCGCGATACACCACTGGATGTTCTACCGGACTTAACAGCGCCGACTGTCACTGTCCTGGTGGAGGCGCGAGGCATGGCGCCGACCGAGATGGAAGCGCTGGTGACGTTTCCTATTGAATCCGCGATCAACGGCGCCCCAGGTGTCCGGCGGGTGCGCTCGGCTACGGCCGTGGGTGTCGCTGTGATCTGGGTGGAGTTCGACTGGGGACAGGAGATTCATCGCGCCCGGCAGACGGTGAACGAAAAACTCTCGCTCGTCTCTGCCGCACTGCCTTCCAATGTAGACAAGCCATACCTCGCCCCCATCTCCTCGATCATGGGCGAGATCCTGTTCGTGACGCTGGAGTCGGATCGTCATTCAGGAATGGAACTGCGGACCGTAGCAGACACCGTGCTCCGGCGCCGGATTCTTGCGGTGCCCGGAGTTGCTCAGGTGGTGCCGACTGGTGGAGACCAGAAGCAGTATCAAGTACTTGTGTCACCCCAGGCTCTGCGCCAGTTTTCGGTCTCACTCAATGATGTTGAGAACGCTCTGCGGCAAGGGAGCCAAAACGCATCTGCGGGCTTTCGCGTTGCGGGTGGGCAGGAGTATTTGATCCAGGGCGTTGGCCGTGCTTCTTCGGAGGAATCGATTGGAAACATTGCCGTCACATCGCGAGACGGACGGCCAATCTTCGTTCGTGACGTCGCGCAGGTGCGGATCGGACCTGCCCTGAAGCGCGGCGAGGGCTCCCATAATGCCGAACCCGCGGTTGTACTCGGCATTCAGAAACAGCCGGGAGCGAACACGCTCGAGCTGACGCGACGGCTGGACGCGACCTTGGATGAGATTCAACGCAGCCTCCCGTCGGGGATGAAGATCGACAAGCAGGTCTTCCGGCAGGCGGACTTCATCGAGCGATCACTCGAGAATCTCAGCAAGGCTTTGCGGGACGGCGCCATTCTCGTCGTGATCGTGGTGGTGCTCTTCCTCATGAATGTTCGCGCAGCCATGATTACGCTACTCGCGATCCCCGTCTCGCTTCTGACAGCCGTGCTGGCCATGAATTGGTTCGGATTCACCATCAACAGCATGAGCCTGGGCGGCCTCGCCATCGCGATCGGTGAACTCGTCGACGACGCCATCATCGACGTCGAGAACGTCATGCGCCGGCTTCGCGAGAACACCCAGAAGCCAGAGGCTGAAAGGCTGCCGGCGTTGGAAGTGATCTACCGCGCGAGCAGCGAGATCCGAAGCTCGGTCGTCTTCGCGACGGTGATCGTGGTTCTGGTCTTTCTCCCCCTGTTTGCGCTAAGCAGCGTGGAGGGCCGCTTGCTCACTCCGCTCGCATTCGCATACGTGGTGAGTTTGACGGCTTCGCTGGCGGTCGCGCTGACGGTGACGCCCGCTCTCTGCTCCTTCCTTTTGCCCAATGCGCGCTCGATTCTTAAAGGCTACGAGCCTTGGCTGGTGACGCAGTTGAAGCGGATCTACCGGCCGACGCTGCACTGGTCCCTCGATCATCCGCGCTGGGTGGTTGTTCCGTCGCTCTTGTTGATCGCGGGCGCCGGGGCTGCCCTCTATCGGACCGGCCGGGCGTTTCTGCCGGAGTTCAATGAAGGCACCCTGACGGTGAGCGCGGTAACGTTGCCGGGAACGAGTCTGGCTGATTCCGACAACCTCGGGCGCGGTCTGGAACGGGTGCTCCTTGGCATTCCGGAGGTGGTCTCGACGGCGCGGCGAACGGGGCGCGCCGAACTGGATGAGCATGTGCAGGGAGTCGAGTCCGCGGAACTGGATGTAACCCTGGGAATGAAGGATCGCTCCAAAGCGGAAGTCCTTCGCGAGATCCGCGAGCGGGTGACCCTGCTTCCCGGCATGAACGTGACGGTGGGCCAGCCGATCTCGCACCGCATCGATCACATGCTTTCCGGAACCCGGGCCAACATCGCAGTGAAGGTTTTTGGCGACGATCTGGTGTTGCTGCGGTCTCTCGCCCGCCAGATCGAGTCAGCTATGCGGGGAATCGACGGGGTTGTCGATCTGTCGGTGGAACAACAGACCGATATCCCCACGGTGCGAGTCAAGGTCCGCCCGGAGGATGCAGCCCGCTACGGCTTGCAGCCCGGCGAAGTCGCCGCGAAAATTCAAACTGCCTTCGTTGGCATCGAGGTCAACCGTATCCTCGAGGGCCAGATCAGTTTTCCGTTGGTTGTGCGATACCCGGAGACACGATTGGACGATCTCGCGGAAATCGGGCGCACGCTGATCGACTCGCCGTCTGGGGCCAAGGTGCCGCTGGACTCGGTTGCGGACATCGTCGAGGACCGTAGTCCGAACTTCATCAGCCGGGAGGGCGTTCAACGCAAGATCGTCGTGCAATGCAATGTCGCTGGACGAGATCTGCTCGGTGTTGTGAAGGAAATTGAAGCGGCGGTCGGCGCGAAGGTCAAGCTTCCGCAGGGCTACCGGGTGGAGTACGGCGGTCAGTTCGAAAGCGAGGCGGAGGCTTCGCGCCGCTTGCTGATCCTGGGAGGCGGTGTGATCGTCGCCATCCTCCTCATCCTCTCGACTGCATTCCATTCGACCCGCGATGCGCTGATCATCATGCTGAATCTGCCGTTGGCGCTTGTTGGTGGTGTGGCCGGGGTCTATCTGGCGGGCGGTGTCCTCTCCGTAGCCTCGATCATCGGATTCATCACGTTGTTTGGCATCGCAACGCGCAACGGCATCATGCTGGTCGCGCACATCCGCCATCTTCAGGAAGCCGAGGGCGTCACCGATCTTCGGCAGGCGGTTGCCATGGGGGCGACGGAACGCCTGGCGCCGATCCTGATGACCGCGCTGGCTGCCGGCCTGGCGCTGATTCCGATCGCCGCGGGCATGGGGAAGCCCGGGAGCGAGATCCAGGCGCCGATGGCGTTGGTGATTTTGTTTGGCCTCCTCACATCCACCGCCCTGAACATGGTGGTGGTCCCGGCCGTCTTTCTGGCGGCTGGGCGGTACAAGACGAAGAACACATGAACTGGGAACGGGAGAGAGCATGAAGAGAAGACTCATTCTGAACTTTGCTTCAAAGGCGGTGCTGCTCGGCTCGCTGCCGCTGGCCGCGCACGACGACAAGCTTCACAAGGCGACGATCGGTGAGGTTGCAGCGGTCACGGCGGACGGTTTCGACCTCAAGACGAAGACGGGCATCGTGAAGGTGAAGTACTCCAGCAAGACGAAGTTCGAACGGAACGAGAAGCCGGCTGAAAAGAGCCAGATGCGTCAGGGCGAGCGGGTTGGTGTCATCGGCTCGAAGTTGCCTACCGGCGAGATCATGGCGAACGAGATCCTGCTCGGGGTGCCAGCGCCGAAGCCGAAGGCTCAGTAGGCTGGATCGGGGGAGGCGGCTCTGGCCCACAAGCATTGATGATGGAGCCGGATTGATCAGTCCATCGGCTCTACGAACCTCGCGGGCTAAAGAGGATCACGGCGGCGCCTGCCAGACAAATGGAGGCGCCGAGCGTATCCCAGCGATCGGGCACGGCCCCTTCTACGGCCCAGAGCCAAAGGAGCGAGGCGAGAATGTAGACGCCGCCATATGCCGCGTATGCCCTGCCCGCGTGTTCCGTCTCGATTCTCGTCAGAGCCGAAGCGAAAACGATCAGCGAAACCAGCCCCGGAATGAGCCAGAGCGGGCTCTTGTGCATGCGCAGCCAAGCCCAAAACGCGAAGCATCCACCGATTTCCGAGAGGGCGGCAAGGAGATACCAAAGCACGGAAGTCACGTTTCAGTATCCTCCGTCATCGCGACTTCGGTCATCCTATCGGCTCGGGCAGGCCTTCAAGTCTGAAGTCGCTGGTTTTGGGTGCAGACTCAGGCGGCGCTCAGCAGGAGCCCATGGAGATTTTCCGACGGAGTATGGGCCACCATCGGAACGAAAGTGCTTGCGGGAGCCTTTCGCCACTCAATGGCGATGGCGTCGACGGATTGGCCCCACGAGCCAACGCCAGAGGAGTCCAAATGCGGCCATGCCAAGAACTGCGAGGACAACCCAAATCTTTGCAACTCGAATGGTCTTGGCTCTCGTCTGAGCTATCTTCTTCATGGAGAAAGGACCTCATCGGGCCATCGCAGTCCGAACATCACAGACAGCAGCGGAGCGCACCATCGCTTCATCGTGCTATCCTTCAATCTAGCGCCGAAAGCGAAAAAATGCGCACTCCCCTCATCGCACCTCTGATCGCCTTGGTTCTGACGGCCACGGCTTGGGCGGGTGTACTGTGCGTGTCGGACGGACATGTCGCCGTGGAGCCACTTGGGGCGCCCTGCTGTGGCCTACCTTCGGCGCCTTCATTCGCTGAGGGAATCTCTCAACTCCAGTCAGGCGGGTGCGGATCTTGCGTTGATGTGTCGCTTCAGGCCGGTGTATTTGTCGGGTCTGCAGCTCCTCAAGTGAAGGACAGCCTCCATCGCCAGGCTATCGCCGTGGCGTGTGGTGACAGCGGCTTTGATCCACTCCTTCTCAACTCCTGTTTGACGCTCCGTTCATGCACCGTTCTTCTGGTCCCCCCCCAGCCTCCCTTGTTGGCTCTTCGCTGCTGATCCTCGTTGACTCCATACCATCTCTGATCGCCAGTCAGGCCCGGCATGCTCCCAACGCTGCAGGCCGGTGAACTCCGGTAAAAGCTTTGGCCGAATGCCAGGAGTTCCAGGCGTTGGTACGGTTGTTCAAAGCGAGGAAAAATGAAAAGGATCATATTCCAAGCCGTCATTGCCTGTGCAGTTTCCGGGCTGCACCTGCACCTCCTCCATGGTCAGGAGAAGCCTCCGTTGAGGGTTTTGGTTGATGCGTCAACAGGAACTTCCGTGGAAGAACTTATCAGGCTTGCGTTGAGCCGCAATAATTCGTTCTTAGCCTCAAAACAAAGGCTGCCCGAGGCGCAAGGCCTCGCCGTGCAGGCGGGCCTGAAGCCCAATCCTGGCCTCGACGTGAATCTGACAAACGGGTCCGTTTTAGGGAGTGCCGGAGAGCGGGGCTTCGGCTTTGGATACGGTCATGTCTTTGAACTCGGTGGAAAGCGCAACCGCAGACTTGAAGTGGCAGGGGTTGGCACTGAACTAGCGACACTTGACATCGCGGAGCGCGAACGCCTGCTTCGATTTGAGACTCGCGCCAAATTTGCCGAGGCGCTGGCCGCTTTTCGGAACTTCGAGATCTCCGAATCGCTGCTTCAACTGAACCGCCGCAGCCTCCAAATCGCGCAGGCCCGCTATCAGCAAGGCGAGGCCCCCCAGCTCGAACCGGGGCTGCTGAAGGTCGAGGTGAGCAGAATCCAATCAGACCTGTTTCTCTTTGAAAACCAAGTCCGCAGAGCACTCGCCGATTTGAAGGTCCTTGCGGGAATCGATCCCCCAACCGAGTTGAAGATCAAGGGCTCCCTAGGAGGCGCACTGATCACGGTTTCCGAGCAGGATGCGCTTCAAAAGGCGTTGAAAGAGAGGCCCGATCTTCAGGCAGCAATTCGGGAGCAATCTCTCGGAGAGAGCGAACTCCGACTGGCCCAGTCTGAGGCGGTACCAAACCTCACTGCCTTTGGCCGCTATGCCCAAAGCACGTCGCAATTCGATCAATTCGGCCTTGCACAGAATGGCGGAGGGCGACAGCGAATCCGCGATGTGGACAACACCTTGACTGTCGGATTGAGCCTTAACCTTCCCGTCCGAAATCGAAACCAGGGCAATATTCAGGCTGCTGTAGCAAGACAACGTGCCGCTCGCCTACGGCGCGCCTATGCGGAACAATCCGTCGTTCGGGATGTTCGGAACGCATTCACTCGCTACGAGGCTGCATTGCAAGCGACGAAAATCTTCGACCAGGATGTCCTTCAGCAAGCCCAAAGCAACGTGTCCATCCTGCGTGCGGCCTACGACGCAGGCGAACTCAGGCTCCTAGACGTCATCAATGAACAGAGACGTTTGATTGATACGCAGAAGGCCTACACGGATGTTCTCCGCGAAGCATACATGTCGCTTGTGGATCTTGAGCGGGCAGTTGGATCGCCGCTGTTCTAAGGAGTAACGACCATGGAAAACCACACAACCTCCAACGCCGCCACCGGCAAGAGACTCTCGAAATCCACACTCCTCGTGATGACGGGGGTGGCAACCGTTGCCTTTGTCGCGGGGCTTGCCGTTCGCGGATTCCGACAATCGCCCGCTTCGCCCGTGGCGCAGTCCGCGCCTGAATCGCCTGAGCATCCGCCGGATATGGTTGACATTCCCGCTTCAGCGCTTGCCAACGTCAAATTCCTGACCGAGAGAGCCGAACTTCGTTCAGTGCGCGAGTCCATCCAAGCGACGGGCACCGTTGGACCGAACGAGACGAGAGTCGCTCACATCCGGCCTTTGGCAAACGGCCGTATAGAAAAGGTGCTCGTCAATATCGGCGATAGGGTTAGTGCGGGCCAACCGCTCATCGAGTACGACAACATCGCCTTGGGTGAACTGGTAGGGCAGTATGTTGCGAACCTCGCGGGGCTAGAGAAAGCGCAGGCCGACTCCGAGGTTGCATGGCGAGCCCTGAATCGCGCCAGAAACTTGGTAGATGTCGGCGCTTTGGCCCAAGCAGAGCTCGATCGCAGAGACGCGGAGTACAAAAACAGTCTCGCGGCGATTTCAAGCCAAAGAGCTGAGATCGCTAAGGTAGATGAGAAATTGCACCGTTTCGGACTGAACGATGATGAGATCCGCAAGCTCCAGAAATCTGATTCTCAGTACCACCGCGAAGCTTCACACAGCATAGTCAAAGCCGCTTTTCCCGGAGTCGTAATCAAGTACAACGTCTCTCCGGGCGAGGTCGTGGACTCAACCAGCGACTTGATGACAATCGCGGATCTAAGCACCGTCTGGCTACAGGCGGACGTTTACGAGAAGGATATTGCCTCGGTGCGCGTGGGGCAACAGGCGCGCATCACGGTCGACTCCTATCCTGGCACGGTCTTCTTGGGGAGAATCACCTACATCAGCGACTTCCTCGACCCAAAAACAAGGACCTCCCGCGTGCGCTGTGAAGTACCCAACTCCGATGGCCGTCTAAAGCTCGACATGTTCGCTGCCATTCTGCTTCCCACTCCTTCGACCAGAACAGCGGTCATGGTTCCGACAGATGCGATCCAGATCTTCGACAATCAACCAGCCGTGTTCACCCCTGCGGGGCAGAACCGATATCAAAGGAGGAATGTGCGGCTCGGAAGCCCGGCGGACGGCTGGGTGGAGATCATCGCAGGGCTAGGCCAGAACGATCTGGTCGTCACAAAAGGAAGCTTCTATCTGAAGTCCGCCATGCTCCGGGAACTGATCGGTGGAGAGGAATAGTCGATATGCAGAAGATTATCGAGTTCTCGCTCAGGAACCGCGTTCTCATCCTCATATTCGCGATCCTGGTAGTTGGTGTAGGACTCTACAACCTCCGCAAACTCCCCATCGATGCGGTCCCCGATATCACTCCGAACCAGGTCCTTCTGATTACTAGAGCGCCCGGGCTCGGGCCCCTTGAAGTGGAGCAATTCATTACATTCCCGGTAGAGGCATCGATGAGCGGCCTGCCTGGAATTACCGAGATCCGATCCGTGTCTAGATTTGGCCTATCGGTTGTCTATGTCTTCTTCAAGGAGGATCTTGATATCTACTTCGCCCGGAGGTTGGTGATGGAGAGGCTTCCACAGGCGAGGGAAGCAATCCCTCCGGGGTTCGGAAGTCCTGAGATGGGCCCAATCTCGACGGGGCTAGGCGAGATTTTTCAGTTCGAACTAAAGGGCGCTAACCAGTCAGCGATGGAACTGAGATCCATCCTCGACTGGGACATCGCGCTTAAACTCCGTTCAGTGCCTGGCGTCGTCGAAGTGAACACTTACGGCGGTGAAATGAAGACGTACGAAGTGCAATTGGATTCCGCCAAGCTCGTTGGCTATAACCTCTCCCTCCAGGACGTCATGCAAGCCCTTGAGAAGAACAATTTCTCGACTGGAGGCGCATATATTGAAAAAAACCAGGAACAACAGGTGATCCGTGGTGAAGGACTGGTGGGGAGCCTTCAGGATATCGAGAACATAGTGGTGTCCGCGGAGGGGGGCACGCCCGTTTATGTCAAGAATGTCGCACGTGTCGCATTTGCTCCCAGGGTTCGTCAGGGGGCAGTGACGCGAGACGGGCGAGGTGAGATCGTCACTGGAGTAGTGATGATGCTGATCGGCGACAACTCGCGCGTCGTGGCGAAGCGCGTCAAAGAAAAGCTCGAGGAGGTCCAGAAATCACTACCACCAGGCGTTACCATCGACACGTACTACGACAGGACGGAGTTGGTTCAGCGGACCATTAAGACGGTTACAAAGAATCTAGTTGAAGGCGGCGTTTTGGTGGTAGTAGTACTCTTCCTCATGCTGGGGAATCTGCGGGCAGGCATGATCGCAGCCTCCGCCATTCCCTTGGCGATGCTCATTGCCTTCACTGGTATGTCGTACGCCAACATCTCGGGCAACCTGATGAGCTTGGGCGCGATCGACTTCGGCCTCATCGTGGACGGTGCGGTCATCATCGTCGAGAACACCGTTCGCCGAATTGGGGAAAAGGCGCATGAGCTGAAGAGGAAATTAACGAGCAAGGAAACCATTGCTCTTGTACTCAGCTCTTCGACCGAAGTCAGGCGCGCCACAATGTTTGGCGAACTCATCATCACTGTGGCCTATCTACCCATTTTGACGCTGGAGGGCGTTGAGGGGAAGATGTTTCGTCCGATGGCCATCACGGTCGTCTTCGCGCTTGCCGCCGCCCTGATTCTCTCCATAACGGTCGTTCCGGTTCTCGCGTCGTTCTTCCTGCGAAACGTTGCGGAAGAAAAGGAAACCTGGATCGTTCGAACCGCGAAACGCCTGTACCTACCAGTGCTTCGCGGAGTCCTCCAACGCCCAATTCTGCCCGTCGCAATTGCGGTCCTCGGGTTTCTGGTGAGCCTCGGCGTGGCCCTACGAATGGGCGCTGAGTTCATACCTAGGCTGGATGAAGGCGCTATCGCAATTCAGGCGTGGCGGTTGCCTAGCGTTGCTTTGTCGGAGTCCGTAGCGAGTACGACTTTAATCGAGAAGGAGTTGAAGAAGTTCCCAGAGGTCTTGACTGTCGTATCGAGAACTGGTCAAGCAGAGATTCCGACTGATCCGATGGGCGTTGAGATCAGCGATGTGTATGTAATTCTCAAGCCTCACGAGGAGTGGGTTAGCGCCAGCACCAGAGAAGACCTGATCAGCAAGATGAACGAAAGGCTCGAAAAGGCCATTCCCGGCAACATCTTCAGCTACTCGCAGCCGATCGAACTGCGAATGCAGGAGTTGATCGCTGGGGTTCGATCCGACATTGCCATACAACTCTATGGCGAGGACCTTGATCTGCTCAAGCAAAAGGCCGACGAGATAGTGCGAGCGGTAGCGAAAGTGCCTGGCGCCGCCGACGCGAAGGCAGAACAAGTGGCTGGGCTCCCCTATCTCCGCATCCGAATCAACCGGCAAGCCATCGCCCGCTACGGCATGAACTCCTCGCAGATTCTCGACGTGGTCGAAGCGATGGGCGGCAAAATAGCTGGGCAGGTGATGGAGGGGCAGAGACGATTCGCGCTTCAGGTGCGATTCCAGGAGAGTGACCGACGCGACATCGAACGGATACGCAACATCAAAGTCAGCGATCCTCAAGGACGTCCTATTCCGCTGAGCCAACTCGCCGACGTATGGATCGAGCAAGGGCCGGCTCAGATCAGCAGAGAGAACATTCACCGCAGGATTTCAGTAGAAACGAACGTCCGAGGCCGGGATATCGCCAGTTTCGTCGCGGAGGCGCAAAAGGCTGTCACACGCGAAGTAAAACTCCCGGCCGGGTACTGGATTGTATGGGGGGGGCAATTCAAGAACCTGGAGGAGGCCAGCGCGCGACTTGCGATCGTGGTGCCGCTCGCCTTCTTTCTGATATTTGTGCTCCTCTACACGACCTTCAGCTCGGCGCGGCCCGCGCTACTCATATTCCTCAATGTCCCAATCGCCGCGACAGGCGGCGTTCTGGCGCTCTACCTTCGCGGCATGCCCTTCAGCATATCGGCCGGTGTCGGTTTCATCGCACTGTTCGGCGTTGCCGTATTGAATGGGTTGGTCCTGGTGACCTACATCCGGCAGTTGCGCGGTGAGGGAATGAAGGTCGCAGACGCCGCGTTCCACGCGGGCGAGGTTCGCCTGAGGCCAGTTCTCATGACCGCGATGGTGGCGAGCCTGGGCTTCCTGCCTATGGCTCTCTCCACGGGCGCCGGGGCCGAAGTCCAGAAGCCATTGGCCACCGTGGTCATCGGCGGCCTAATCACTTCAACGTTGTTGACGCTGCTGGTGCTGCCCGCCATCTACCGTTGGTTCGAGAAGGAATCGGAGCAGGTTGAAATCTAAAGGAGATGCGATGAAAGAGATAAAGGCGATCATTCAGCCCTTCATGCTTTCGCGAGTCATCGAGGCCCTAAAGGCCATGGAAGATCTCCCAGGGGTTACGGTGTCCGAGGTGATCGGCTTTGGGAAAGCCAGGGCTTTGACCGCGTCGCAGCCGGTGAAGTTGGATCTTGTCGACTATGCAAAGAAGGTGAAGCTGGAGATCGTCATCCCGGATCGCCTGGTGCGGCAAGTCGTAGAGACAATCGCTCTCACCGCACGAACGGGAGGCGCCGGAGACGGGAAGATTTTCGTTTCATCGGTGGACGAAGTCATAAAGATCCGAACGGGAGAAGCCGGCGACCTCGCGATTTAAAGGCAACTAACTCCTCCACCGGGAGAGCAAGAATGACACGGTTACCTCTTGGTTCGCCAGTGCAATCCACCAAGAAGCGGCTCGCCGTGGTGTTCGCCATGACCACCGCCTATATGCTCGCTGAGGCGTTGGGGGGCGTACTCACCGGCAGCCTGGCGCTCTTAGCAGACGCCGGCCATATGCTCACTGATGCTGGAGCACTAGGCCTGTCGCTGCACGCGATCAGATTCGCCGAAAGGCCCGCTACGCCGCAGAAGACTTTCGGTTATCTGCGCGCTGAGATACTTGCGGCATTCATTAATGCGACTGCGCTTCTCCTGATTACCGTCTATATCCTGTTTGAGGCGTGGCGACGGTTCAAGAGCCCCCCGGAAGTGATGAGTTGGCCGATGTTGGTGATCGCTTCGCTGGGGCTGCTCATCAACTTGATTGGCATGAGGTTCTTGGCCAGTTCCGCGAAGGGATGCCTAAACGTTAGAGCGGCATACTTTGAGGTGCTGAGCGATGCTCTTGGTTCGGTGGGAGTGATTGCAGCCAGCCTGATCATGCTCTGGACTGAATGGTATCTGGCTGATCCAATTATTGGAGCAGCAATAGGGTTGTTTATCGTCCCACGAACCTGGGGCTTGCTGAAGGAGGCGGCACACATCCTGCTGGAAGGCACGCCATCCCGTATCGACCTGCTTATCTTGGAGCGGCGAATGAGAGGGGTGCCAGGGGTAGTAGACGTAGATGACCTCCACTCCTGGACGATCACGTCCGGCCGGGATGCCCTCGCAGCGCACATTGTGATTGAGACCCAGGCGAGCTCCGACGGAGTCTTGCGAAGCCTCCAGTCCTTGCTGGAACGCGAGTTTGGAATCGAACACACGACGCTGCAACTTGAAAGTGCAGAGTTTAGCGAGGGCGAGAGTCGCACGATCTGACGAATTGCATCGAGAAAAGGACACAGGGGGTGCATGTGAAAAGCCACGAACGGATTCAATTCAAGATCGACGGGATGGATTGCGCCGAAGAGGTCGGCATCCTAAGGCGGGAAATTGGTCCGATGGTCGGGGGTGAGGACCGGCTCGCTTTCGATGTCCTGAACGGCGTGATGAGTGTTGCTGGCCTGGCCCCCGAAGATCAAGGACGGCTGATCGAAGCCATCGGGCGAACCGGTATGCGCGCTCGACCTATCATGCCGGCGCAGGTTTCGCACGAGTCCACATGGTGGGCGCGGCGAGGCCGATTGGCGCTCACAGCCGCCAGCGGCATCTTGACGGCCGCAGCCTTTGCAGTTCATGCGCTGATTGCAGGTGGTCTCACTTTGGCGATCGGATCGGAGGGTTTGGGCCACGCTGAGGCGGCACCGCTTGCGGCGCGGTTCCTCTACCTCCTGGCAATCGCGGCGGGAATCTACTTCGTCCTGCCGAAGGCGCTCTTCGCCGTCCGGCGTATGCGGCCGGACATGAATCTCTTGATGGTAATCGCGGTCCTTGGCGCGGTCACGATCGGCGAGTGGTTCGAGGCCGCGACGGTCTCCTTCCTGTTCTCTCTTTCGCTCACGCTCGAGTCATGGAGTATTGGCCGCGCCCGGCGCGCGATCGAGAAGCTTCTGGATCTTGCACCGGCGGTCGTCAGGGTGGTCGGGAGCGATGGTGCGATCCAGGAGTTGCCGCCCGAGACCGTTCCGGTTGATTCGCGGTTCATCGTTCGGCCCGGCGAGCGAATGCCGCTCGATGGCGAGGTACTGGCGGGGACGAGCGACGTCAATCAGGCGCCCATCACTGGTGAAAGCCTCCCAGTTTCGAAGGGTCCAGGGTCCCCGGTCTTTGCGGGGTCGATGAATGGCCAGGGCGTACTGGAAATCCGCTCCACCAAACTGAGCGGCGACACGACCCTGGCCAGAATCATCCGCCTCGTTTCGGAGGCTCAGGAGAAGAAATCCCCCTCCGAACAGTGGGTGGATCGCTTTGCCCGTTATTACACCCCCGCGGTGATGGCACTCGCTTTGCTCGTGATCATCGTTCCAGTTCTGATGTGGGGCCAACCATTCGATCGTTGGCTTTATCAGGCGCTTGTCCTGTTGGTCATCGCCTGCCCTTGCGCATTGGTCATCTCGACGCCAGTCAGTGTCGTCGCCGCGATTGCCGCCGCCGCCCGGCACGGCGTCCTGATCAAGGGCGGGGCCTATATGGAAATCCCCGGGAGACTCAAGGCGATGGCCTTCGACAAAACCGGCACGCTGACGGAGGGCAAGCCTGCGGTGGCGCAAATGAGTGCTCTGAACGGGCATACCGAGACTGAGTTGCTGGAGAGAGCTGCAGCCATGGAGATGCACAGCGATCATCCTTTGGCCGTCGCCATTCTTGAGTATTCACTTAGCCAGGGAGTCGCCGTTCAAGCCGCATCGGATGTTCGCGCTGTCCCTGGCAAGGGAATTCGAGGCCGATGGGATGGCCGGGAGTTCTGGCTAGGCTCGCATCGCCTGCTGGAAGAACTCCGTCAGGAGACTCCCGAGGTGCACGAGCAACTTGAATCGCTGTCCGCGACCGGCCACACGGTCGTCGTTGTGGGAAACGACGAGCATGTTTGTGGGTTCCTCGCCTTGGCAGACCGTATCCGGCCTCAGGCCGCGACGGCGATCAGACAGCTTCGCTCGCTGGGCGTCGATCATCTTGTGATGCTGACTGGCGACAACCGAGGTACGGCAGAGGCCATTGCGAAAGAGGCCGGAGTGACTGAAATCGAGGCGGAGTTGCTGCCTGAAGAAAAGGTGACCGCGGTGGAGAGCCTTGTGGGCAGACACCAGACTGTGGCGATGGTAGGCGACGGCATCAACGACGCACCGGCGCTGGCGCGCGCTTCGCTCGGCATCGCGATGGGAGCCGGTGGAAGCGACACCGCCATCGAAACCGCCGACATCGCCCTGATGTCGGACGACCTCACCAAGCTGCCCTGGTTAGTTCAGCACTCCAGGCGGATGCTGGCCATCATCCGAGCGAACATTTTCTTATCCCTGGCGGTGAAGGCGCTGTTTGTCGGGCTCACGCTCGCGGGTCACGCGTCACTTTGGGCCGCCATCGCGGCGGACATGGGTGTGTCGCTTCTCGTGATTGCAAACGCGCTCAGGCTCCTCACAGACAGCCATGTGCACGCCTGACCACGCGAGGTGGGCGCATATCCCTCCCTACCTCTCCTCGACCCAAGAGAAGTGCCCTATGGATTCTGCTAGGTTCGGCGGCGCCGCCCGCGGACGATCCCGCCGGGCTTGACCCATATCCGTCGAGTAGCCGAAGAACCAAGCTGA
>CAYYID010000014.1:0-101369 GCA_964471915.1 uncultured Solibacteraceae bacterium | reverse complement strand
GTCGATGATGTTGATGTGGATGTCGTTCCACTCGCACGTCGTCGCCGCCGAGGTGATCGTGATCCCCCGCTCCTGCTCCTGCTCCATCCAGTCCATCACGGCCGTGCCTTCGTGCACTTCGCCGATCTTGTACGTCTTGCCCGTGTAGTAGAGAATCCGCTCCGTGGTCGTGGTCTTACCGGCATCGATGTGCGCCATGATGCCGATATTCCGCATTTTGTCGAGTGAAACCGTGCGCGCCATAAGAAAAAACCGCTTAAGTCCTTACCACCGGAAGTGCGCGAACGCCTTGTTCGCTTCAGCCATCCGGTGCACATCGTCCTTCTTCTTCACCGCTCCGCCCCGCAGGTTCGCCGCATCCAGCAACTCGTTGGCCAGCTTCTCCGGCATGCTCTTTTCCGGCCGCGACCGCGCGTTCTGGATCAGCCACCGGATCGCCAGCGACGTCCGCCGGTTCTGCGGCACTTCGATCGGCACCTGGTAGTTCGCGCCGCCCACGCGCCGCGTCTTCACTTCGAGCAGCGGCTTGCAGTTCTCCACCGCCTTCTTGAAGAGCTTCAACGGCTCGTCCCCGCCCCGGTCCCGCACCCGGTCCATCGCCGTGTAGAAGATCTTCTGCGACACGGCCTTCTTGCCGTCCCACATCATCGAATTGACGAACTTCTCCACCAGCGTCGAACTGTAAATCGGATCGGGCAGAATCTCTCGCGTCTCACTTCTGCGTCTGCGCGGCATCTAAGTTCCTCGAAATCCCTTCGCTTCCCTGAATCCTTATTTCGCCGGGCCCTTGGGACGCTTCGCCCCGTACTTCGAACGGCTCTGCTTCCGCCCCGTCACGCCCGCCGTGTCCAGCGTGCCGCGCACCACGTGGTAGCGCACGCCCGGCAGATCCTTCACGCGGCCCCCGCGGATCAGCACAATCGAGTGCTCCTGCAGGTTGTGGCCGACACCCGGAATGTAGGTCGTCACTTCGATCCCGTTCGTCAACCGGACACGCGCCACTTTGCGGAGCGCCGAATTCGGCTTCTTCGGCGTGGTCGTGTAAACACGCGTGCACACGCCCCGCTTCTGCGGGCACGCCTGCAGCGCCGGACTCGCCGTCTTATACCGGGGCGACAAACGCCCCTTTCGCACAAGCTGATTAAAGGTCGGCACGAACTTCCTCTCCCGGACTCTACCCGTGCTTCCGGCATGCTCGCGGAACTCGCTCCGCCCGCACGCCCAATCCAGCAAGCGCACGCGCGCCCGCCGGCGGGATTTCTTCAACGGACCAGCGAAACCCGTCCCAGCCCTAAAATCGACCGGTGGAATCAGACGGATCGCCGGTTACTACCTTCGCGAGGGTGAAGTATCTATGGACTAGCCCTTACCAATGCCGGCGTGATCCGGATCAGCAGCGGGGCCGGCCCCCGGCCGGACTCCCCATCGGAGGAGTGGTAGCACGGGAGCAGAACGTCAACTCGCCAAACTTTTCTAATCTATCGAACCTGAAGCCGGATTGTCAACTAAGGTCAGTCGCCCGACCCGTTGCTCGCCGCGCCGGAGGCCGGCGCTTCCGGACCGCCCCACAGCTGGCGGACCTGTTCCGCCGCCTGCCGGATCTCGCTCGCCGCGCCGGCGCCGCTCTCGATGAACGTCAGCCCGCCCAGCACCCATTCCGCCAGCCGCGGATCCGCCAGGCGGTAAAACACGTGCCGCCCCTGCCGGCGCTCCGCCACCAAACGCTGCGTCCGTAACACCGCCAGGTGCTGCGAAACGTGCGAGTGACTGATCTGCAACGCGTTCTTGAGTCCGTTGACATCAATCTCGCCGGCGCGCAGTTCCTCTACAATGCGGACCCGGTGGGGGCTCGACAGAACCCCGAACAGGTTCGCCAGTTCTTTGCTCATCAGGGTGCGGGCTGGCATATGTTTCATTCATAGTGTTGCACATCTGGACATGTGTATGCAACCGAAAAATTAATTTTAGTTTACCTTGCCGTCTGTCCATCGCCCTGGAGACTTCTTCTACACTGAGGAGGGAAGCGGGCCCTTAGCACAGCGGTTAGTGCAGCGGACTCATAATCCGTTGGTCGTTGGTTCGAATCCAACAGGGCCCACCACCCTTACGCCGCCTCCACCCGCTGCGCCTCCGCGTTAACGATCGCGTCCAACTGAAACGCCAGTTCCTCGGGCGTCGCCGGACGCCCGCAGTCCACCACCTTCGCCGACGCCGACACCAGCACGATCCCCGACCGCGTCGGCGACGAGATCTCGTACCGCAGCGGCGTCCGGTCCAGCCGTCCCGCCAGGCTCTGCAGCCAGCGCGTGTCCCGGCCCGCGCCGCCGGTCACCAGAAACCCCGCCTCCGGCCAGGGGTGGACCGCTCCGGCCCCCGCCACCAGCTTCTCGAGCCACGCGGCGTACGTCGCCACGATCGCCGCCGCGGCTTCGTCACCGTAGCGCTGCTGCAACAAGAAGAAGTGTGTCAGCACCACTAGCACCGCGCGCGCGTCGCTCCGCTGCGCCGCGCGCAGATCCTCCAGCCGCGCGAGCGTCCCCCGGCGCGTCACCAGCACGAGCGCATTCGCCGCGTCCCCGCCCTCCGCCCCGGGACGCTCCCCCTCCGTCGCCACCGCCCGCAGGCTCAACACCAGTTCTCGCAGACCCCGCTCGTTGGTCCGCCCGCACGCCGAATACAGCACCTCTCGCGCGCCGCCCGCCGTCCGGATTCGCCCGCGCCCGGCCACCAGACCGTCCGGCTTCGCGAACACCTCCCCGAACAGCCCCGCGATTACATCGGCGCCCGCGTCCGATGTCAACGCGCAGACATCCTCGAGAAACTGCCGCGCTCCGTCCGGCGCCGGCTCCAACCCAAACCACTCTGCCGCCGCCCGGTTCCAGTCCACCAGCGCGCCGCCTTCGCTCGAAAACAACACCGCGTCCCCGCCCGCCCGCAGCGCCGCCGCCAGCCGCTCCGCCTCGCTCCGCATCGCCTGCTCGCGCGCCCCGCTCCCTAGCGCCACCTTCACCATCGTCAATAACTGCCGCGCCTCGAACGGCTTCACCACAAAACCCACCGGCGCCGTCGCCCGCGCCCGCTCCAGATACTCGTCATCGGAGTACGCCGTCAGATACACCACCGGCAGCTGGCAGCGCTGCTGCATCTCGCGCGCCACCTCGATCCCGTCCCGCTCCTCACCCAGGTTGATGTCCAGCAACACCAGGTCCGGCCGCCGCTCCTCGATCCGCCCCCAGGCCTCGGCGGACCCGTGCGCGACCCGCGCCCCGAAGCGCCCCAGCTCCAGAATGCTCCGGATGTTCTCGGCGATCGCCTCCTCGTCTTCGACGATCAGAATCTCCGCCACGGCGTCATTCACGGTTGTCCTCCCCGCCCGTCTGCTCCAGCCGGCGCGGCAGCCGCACCCGGAACCGCGTGCCCTGCCCCGCCTCGCTCGCCACCGCAATCGTGCCGCCGTGCTGTTCCACGAACCGCTTCACGATCGCCAGTCCCAACCCTGTCCCCGGAATATTGCCCACGTTGCGCGCCCGGTGGAACGAGCCGAAGACCTTGTCCAGATCCGCCGCCGGAATCCCGATCCCGCCGTCCTCCACCGTCCATGCCAGATCCACTTCCCCTACCTCCAGCGTCACCTGGACCGGCGTCCGCCGCGGCGAGTACTTCACCGCGTTCGCCACCAGGTTCTGCAGCACCGCCCGCGTCATCTTGGGGTCCAGCCATACCGGACACGCCTCCGCCGGCGGCTCCCAGTGGATCTCCTGACCCTCTGGCGCCGTCTGCCGCAGCTCCGCCACCACCTCCGACACGTGGGCCGCGAAATCGAACGCGCCGGGACGCGGCGAGGGATTCTCCGCCTCCGCCTGGCGCACCTCCAGCAGCTCGTTCAACATCTCCACCATCTGCTTGACCTTGTTCCGGATCTGCCCCAGGTGTTGCGCCGGCTTGCTGCCCGCCTCGACACCGAGCATCATTTCCAGAAGGTCCGCGCTGGAGCCGATCACCGTCAGGGGCGTCCGGAACTCATGCGACATGGTCGCAATCAGCCGCGTCCGCACTTCGTTCAATTGGCGCTCCCGCTCCAGCGCCGCGCGCAGCGCCGCTTCCGAGCGTTTCCGCTCTGTTACCTCGGTCTCGATCGCGACGAAATTCGTCACGGCGCCACCCGTCCGCACCGGCTGCACGTCCAGCTCGATCCAGTACTTCTCGCCCGCCTTCGAGTAGTTCACCAGCTCTTCCCGGAATCCGGCGCCCGCCCGGATCGCTGCCCGCATCCGCCGCACCGTCGCCTGGTCCGTCTCCGCGCCATGCAGAAACGACGCCGGCCGCCTGCCGCGCGCCTCCTCCAGCGTGTAACCCGTCACCCGCACGAAGTGCGCGTTCACCCACTCGATCCGCCCCTCGGCGTCCGTGATCACCACCAGGTTGCTGGTCCGCTCCGCCACCGTCGCCAGCCGCCGCGCCTCCGTGACATCCAGAAACGACAGCACCAGCCCGCCTCCCAGCGGGGTCCCGGCCACCTTCAAAATGCGCCGGTTCCACTCGATCTCCTGGTGCCACTCCTCGCCCGCCCGCGCCGCCTGCGCCATCCGCGCACGCACTTCCTCCGGCAACCCGGCCGCCACCGCGCGCTCCCAGGAATCCGGACCCAGTACCCCGAACGTCCGCTCCGCCGCCGGATTCGCGAACCGCACCTCCCACTCCCCGGCGTCCGGAGCCAGCACCACCACGCCCGCCCCCGCACTCGCCAGCACCCCCGACAGCAGTTGCTCGGCCTCAGCCAGCCGCCGCTGCTGCTGCCGCGGCTCCTCGATATCCCGCCCCACGCAATACACCCGGCCCACCGTCCGCACCGGCAAAAGCCCCCAACTGAACCACCGTTCCGCCCCGGCGCACCGCAACCGTGCCTGCAGCCGCACGGGCTCGGCGCGAGCCCGCAACTGCTCCAGCCGCTGCCGCGCCGCCGGCCGGTCCGCCTCGCCCAGTTGCTCGACCCACGAGCGGCCCCGCAGCGCCGCCGCCGGCAACTGCAGCACCCGTTCCGCCGCGGCATTCGCCAGCTCGATCTCGCCGTCGCCCGTCAGCGCGAACAGCGCATCGTCGCTCGCAAACCACAATTGCTGCAGTTCCTCGAAGGCGTCGCCCGCCGAGTCCCGCGGGATGTAGCAGTGAACGGTCCGCCGCGCCCGGCCGGACGCCGCCTGCCGCCGCTCGATCTGATACGTGCGGCCTCCCGCCTCTACCAGCGCATCGCCCGGCGCGGTCTCCGCGCCGGGAAACAGGCGCTGGAACGCGCGGTTCCGCAGCACGATCCGGTCCTCGCTGCTGGTGACGCACACCGGCAGCGGAATCCCGTCCAGACATTCGGCTTCGAAATTCGCAGTAAGGGCCCGGACGTTTGCCAGCGGCATCCTGTTGCGCCTTATCGGTTAAGGCTGGCGCCGCAATGAGCCGGAATCCTTACGCCGCCCCTACCACCCGCAGCAGCCGCCATTCCCCCTCGGGCGCAGCCGTCACTAGTAACCCCTGCTCCGCGAACCGGATCCCCGATCCCGCCACCAGGTCCCGCACCGTCGCCGTCACCTGGATCTCGCCCGCGCCCGTGCGCCGCAGCACCTGCTCCGCCACCTCGCGTCCGGGTCCCGCGACGCCGGCCTCGCCGCTGCGGTCGCACTCTCCAGTGTGCAAGGCCGCGCGGAAATCCGCACCCAGCCGCGCCGCATGCTCCGCCATCGCCCAGGCGCACCGGATCGCTCGCGCCGGCCCGTCGAAGGTCGCCGCCAACCCGAACCGCGCCGCCTCCACGCCTCGTTGCCACCGCACTTCGTCGCGGAACAGATCGCCCAGCGTCCGCTCGTCTCCCGCGCCCAGCAGCACCGTGGCCAGCACCCGGTCCGGCTCCCGTCCGTGCCGGATCCCGCTCAGAAACTCCCGGATCCGCTCCAGCACTTCGTCCTGCTCGCCGGCAAACGGCAGATGGTCCGCCCCCGGCAGTTCCACGAACGACGCCCCTGGGATCCGCGACGCCACGTAGCGCCCTTCCTCCACCTTCAGGCACTGATCCCCGCTGCGATGCAGCACCAGCGTGGGCACCCGGATGGTCGGCAACACCCGCCGGACGTCGATCGCCGCGTTCATTCGCGTCAGCGCCTCCGCCGCTCCCGGACTCGCCCCCATCCGCAAATACGCGGCCCACCAGTCCCGGAAGTGCGGATCCTGCGCCAGCGACGGCGCTCGCTCCTCTATGCCCACCGGACCGCCCCACTGCGTCCGGATCTGTTCCAGAAACCGGTTGCGTTCTTCCTCCGACGGCCCCCACGGGTAATCGGCGTCGCGCATCCGCCGCGCGTACGTGCCGAACATCACCAGCGCCAGCACCTTGTCCGGGTACGTCGCCGCGAACAACGCCGACATCGGGCCGCCTTCGGACACGCCGCAAATCACCGCCTGCCGCGACCCCGCCGCGGCCATCACCGCGCGCACATCGTCCATCCGCTGCTCCAGCGTCGGCAGCCCCGCGATCGGCACCCGGTCCGAAAGCCCCGTGCCCCGTTTATCGAACAGGATCAGCCGCGAGAAGCCCGCCAGCCGCCGCAGAAAACGCGCAAACGACGGTTCCGTCCAGAAGTACTCGAGGTGCGACACCCAGCCCATCACGAACACCAGGTCGATCGGCCCCTCGCCCAACACCTGGAAAGCGATGTTGACATCCCCGGACCGGGCGTAGCGCGTCTCGGGAATGCTGTCGCCGGCGGCGAGCAGCGGCGAAGGCGCGGGCGCCGCCGCCTCGCGAACCTCGGCCACGAATCGGTAGCCGCGGCGGTGCCGCGTTTCGATATAGCGCGGCGTCTTCGGATCGTCGCCCAGCGCCCTCCGGATATCCCGGATCTGGACCGACAGCGCGTGGTCGTCGACGAACGTTCCGGGCCACAAAGATGACAGCAACTCGTCGCGCAGCAGCACCCGCCCGGCGTGCTCGGCCAGGTACGTGAGCACATCGATCGCCTTGGGCGCCAGCGGGATTTCCTCGCTCGCGCGCAGCAGCCGCCGGTTGGTCCGGTCCAGCCGGAACGGCCCGAACTCCAGGTCCCCCGCGGGTTTCACTTCACTTTCTGCAGCATTTGTCCGGTCACCGCGTCGACGAACACCGAGTATTCGCTCGTCGCCAGCGACTCGCCCCACATGACGCGCCACGCCGGGTTCGGAAACCGTGGCGTATACTCCAGCAGAAACAGGATCTGCTTATCCCCGACTTTCTTCAATTCCTCGGCGCTCACCTTCTGCGCCGTCTCCAGCGCTTCGTCCGTATCGATCTTCAGCGCAAATGTCGTGAACGGCTTCGCCTGGCCGATCGCGCCCGTGAAGTTCGCCTCCTGGCCGGCAAAAGTCCCCTTGTGCAGGTTCCCCTCGGCTTCGATCACCGAGTAGGTCCAGCTCTTCATGCGTCCTTTGGACGCCGACGCGAACGTGAACTCCCAGGCGGCGCACCGGCCCTTCTCGGACTTCGGGTCCGGAAGGTTCAGGTTCCGTCCCTGGATCGGCTGCGCATCCGGGGCCCACGTGCGCGCTGCCGGATACACGTACTGGAACGCCTGGCGTCCGGAAACCGGGACCGCCGGCTTGGGTGGCTCCTTCGGTGCTGGTTTCTTGGGCGGCTCGGCGCAGCCCGCTAGCAGGATGAGGGCCGCCACGGCGACGGTAAGCGGATTCTTGAGCACCCCTGTATTGTAAGACGCCCGCCCGGGCCGCGGCCCCGGTTGCCCCTTGGGGGTAGGCGGCATTGACGCCTGCCGCCCGATCGTTATAATGACGGTCACGGTAGTTCCAAAGGGGGCCCGCTGACATGCTGAAGCGCGGATTGGGTTCGTTCGTTCCGTTTTCGCTGGCGGCGACGCTGGCATCGGCCATGCTGCTCGCGCAATCTCCTCCCACCGGAGGAACCGGCACCGGAGGAACCGGCACCGGAGGCACCGGCGGCGGCACCACGGGAACCACCGGCACCACCGGGCGGCCACCCTCCGCGCCCAACTTCCCGGGTACCCAGCCCCAGAACATGCCCGAGATGCGCCGGCCCATCTTCCTGGCTGGCAAGGTGCAGATGGCCGACGGTTCGCCCATTCCCGAACCCGTCATGATCGAGCGCGTGTGCAACGGCATCGCCCGCGCCGAAGGCTACACCGACACCAAAGGACGCTTTCAGTTCGAACTCGGCCGCAACTCGGCGATGCTCGCCGACGCCAGCCAGAGCAGCATGGATCCGTTCGGCACCTTCGGCGGCGCCGGCGGCGGCAACCCCGGCATGGGGCCCAACAACCAGGGCATCCGCGAGCGCGATCTGTTCGGCTGTGAAATCCGTGCCAACCTGCCCGGCTTCCGCTCCGAAGTGATCTCCCTCACCAACCGCCGCTTCCTCGACAACCCGGATGTCGGCATCATCCTGCTCCAACGCCTCGGCAACGTCGAAGGCCTCACCATCTCCGCCACTACCGCGAACGCCCCCAAGGAAGCCCAAAAGCTCTTCGAGAAAGGACGCAAGGCGCTCGACAAAGGCAAGGCCGACGAAGCCATCGTGCACCTCGGCAAAGCGGTCGAGATGTATCCCAAGTACGCCATCGCCTGGAACGAACTGGGCCGCGCCCACGAAAAGCTGCAGAACAAGGACGAATCCCGCAAGGCGTTCGAGGCCTCGCTCGCCGCCGACGCGAAACTCGTCCAGCCGCACGAAGGCCTCTACATGATCGCCGCCCGCGAGAACCGGTGGGAAGACGTCGCCAAAATCACCGACACCGTCATCAAGCTGAATCCCTACGACTTCCCGCACGCCTACTACTTCAATTCCCTGGCCTATCTCAACCTGCAGAACTACGCCGCCGCCGAGAAGAGCTGTCGCGAGTTCCTCAAGATGGACAAGCAACACCGGGTACCCAAGGCGAACTACGTGCTCGGCGTGATCCTCGCCAACAAGGCCGAGTTCACGGAAGCCACGCAGATCCTGAAGACGTACATCGAAACGGCTACCAATCCGCGCGACATCGAAGCCGCCCGCAACACCCTGGCGCAGGTCGAAAAGGTCGCGAAGGCGCCGCAGCAGTAGTGCCCTTAGTTCCGCGGTACTAGGCATAACCTGGACCTGGATAGCCCTCCAGGGAATGTCGAGTACCGCCACACTTCCCCACTCCGGTACCTTGTTCCCTTCACCCCCGGTCCCTACCCTAGAATCGGACCCATGGAACGCACGGATCATCAGATCTGGCGCGCGGACGACGTAGCCCGGCTCCTCGCTCTCGCCGAGACCGAAAAGCGTCTGTACCAGCGCATTCTGTCCGTCGTCCCCCTTGGGCTCGCGGTCGTCTCCTCGGGAGGTGAGATCGTGGCCGTCAACCGCACATTCCGGCAGCTCTTCCAATTGCTCCCCGACGACGCCGCAGGCAAGTCGATCCATCAACTGCTGCCGTCGGAACTGCTCCGCCAGCGGCTGAGCGACTCCTTCCTCGGCACCGCCGCGCCCGATCCGGTGATCGTCGAGCGCCTGGCCGGCCGCTTCGAGACGCAGGTCTTTCCCTTGTTCCCCCCGGACGAAGCCGGCTCCGGCAAGGTCCTGGTGATGGTCCGCGAGTCGCAGCGTACCGAGGCGGCGGTGATGCTCCCCGCGGTCGCGGAACCGGAGCCGCATACCGCGGAACCCGAACCCGCCGCTGCCGAACCAGAGGTCGCCCCGGAGCCTCCGGCGCCCCCAGCGGCCGCCCCAACGGTTCCGGCGACGACGCCGGCACCGCAGTTCGCCGGCCTGCCCGCGGTCGTCTGGACCGCCCGCCGCGCCACCCGCGAGTTCCTGTCCGTCTCCGGCGCCGCCGCCCCGCTCTTCGGCGCGCCCAACGCAGCCTGGCTCGGCGATCCCCGCTTTTTCGGGGAGCGCATCGCCGACGACGACCGCGCCCGCGTCCTGGAGTTCTGCGACCGCAGCTTCGCGCAGCCCGGCGACTACACTTGCGAATACCGCACCCGCAATGGCCGCTGGGTCCGCGAAACCGTCCGCGTGGACGCCGACACACTCACCGGCGTCGCCACGGACATGACCGAGCGCCGCCAGCTCGAAGCCCAGGTGCTGCAGGCCGAGCGCATGGACGCCGCCGCGCAGCTCTCCAGCCGCCTGGCGCATGATCTGAACAACCCGCTGATGATCATTACCGGCTATGGCGAAGAACTCTTCAGCAGCCTGGTGCAGGATCATCCCATGCGCCACGACATCGAAGAAATCCTCGGCGCGGCCGAGCGCATGGCCAAGATCACGGCGAAGCTCACCGAGTTCACCCGGCCGAAGCTCGCCGAAACCTCGCCCCTGGATCTGGCCGCGGCGCTTAGCGCCTGCCGTGGCGAGCTGGCGCCGGCCGCCGTCGCCGCCCCCGCCGAGCCGCTGACCGTGATGGCGCATCTCGATGCGCTGGAGAAGGCGCTCACCGCTCTGCTGGCAGCCTTCCCGGACCGCAGTCGCGTCCGGCTCTCCGCTGCCTCCCACGAGGTTCGCGAGAGCCTCGCCGGCGCCCCGCTGGCCCCGGGCCGGTACGCCGCGATTCGTCTCACTTCCGAAGGTCCCGCCGTGCCGGCCGCCGCCTTCGATGCTTTCCTCACCGCGCGCGACGCCGCGCTGGCCTATCTGAACATCCGCGCCTGGGGCGGCGACATCGCCCGCGCCGCGGAAGGAGTCACGGTGTTCCTCCGCCTGGCGCCGGCCGCCCCCGCCGCCGTGCCGGAGCCGGAACCGGAGCCCGCGGCCGTCCCCGCCGCCCGGCGCGAAACCATCCTTCTGGTCGAGGACGAGGGCGGCATCCGCGCGCTGGTGCGGAAGATCCTGAAGCGCGAGGGCTACCACGTCCTCGAAGCCGGCAGCGGCGAGGAAGCGGTCCGCGCCGCGCTCTCGCACATCGGCCCCATCGATCTGCTGGTCTCCGACATGACCCTGCCGGGCATCAACGGCCGCCAGGTGGCGGACCAGTTGCGCCAGAGCCTGCCGCACCTGAAGGCCCTGTTCATCTCCGGCTTCAGCGAGGACCGTTCCGTGTACGAGGCAGAACTTGCCAAGGGCGCCGCGTTCCTGCAAAAACCGTTCACCCTCGGCGCGCTGTTGTCGAAGGTCCGCGGGGTCCTCGACGCTCAGTAACTCCCGGTCAGCCGCCCGCCGCGAGCCTCGGTTCGCAGTCCAGGCACGTCACGCGCTCCGCCTCCGCCGCGCGACGGAGTGATTCGTCGCAAGTCGCCAGCGGCAGGCCGGTGCGGATCGCAGCCTCGAGATACGCTGCGTCGTAGATCGTGAGTTGGTGCGCCCTCGCGAGAGGAAAACCGCCGAGGCAACGCGACCGGGATCCGCGGGCTCGACCGTGATCGAAAGCAGGCGAATCAGCTCCCAGACCCGTCCAATTTCGTCATCGGAAATACCTCTGCTCCGCACCTTCAGCAGCCCGTGCCAGTGTTCCACCACCCAGGTTGCGGGCACCAGCGCGCCCTGTTCCTGCACCCTGCGCATGATCGCGTCGATCTAGGGCCGCGGGATTCTGCTCGGCGGCTTGGCGCATCGCGCGCCGCAGAGCCGCCAGCGCTGCATCGTAGTCCTGGATCGCGCAACGCGGGCCGGCCGTCTCGATGCTGGCGCGCTCCGCTTCCCACTCCGGCAGGAGTTGCTCAAACCCCGCCTGGGTCACGTCAGCCGCGCGCATGACCGAATCGTACCACGCGTTTCGCCACGTCCACCTTCCCGGTCCCCTGTCGCACACGAGCGATCCCGCCCCGCCCCCCGGCACGCCCTCGGCTACACTGGTAGCTTGCTGGAAGTCCGCAACGTCTCGAAATCCTACGAAACCCCGCGCGGGCCCCTGCCGATCCTGGACGACGTGTCCTTCACCCTTCAGGAAGGCGACGCGCTCTCCATCGCCGGACCTTCCGGCACCGGCAAAAGCACGCTCCTCTACGTGCTGGGCGCCCTCGATCCGCCCACGGCCGGCTCCGTCACTCTCGACGGCGTGAACCCCTACACCCTCGACGAAAAGAAGCTCGCCGCGTTCCGCAACCGCCAGGTCGGGTTCGTCTTCCAGGACCACTGCCTGCTCCCGCAATGCAGCGTGCTCGAGAACGTCCTGGTGCCCACGCTGGTGTCCGAAGAGAAAGAGGATTTCTCCGCCCGCGCGCGCGAGTTGCTCGCCCGCGTCGGCCTCGCCGACCGCCTGGACCACCGGCCCGGCGAGCTTTCCGGCGGCGAAAAACAGCGCGGCGCCATCGCCCGCGCCCTCATCCGCCAGCCCAAGCTCCTGCTTTGCGACGAACCCACCGGCAATCTCGACCGCCATAACGCCCAGCAGGTCGCCGACCTGCTGCTCGAAATCAACCGCCAGATGAAAACCATCCTGGTAGTGGTCACCCACAGCGCCGAGCTCGCCGCGCGCTTCCCGCTCCGCCGCGAGATGGCCGACCGGCAGCTCGTCGCGAAATGACCTCGCCCGAATCGGCCCTGGAACAGTATTGGGGATATCCCGCCTTCCGGCCCCCGCAGCGCGAGATCATCGCCGCGCTGCTCGCCGGCCGCGATGTCGCCGCCGTGCTCCCCACCGGCGGCGGCAAAAGCCTCTGCTACCAGCTCCCCGCCGTGCTCGGCGACCGGACCGTGGTCGTCATCTCGCCGCTGATCGCCCTCATGCGCGACCAGGTGCAGGAACTCGAATCCCGCGGCATTCCCGCCGCCATGCTCAACTCCAACATGGAGCGCGAGGATCAGCGCGCCGTCGCGCGCGCCGCCCTCGCCGGCCGTTACCGCCTGCTGTACCTGTCGCCAGAGCGGCTCGCCCGCCCCGGCGCGCTCCCTTGGCTGCAGAAAGTGCCGGTCGCGCTGATCGCCGTCGACGAGGCCCACTGCATCTCCGAATGGGGCCACGAGTTCCGCCCCGACTACCGCCAGCTCCAGCCGCTGCGCGACGCCTTCCCCGACATCCCCATCGCCGCCTTCACCGCCAGCGCCACCCAGCGCGTCCGCCACGACATCGTCCGCCAGCTCCGCATGCGCGAACCCGCGCTGTTCATCCGCAGCTTCCGCCGCGCCAACCTCCGCTACTCCGCCCAGGTCGTGGACCTCGCCGAGCAGCGCCGCCTGCTGCTCCGCGGCGTCAAGACCTACGGCAAAGCGCCCGTCATCGTCTACGCCGGCACCATCGACGCCGTCAACGACACCACGGTGTTTCTCAAGTCGAAGAAGATCGCCGCCATTCCCTACCACGCCAAGCTGGACGCCGCTATGCGCGACCGCAACCAGTCCCGCTGGATGGCGGGCGAAGCCGGTGTCGTCGTCGCCACCCTCGCCTTCGGCATGGGCATCCACAAGCCGGACGTGCGCGCCGTCATCCACCTCACGCTCCCCAAGTCCCTGGAGCAGTACTACCAGGAGGCCGGGCGCGCCGGCCGCGATGGCGAGCCCGCCGATTGCGTGCTCCTCTGGCAGCGCCGCGACACCGCCCTGCTCGCCCACTTCCTCAAGGAGATCGCCGACCGCGACGAGCAGCAGCGCGGCTGGCAGCGCTACCACGCCATGAAGCGCTACGCCGAGGCCGAAACCTGCCGCACCCAAATGATCTGCCGGTACTTCGGGGAGAAAGCCGCGTTCGAAAGCTGCGCCATGTGCGACAACTGCGGCAGTGCGCCCGCCTGGCTCGCGTAAAGACCACCGAAGGCTGACCACAAAGGCCCCCGGTCAGCCCCGACGACTGGCGTAGGGACCTTTGGCGGAATCCTCCGCCCGGCCTTCCCCAGCCCTCCTGGCCCCGGCGGATCAGCCGATCCTGGTGCGTGCTCGGCGGCTACCCACTTGCGTGTTAGTTTGGTTCTGAGAAGTCTAGTACTTTTTGTGAGATCCATTCACTATTCTGGATCATTGTTGGTTGTGAGTGGGGATATACTCTCAAGGCCGGGGTCGAGGCGATCGTGGTTTTCGAGCCGGACTGGCATTCGATTCGGTTGTCCTGAGCTTGTCTCCGGCGAGATCCTGAAAGAACAAAGGGCCTCAGGCTAGGTGAGGGACTGGAATGCGATTCTGTGCTTTGGCCGTGAGATTCGGGCGTCTGCCCAGTGCGGCGATGCTGGCGGTGCTGAGTGTCATGGGGTTGGCGTCGGCACCGCTTGTTGGACAGGTTGCAAAGTACGCCTTCGACGAGGGATCTGGAATCACGACTGCCGATAGCAGCGGGAACGGCTTGAATGGCCTCCTGACCAGTACAACCTGGACCACTGCCGGGAAGAACGGGGCTGCTGTCTCGTTCAATGGCTCGACGAGTTACGTGAATCTGGGCAATCCCACGCTCTTGCGGTTGACGGGCAGCATGACGGTCAGTGCGTGGGTGCGAGCAACGGCTACGCCCGGTGACGATGGTCAGATTGTGGCCAAGTCCAACAACGCCAATGGGTGGCAGCTCAAGACCAGCCCCGACACAGGTCCACAGACCTTCGCAGTCTCGATTACCGGGAGTGGTTCCGTCCGGACGCAGCGTTACAGCACGACCGTACGCCAACTCGACACCTGGTACCACGTCGCTGGTGTGTACAACGCCGCTGCCCGGACCCTGGATATCTACGTCAATGGAGTGCTGGATAACGGCGTTCTCGTAGGAGCGGTGCCCGGCACGCAAACGAACGCCAACGTCAACGTCAACGTCGGGCGGCGCAGCGGTGGGTTTTACTTCGCCGGGACAATCGATGATGTCAGGATCTACACCCGAGCGCTGGCCGCCGCCGAGATTCAGGCGGACATGAATACCCCGGCCGGGGCAGGGCCGGACACGCAGGCGCCCACCGCGCCCGGAAACCTGACGGCCACGACGCAGAGCGCGAACCAGGTGAATCTCAGCTGGACGGCAGCCACGGACAACGTAGGAGTCGCCGGGTATCGACTGGAACGCTGCCAGGGCGCGGGATGCTTCAACTTCGCGCAGATCGCGACCCCGGCGGGGACGACTTACAGCGATACCCAGTTGACGGCCAACACGAGCTACACCTACCGCGTCCGGGCCGCGGATGCCGTGCCGAACCTCGGACCGTACTCCAACTCCGCCACCGCGGTAACGGCCGCGGGTGATACACAGGCGCCGACCGTGCCAACCAATCTCACCGCGGTGGCGGCAAGCAACACGCAGATCAATCTGAGCTGGGTGGCGTCAACCGACAATACCGCCGTTACGAACTACCTGATCGAACGATGTTCGGGAGCGGCCTGTACGAATTTCGTTCAAACCGGGACTTCCACGGGCCCGTCCTATGCGGACACCGGCCTGACAGCGAGCACCACCTTCAACTACCGGGTCCGCGCGACCGACAGTGCTGCGAATCTGAGCGGCTACTCGAGCACGGCCAACGCGACCACCCTCGCGGCGGCGTCAACCTTGTTGGCGGCGTTTCCGTTTGCGGAAGGCGCCGGCGGCACCACGGTCAGCGCCGCCGGCGGCAGCATAACCGGCACGCTGAACGGCGCCAGTTGGACAGCGGCCGGTAGGTACGGCAACGCCTTGTCGTTTGACGGAGCGGCGAACTATGTCGATTTAGGGAACCCTGTGCCGCTACAGTTGACGGGCAGCATGACGGTCAGCGCGTGGGTTCGGGCAACGGCCACTCCGGTCGACGACGGGCAGATCGTCGCGAAATCCGACAATAGCGCGGGGTGGCAGTTCAAGACCAGTCCGGATACGGGTCCGCACACCTTCGCCATCGCGGTGTCTGCCGACAGTTCGTCACATGTGCAGCGTTACAGCACAACCGTGCGCCAACTCGACACCTGGTACCACGTCGCAGGTGTGTACAACGCCGCCGCGCGGACCCTGGATATCTACGTCAACGGAGTGCTGGACAACGGCGTCCTCCTTGGCACGATTCCCGCCGCCCAGTTCAACTCTGCGGTAAACGTCAACATCGGGCGGCGGACCGGCGGGTATCACTTCGCCGGAACCATCGATGATGTCAGGATCTACAACCGGGCGCTGGCCGCCGCCGAGATTCAGGCCGACCTGAATACCCCGGTCGGGGCGGGGCCGGACACGCAGGCGCCCACCGCGCCTGGCACCCTGACCGCCACGGCGCAGAGCGCGAGCCAGATAAACCTCAACTGGACCGCGGCTACGGACAACGTCGGAGTCACCGGGCATCGGGTGGAACGCTGCCAGGGCGTGGGGTGCTCGAACTTCGCGCAGATCGCGACCCCGGCGGGGACCACTTACACTGATACACAGGTTACGGCCAACACGAGCTACACCTACCGCGTCCGGGCCGCGGACTTCTCTGGCAACCTCAGCTCGTACTCGAATCCGTCGACGGCCATTACGCCGGCGCCCGACACCCAGCCGCCGACCACGCCCAGCGGCGTGACGGCCAGCGCGATTAACGTTAATCAGGTTAATTTGAGCTGGTCCGCCTCGAGCGACAACGTCGCGGTCACCGGGTACCGCGTCGAGCGGTGCCAGGGCGCGACATGTGTCAACTTCACCCAGCTCGCGGCGCCAACCGGCACCACCTATAGCGACCTTACGGTGGCGGCCGGGCTTACCTACCGGTACCAGGTTAGAGCGGCGGATGCCGCTGGGAATCTGAGCGGTTATTCCACGCCCGTCTCGGCCGTGACACCTGCGTCGAACAACTTCCAAAACGAAATCATCGTGTCGGGCCTGAATTTGCCGACGAGCATCAAATTCCTTCCCGACGGCCGCATGCTGATTCTCGAATTGGGTGGAAAAATCCGAGTACTGCAACCCGGCGCCAGTCAACCGGATACGACACCCTTCCTGCAAATCACCAATATTGGAACGGTGAACAGCCAGCAGGGGTTGATGGACCTGGTGCTGGACCCGGATTTTGCCACAAACAACTATTACTACGTTTTCTATACCCTTGGCTCCCCGAACCGCGACCGCGTATCGCGGTTCACCGCAGCGGGAGCCACTACGGTTTCGGGCAGCGAGTTCGTGGTGTGGCAGGATTCGGCCGACGCGAACGCCGAACACCACGGCGGCGCCCTGAACTTCGGAAACGACGGCAAACTCTACATGACCACTGGCGAACACTTCGACCCGAGCGCGGCTCAGTCGCTTGCCAGCTTCCGCGGCAAGATCCTCCGGATCAACAAGGACGGCACGGTCCCCCCAGACAACCCCTTCAACGACGGTGCCGGCCCCAATCGAGAAGAGATCTGGGCCATGGGGTTGAGGAATCCGTTCCGCGCCTATTACGATAAGCCCTCCGGGCGGTTTTACGTTGCCGACGTCGGGGGTAACGACTATACAACCGCGAAAGAAGAAGTCAACCTGGGCGTTGCCGGAGCCAACTACGGCTGGCCAGGCTGTGAAGGAAGCTGCAGCAACCCGGCATATACGTCGCCGCTCTATTCCTACTCGCACAACGGGCGGGACGCCTCCATCACGGGCGGTTTTATCTACCGGGGAAGTCAGTTCCCAGCCGAGTACTACGGAAACTACTTTTTCGCCGATTACACGCAGAACTGGATCAAACGGCTGACCCTCGACGCCAGCGGTAACGTCACCGGTGTGTTCAATTTCGAGCCGCTCGACGGTTCCTTGGATGGGCCTTATGGTGACATTGTCTACCTCACGGAGGGTCCCGACGGGTCGCTCTATTACGTCGACCTCGGGTTCTCGGACGTCACGGGCACTTTCGGGGTTAGCAAGATTCGCCGGATTCGGTACACCGCCGCGAATCAGGCCCCGGTTGTAAGCGCCTCGGCAGCTCCGGCCAGCGGCTCCGCGCCCCTTTCCGTATCGTTTTCGAGTGCCGGATCGGTGGATCCGGAAGGAACACCCCTGACCTTCTTGTGGTCGTTCGGGGACGGCACGAGTTCCACGCAAGCCAATCCCGTTCACGTTTACTCGCTGAGGGGCCAATACACCGCGCGGCTGACAGTCTCCGACGGCGTTAATAGCACCAATTCGGCGGCCATGCTCATCGTGGTGGGGGCTCCTCCCACCGCCACGATTCTGGTGCCAACGAATCTTTCTCTTTTCAGAGCGGGAAATACGATTTCCTTCAGCGGAGACGCCAACGACCCGGATGACGGCAATCTCCCGGCCAGCAGCTTCACCTGGAACGTCGACTTCCTCCACGAGGGACACGTTCACCCTGGAATCGCCCAAACCGGCACCAAGTCGGGTAGCTTCGACATCCCAACCAGCGGACACGACTTCAGCGGCAATACTCGCTATCAGATCCGCCTCACCGTAACCGACTCCGATGGCCTGCAAGACTCGAAGTCCGTACTGGTTTATCCCGACAAGGTCAATCTTACGTTCGATACCGTTCCGAGCGGTTTGAATTTGCTCCTGGATGGACTTAACAGAACGACCCCCTTCGTTCATGACGCGCTGATCGGATTTAACCACGTCTTGGACGCACCTGCGCAATCGCAGGGGGCAACGGCCTATAGCTTCCTGTCCTGGTCAGACGGAGGAGCGCGGCAGCACACCATCACTGTTCCGGCGGCGCCGCAGAGCTTCCAGGCAACCTTCACGGCCACGCAGAACCCGATTCCGGCTGGCCTGGTGGCCGGCTACTCGTTCAACGAGGGATCGGGATCCGCGGCCAGCGATCGATCGGGTAACGGTAACACCGCAACCGTCGTCAACGGTGCACCTTGGGTCGCGGGCAAGTACGGCACGGGCCTAAGTTTCGATGGAACGTCACACTACCTCACGATTCCCAACTCTCCGTCTCTCGATATCCTCGGAGCCGGCCTAAGCCTTAGCATGTGGGTGAATCCCCAACCGCTGCCCGCGGGCGGCGATTCGGTCCTCCTCGGCAAGTTTTGGGGCGTTGATATGAACTCGCCATTCTATCAATACGGTCTCGAGCTGACCGGCGGAAATCAGCCGTATTTCTACCTTGGCACCAGTAGCGGAATGCTGATCGCACCGATGAACAGCACAATTCCATATGGACAGTGGACTCATCTGGTCGTGGTGTTCGACGGAACACAGGTCAAGTTCTATGCAAACGGCAACTTGGTGCGAACACAATCCATGACTGCGAGTATCACGGCTCGCGGCAAGGCCATCAACATTGGAGCGGACCTTAGGCCATTGCAGTTTCACCGGGGCCTGCTGGACGAGGTTCGAATCTACAATCGTGCGTTGACCGCAGCCGAAGTCCTCGCTGACATGAATGCTCAGTGAGTAGGTCTGTGCAGGACGCGCCAGGTCGATTTGAGGAGGCTTTGGATCACGGGGCGATTCCGGCTCGGGGCGCCGATCACCCCGAGTCCTAGCTTCGCTCGAAAGATAGTTGACAAAAGCAACCATCCACCCTTGACTTTGTCAACTAGTTAAGGCCGGCGCAATGGCTGCACCGGACGCCGCGCGGACACCGGCTCCACCGGTGCGTTGACGCTCAGCCGCTCCGGCCGCACCTGGATCATCTGCGGACGGATCGGGTTCGTTTGCGCATATCCGGCAAGGCCCCACGATTGGCGCAGGGACTCCTGGCGGAATCCGCCGCCCGGCTTTCCCCAGCCCTCGTGGCCCCGGCGGATCCCCCAATTCTGGTTGCTCGACGCCTGCCGCCAGTTGGTGTTCGCCGATTGCGCGTGGAGACCGGCAAGCGTCAAGGAGAGGAGCACCCAGTACCTCATGGCTCCCCCAGACTAAAGCCGATCGCCCGCCGCTTCAATAGGAAAAAAACCTTAGTACCGCAGGTGCCCGGCGCATACGGCATCGTGCTCCGCTTCAGCTTTCCCACCGGCGAGCACGCGCACGAATCGTACTCCGTCTCCGCGATCGACTTCGTGACCGTCGAGTACCCCGTCTCCACCTTGATCGTCCTGCCCAATCCATCGAGCGTCGTTCTTGTCCACCGCCCGTTGCCGTCGCCCGTCGTGTTCACCGTCGCCGTCACGGTCGGCGGTGAGTTCGTGTACGTGTATGTCGTCGATCCCCCGTGGGGGTTCGTCACCACGCTCGGCCGCGTCGCCGAGTCATAGCTCACCGACGTCGTCGCCCCGTTCGGATTCGTCGCCCCCGTCATCCCGAGGAACGAATTCCAGTTCATCGTTTCCGAAAGGCTGCCCTGCGTGATCGCCGTCGGCACGGCATACGCCGAACTGCTCGAAGTCTGCACGTTCGTCTGCGTCCCCGTCACCGCCTGGCTCGTCTTCGCCGTCCCCGTCTCGTCGAAGCATCCGTACGTCGTCCCCGCCAGGCTCACCGACCTCGTCACGGTGCCGCGGTACTGCGTCACCGCGGAGTCCCACTACGTGGGCGCGGAGCTGACCTTGGGCTACTCGGATCGGGAGAGTCCGGGACGGAGGTGACCGTCCCTCGGACTTCGGTGCCAGAACCAGGTGTACGTGATTCGTCATTAAACAATAAGCCAGCACCCGGACCCCGGCGTCGCCCAGGTTCGCCCGCAGCCGGGCCAGGTACGTTTCGCGGTCCTGAATCGAGAAGAAGACGTCTTCTCGGTTGGTCCCCCGCTGGGTGATGTGATAGGACAACCCCGGGTCGATCAGTCGTGAGTTTCGCGCCATACACTTCAGAAGTGGCCGCGAACCCGGAAATCTCTCAACCGGACCGAGCGCTCCGTCCCCTTCGCAAATTTCGCGAAGTGCTCGATGCAGACTGTCCACTCCACCACTCCACCTTACAGACATTCATTCTCGATTGACTGCCGCAGGCACTTCCAAGTCCCTCTCGATCCGCCGGCCCGACCCGGCGTTGACCCGGATCGACTGGGTTATCAAGGGTGTACTCGATTGAAAGGCAACAAGCACGTAGCTTCCCGGGTAGACATTGCGGATCGCGAAGTTCCCGTCTGAATCAGGCCTGACTTCGACCGGCTCCCCCTGATTCTGGAACAACGAAACGAGCGAGATCGATGTGACCAGCCGTGCGCCCGGCCCTTTCAACCTCCCGCTCACCTCCAACGTGCCTACAGGAATGCTGACCGGCTTACCGGCCAGTTCGCCGAGGTCGCCGGGAAAGAAGAGCGTGAGCTTCGCTTTTTCGCTGAATAGCACGGCTTCACCGCGGATCAAGCCTGCGTCACTTTGAAACCCGGAAATCTGGACACGATAACTGAAAGTGCCTTTCGGAATCCTGGCACATCCGTTCTTAAAAACAGGAGCAAACTCTCCCTTCCAGCTTCGAAACTCGCGTATGTCTAATGAGACGCTTACGCTTCCCCGGTTCACGACTGAAACACATACTTCGATGTCTTCCGCGGTGGTCTCTGGCGTCTGGCCGAACAAGTTACTCAACGAAGTCGCAAGGAACAAGAGACGAGCGAGATGAGTCATTCGAAACATTTTGCCTTCAGTGCCTCTGTGATGACAGATGTCTTGCCGTCAACGATTTCAACGCCGAGTGGGGGCCGAACGGGCCGAACGGGACAGCCCGCATCGAGCACTTCGTTTTTCCCGCGAAAGCACCAGTCTGCTCCGTCCCCTTTGTCCGATTCTACGCCAGAACCGCCCCGCTGAGCCCCTTTTCGGTCAGCACGTGGCAAGCCCTCGAAGCGTTCACAACCCCGGGCTCGAAGCGAACCGAGCTAGGTGAAGAGTAAGCGAGTCCTGCGATAGCATTGTGGTTTCTTCATGCCCGAACTCCACTCCTGGAAAGAGATCGCCGGATACCTGGACGTCAGCGTCCGGACCGCCCAGCTCTGGGAAAAGGACCGCGGGCTCCCGGTCCGCCGGCTCCCCGGCGGGCGGGGGCGGGTCCTCGCGCTCACGGACGAGATCGAGGATTGGAAGCGCTCCGCCGCCGAGCCGGAACCTGGATCGGACTCCGCGCCCGAGCTGCCGGCTCCGCGCCGCCCCTGGATCCGGTGGACCGTCGCCGCCGCGGGCCTGGCCGTGGTCGCCGCCGGAGCGGCAGCCGTTGTCCTGAATCTTGCTCCCGAACTGGCCGAAGTTCGCGCTGAGGGCGAAGTACTTGTCGCCACGGACCGGAACGGGCGGATCGCCTGGCGACGAACCTATCCCGGACTGAATCAGCAGCAATACAACAACCGGTCGGAGGGCCGGCTGACCTGGGTTGCGGATTTAGACGGCGACGGAGAGAACGAGGCCGTTTTCGGGGTGCGGACTGACGCTCCCCACACGTCGGTGTTCGGTGTGCTCTGCCTGGACGCCCGCGGGCAGGAGCGGTGGCGCTTCACCCCGGGCCGGTCCGTGATGCTCGAAGGTCGCCGTCTGGAGCCGCCCTTCGTGCCGGTCGACCTGCGCATCAGCCCGCCCGATCGAACGGGTCGCCGCTCCGTGGTCGTGTCGAGCGAGCATCACATGTACAGCCCCACGCAGGTCGCGGTGCTCGACGCGAACGGACGTCTGCAGGGCGAGTACTGGCACCGCGGCCACTTGGCCCGGCTCGCGCTCCGCGAGGATCCGGACCGCTGGTGGATCTACGCAGCCGGCCTCAGCAACGGCGAGGCCCGCGCCACCGCGATCCTGCTGGATCCCGCACGGCTCCGCCTGGAACCGGAAGTAGTCACGGATCTGCCCAGCACCACGGCGGTGGCTCGCCTGCTGCTCGCGAAAACCTGCTTGAACCAAGCCAAGTCGCTCTATAACAAAGTGCTGCGCATCGTCGTCGAACCGCACGGCGTTACGCTCTCCACGGACGAGTTCCCCTCGCGGCAGGTGGTCGCCGTGCCGGCCGTCACCTGGCGGGTCGATCCGCAGCTCCGCCCGCTTTGGGTGGCCGCGGAGGACGGATACGTGGAGTGGGTCCGCGACTACGCCGACCAGGTCCCCGGGAAGTGCCGCGGCGAGGACATCCCGAAGCTGATCGACCAGGCAGTCCTGATCCGCTGATCCGGGTGGACCGCAACCGAGCCGCGCGCTTCCGCAAACGGTGAGCCCCCGCCTACAGCCGGGGGCCAAAGTCCGCAAACCCAATAGAGCCGCGCGCGTCAGCAAGCGGCAGGCCCGCAACGCGATCACAGCCCCCGCGCCATTTGTATTCCCCCGCGTTTCAAACACTTGCCCAAAACGCCGTGCGGGATTTCTTGCACCGGCATGCTACAAGTTAGTCGTGGATGGCCATCCGCGGTTCGCCGGTTCGCGCCTGGATTTCCGCTCTGGACTGTCGCAGAGCCCCCGCCGTAGCAGGCGGGTGTCAGGCCACAACCGGGGGTTCGTAGCACAACGGTGTTCCCCCAGGGGAACGAGATCCGGATTTCGTCGAGTAGCCTTTTTCGCCCCGCCGGCGCTCACAGCCCGGCGCTCGTGGAAATAGCGGGTCCGGCCGAACGGCGGCTGCCTAGGCAGCTTCGCGCTAGTACGCCAAAACCCGCGACAAACGCTCTGCACCCGCCGGATCGATGCCCATGACATCGATCCGGCGCCCTCGCGAACGCCACGGCCGTAGTGTCTCTGTACGCCGACGTCGCGCTCAGCCCGCCATCAGCGACAATTGCGAGAGCCGCTCCAACTCTCCATCCAACTCCGCGGCGATTTGCTCAGCCGTCCGGTTCGTGATCAGTTCCGCCAGGTCCTGCACCAGTTCCGGGCGCGTGCGCCGTCCGTCCAGCATGCGGATCAGGATCCGGCCGTTCTCATCGTCGATCGAAATCGGCCGGTGCATCAGGTTGGTCACGCGGTGGATCCCCTGCCCCAGCAGCCAGCGCGCCACCGGACTCGCCTCCGGCCGGGCCCCGGCGCGCCGCGCTCGGTTCGGCGCGCCGCGCAGTTCGATCATGCTGGCGGCTTCGAGTTTCAGCACCAGTTCCGCGATCTCCCGCTTCGGCGCGGCGAAGCGCTCGGCGAATTCCCCGAACGCCACGCTCTCCGGCCACAGGCCGCGCATCGCGTCCAGCACCCCGATCGCCAGCTTGTGGTTGGTCGAAATCCGTGCCGCGGTATCACTGCGGTATTCGACGGAGTCGCCCTCCTGCTTGCCGGTGCGATGCGCTTGCGCGGAGAGCCACAGCCGGTCCAGCACTTCCGGCGGCGCATCGCCGCGCAGCGGCACCCCGGCGCGGCACAGCAGCGTGTGCCGGAAGCGCCGCACCCGGAAGAAGTCGACGTACTGCTCGAAGGCCAGCCGATCGCCGGCCGCCCACTCCGCCGCTGCGGCCTGCGCCTCGTCAGTGAGATTCGCGCCCACCTGCTCCACGATGCTCGACTCGCATAGGAACTGGAGCCCGCGCTGGCCGGCGCGGCCCACAAAATCGAGAAAGTACGCCGGATGGAACTCGCCCGCCAGGTCGTCGTGGAACAGCGACAAATCGGCCACCTCGCTGAGCCGCCCCGCCTCGTCCGCCACGAACGCGAGCGCGGTTTCCGAGGTCGTGCGCGCCCCGCCCATCATCGCCGCCGCCTCGCGGGCCTTGCGTACCCGCTCCCCGGGTTCGGAAATGCCGCGCGTGTGGAACAACATCAGGTCGCGGAAGACCTCCCGGATCTTGCAGCCCGGGTAGGTGTTGAACGATACGTGCGCAACGCCCTGCGGCGCCAGGTTCTCGCCGAGGACGCGGAAAATCGCATCCTGCACGAACTCCGGCACCCAGCTAAAGAGGCCGTGCGCGACGATGTAATCGAACTGGCCCCAGCTGGCGTCGATCTCGGTCACGCTGCCCTGCACGAACCGCGCGTTACCGGCGCCCGCGCCCGCCGCGAACTCGCGCGCCTTCCCGATCGGCGTTTCGGCCAGGTCGACTCCGGTGCACTCGCTCTCCGGGAATTCGTACGCCATCGGAATCAGATTCCCGCCCGCGCCGCAGCCCAGCTCCAGCACCCGCGCGCGCCGCGGATCCGCCGGGCTCATGCCGTGGAGAATCGCCCGGCTCGCCAGCCGGGCCGGGTGTGTCTGCGAGTAAGCGAAGTTGCTGTACTCAAGGGCGTCGTAAGCGTTGGGCGAGGACATAGCGAACTCCCGAGCTTAGCGCAACCGCACCAGGGCCACACAGACGGGCGTGCTTCGCCCAAAGTGCCTGTAAAATAAAGTAAGATGCTCAGAACCAAGGCAGAACCGACCGCGGACCTCAACCCGCAAGAGACGGCGGAGTGGCTAGAAGCGCTCGACGAGATCGTCGACGCCGCGGGTCCCGATCGCGCGGCATATTTGTTGGACCGGCTGAACGACGAAGCACAGAACCTGGGTGTGCGCGTTCCGGCCCGGATGAACACCCCCTACCTCAACACGATTCCTCCCGAAGAAGAAGTCCCCTATCCGGGCGACCGCATGCTCGAGCGGCGGATCAAGAGCCTGTGCCGCTGGAACGCCGTCGCCATGGTCGTCCGCGCCAACAAATACGACGCCGGCATCGGCGGGCACATTTCCACCTACGCTTCCCTCGCCACGTTGCTCGAGGTCGGATTCAACCACTTTTTCCGCGGCAGCTACGGCGAGCACCCGGGCGACTTCGTCTTCTTCCAGGGCCACGCCTCGCCGGGCGTCTACGCGCGCATGTTCCTCGAAGGCCGCTTGAACGAAACGCACCTCGAGAACTTCCGGCATGAACTGCGCGACCAGCCCGGGCTATCGTCCTACCCGCACCCGTGGCTGATGCCCGACGTGTGGCAGTTCCCGACCGTGTCCATGGGCCTCGGACCGATTTCCGCTCTGTATCAGGCCCGCTTCATGCGCTACCTGGAGAACCGCGGATTGATCGCCAAGACGCCGCGCAAGGTGTGGGCGTTCCTCGGCGACGGCGAAACGGACGAGCCCGAGTCGCTTGGCGCGTTGACGCTCGGCTCGCGCGAGAAGCTCGACAACCTGATCTTCGTCGTCAATTGCAACCTCCAGCGCCTCGACGGTCCGGTGCGCGGCAACGGCTCCATCATCCAGGAACTCGAGGCCGCCTTCCGCGGCGCGGGCTGGAACGTCATCAAGGTCGTCTGGGGCGCCTATTGGGACGAGCTGCTGGCCCGCGACTCCTCCGGGCTGCTGCTGAAGCGCATGCACGAGTGCGTGGACGGCGAGTACCAGGCGTTCAAGGGCCGTGGCGGCGCGTACCTGCGCAAGGAGTTCTTCGGCAAGTACCCGGAGCTGCTCAAGCTGGTTGAGCACCTCAGCGATGAGGACCTGCTGCGCCTCCACCGCGGCGGGCACGATCCCACGAAGGTCTACAACGCCTACCGCCGCGCCGTGGCGCACACCGGCGCGCCCACCGTGATCCTGGCCAAGACCGTGAAGGGCTACGGGCTCGGCGAAGCCGGCGAAGGCCGCAACATCACCCACCAGCAGAAGAAACTCAACGAAAACGAGCTGATCTACATCCGCAACCGCTTCGACATCCCGGTGCCGGAAGAGACGGTGCAGAAGATCGGGTTCCACAAGTTCCCCGAGGGGAGCCCGGAGGCGCAGTACATCCAGCAGCGCCGCGAGGCGATGGGCGGGCCCGTGCCGCACCGCGACCGCGGGCACATCACCCTCACCGCGCCGCCCCTCACCATGTTCCAGGACCAGATGGCCGGCTCCCGCGGGCGCGAGGTGTCGACCACCGGCGCCTTCGTGGCCGTGCTCAAGGCGCTGATGAAGTCGCCCGAGCTCGGTCCGCTGGTGGTGCCGATCATTCCCGACGAAGCCCGCACGTTCGGCATGGAGTCGATGTTCCGCGAGTACGGGATCTACGCCAGCCAGGGGCAGTTGTACAAACCCGTGGATTCCGACGTGCTGCTCTACTACAAGGAAGCGCAGGACGGCCAGATCCTCGAAGAGGGCATCACCGAGGCGGGTTCGATGGCGAGCTTCACCGCGGCGGGCACCGCGTACTCCACCTACGGCGTGCCGATGATCCCGTTCTTCATTTACTACTCGATGTTCGGCTTCCAGCGCATCGGCGACCAGATCTGGGCCTTCGCCGACGCCCGCGGCAAGGGCTTCCTCATGGGCGGCACCGCGGGCCGCACCACGCTGCTGGGCGAGGGCCTGCAGCACCAGGACGGCCACTCGCCGATGCACGCCTCCACGGTGCCGACCTGCGCCACCTACGACCCGGCGTTCGCCTACGAGATCGCCGTGATCGTCCAGGACGGCATCCGCCGGATGTACCAGGAGAACGAAGATCGCTTCTACTACCTGACCGTCTACAACGAGAACTACGTCCAGCCGCCGATGCCGCAGCGCGAAGGTCTGGCCGACGGGATCCTGAAGGGCCTCTATCTCTATCAGGAAGCGCCGGGCGGCCGCGCGGCGGTGCAGTTGTTCGGGTCGGGTCCGATCCTCAACGAGACCCTCAAGGCGCAGAAGATCCTCGCGGAACAATACGGCGTGCCCGCCGCCGTCTGGAGCGTGACCAGCTACAACGAGCTGCGGCGCGAAGCCCTGGCTTGCGAGCGCTGGAACCGGCTGCATCCGGCCGAACCGGAGCGGACGCCGTTCGTGGTGCAGGCGTTGCACGGAGCCGAAGGTCCGATCGTCTGTTCGAGCGACTACATGAAGGCGATCCCGCACCAGCTCTCGCAGTGGCTGCCGGGACGGCTGCACGTGCTCGGCACCGACGGCTTCGGCCGCTCCGAGAACCGCGCCCACTTGCGGCGGTTCTTCGAAACCGACGCCGCGAACATCGTGGCGACGGCGCTGGGGGCGCTGGCGCGGCGCGGCCAGTACGATCCGCAGCGCGCCCAACAGGCCATCGCGGAACTCGGGATCGACGCCGGCGCTCCGGACCCGGTGAAGGTCTAGCGGCGGCGAGCCGCGTCCACCACCCCATGGACGCGGTCCAGCAGATCCCAGGGATTGTAGGCCGGCGGACGGCTCTGCGCTCCTTGCCGTGCCGGGTGCTGCACCATCCACACCCCAAACAGCCGGCGCGGATGGTTGATCCAGGGGCGGAAGCCGAACGCTCCCGGACTGCTGACCTGCAGCGCCCGTCCCTTGGCGTCCTGCTCGTCCAGCCATTCGCCGAGCCCGTAATGCGACTTGCGGCCCAACCGGTCGTTGGAAGCGACCACCAGCGGCAGTTTGCCCGTCTGATCGCGCTGCATCTCGCGCACGGCTTTCTCCGAAAGCACCCGCCGGCCCCGGTACACGCCCTTGTTCAGGATCATCTCGAGGAAGTGGCCGTAGTCCCGGAGCGTCGAGAAAGCCCCGCCCGCCAGCATCGGGTTGCGGTTCCGTTCCGTCCGGGCGAAAACCGTGTTGGGCATGTCACAAGGACCCGCGATCCGCTCCAGAAAGAGCTGATTCCAGCCCTTGCCCGACACCACTTCCGCCACGCGCCCGCCCACCTGCATGCCCGCGCTGCCGTAGCGGACTTCCGTGCCCGGGTCCGCCTTCAGTACGCCTTCCTTCGCCATACGATCCGCATACTCGGCGACGGTGATCCCGTAGTTCCACTCGCCCGGGAAATCCGCCAGGCCTGAAGTGTGCGAGAACATCTGCCGCACCGTGATCGCGCCTTTCTTCCCGGTGAAGGCGGGCAGATACTTCGCCACCGGCGCATCGAGATCGAGCTTGCCCTCATCCACCAGCGACAGCATTACCGCCGCGGCCAGCCACTTGCTCGCTGACGCAATGGGGACCTGCGTGGTCTCGCTGTAAGCGCCGAAGAACTTCTCGTAGATCACCCGGCCGTCTTTGTAGACCAGCAGCGCGGCGCCCGGCAGCTCGGCCTGCCGCCAGGCCTGTTCGGCGAACTCGGTCACCGGCGAGAAGTCGTACGCCGGGGGCTTCTTCGCCACGGCAGGGACGGACGGCGACACCGCCCAGACGACGGCGGCAAGCAGCAGCGGGCGGCGGCAGAGAAACGGCATGAGGACCATTATGCAGGTCCCGCGAACCGGGATCAGAACAAGTCCGCCAGGAACCGGACCAGCCGTTCCCACACCGTCGGCGGCTGGTCCGCGCCATCGATCTGCAGGATCGAGTGGCGCAGGTTGAACGAGATCACCAGCCAGACCAGCAGCGCCGCGACCAGCAGCTTGGCCGTCCCCAGCCGTTGCCGGGTGGTGCGAGGCGGGACTTCACCGGCGGCCTCGGCGGAACGCCGCGCCGCCGCCCGCAGCAGCAGGACCACGAAACAGAGCGCCGCCCCCAGCACCAACAGGGTCATAGCCAGGAGCATCGGCGTCCGGCGGACATCGCGATAGGCGCGAGGGTGAGCACTCTCGCCGCGACTTTCTAAGGCGTTCCCCTGATCCCCGCCCGCCGCGCCCCGCCTTACCATCGAAGCATGGAACTACGGCTTGCGGTAGCGGTGTGTCTGGCCGGTTCGTTCGCCGCGGCGCAGGATGCGCCCGCGGCGTGGGGATACCTGCCCCGGAACCCCAAAGGGCTGATGGGCTTCAACATGGAGCGCTTCGCCCAGAACATCCAGCAGCTCGGCCAGAACATGGGCGCGCAGATGGGTCTCAAGGGCAAGCCGGGCGTGACCACGCGGCAATCGCCGCAGGATTTCGCCGCGCTTGCCGGCGTGAAGGAAGTCGTCATGACCCTGCCGGAGCAGGCCGGCATTGCCACGGGCAGCTTCACGGTCGCGGCATTGCGCAAGGCATCCGCGGGGCGCACTATCACAGAGGAGCGTTACAAGAACGCGCTGCTCTTCATCGACAGGGCCAAGCCCAATCTCACCGCCGCGCTGGTGGATCCGTCGACGCTACTGGTGGGGGACCGCGCGGCGATCGAGACCATGATCGACCGCGGTCCGGTGGCGGGGCCGCATCCGCTGTATGCGCGCTCCCGCCGGATCGCCGCGGCGAATGAGATCTGGGTGATCGCCAGCGACTTCAGCGCCGTGGCCAAGGATCTGCCGATGGGCCCCATGAGCACGGAAGATTTGAACAGCGTCAAGGAAGTGGAGATGGGCTTGTCGATGGCGAAGGGGATCGGCATCGACGCGACGTTCCTCACGGATTCTCCGGCCGCCGCGCAGAAGCTGGCGGGCAAGCTGCGCGCGGACGCCACCAAAGACATGCCGCCCGGCGCGCCGCTCGGCGATGCGCTGCAGATCGCGCACCAGGACAACCGCGTGACGATGAAGTTCGAGTTCGACTTCGCGGCGCTGTTCGCCGAGATGGGCAAGGCCATGGTGCAGGGCATGAAGCAGGGCATGGAAGAAATGGGCAAGCAGATGCAGAATCCCGCGCCGCGCGCCGCGGGCCGCCCGCCGGTGGCGAACGCGGCGCGCCCGCCGGAACCGGCGCCGGCCAAGCCGGGCGTGATCAAGATCTACGGGCTCGACGAAGGTCCGCGGGAGATCAAGGTGGAGCCCCGCAAGCCATGAGAGCCGTGCTGCTCGCCGCCGCCTGTGTCCTCGCCGCCGCGGCGCAATCGCACCCGCGCGCGTGGGGCTTCGCGCATCCGCAGACGCGCACGCTGATCGGCATGAACTGGCCGGCGGTGGCGCACTCGCCCTTCGCCCCGGCCATCGCCGGCGAACTGGAGTTCCTGGACGCCGAGTTGCTCGCGGGCGCGCAGCAACTGGTCATCTCCTCGCACGACTACCTGGTGATGGCGACCGGGCAGTTTCCGGACGCGCAGATCCGGGCCGCCGCGGCGCGCCGCGGCCTGCGCGCGGCCGAATACCGCAACGTCCCGGTGCTCATGGCGTCGCGCGGCGAGGAGCTGAGCGTCGCGCTGATCGGCGAGCAGATCGTGCTGCTGGGCACCTGGAAGGCCATCGAAAGCGCCATCGACCGCAATGTCGCGCTGCGCGGGCGGGAACCGCTGGAGATCCTGGCCCGGGCGGCGGGACTGGCCGGCGCGGACTTCTGGATCGTGTGCGACCGCTTTCCGGATGAGCTGGCCGCGGCGTTTCTGCCGCTCGCCGACGGCGCGCGGCCCATCGCGGGTTACGAGGCCGCGGTGACGCTGCGCGGCGGCGTCGGGTTGGACGCCGTGTTCACGACGCGGAACGAAACCGACGCCCGGCGCCTGGCCCAGAGTTTCGAGGAAGTGCGTCCGGCGCTGCCGGACGTCGCCCGCGGCCTTCGCGTAGCGCTGGAGGAGGGCGTGGTGCGGGTCTCGCTCGCGATGTCGCAGGCCGAACTCGCCCGCGCCATGCAACTGGATCCGCCCGCGCCGAAACCCGTCGAAGCGCCCAAGCCCGTGATCGCCGAACGTAAAGTGATCCGGATCGTCGGGCTCGACGAAGGGCCCCGCGAGATTCCCGTCCGGCCTCCGCAGTAAGCTACGGCGCGGGGAACAGATTGCCGCGGCCCAGCAGCCAGTGCGGGTCGAATCGACGCTTCACGTCGCGCATCGCCGCGAGGTCCGCCTCCGGGTACTGCACCTGCATCAGCTTGGCCTTGCGCTTGCCGAGACCGTGCTCGGCGGCGACGGTCCCGCCCCGCTTGGCGGCCTCCGCGGCGAACTCCCACAGCAGCCCCTGCGCCCGGTCGAATTCGTCCTGCGTGGACGGCATCGAGTTGACATGCAGGTGCGCGTCGCCCACGTGGCCGTAGATGACGTACTTGCCGGGAAGCTCCTCCTCCATCCGGCGGCGGTAGTAGGCGAGCATCTCGCGGTTCTTTTCGAGCGGCACCGCGGAGTCCGACCCGACTTTCATGAAGCCGTTGCGGATCACCGTCGCATTGACTTTCTCGGGCAGCGAATGGCGGAACTGGCGGAAACGCTCGCGGTCGGCGTCCGAGGCGGCGATCCAGCTTTCATCCAGCAGCGCGCCCGAGTGCTCCATGCGCTCGATCCACTTCTCGAGCGGCTCCTCGTCAGTCAATTCATGCTCGATCAGCAGCGCCGCGGCGCCGGTCTTGCCCACCAGGCGCAGGCTGCAATGGTCGATGAACTCGATCATGCGCAGCCCCGGCACCGGACGCCAGGATTCGACGGCGTCCATCGCGGCTTCTTCCGCGGGAAAGAAGATCACGCCGGAGAGCAACTCTTTGGGCACCGGCAGCAAATGCAGCGTCGCCTCCGTAATCACCCCGAGCGTGCCTTCGGCGCTGGCCAGCAGGTCGATCCAGTCCATGCCGGGCGTCAGCCGGTAGCCCGCGGAATGCTTCGTCGTACGGGGGAGTGTTATCTCCGGCAGCGGAAAATCGACCTGGTCGCCGCGGCGGAATTCGCGCACCGTGCCGTCGAGAAACGCGACCCGGATGCCCAGCACGTGACGCCGCATCGAACCGTACCGGAAACTGCGCGAGCCGCTGGCATTCGTGGCGATCGCGCCGCCCACCGAGGCGGACCACTCCGTGGGATCGGGCGCGAAGAACTGGCCCGCGTCCTTCGCGGCGGCCTGCACCTCGCTGAGCCGCACGCCCGGACCCGCGATCGCGTAGCCCGGATGCACCTCCAGCCGCTTCATCTTCTCCGTGGAAAGGGTCCAGCCCCCTTGCGCGATCGCGCCGCCCGTCAGACCGGTCAGGCCGCCGGCGATGGTGACCGGCGTGCGCGCCGCGGAGGCCTTGGCGAGCCACTCGCCGAGTTCCGCTTCGTTCCGGGGCCGCAGGAAATCATCAGCCCAGCCTTTGTATCCGGAAGCGTCTTCGTATTCGGTCCGCATGGCGTCAGACTTCGAGAATCACCGGCAGGATCAGCGGCCGCCGGGAGGTCTCCTTGTTCAGGTAGCGCTTCAGGTCCACCCGGATCTTTTCCTGAATCACGCCCATGTCGCTGCGCTCTTCCGCGCTCGACGCGTCGAGCGTGGCCATCACCACGCGCTTCGACTCCTCGAGCAGCGGCGAGCCGTCCTCGAACGACATGAACCCGCGGCTCACCAGCGCCGGCGCGCCTTCCAGCCGTCCGGTGCTGCGGTCGATCGCAATGATCGGCAGCACGAAACCGTCCTCGCTCATGTGGCGGCGGTCGCGGATCACCAGATCCTCCACCACTTCGTCCACCGTGCCGGAATCGATGCACACGCGGCCCACCGGGAACTTCTCGCCCTTCCGGGCGCCCTGCCGGTCGAGTTCGAGGCTCTCGCCGTTTTCGAGCACGAAGGTCGCCTCCAGGCCGGCGTGCTTCAGGTGCGACGCCAGTTGCGCGTGCTTCGCCATCTGGCGGTACTCGCCGTGCACCGGGACGAAGAAGCGCGGGCGCACCAGGTTCAGCAGCAGGCGGCACTCCTCGGCCGACCCGTGTCCGGAGACGTGCACCGGCGGATTCATCGGCCCGTAGACCACGTCCGCGCGCCGCCGCGAAAGGTGGTTGATCATCCGGTAGATGCCCTTCTCGTTGCCCGGAATGATGCGCGCGCTCAGCACCACCGTGTCGTCCTGCTGGATGGAGAGGTGCTTGTGGTTGTCGACCGCCACGCGCGACAGCGCCGACATCGGCTCGCCCTGCGTGCCCGAGACGATCACGCAGACCTTCGACGGCGCGGCGCTCATGATGTCCTGGGGCCGCAGCAGCGTGTTGTCCGGAATGTGCAGGATGCCCAGGTTGTGGGCGATCTCGGTGTTCGAAAGCATGCTGCGCCCGAGAAACGCCACCTTGCGGCCGTATTCGTGCGCGAGGTCGAGGACCATCTGCAGGCGGTGGATGGAGGAACTGAAGGCCGAGACCACCAACCGGCGCGGGGCCTTCACGAACAGGTCTTCGAGGCGCGGGACCACGGCGCGCTCGCTCTCGGTGTAGCCGGGGCGGTCCACGTTGGTCGAGTCGGAAAGCAGCAGCAGCACGCCGCGCTTGCCGTACTCGGCCAGAGTGTGCAGATCGAACAGCTCGTTGTCGGTGGGCGTGGGATCGATCTTGAAGTCGCCCGTGTGGATCACGATGCCGAGCGGCGTCTCGATGGCCAGCGCCACGCACTGCACGGTCGAGTGCGTCACGTGGATGAATTCGATGGTGAAGCAGCCGAGGGTCACCTTCTGGCGCGGCTTCACCTCGTGGAGGTCCACCTGGCCTTTCAGGTCGTGCTCGTCCAGGCGGCGCTCCACCAGCGCCAGCGTGAAGGGCGTGCCGTAAACCGGAATGTCGAATTCGCTCAGCAGGAACGGGACCCCGCCGATGTGGTCCTCGTGGCCGTGCGTCAGCACCAGGCCGCGCACCAGCTTGGCGTGCTGGTGCAGATAGGCGAAGTCGGGGACCACCACGTCCACGCCCAGCAGCTCGTCGTCGGGGAACATCATTCCGGCGTCGATGACGATGATGTCGTCACCGTACCGCAACGCCATCGAGTTCATCCCGAACTCGCCGAGCCCGCCGAGGGGGATTACCTGTAGTTTCGCTTCCGGCATGGAATCCTTCAGCGTAACAGGTCGGGAGCCCTACCGCGCTGCTATTCTCAGGAGAATGCGCCGTTTCGCCGTTCTCCTCCTCGCCGCCGCCCTCGCCCCTCCCCTCCCGGCCTGGAACGCCGAGGGCCATCGCGCCATCGCCGGCATGGCCTATGACCTGCTGACCCCGCGCGCCCGAGCCCGCGTCGACCAATTGCTCGCCCGGCATCCCGACTTCCTGACGGTGCTCACCCGCAATGCCAAGGATCCGGCGAGCCGGATGCGCGAGGCCTTCATGACCGCAGCCGTCTGGCCGGACCTCATCAAAGGCGACCCACGCTTCTTCGACGAAGCCCGCAAGGACGCCAAGCCGACCGCCCTGCTGCCCGGCTTCCCCGACATGGAGATGCACAAGGTCTGGCACTACAAGGACATTCCGTTTTCCCCCGACGGGACCCCGCTGCAACCGGCGGATCCCCGCAACGCCATCACCGAACTCAACCGCCTGATCGCGCTGCTCGACCGCGCGCCCGAGGATCCGCTGAACCCCGTCTACGCCTTGCCGTGGATCGCGCACATCGTCGGGGACATCCACCAGCCGCTCCACGCCGTCAGCCGGTTTCTGAAAGCCCATCCCAAGGGCGACGCCGGCGGCAACTTGGTGCGCACCGCGGGCGAGCGCCGGAATCTGCACTGGGTTTGGGACGACCTGCCCTCAATGCTGCAGAAAACCGACCTTGCGGCGGACCTCCGGACGCTGCCGCGGCCGCGCCAGCGGAAGCCGGAGGCCTGGCTGGAGGAGAGCTTCGCCCTTGCGAAAATTCATGTATACAGCTTCGGGAACGATCCCGGGTCCGAGCAGGCGCCCGTCCATCTCTCCGCCGATTACCTCGAGAAAGCCCGGGGGGTGGCGCGGGTCCGGATGGGGGAGGCGGCGTACCGCCTGGCCGGGACTCTCAACCGTAGACTAAAGTAAAGTAAAGGACTTGCATTTTTCGCCTGGGGCGTTTACCCTAAGTCGGAACGGAACGCGCCCGTTTGCGTCCTATTAGGTAAGGTCCTGGCCTTAGGGTATACTGCCAGGGAACAAGTTTGAGTTTGGTTCGCGGCCTTTGTCCGGCGAACCGGGCCGGTGAGCATGGTCCTCCGAGTGCTCACCGGCTTTTTCCGTTTCAGGCGACCCGGGGGCGCGTGAGCCGGAACAGCCAGCGGGCCGGCAGCAACGGCGCCAGACGATCCGCCAGGCCGGGCAACCGCCGGAGCCCTTCGCGCAGCAGCGACGCCGCGAGGTAGGGACGCCCGATCCCCGCGCGGCACGCTTCCAGATAGCGCGCCGGATCCTGCTCCCGCGCCGCCGCTCGCCCCGCGAGCATGCCCGTGGTGACCGCGCACAGGAGTCCCGAGCCGGTGAAGGGATCGACGAAACTCAGCGCGTCGCCGGCGGGATAGCAGCCGGCGGGAGCGTGGAGACGGTTCCGGAATTCGAGGGGCCCGGTGGAGAGCCAGTCCAGGCAGCGCCGCAGGGGACGCAACCGTCCGGACAGGGCGTCCAGCGACGCTGTGTAGGCGTCGTAGTCGAAGTCGAAGCGCCGCAGGTCGCTTTCTGGCGCGACCCCGCAGACATTCGTACGGCCGCCTTCGATGGCGTTGACGCCGACGTAGCCGCGGCCGGCGAAGTACAGCTCGACGGCGTCGTTCGCGGGGCCCTCGAAATGCGCCTTGAATCCGAACAGCCGGCCGCCTTTCGCGGCGGTGGACTTCGGCCGCCCGGTGGTTTCGACGCGAACGCCGGCGGGCGCAACCTCGTGCCGCAAGCCGGCGCCGAGTGCCTGCGCGCGCTGCAGCAGGAGCTGATCGAAGGCGTAGCGCGAGAGTCCGAAGCCCGGCTCGGGGAGCAGCGCCGCCGTGTGGCGCGAGCCGAAGCGCAGTTCCATGCGCCGCACACGCGCCGGCGCCAGCGCGAAGAACGCATCCACGACGCCGAGGTCGCGCAGCCGGGGCTCAAGTTCCGGCGAGAGGAACTCGCCGCAGACCTTGTGGCGGGGAAAGCGGGCGCGGTCGTAGAGCGTGACGGAGGCGCCTTCGCCGAGGGCCGCGATCGCCGCGGCGGAGCCCGCGGGTCCGGCGCCGGCGATCGGGATCATATTCGCGCCCGTCAGTTCCCGCCGCTGACGGCGTTCTTGCCGGAGCGCTGGAGCGCCTCGCGCAGCCCGGCTTCGGCCGGCGCGATCGCCGGGATCTCGTCCAGCGCCATGCGGAACCACTTCTCCGCGTCGGCGAGCTGGTTTTGCTTCAGCGAGACTCTGCCGAGCACGAGCGACACCGGCCGCGGGTAGAGGGGCGGCTCGCTGTAGGTGAGCGCGCGCTGTTCCGTGGCGGCTTTGGCGAGCACCTTCATGGCCTGCTTGCCGCGTCCTTCAGCGAGTTGCACGTGCCCTTCGAGTTCCATGCGCGCGACGCTCAGCTCCGGCGCCGGCTTGCGGCGCACCACTTCGACGTACTTTTCGAGCGCGGCATCCATCAGCTTCGCTTCCGCGCGCGCCTGCGCGGCGTCGCCCTTGGCGGCGAAAGCCATCGAACGCGCCCAGTGCATCCAGGCGGTTTCGCGGGGCCGCTCATACTTCGGCAACGTCGTACCGTCCAGAATCGCGTCCCAATCCTCGGCGACCACCAGCGCGCGCATCAGGGCGAACCAGCCCTGCCGGTAGGCGGTGCGGTAGTTGTCGACCTGCGCTGCCTCGCGCGGGTTCTCCTTGTAGGCGAAGAGGCTGCGGGCCGCCTGCTTGGCCGCCTCATGCCGTCCGGCGAAGGCGTTGGCCGTGGAGAGGTAGTGCACGTTGTGGCCATGGTGGCCGGACCCCATCAGCGGATCGGCCTTGAGATAGCCCGTTTCGTTCACCGCCGCGTCGCCGAAGCTCTTGATGGCCTCTTCGAACTTGCCCGTCTGCGACCAGATGTGGCCGGGCATGTGCAGCGCGTGCGGGATGTTCGAGACCAGTTCCGGGTACTTGCGGGAACTGGGCCAGGCGTCGCGCGCGAAGCTGCCGCCTTCGAAGCCGTGGATGATGTAGTGGTGGATGCCCGGGTGATCCGGGAACTCCGCCGCGTACTTGCGCAGGAGGTCTGCCGCTTCCATGGTGCCGGGGCGCGGCTTGCGGTCCGGCAGCGTGAAGCCGCGCATCACGTGGAGGGCCAGGAAGCTGGCGGCTTCCACTTGCTTGGGATCCCTGGCGAGGATCGCGCGCAGGGCGTCAATGTACGCGTCGTCGGCGTTCCGCTCGCTCGGGAGGCGGCGCGCGGCAGCGGCGGCGATGTACATCTTCTCCAGATCCGTCGCTTTGCCGGGGACGCTCGCGAGTTCCAGCGCCTTTTCGGCGGCTTTGCGTGCGCGGTTCGGCGTCAGCCGGGGATCGGCCTGCTTGCCGAACTGTTCTTCGATCAGGTCGATTTGGAAGCGCGGACGGTAATCGCCGCCCGCCACCATGGCGATGCCGAACCAGGGCATGGGAGCCTCGGGGTCGATCGCGGCGGCCTGGAGGAAGCTGCGCTCGGCTTCGCTGGCCCAGAAGCTGTGCAGTTGCGCGAGGCCCTGGTCGAAGAATTTCTGCGCCTCCGGCTTCGCGGTGGTGATGGCGAAGTGGACGTACTCGGTCCCCTGGCCGGTCATGAGACGCGCGGGCAGGGCGGGAGCGGCGACGCCGGGCGGCGGCGCGCAGACATCCTTAGACTTGGCGGGCGCTTGCGCGAACAGGGCGCTGGCAGAAAGGGCGGCGAGGGCAAAGCGGCGCATGCTTTATTCTGTCACAGCGTCCGCGCGACCGCGCGGACGGGCTCACCGGACGCCGTAGCGTTGCAGCCGCCGCATGGCGAGCACTCCGCAGAGGGGTCCAAGGGCGAGAAAGGCCATCGACCAGCGCGGGCCGGTCAGCGGCTCCATCCACGGCACCAGGCGGATGGTCACGATGGTGAGCAGGAACCCCAGGCTGGTTTGGAGCGTCAGCGCGGTGCCCGTGTACTCGGGCTCGCAGAGTTCACTGAGCGCGGCGGAAAACTGGGCGCTATCGGCGACGATCGAGAAGCCCCACACCACCGCCACCACCCCGGCCAGCAGCGGATGCCCGTAGGCCAGGCCGATGCCCGCGGCGCACGCGCCGCTGACGGCCATCGCGACGATGGTGACGCGGGCGCGGCCCACGCGGTCGGCGATCTTTCCGGCGACGGCGCAACCGGCCGCGCCCGCGGCAATCGCGAAGAACGCGACGAGCGGGCGGCCCAGGTACAGGCCGATCCAGGCCCACATGGCGTACAGCTCCCACATGTGCCCGAGGTATCCGAGGTTCACCAGCCGCAGCCGCGGGTCGCGGAAAATGGCGGCAATATAGTTCCAGCGGAACACGCGCGGCGGCGTCCGCAGCGGACCTTCGCGCACCAGCGCCAGCCCGATCCCGCCGCCCACCGCCGCGAGGCCCGCCGCGATCCGCAGCAGCGCCCGCCAGTTCTCGACGCCGCCAAGCGCGGTCAGCAATTGGGGTCCGGCGGAGCCGAGCGTCAGCGCGCCGACCAGGAGACCGATGCCGAGCCCGCGATCCTCCTTGGTCCAGGTTGCGACGATCTTCATGCCGACCGGATAGACGCCGGCGAGGAAGAAGCCGGTGGCGGCGCGGAGGGCCAGCACGACCGCGAAGGAACCGGTTTCCGGAATCGCCGCGGTGGCCAGCGCTGCCGCGAGCGCGGTCCAACCGAACAGCCGGTGCGCCGCCACGCGGTCCGCCAGGTTTAGGATCGAGGAGAGAAACGCGCCAAGGACGAAGCCGGCCTGCACCGCGATGGTCAGGCCCGCGCGTCCGTTGTCGGAGAGGGCAAACTCGCGCGCCAGCGCCGGCACCACCGCCGACGCCGAGAACCAGACGCCCATGGCGAGCAACTCGGCCGCGAGGAGCGCCGCGAGCGCGGCCTGTTTCGCCGTCATCTCCCGGTCAGCACCCGGACCCGGTACAGGCCGGTGCGCGCCGTCATGTAGAGCGCCTTGCCATCGGGGCCACCGAATGCGCAATTGGCGGGCACTTCGGCCGGCTTAATGATCCCGAGCGCCTTGCCCGCCGGCGAGAGGATCCAGACGCCGGTGGGTCCGGTGACGAAGAGGTTCCCGCGCTTATCCACGCGCATGCCGTCGGGCGCGGTCATTTCCTTGCGGGCCGTCGCGTCGAAGAATACCTTGCCGTTGGCCAGGCTTCCGTTCGCACGGACCTCGAAGCGCATCCAGATCTTGCGATTGGGATCCGAGTTCGCGACATACAGGACTTTCTCGTCCGGCGAAAGCGCAAGGCCATTGGGCCGCGTCAGCTCCTTGTACTGCAGCGTCAGCTTGCCGTCCTTCAGCAGGTACACGCCATTGAAGGCGAGTTCCTTCTTCGGGCTCTTGTCTTCGCCGGTCAGCCCGTACGGCGGATCCGTGAAATAGATCGCGCCGTCCTTGCGGACCACAACGTCGTTCGGCGAGTTCAGGCGCTTGCCCTCGTAGCGATCCGCGAGCACGGTCACCTTGCCGCTGCGTTCGACGCGCACCAGTTGCCGGTTGCCGTGCTGGCAGATCAGCAGCCGCCCCTGGCGGTCGAGGGTGAGCCCGTTCGAACCCTGAATGCCGGTGAACTCGGACGCAGGTCCGTCGAAGCCGCTCGGCTTGCGATACACGGACGCGGCCTTGTCGCCCTCGGCCCATTTGAAGATGGTGTTGGCGCGGATGTCCGAGAAGATGAGGAAGCCCTGCTTCTTCAACCATACGGGACCTTCGGTGAAGCCGAGCCCGCCGGCGAGCTTTTCGATCTTGGCGTCCGCGGCGACGATGGCGTCGAGCGCGGGGTCCAGCCGTTCGATTTCCTGTGCGAGGGCGCCCATGGCGATCCAGGATAGCAGCAGCGGTTTCATGATCCACTATCCTACGGAAGATGCCGGCGCGCTGGTTCTTCGCGATCCTCTTCGCGCTTGTGTGCGCGGCGCGGCTGACCCATTCGGGGATCCTGTGGGCGGACGACACGCTGCCGCTTGCCGCGGCGTATCGCGTGGCGCGCGGCGCGACGCTCTACGCGGACGTCTGGTTCGACAAGCCGCCGCTGGTCAGTTGGATCTACCTCACGTTCGGCGCGCTGCCGGGCTGGCCGCTCCGGTTGGCGGGCGCGGTGTACGTAACCCTGGTGGCCGCGCTGGCGTGGCGGGCGGCGCGGGTGCGCTGGTCGGAACGCGAGGGCCGGTGGGCCGCGGCGCTGGCGGCGTTCTTCCTGACGTTCGGACTTCCTTCGGCGGTGCTGCCGCTGGCATCGGACTCGCTGTTGCTGGCGCCGCACTTCGCGGCGATCGGCTGCATGTGGGCGCGGCGGCCGGCTTGGGCGGGCATCGCGGCCGGCGCCGGCCTGCTGGTGAGTTCCAAAGCGCTGTTCGTCGCGGCGGCGTGCGTCGTATGGAACTGGAGGATGGCGGTCCCGTTCGCGCTGGGAGCCGCGGTGCCCTGCGGCGCCGCCGCGGCGTGGATGGCGTGGCAGGGGTCGTTGGGGGAGTGCTGGCGGCAGGCCTTCGTCTGGGGACGCCTGTACGCGGATCACACCTTCGTGGCGCAACCCCTGCGCGAGGCTTTTCTGCGCTCCGCGAACTGGGTCGGTTTCCACGCGGCCCTGGCCTTTGCGGGTGTCGCGGCGTTGCGCCGGGAGGCGGACCGCTGGCGGTGGCTGGCGTGGATCGCGCTCGCCGCCGTGGGCGTCGCCGCGGGACTGCGTTTCTTCCCGCGCTACTACTTCCTGCTGCTGGCGCCCTTCACGCTGATCGCCGCGCGCGGCGCGGCGGAGCTGTCCGAAAAACGCTGGGGCCGGGTCGCGCTGGCCGCGTTGCTGCTGATTCCCGCGGCGCGCTTCGGGCCGCGCTACGTCCTGCTGGCCGTGCAGGGCGATGCCGCCTGGGGCGACACCGCGCTCGACCGCGACTCCCGCGCCGTCGCGAAGGTGCTCACCGGCGCCCGGAGCCTCGCGGTGTGGGGCTTCCGCTCCGAGATCTTCGTTTACGCCGGCGTGCCGCCCGCCTCGCGTTTCCTCGAAACGCAGCCGGTGTCGGGCGTCCTGGCGGACCGCCACCTGTTCCGCAGCGACGCGATCGCGCCGGACTTCGTCGCCCCGCAGCGCGAGGAATGGCTCCGGTCGTCGCCGGAGTATGTGGTCGACGCGCTAGGTCCGCTCAATCCGGACCTGGCGCTGGCGCGCCAGGCGTGGCTTGCCGGGTGGTTCGCCCGCTACCGCGAAGTGGGACGCACGGGGTACTCGATCGTCTACCGCTTGCGCTAAACTTGCGCATTGTGAATCGACTCGCCCTCGCCGCCGCCGCGCTGTGGCTCGCCGCCTGCGGATCCGGGAACGCTCCGCGCGCGCTCACCATCGCCGTGAACGCGGGGGTCGAGGGCACCGCGCTCAAAGCCGCGGCGAAGACGTGGGGCGCGGCGAACAACGTGGCGATCGAAGTCGTCGAACTGCCCTACGCGAACCTCTTCGAGAAGGAAATGCTCGATCTGTCGAGCGGCACCGGCGCTTACGACGTCATCATGATCGATGACCCGTGGTTCCCGCGCCTCTCCCAGGGCGGCAAGCTCGCCGCCCTGCCCAAGCCCGCGGATCCGGACTTCGTCACCAGCGCGCTCGATGTCTGCAAGGTCCCGTACCGCACCGGCGCGCTGCATGCGCTGCCCTATGTCGGCAACGCACAGCTTTTTTTCTACCGCAAGGACCTCTACGACAAGTACGGATTCCCCGCCCCCGACACCTGGATGCGTGTGCTGGAAGCCGCGCGCAAGATCGGCGCGGCGGAGAAGATGCACGGCTACGTGATGCGCGCGGCCGCGGGCAACGCCGTGGTCGCGGACTTCATGCCGCTGCTCTGGGCGTTCGGCGCCGACCTGCTGGACGACAGTGGCAAGGTGGTGGTGAACTCGCCCGAAGCGGTGAAGGCGCTGGAGTTCATGGTCGAGTTGGGCAAGGTCTCGCCGCCCGGCTACACGGGCTTCAATGCCGACGAAGTGGCGGCGCACCTGCTGCAGTCGAGCGCGGTGCAGAGCATCAACTGGCCGGCGTGGATCGGCGCGATGGACGATCCGGTCAAGTCGAAGGTGAAGGATAAGATCGCGTTCGCGCCGATGCCCGCGGGCGTCCGCGGCGGTCTGGGGGAGCTGGGCGCGTGGCTGGTCGCGGTGCCCGCGGCGGCGAAGAACCGCGAAAGGGCCATCGAGTTCCTTTATTACGCGACGTCGCCGGACGCGCTCGCCACGGCGGCGCTCAGCGGCAATCCTCCCGCGCGGCGCAGCGTGTTCCAGCGCGAGGATCTCCGGGCGAAGTTCCGGGCTTTTCCCGCGCAGCTCGCGTCGCTCGAAAGCGCGCGTCCGCGTCCGCGCTCGCCCCAGTGGAACGAGATCGAGAACGCCTTCGGGATCGCGCTGTCGCAGGCCAACGCCGGCAAGGTGACGCCGGCACAGGCGATGGCGAACGCCGCGCGGGATATCCAGGCCATCGTCGAGCGGGGGCAATGACGCGGCGGGCGCCCGGTCTAGTGTGGGTAGCGCCCGCGCTCGCCGTGTTGCTCGCGCTCTCGATCTATCCGCTCTTCTATTCGGTGAAGGTAAGCCTCACGGGACCCGCCGGCTTCACGCTCGCAAACTTCGCCCGTTTGTTCACGGACCGCTACTTCGCGCTCGCGCTCGGCCAGACGCTGCTCTTCACCGGCGCCGCGCTCGCCGTGGAGTTCACGCTCGGCCTGGCGCTCGCGCTGCTCATCGATTCGCTGGGCCGCGGGCGCGGCCTGTTCCGCGCGGGATTGCTGGTGCCCATGCTGCTGCCGCCCGTGGTCGCCGCCGTGATCTGGCGCCTGATCTACAACCCGCAGTTCGGCGTGCTCAACGCGACGCTCGCGCAGCTCGGCCTCGACACGCGCAGCTTCACCTGGACCAGCGGCGAAAGCACCGCGCTGCTGTCGGTGATCCTCGTCGACATTTGGGAATGGACGCCGTTCCTGTTCCTGCTGCTCACCGCCGGCTTGCAGGCGATCCCGCGGGATCCGCTGGAGGCGGCGCGCCTCGACGGCGCTTCTTCCTGGCAGATCCTGCGCGACATCACGCTGCCGCTGCTGAAGCCGGCGATCGTGCTCGCCGTGCTGCTGCGCGCCATGGACCTGGCGCGCATCTTCGACCAGGTCTTCCTGCTCACCCAGGGCGGCCCGGGGTTCGCCACCGAGACCGCGAGCCTGTATATCTACCGGACAGCTTTTCGGTTTGACCAGTTCGGCTACGCGGCGGCGATGTCGTTCGTCGTGCTGGCGATCACGGCCGTCGCGGCGCGCGGCTTCCTGCGCCTGCTGAAGCACCAGTCATGAAGCCGCTCCGCTACACAGCCGCCCTGGCCGCGCTCGCTGCCGCGCTCGCGCCGGTCTACTGGCTGGTGACCATCTCGCTGAAACGCGAGATCGATCAATTCGCGCAGCCGCCCCTGTGGTTCGGTTTCACGCCGACGCTGGAGCACTTCCGCGCGGCCTTCGCCGCCGACTCGTTCGGCGCGTACTTCTGGAACTCGGTGATCGCCGCCGCGGCGTCGACGATCGCCGCGCTCTTGCTCGGCATCCCCGCCGCCTACGGCCTCGCCCGGTTCCGCTGGCCCGGACGCTGGCGCTCGCGGATCGCGGACTGGATTCTTTCGACGCGGATGCTGCCCCCGATCGTGACCATCGTGCCGCTGTTCCTCATGCTGCGCGAGGTTCGCCTCATCGATTCACTCGCCGGACTGATTCTCGTGTACACGTCGTTTCATCTGCCTTTCGTCATCTGGATGATGCGCGGGTTCCTGGAGGAGGTCCCGGTGGAACTGGAAGAAGCGGCCATGCTCGATGGCGAATCGCGGCTCGGAGCGCTCGTCCGCGTCGTGCTGCCCATCGCGGCGCCGGGCGTCGCGGCCACCGCGGTGTTCTGTCTCGTGGTCGCCTGGAACGAGTTCCTTTTCGCCCTCATCCTTTCCCAGACGCGCCACGCGATGACGTTGCCGGCCGGCATCGCCGCGCAGGTGACGCAGTACGAAATCAAGTGGGGCGCGATGAGCGCCGCCGGCGTCGCGGCCATGATCCCGGTGCTGCTGTTCGCGGCCGCCGCGCAGCGCTACCTCGTCCGCGGCCTCAGCCTCGGGGCCGTCAAGGGCTGACCCATGCCGCTCAGCGTCGAGAACATCACGAAACGATTCGGCGGGCACGTGGCCGTGGACCGCGTCTCGTTCGAGGCAAAGCCTGGGGAGTTCGTGGTCCTGCTCGGACCGTCCGGCTGCGGCAAATCGACGCTGCTACGCATGATCGCCGGGCTTGAACAGCCCGACGAGGGCGTCATCCGCATCGCCGGCGCCGACGTCACCGGCAAGGAACCCCGCGACCGCGATGTCGCGATGGTCTTCCAGAGCTACGCGCTGTATCCGCACCTGACGATCGCCGAGAACATCGCTTATCCGCTGAAGATCCGCAAGCGCCCCGCGGCCGACATCCGCGCGGAGGTGGAGCGCGTCGCCGGACGCCTGTCGCTCACCCGCCTGCTCACCCAGCGCCCCCGGCATCTCTCGGGCGGCGAGCGGCAGCGCGTGGCGCTGGCGCGGGCCATCGTCCGCCACCCGAAGGCGTTCCTGATGGACGAGCCGCTCTCGAACCTCGACGCGCGCCTGCGCGTCGAGATGCGCGCGGAGCTGAAGCACTTGCAGCACGAACTCGGCGTGGTCACCGTGTACGTCACGCATGACCAGGCGGAGGCCATGACACTCGCCAACCGCATCGCCGTGCTACACGATGGCCGTCTCGAACAGTTCGCCACGCCGGCCGACGTCTACCACCGCCCGGCGAACGTCTTCGTCGCGGGCTTCGTCGGTAGCCCGGCGATGAACCTGGTCGCCGGCGAGGCTGCGGACGGCGTCTTCCGCGCTCCAGGGATCGAAGCGCCCGCCGCGATCCCTGCCGGCGCCGTGACGCTCGGGGTCCGGCCGGAAGCCGTCGAGATCTCGCTCACCGAACAGCCCGGCTACGCGCGCGGCGCGGTCTACGTCACCGAATTGCTCGGCAACGAAACGCTCGTGTATTTCCAAGCGGGCGGCTCGCGCCTGCTCGCGCGCACCGCCGGCGACCTCCACGTCGGCGACGGCGCGCCGCTGTGGTTCCGGCTCCCCGCGGCGAAGCTACACTGGTTCCACCAGCCCTCCGGGGAAAGAATTTCATGAAGCAAGCCGCTCTTCTACTCGCCTGCGCGACGCTCGCCGCCGCGCAGGGACTCGTGATCCGCAACGCCAAAGTCGTCGACGGCACGGGCGCCAGGCCGCGCAGCGCCGAAGTCCGCGTGGAGAACGGCCGCATCACGGCCGTGGGCGCGAAGGTCGCCAAACCGGGCGATGCCACGCTCGACGCCGCCGGACTCGTGCTCGCGCCCGGCTTCATCGACACCCATAACCACTCCGACCGCGGTCTCGGCCGCGAACCCGCCGCGGCCAGCCAGGTCTCGCAGGGCATCACCACGGCCTTGCTCGGCCCGGACGGGGGCTCGGCGTGGCCCCTCGCCGATTGGTTCGCCAAACGCCGCGCGAATCCCGCCGCGATCAACACGGCCATCACCGCCGGCCACGCGACGATTCGCACCAAGGTGATGGGCGACGACTTCCGCCGCGCCGCCCGGCCGGAAGAAATCGCCAAGATGGTCCAGCTCACGGAGCAGGCCATGCGCGAAGGCGCCGCCGGACTTTCCAGCGGCCTCGAGTACGAGGTCGGCAGCTACTCGACCACCGAAGAAGTGGTGGCGATGGCGAAAGTCGTCGGCCGGTATAAGGGACTCTACATCTCGCACGTTCGCGATGAGGCCGACAAGGCCTTCGAGGCCTTCGCGGAGGTGGTCCGCATCGCGCGCGAGGGCAAAGTCGCGGCGCAAATCTCGCACATGAAGCTGGGCACCGCCGGCGTCTGGGGCAAGGCCGCCGAGGCCGTCAGACTCGTCGACGAGGCGCGCCGCGCGGGGCTCGACGTCACCGCCGACGTGTACCCGTACGAAGCCTGGTCCTCCACCATCACCGTCCTCATTCCCAACAAGAAGTACGACGATCCGCCGAGCGTGGCTCGCGGCCTCGCCGACGTCGGCGGCGCCCAGAACATTACCATCGTCAGTTACGCGAAGAACCCGGCATACGAATTCCGGGACATGGCCGCCATCGCCCAAGCCGAGGGCATCACGCCCGTGGAACTGTTCATCCGGATCGTCAAGAACGGCGGCGCGGGCGTCGTCTGCAAGTCGATGCTCGAATCCGACATGAAAGTCCTCTACGCGCAGCCCTGGGCCATGGTGTCGAGCGACGGCGGCATCGGCATGCGCCACCCGCGCGGCGCGGGAACGTATCCGAAGTTCCTCGGCCGCTATGTCCGCGAGCAGAAGTGGATGCCGCTCGAAACCGCAATCTACAAGATGACCGCGCTGCCCGCCGCCCGCTTGAAACTGAAGGACCGCGGCCGGATCCAGGCCGGGTTTGTCGCCGACCTGGTGCTGTTCGACGAGAACACGATCCTCGACCGTTCTACTTTCATGAAGCCATTCGAGCTGTCTGAAGGCGTTAAGAAGGTCTGGGTGAGCGGAGAACTGGTCTGGAGCGACGGCGCGGTCACCGGCAAGCTGCCGGGCAAAGTTCTGACCCGTTGACGCCCGAGACTCAGATCCTCACCTTTTCCTCGGCGATCGACCGCACGATCCCTTCCAACTCGGCAACCCGCTTCGTCAAATCCGCGATGGCCTGGCCCTCGGGATCCGGCAGTTTGCCGTGCTCCAGGTTGTCCTCCTGCGGCGTCCGGTTCGCCGGCGCCCGGACCTGATTGCCGTGCCGCACCCAGCCCGGATCGTCGCCTTGGAAGCAACTGCTTCAGCCGCTTCACCTGCCGCGGGCTTCGGCCCAGTGCCGCGGCCGCCTCCCCCACCCCCATCCGTCCAACCACCGAGTTGCCGATCGCCGCGATCTTCTGTATCTGTTTCTGCCTCAAGTCCACACCCTACTTTCCGGCGGGTCAGAATCGCTGAACTGTTAGCGGGGGGACCAACTCGCTGAACAAATACATCGATAGTTGCCTAAGGCAACCATTTTTCCGGAAAACTCGGTGAGGGGTTGTTTCACGAGAGTTCCAGCATGACGAATCGGCAGAGCAATCGGCGGCGATCCAGCGATCAGGGAGCGGGCCCGCCGCCACGGACCGAACTCGGTCCACTTTTTGCAATCCAGACTAATGCCCCTTGCAAACCAGCGGGAATCGTGAAAACATTTCAGGCAATTAAGAGCCGCTCAGGAGGAACTCAGTATGTTGCTTGACGACGTCCGGGCGTTGAAGGCGTCCCTACTGGAACCCATGGTCCTTGCCGCTGCCGCGCCAAAGACCGTCCGAAGTCTGGGCGTGCGAGCCCAGCCGCTTGGCAGCGAAGCCGAGGCGCTGCGAAGCATGGCTTTGGGTGTCTCGAAGTCGAAGAAGCGGCATCGGCTCGCGGTCCGAGTGCAGCGGAAAGCGTTGCTCGACCATCCGCTGCTGGAGCGAATCCGGAAGCAGGCCAAGGGCGAGGTGGACGTCCGCTACGTCGGCCGGCTGACGAAACTCGAAACGCCCCCCGCCCTCCAAAAGCGACGCCGGCCCCTGGTGATTGGTTGTTCCGTCGGCCACTTCAAGATCACGGCAGGCACGCTGGGGTGCTTCGTCAAGACACGCGAGACGCAAGAAATCGCCATGCTCTCAAACAACCACGTGCTCGCCAACGAGAACCGCGCCAAGGCCGGCGATGCCATCCTGCAGCCGGGCAGTTTCGATGGCGGGGCCAACCCTGGGGATCTCGCGGCCACGCTGACCAAATTCAAGAGGATGCGTCTGACACGGACGAATTTCGTCGACGCCGCTATCGCCGCCCTGTCGCCGGGAATCCAGTTCAACGAAAAGAGGCTCGGAAGCTTCGGCAATTTGAAGGGGCTTGGGCCCGACTTCCTGGATGAAGGCGCTGAAGTTCGCAAAGTGGGCCGGACTACTGGAGAGACCACGGGCCGCGTCACCGCGTTCGAACTGGACAATGTAGTTGTGGGCTACGACATCGGCAACCTTCGGTTCGACAATCAAGTCGAGATCGAAGGCGCCGGCTCGCATTCCTTTAGCGACGGCGGCGACAGTGGATCGCTAATCGTCGACGACGATGATCTGGGAGTCGCGCTGCTGTTCGCCGGCGGCGACTCGGGCGGATCGAATGGCATGGGCCTCACCTACGCCAATCCGCTGAAGGTCGTTCTTGACACTTTAAAGATCGATCTGATCTTCTAGTAGTCGAGGAGCAGTGCGAGCCCTATGATTGGTTCGTCTCGGGATTCTCTGGAGAAAGCCCGGGCTGCGAAGGCCACGGCGCAAAAAGTGTTTTCTGCGCTCCTGGATCATGAGGTCGCTGTGGGAGTCACGCGCATCCGCGGCGAGTACGGGTTGAAAGTGAACGTGGTACACGCCCCCCCCGCCTCTTTAAAGCTCCCGGCCGCCGTGGAAGGCGTTCCCTGCCGGCTGGAAGTGACCGGACCCGTGAAAAAGCGGCTGGAAAAGTAGCGCGCCGGCGATCAGATCCTCACCTTTTCCTCGGCGATCGACCGCACGATCCCTTCCAGCTCGGCAACCCGCTTCGTCAAATCCGCGATGGCCTGGCCCTCGGGATCCGGCAGCTTGCCGTGCTCCAGGTTGTCTTCCTGCGGCGGACGTTCGCCGACGATGCGGCCGGGGATGCCCACCACCGTGGAGTTGGCGGGCACGTTGCGCACCACCACCGATCCGGCGCCGACCTTAACGTGATCGCCGAGCGTGATGTTGCCCAGCACTTTCGCGCCGGTGCCCACCACCACGTTATTGCCGAGCGTGGGGTGGCGCTTGCCTCCCTCCTTGCCGGTGCCGCCGAGCGTCACGCCCTGGTACAGCAGCACATCGTCGCCGATCTCGGTAGTCTCGCCGATGACGACGCCCATCCCGTGGTCGATGAAGAAGCGGCGGCCGATCCGCGCGCCGGGGTGGATCTCGATGCCGGTGAGGAAGCGGCCGGTCTGCGAGACGAAGCGGGCCAGCAGGAACAGGCGCTTGCGGTAGAACCAGTGCCCCACGCGGTGCAGCAGGGTGGCGTGGAAGCCCGGATAGCAGAGCACCACTTCCAGGGTGCTCTTGGCCGCGGGATCCCGCGCGAAGATCGTGTCGATCTGCTCCCGAATCGTGCCGAACATAGGTGCCCGCCCCTCCGGCTGCTTATAATTCTAGTGTGCGCTACTCGCCCAGCCGTTTGCTCCTGGTGTCCTTTTCGATGCTCGCCGCCGGGTGCGGGTCGCAGCCGGCTTCGAAACCGGCCGCGCCCCTCACCATCACCCCGTACGCGACGCCGCTGACCCGCCACCCGTACAACAAGCACTTGGAGATCTGCGCTTTCCGGGTCTCGGAATCCAAGCCCGGGCAGTTGAAGGTCCGGTTCCTGGTGGTGAACCATTCCCAGGCGGAGATGGGCGACCTGAAGCTGAAGATCCAACTGATAACCAGCAAGGCGGGCCCTGACGAGCCACCGGTCGGCGAACTGGACGCCGAGGTCAAGAACCTGGCTCCCGAGTCGTTCCAGGAGGTGTCGGCGGTTCTGCCCACGAAGCTGAAGGTTTACGAGATCCCGGACTGGCAGTTCCTGCGGGCCGCTTTTACGATCGTGGCGCCGAAGCCGTGACCGTTGCTCTTGACCAAAACATGTTACCCTGATCCTGTTTTCGCAATCCGATGCTTTCCGGTTACCTGCCCCTCTTTGCGTTCTTCGTACTAGCCATACTGTTTCCCGTTGCCACGCTGCTTGTGGCAAAACTGATCCGTCCGGCGGTGGCGAACGCTGTAAAACAAGAGGCTTACGAGTGTGGCATCCCACCTGCTTCGTCGTCTCGCGGACGGTACGCGGTCCGGTTTTACATCGTGGCGATCCTGTTCGTGATCTTCGATGTGGAAACCGTCTTTCTGTTTCCGTGGGCCGTCAGATATAAGGCGCTCGGATGGTTCGGAGTCGCCGAAGTCGCTGTGTTCCTGGCGATCCTCGTCGCCGGATACATCTGGGCATACAAAAAAGGGGCACTCGAGTGGAAATGACTTTTCGGAGAACCGTTCTAACGCTGTTAGTCTTCGGCGCGGCTCTGCAGGCGGCGCCGCGGCTGCGTCTGAGCCGGACCACGGTGGGTCCGGTGGTGATCAATGCGGGATCCAACGGACCCGCGCAAACGCTGGACGCCGCCAACCTTGGCGACGGCTCCCTGACTCTCACGTTCTCGTCGTCGGCGACGTGGCTGGCGGCCACGGCGGGCGCGCCGCGCGCTTGCTCGCTTTCGCAGTCCTGCGTGCCGGTGAACCTCGCGCTCAACACCGCGGCGCTGGCCCGCGGACGCTACACCGGCATCCTCACCATCCGCGACGGCAACGCGATCGACGCCCCGCAGACCGTTTCGGTGACGATCCAGATCGGTTCGGGCGTGCCCGATAGCGTGACGCTGCTGGTGGCCCCGGGCGGCGAGCCCGCCGCGGCGAAGTTCAACACGGGCGGACGCCTGACCACGACGCAGCAGAATCCGATCGGCGGTGTGCGCCTGTCGCTGAACCTCGATCCGGTGGGGAGCTTCGCGACGAACTTTTCGTACACGCTGTCCGCGTCCGCGCCCGAGGGCACGCCGGCCAGCGATTACAACGGCGCGTTCTCGGTGGTATCGTCGACGTCGGCGATCGACACGCCGAAGGCCGTTCCCGTGGTGGTCCGGGTGACCAACAACCCGATCGCTACGGTGCGCTGGCCTTTCGTCGAGCCGGCCACCGAAGTGGAGCGCGTGATCTTCCGCACGATGCAGGGTTCGCGGCGGCAGGAGAAGTGGATCCAGGTAGTGAACCGCGGCAACGGCAACCTGACCATCGCGTCGGCGAATGTTACCGCCACGGGCGGCACGTGGCTGGCCGCAGTAGTGGAAGGATCGGTGGTGCGCCTGTTCGCGGATCCGGCGAACCTCGCCCCGGGATCGTACTCGGGCTCGGTGGCGGTGGCCACGAACGCGGCGAACGCTACGTTGACCGTGCCGGTGCAACTGGAAGTGTCCGCGACGGCTCCGCCGCGGCTGCTCGCCACGCCGGAGATCTATTCGCTGGATCGCGGCGGCGTGCGCAACAACGCAACGTTCCTGCCGAACGAACCGCTGGCGCCGGGTGGCCTGGCCGCGGTGTTCGGCGATTTCTTCACCACCGGACCTGACGCCGCGGCGGCCGCGCTGCCTTTGGGCACGGCCCTGGGCGGCGCTACCGTGTTCGTCAACGACGTGCCGGCGCCGATCTATTTCGTGGCGGCTTCGAGCATCATCGACCAGCCGGGCCAGATCACGTTCCAGATCCCGTTCAACACCGCGCCGGGCGACGCCGTGGTCCGGGTGGACCGCGACGGGCAGCGCGGCAACAGCCTGGCGGTCCGCATCAACCAGCGGGTACCGCGGCTGCTGGTGGCGGGGAACGGCTATGCGATCGCCACGTTCGCCGACAACGCGTTCCCCTGGCCGCCGACCCCGGGTCTCAACACCCGCCGGGCGCGGGCGGGCGACACGCTGGTGTTCTACGCGCTGGGCTTCGGCGGCACCACGCCTTCCGTGGCCAGCGGCGTGGGCGCGCCGGCGTCCCCGCTGGCGGAGCTGAATCCGAAGCCGACGGTCACCTTCGGCGGCACCGGACCCCTGGTGTCCGGCATCGACGTGGAGCCCGATTTCGCCGGCCTGACGCCCGGTTTCGTGGGGCTCTACCAGATCAACGTGGTGGTGCCGCAAGGCGTAAACCGCGGCGATCGCATCGGGGTGATCATCGGGTACCAGAACAACTTCTCGAACCGGGTGGACATCGCCATCCAGTGACGGAACGTCTCTACTACACCGACTGTTACGTGTCCGAGTTCCGGGCTCGCGTCGCCGACGCGAGCCCGGACCGTTCTGTGGTGTTCCTCGACCGCACGGCTTTCTATCCCACCTCGGGCGGGCAGCCCTTCGACCTCGGCACGCTGAACGGCGTCGCGGTCACCGAGGTCGCCGAGGAGGAAGACGGCCGCGTCGCCCACCGGCTGGCGGCGCCGCTCGCGGATTCCGAAGTGGAGGGCCGCGTCGACTTCGCCCGCCGCTTCGATCATATGCAGCAGCACACGGGGCAGCACCTGCTCTCCGCGGTGCTGCAGGAACTGTTTGGCATCGCGACGGTGAGCTTTCACATGGGCGCGGACTACGCGACCATCGATCTGGCGGCGGCGAAGCTCGACGCGGCGCAACTGGAGCGGGCCGGGGAGCGGGCGAACGCGGTGATCTTCGAGAATCGTCCGGTCGCCATCACGTTCGAGGACAGCGCCGCGGACCTGGGCCTGCGCAAGGAGTCGAAACGGGCGGGGACGCTGCGCGTCGTTTCCATCGAGGGGCTGGACCGCTCGGCGTGCGGCGGCACGCACGTGCGGCGCACGGGCGAGATCGGCGTGATCCTGACGGGCAAGACCGAGAAGGTCCGCGACACGACGCGGCTGGAGTTTTTCTGCGGGATGCGCGCGGTGCGCCGTGCGTACTCCGATTACGCCGCGCTGTCGCGCATCGCGCGCGGTTTTTCGGCGCCTCCTGAAGAAGCGCCGGCGCTGGTGGCCGCGCTGCTCGAGAAGTCCGCGGCGGCGGGCAAGCAGATGCAGAAGCTGGCGGCGGAACTGGCGCGGTACCAGGCGCGCGAGTTGTACGACGCGACGCCCCCGGACGCCGCGGGGGTGCGTAAGCACGTCCAGCGGGGTCCGCTTACGGACGCGGTGCGGACGCTGGCGCAGGCGTTCGCGGCGAATCCCAAGGCGGTTTTCGTGGCCATTGCCGACGATCCGCCGGCGCTGCTCATCGCGGCGGCGCCGGACTCCGGGGTCCACGCGGGGAACCGGATGAAGGAACTCACCGCGGCGCACGGCGGGCGCGGCGGGGGATCGGCGACGCTGGCGCAGGGGAGTTTTCCGGACGCCGGAGCGCTGGCACAATTTCCAATACTCTAACGGCACAGCCGTTACCGAAGCCGTTCGAACGTTTCGAGATCGATTCCCAGTTGTTCCAGGATGCGGTAGAACAGCGGTGGACCGATCTCGCGGCTGCCATGGACTGGAATCGTCGTAGCTCTGCCGTCTTCGTGACGCCAGCGCTCGTGACTTCCGGTCTGACGCGCTCTCGCGAACCCGAGCTTGGCGGCCACGCGTTGCAATTCGACTGCCCGCGCGCTAGGCATGCACGATCGCGGTAGAATCGCGCGGCAGATCCTTGCCAGCCGCCCGGTGCTCTTCTTCGATCAACCGGAACACCTTGGCCAGCTCACGCACCGCCTCTTCGGCAGTGGGCATCAGGGCGTGGCATCCGGCAATCGCAGGGATCTCCGCGACCCACCCCTCCGGCTGGTTCCGATAGATCACGAGCTTGTAATCATCGAAGCTCATCCCCCCATTGTAGTGCGGCACGCCGCCCGGCCAATGGGCGAAGCCGTCGGTTTACCCTAAGGCATGGCCACCAGCCGCAGCCGCAAGGCCCGCGCGGCCAGAAGGCGGAAGCGCCGGATGGAGCGCGTCGAGCACGACCTGAGCGCCGAGCAGTGGGCCGCCCTGCAGGAAGCCTGGGGCGGCTGCGCCTACTGCGGCGCCACCGGCACACCCTTGCAGCGCGACTGCGTGCTGGCGCTGTCGCGCGGCGGACGCTACACGCTGGAGAACATCGTCCCCGCCTGCGTCTCGTGCAACACCAGCAAGTGCAACGAGGAAGTCACCGGCTGGCTGCGGCGCAAGCGTCTCAACGAAGGCGCCTTTCTGCTGCGGTATGTCCAGATCCGGAAGACGCTCGCGGTCCGGTTCCCCGCGCCAGGCGACGCCGTGGCGCAGGGCGCGTGAAGACCTACATCACCAGCAGCGCGGCCATCAGCTCGATGCCGTCAAACAGATTCTTGAGCCGCATGTTCTCGTTGTAGCTGTGCTGGTTGTTGTCGTGGTTCGCGATCGGGATCGAGATCGTCACCGTCTTCAGAATCTCGCTGATCATGAAGATCGGCACGCTGCCGCCGGAGGTCGGCAGCTTGATCACTTTCTCGCCCTTGGCGGCTTCCACCGCCGCGATCACGCGCTTCGAGATCGGCAGGTCCATCGAAGTCCGCTCCGCCGGATAGCCGCCTTCGCGACGCGTCACCCAGGCGACCTTCGGATACCTGCGCCGGACTTCGGCGTCGGGCTCCGGGCCGCCCACCACCGCGTGAAAGCCCTGCTGCCGGATGTGCTGGATGATGCGCGCCTCGGCCTGCTCCGGCCGGATGCCCTTCACCAGGCGCATGTCGATGGAGGCCGTCGCGGTGGCGGGTACGACGTTCGCCGCGCCGTCGCCGACGCGGGAACTGGCCATACCGCGCACGTTCAGGGAAGGCTGGTTGTACAACTCCACCAGCTTCTTGCCGCCGCCCTCGCTGCGGCCCAGCCATAGCTCCTTGCGGATCTCGTCGTCGTACGCCGGCGCCTCGGCCAGCGCGCGCTTCTCGGTTTCGCTGAGCGGCTCGATGCCTTTATAGAACTCCTCGATCAGCACGCGGCCGTCGTCGTCCTTCATGGACGCCAGCAGGCGCGAGAGCATCATCGCGGGGTTCGGCGCCCAGTTTCCGTAATGCCCGGAGTGCAGCTCCCGCTTGGGGCCGTACACGGTGATGTTCACCGTGGCATTGCCGCGCGCCCCGAACACGATCTGCTGCTTCCGGCTCTGGTGCACGGGACCGTCGCAGATCAGCCAGACATCGGCCCCGAGGACCGGCTTGTGCGCCTCCAGAATCTTGGCCAGGTTCGGCGAGCCGGCCTCTTCCTCGCCCTCGAAGAAGAACTTCACGTTCGACTGCAGCGGGATCTTTGCCTCCCGCAGCGCGTCGTAGGCGGCGAGCAGGGCAATCGTGGGCGCCTTGTCGTCGCCGGTGGAGCGGGCGTACAGACGCCACTCGGGATCGAACTTGCCGGAGGCCGGGAACGGGATCACTTTGCCGCCGTTTTCGAGCGCGGCGTCGCGCAGCGTGGGCGTGAAGGGCGGCGAGGCCCATTCCTTGGGGTCCAGCGGCTGGCCGTCGTAGTGGGCGTAGAAGAGAATGGTGCGCGCCGCGCCCGGCTTCAGGATCTCGCCGTACACGGCGGGATTGGCGCCGCCGGCCTCCAGCAGCTTTGCCGCGATGCCGCGCTTTTCGAGCATCGCGCGGATGAGGTTCGCGTTGCGGCGGATGTTCTCCTTGTCGCGGGCGACGTTGGGTATCGAAAGAAGTTCGACGTACTCGCGGAGGATCGCGGCCTCGTTCTTCTCACGGAACGCTCGTGCCGCCGTCACCGCGGGCGGAGTCTCGGCCAGCAGCACCCCGGCCGTGAGGGCGAAAAGCAGTCGCATCGTCATCGGACCCCATCTTAACCCGCACCTCGGGCAACTTTTTCGCCCGCGGACCCGTCTATGGGGAAGATGCTTCGCTTCCCCGCCGCTGTCCTGATCCTGGCCGCCTCCGCCGCCGCAGAACCGCCCGCGCCCGGCTGGGGCGCCTTCGCTCCCGGTTCCTGGGTGGTGCTGAAGACCGTCAGTGTTCTGGAAGGGCAGGACGCGCCGCGGCGCACCGAAGTGATCACCCGCTACACGCTGGTCGCGAAGCAGGGAGGCAAGGCGCAGCTGGAAGTCGAACGGACGCTGTTCGGCAACGCAACCGTCACTTCGCTGGAAGTGCCGCTCGCGGCGCCGCTGCCGCAAGGCGACGCCGCCACCGTGAAGCGCGGTGAGGAGACCCTGAACCTCGGCGGCCAGTCCCTGAAGTGCGCCTGGCAGGAAGCCGGGGTAGCGGGCGAAGGACGCCTCACCACCACGCGAGTCTGGTTTTCGGCAGCCGTGCCCGGCGGCGTGGCCAAGAGCCTCACGGCCAGCGCCGGCGCGGCGCAGACGCAGACCATCACCGAAGCGCTGGCCTGGGAGAAGAAGTAACGGGTACAATCCCCTGTAGCATGCACTCTACCGGGGTTTATCCGCCGCCCGCCGCGTTTTCCGCCCGCGCGCACGTGGGCAACATCGAGGCCTACCGCGCCCTTTACGACCGCGCCGCCCGCGACCCCGAGGGCTTCTGGGGAGAACTCGCCGCGTCCGAACTCGCGTGGTTCCAGCCCTTCACCCGGGTGTTCGACTGGGATCCGCCCTTCGCGAAGTGGTTCTCCGGCGGCCAGATCAACGCCAGCTACAACTGCCTGGACCGGCACCTGGCCGAGCGCGGCGACCAAGTCGCCATCTACTTCGAAGGCGAGCCCGGCGACAAGCAGGCACTGACCTACCGGGACCTGCACGCGCGCGTCTCGCGCTTCGCCAACGTCCTGAAGGCCCGCGGACTCCAGGCTGGCGACCGGGCCATCCTCTACATGCCGATGATCCCTGAACTCGCCATCGCGATGCTGGCGTGCGCGCGGCTCGGCATCACCCATTCGGTGGTCTTTGGCGGCTTCTCCGCCGAAGCGCTGAAGGCGCGGATCCAGGATCTGGGCGCCGCCGTGGTCCTCACCGCCGACGGCGGCTGGCGGCGCGGCAAGGAAGTGAAGCTCAAGATCGCGGTGGATGAGGCGCTCGCCGAGTGCCCCTCGGTCCGCGATGTGATCGTCGCGCGCCGCACCGGATCCGAGGTGGCCATGCAGGCCGGGCGCGACCACTGGTGGCACGAACTCGAGACGGGAGTTCCGGCCGATTGTCCCGCCGTCCCGCTGGAGAGCGAGCATCCGCTGTTCGTGCTTTACACGTCGGGCACCACGGGCAAGCCCAAGGGGATCCTCCACACCACGGCCGGATACCTGCTCGAGACCACGATGACCATGAAGTGGGTCTTCGACCTGCAACCCGATGACATCTATTGGTGCACCGCCGACATCGGGTGGGTCACCGGGCACAGCTACATCGTCTACGGGCCGCTCTCGGCGGGCGTGACGCAGATCATGTACGAAGGCGCGCCCGACTTCCCGCAGTTCGACCGCTGGTGGGACATGGTGGAGCGCTACCGCGCGACCATCTTCTACACCTCGCCGACCGCCATCCGCGCGCTGATCAAGCAGGGCGACCACTGGCCGAACCAGCACGACCTCTCGAGCCTGCGCCTGCTTGGCTCGGTCGGCGAGCCCATCAATCCCGCGGCGTGGGAGTGGTACCACCGCGTGATCGGCAAGGAGCGGTGCCCGATCGTGGACACCTGGTGGCAGACCGAGACCGGCGCGATCCTGATCGCGCCCATGCCCGGCGCCGTCCCCACCAAGCCCGGCTCCGGGACCTTCCCCATGCCGGGGATCCTGCCCGAGATCGTCGATCTCCAGGGGCGGCCCGTCGGCGACGACCGCGAGGGTTTTCTCGTGATCCAGCGTCCCTGGCCCAGCATGATTCGCACCATCTGGGGCGATCCGGAGCGTTTCAAGGACCAATACTGGAGCCGCGTTCCCGGCGTTTACTTCACGGGCGACGCCGCGCGGCGCGACGCGGACGGCTATTACTGGATCCTGGGCCGCGTGGACGACGTGATGAACGTCAGCGGCCACCGGCTTTCGACGATGGAGGTCGAAAGCGCGCTGGTCCGCCACTTGGCGGTGGCCGAGGCCGCGGTGGTCGGCAAGCCCCACGAGATCACGGGCCAGTCCGTGTGCTGCTTTGTCACCTTGAAACGCGGCGACTGGGACCATGCGACGCTCGGCGTCGAACTCCGCCAATGGGTGGCGCACGAGATCGGGCCGTTCGCCCGGCCCGAGGAGATCCGCTTCACGGAGGCGCTGCCCAAGACCCGCTCCGGCAAGATCATGCGCCGCCTGTTGCGGGAGATCGTCACCTCGAACTCGGTGTCCGGCGACGTCACCACGCTGGAAGACCTTACCGTCATCACGCGGCTGGCCGCGCAGCAGGACGAGGATTGAGCGGGCTGTTGCTCGCGAACGCCGCCGCCACCTGGTTCATGACCGGGCTGATCTGGTTCGTCCAGGTGGTTCATTACCCGCTGTTCGCGCAGGTCGGCAGCGACGGCTATCGCGCCTACCAGGCGGCCCATCAGGCGCGGACCACCTGGGTGGTGGCGCCGCCCATGCTGGTGGAGCTGGTAACGGCGTTTCTGCTGGCCTGGAATCCGCCGGCGCGCCTGCCCGCGGCCTGGCTGTGGACCGGGTTCGGCCTGGCAGTGCTGCTCTGGCTATCGACCGCGCTGCTTCAGATCCCGGCGCACGACCGCCTGGGCGCGGGTTTCGACCCGGCGGCCTGGAGCCGGCTGGTGACCAGCAACTGGCTCCGCACGGGGGCGTGGACGGCCCGCGCGCTGCTCCTGCTGTGGCTGCTGCGGCGGGCTGCCTGAAGAACTTAGCTGGTTCTGTCGTGCCGGTACTCGATGGCGACCGCCCGCTTGCTGCCCGCCGCCACCATCTCCCCGCGCCACTTCAGCTTGCCATTCACCGTCAGGTCCACGGGACGCGACGTCGGAAAATCGAGCAGCAGGATGTCGCCCGGCTCCAGATCCAGCAGCGCCTCCATGGTCACCGGCGCGCCGTCCAGCCGCGCGTCGAGCTGCGCCTCCGCGTTCTGCACGATCTTGAGCATCCGCGCCTGGTTGTCTTCCGTGACGTGGGACCGCCGGGTGCTCCACTGCTGGTCGAAGCGCTGCCGCAGCATCTTCACCACGATCGCCGGGATCCCGATGTTCATCATCCCCGACGTTTCACCCACCCGCACTTCGATGCTCACCGCCACCACCGCTTCGTTCGGCGATAGCACCTGCAGCAACTGCGGCTCGGTTTCGTGGCTGTCGATGGTGAATCCCAGCGTCGCCACCTGCGCCCAAGCCTGCCGCAGGTCGTTCAGTACGATCCGGAACAGGCCCTCCAGGATGCTCTGCTCGATCTCCGTCGTCTCCCGCGTGATCTTCGCCGAGGTCTTGCCGGTGCCGCCGAGCAGCATCTCCAGGATCGGGAACACCAGCGACGGGTTCAGTTCCACCACCGCGCTGCCGTCGTAGGGGCTCAAGCCCAGCGCGATCATGCAAGTCGGCGAGGGCAGGCACTGCGTGAACTCGAGGAACGACATCTGCTCCACCGACACCAGGTTCACCACCACGTAGGCGCGCAGGTACGCCGACAGGCTGGACGCCAGGCTGCGCGAGAAGTTCTCGTGCAGCAGGTGGATCGCCCGCAACTGGTCCTTGGCGATCCGGTCCGGCCGCCGGAAGTCGTACGGCTGGGCGCGGTGGGTCTCCTCGGGCGTGTCCTTGAGCTTCCGAAAGACGCTGTCGATCTCTTCCTGGGAAAGTACCCGGTCGGCCATAGCCCTCCGCCCACTTCCATCGGCGGCGGCAGACTCCCGGGTGCGGGCGGATTCTCCCTAGCCCGATTACGCCAAGTCTAAGACGCGGGCAGCGCGTAGTCCTTGAACTGTTCCCGCAGCTTCGTCTTCAGCAGCTTTCCCGTGGCCGTGTGCGGCAGCTCTGTTACGAACACCACATCGTCGGGCAGCCACCACTTCACCACGCGGCTCTCCAGAAACTCCATCACGGATTCCCGGGTGAGGTCGACGCCCGGCTTCGGCACCACCAGCAGCAGCGGCCGCTCTGCCCACTTCGGGTGCGGGATGCCGATCACCGCGGCCTCTTGGATCCCGGGATGCCCCACCGCGGCGTTCTCCAGATCGATCGATGAGATCCACTCGCCGCCCGACTTGATCACGTCCTTCGCCCGGTCCGTGATCTGCAGGTACCCGTCCTCATCCAGCGTGGCGACGTCGCCCGTCGTGAAGAATCCTTCCTGGTCGAGGATGTTGCCGCCCTCGCCCTTGAAGTACCCGTTGGTGATCCACGGTCCGCGGACCTTCAGGTTCCCGGACGTCTTGCCGTCGCGCGGCACGCGGTTCCCGTTGTCGTCCTCGATCTTCAGATCCACCCCGTAGAGGGCGTGGCCCTGCTTGGCCTGGTAGTCGAACTGCTCGTCCAGCGTCCGCTTGGCGTGCTTGGCGAGCATCGTGCCGATGGTGCCCAGCGGCGACATCTCGGTCATGCCCCAGGCGTGGATCACGAACGCGCGGAACTCGCGCGCGAACCGCTCGATCATCGCCCGCGGCGCGGCGGACCCGCCGATCACTACGCGATCCAGCTTCACCCGCGTCCGGTCAATGTCCTTATTCTGGTCCAGATACGCGAAGAAGTTCAGCCAGACCGTGGGCACCCCGAGTGACAGGTTGCATTCCTCCTCGGCGAGCATGGAATACACGCTCTTGCCGTCCAGATGCGGCCCCGGCAGCACCAGCTTCGCCCCGCACATCGCCGCGCCGTAGGGGACGCCCCAGGCGTTGGCGTGGAACAGCGGCACGATCACCAGCACGCTGTCCTGGTTACCCAGCGAGATCGCGTCGCGCATGCACACGGCGTAGGAGTGCAGCACGGTGGAGCGGTGCCCGTACAGTACGCCCTTGGGGTTCCCCGTCGTGCCCGAGGTGTAACACAGCGACGAGGCCGTGCGTTCGTCGAACTCCGGCCAGGTGTACTCGGGGCTTTGCGCGGCCAGCCAGTCCTCGTAGCAGAGCAGCCCCGGAATCGAGCTCCCGGCCGGCACGTGCGCGCGGTCCGTCAGGATGACGTACGTCTCCACGGTACGGAGTTGCGGCGCCAGCTTCTCCACCAGGCCGTGGAAGGTCAGGTCGAAGAACAGGATCTTATCCTCGGCGTGGTTGGCGATGTACTCGATCTGTTCCGGGAACAGCCGCGGGTTGATGGTGTGGAGCACGGCGCCCATGCCGGAGACGCCGTAGTAGAGCTCCATGTGCCGGTAGGTGTTCCAGGCCAGCGTGCCGACGCGGTCGCCGAGCTTGACCCCCAGGCCGTGCAGACCGTTGGCGACGCGCTTGGCGCGCGCGCGCAGCTCGCGATAGTTGGTGCGGTGGCGGGGTCCCTCGACGGTTTGGGTGACCACTTCGCGGTCGCCGTGGTAGTCGCCGGCGAATTCGATCAGGCTCGAGATGAGCAGCGGACGGTCCTGGATCAAAGAGAGCATCGCAAGGATTTTATTGGATTTCGCGGGCTCGGCGCACGCGGGGTGGCGCGGCGTGCTGCCGGGGTATCCGCCATTGGCGTATACTGGTTCCGGTGGAGTTCCTGGAGACCTCCGTGTTCACGCGGCAGATCGTGGGTCTATTGGAGGACGAAGAGTATTCGCGCTTCCAGGTGGCTCTGGCGGCCAACCCGGCCATGGGGCCACTGCTGCGGGGCGGTGGCGGCATCCGTAAAGCCCGCGTGCGTGCCGGATCCCGGGGAAAGAGCGGCGGCGTGCGCGTGATCTACTACTGGAGAGTCCGGAGCGAGCGGATCCTGTTGCTCTTCGCCTATTCCAAGAACGTCGCGGCGGATCTGACGCCCCGGCAGGCCACCCAACTTGCGCGGCTGGTGAAGGAGGAGTTCGGTGATGAAGAAGACCAAGGATAGCGGCCTCGACAACGCGATGTTTCAGGACCTGCTGGCCAGCGTCCGCGAAGGCGGCGCCATCCTGCGCGGCGAAACCAAGCCCTCGCGCCGCTTCCAGACCGGCCCCGCCAGCGTCCGCGCGATCCGGGAGCGCACCAACCTCTCCCAGTCCGAGTTCGCAACGCTCATCGGCGTCAGCATCAAGACCGTCCAGAACTGGGAGCAGCAACGGCGGCGCCCGGCGGGACCCGCCGCGGCGCTGCTGCGCATCCTCCAGCACGAACCGCGCCTCGCGATTGCCGCGATCCACCGCCCCTAAGCGCCCCAAAAACACCGACGGCGGCGGGATCCGAAGATCCCCGCCGCCGCAGGCTCTGGGAGAACCAACCTCTTCGCTTTACTGCTGCGCGCCGCCCACCACGGCCTCGCGCGGCTGCTCGAGCGGCGTCACGTACGTGAACCAGCCGAGCATCATCTCTTCCCACGTCTGCGGACCGAAGCGCACTTCCTTCGTCGGATCCGGGTTGAACTTGTTGTTCGGCGAATTGTCGAAGTGCGCCACGCAGTCGATCCGCGTGCCCTTCGGGATCTTCACCGCTTCCTTCAGTTCGTACGTCAACTGCCAGTTGAAGTCATACTTCGGCACCGACAGCAGCACCTTCTCGGTCCCGTCCGGGAACACAGCCTTGTACAGGAAGTCCTTGCCGCGCACGTGCATGTGCGGCATGAAGGAGATAATCTCCATGTCTTCCTTGGCCGTCCAGGTGGACTTCACTTCGTGGTTCGGATCGCCCGGCGGAATGCGGAACATCCCGTTGCCCGAGTTGGTGATCCGCGCGCGGTACTTCGGCTCCACTTTCGCTACGCGATAGCCGAAGTAGCTGCGGTCCACCCGCTCCTTGCCCGACGCCGTATAGTGCATCTGGAACACCAGCTTCGAGCCGGCCTTGATCAGCCGCGCCGTGCCGGGTTCGAAGATCGTCGAGGGATCGCCGGGGGCGTAGCCCACCAGCATCTCGCGCCGCTCCTGCTGGTTCGCCGTCGCGTTCTTCACGTCCACGTTCGGCGGAACCACGTAAACGATGATGTGGTGCACCACATCGCGCTTGTCCGGCCGCGCCTCGATCGCCTGCACCCAGATGTCTTCCGTAAAGCCCGGATCCACCGTGAAGTGCTGGTAGGCGATGGTGCCCTCGGCGGGCACCTTGTACTCCGTGCCCATGTCGATGATCCGGTCCGGCTTGCCGATCGTCCAGCCCATCTCGTGCTGCGGCAGCGCGGGCAGGTCCTTCGGATTGCCCTCGGGGGCGCCCGTGTTCACCCAGTTGACGATGGTTTCGACTTCCGCTTCCGTCAAACGGCGGTCATTCTTGAACACTCCGTGCGCGGGATCCGCCAGCCATGGCGGCATCGTCTTCGCGATCACCTTCTCCTTGATCGCCTTCGCCCAAGGCCGCACTTCCTTGTAGCTCTGGAACGTCATCGGCGCGGCTTCCCCGGGCCGGTGGCATTCCACGCAGCGCTGGTTGACGATTGGCGCGACGTGCTTCGAAAAAGTCGGCTTCGCCGGCGCGGTGGTTCCGGCATACGCTCCGCCTACGAGACTCAGAATGGCTAGCCCAGCGCGATACATGAATCCCCTCAGTGACACCGGATGTGTCGCAGACAAGTATGCCGGGGCAGGTAATACGGCGCAAGTCCCTATATCGTAAGGAGTTGTAACCCGGAAAGCGGACAGAAAGAGTCCGAAATCAGGTTCGGAGAGCTATCTTGTTTACAGTGTTGATGTTCTTAACGCGACTGCGCAGGGGGGACGGCCGCAGTCAGGGTTTCGGCACGTGCAGCCGCGCCAGGAGCTTTGGCGAAGCCCTGAAGGTGGTCGCACCGAGACGGGCGGCCGCGGCCGCGCCATCCAGCAGTCCCTTACGAGCGGCCCTCTCGAGGATCCCAATCGTGCCGACGACGGCGAGTCCCAGTTTCTCGGCTGCCATCCGCCCCCGCGACTCATCGATAAGAACCAAGTCGGCACCGAGCGCACACGCGAGTTGGAGGGCTTGCCGCTCGCCGGGGTCCAGATTCTCGAGGCCGGCGAGCGTGTCTGGAACGGCCGTCTCCCGAATCCAGTCCGGCAGCGGGTGCAACAGGCGCTGCACCTCGGGCGGCGCTCCCGGATGTGACAGCTCTGAGAGGACGGCTGGCGGCACCTGGACTTCCCCAAAACGTTCGAAGCAGATCCGCTTGCCCGATCAGCGCCAAGTAGCTGATCGGCGAGGTGTCGGCTACGACGATCATTCACCCAACGCTTCGCGCAGCCGGGAGTGGTCCTGTTCCAGGTCGGACTCGGAGTAGAGCAGGAAGGCCCGCTTCTCCTTCAGAAAAGCCTCGGTCTCCCAGAAATTCAGATCGAGCAGCCGCCCTACCTGACCCTGGCTGAGCGCCCCGCTCCGGTAGCCCTCGATGGCCACCGCTTCCAGAGTGCGGCGCGGCATGTCCGGCCAGCTGGAGAGCAATTGGCGGGCAATGTCCTCGGGAAGCTCAATGGCGATGTTCATGGCTGCCTGCCTCCATTATTGCCGAAAACCAGCCTGGCGGCCGCGAGATGTTCGAAGAGGACTTCATGTTATTGAATCTAAGTTGTTTGCTGGCAGCCTCGAGGATTGCTTCCACAGCCCGAGGGCGCGAGTAGTTGCAAATCACTTGCAGCGCGCCGTGGCGCTGTAGGATCATGATCTGCAGTGGTCTCGTAATCCCATGAGTTATCTCCGGCTTTCTTTCCTTCTGCTTCCCCTCCTGGCTCTCGCGCAATCCCCCGAAGCCAGCCTCAGCGGCAACGTTCTCGACGAGCAACTCGCCGCTGTCTCCGGAGCCGCCGTGCTCCTCGAGGATCCCGCCAGCGGCTTCAAGCGTCAAACCCAAACCGACTCCGCCGGAGCGTATGTGCTGAGCAGCCTGCCGCCCGGCGTGTACCGGCTCCGCGTGGCGAAGGCCGGCTTCGCCGCCACCGAGATCCAGCAACTGATCCTCAACACCGGCGACCGGCGCAGCCTCGGCGTCACCCTTAAGGTCGGCCCGCGCACCGACGCCGTCACCGTCGAGGACCGCATGACCGGCGTCACCGAAACGGCCACCGTCGCCACCGTGGTGGACCAGGTGTTCGTGCAGAACCTGCCGATGAACGGCCGCACCTTCCAGAACCTGATCGCCCTCACCCCCGGCGTCACCCAGACGCAAGCCACGGCGCGGAACCCGGGCCAGTTCTCCGTGAACGGCCAGCGGACCTCCAGCAACTACCTCACCATCGACGGGGTCAGCGCCAACTTCGGACTGCCCGCCGCCCCGGCGCTCGCCGGCAGCTACGACGGCACGCTGCCCGCCCTCACGGCCAACGGCGGCACCAACAGCCTCATCTCCGTCGACGCCATGCAGGAGTTCCAGGTGCAGACCTCCAGCTTCGCGCCCGAGTTCGGGCGCACGCCCGGCGGCCAGATCTCCATCGTCACGCGCTCCGGCACCAACGACCTGCACGGCTCGGCCTCGAACTTCTTCCGCAACGATGTGCTCGACGCCAACGACTGGTTCGCCAACCGCGACCGCCTGGCGAAGCCGCCCATCCGCCAGAACAACTTCGGCGGCGTGCTCGGCGGACCCGTGGTGCTGCCGAAGCTCTACAACGGCAAGGACCGGACGTTCTTCTTCGTCGCCTACGAAGGGCTGCGGCTGCGCCAGCCCCAGTTCGCCACCGATGCGTATCCGACGCTCGCCGCGCGCGCGCTGGCCTCGCCCGCGAACCGCCCGCTGGTGGACGCCTATCCCGTCCCCAACCAGGGCGACCTCGGCGGCGGCCTCGGCCGCTTCGCCGCCACCTACTCGAACCCCTACACGCTCAACTCCACCAGCGTCCGCGTGGACCACCGGCTCACGAACCGCGTCACGCTGTGGGGCCGCTTCGTCGAAGCGCCCTCCGAGGTCGGCTACCGCGGCGCCGTCCAGTCCTACGACCTCAGCCTGAACAGCATCAGCACCAACGTCAGCGACTCGCGCGCCGTCACCCTTGGCTCCACGCAGACCTTCTCGGCGCAGACCATCAATGAGGTCCGCTTCAACTGGAGCCGCAACCGCGGCGTCTTCGACTCCACCATGGACGACCTGGGCGGCGCGAAGCCCTTTACGGCCGCCACGCTGTTTCCGTCGTTCGCGAATCCGGCGAGCGGCAGCGTCGGCATCCTGCCCCAGGGACTGCGCGGCTTCGCCATCGGCGCGCAGGCGGCGAACTCCCAGAGCCAGTGGAACATCACCGACAACTTCACGCTGGTCCGCGGACGCCACCAGTTCAAGTTCGGCGGCGACTACCGCTTCCTGCGCCCGAATATCGAAGCGCCGCTGTACCAGCAGTACGGCGTGTTCGTCGGCCTGCAGGGCCCCGTCGGAATCCTGAACGGCCGCACCGCCACCACCATCGTCAGCGCCTTCGAGAACATCCAGGCATCGCTGCACAATCTTTCGCTGTACGCGCAGGATTCGTTCCGGCCGTCACCACGGCTCACCATCACGTTCGGGGTCCGCTGGGAGTTCAATCCGCCGCTCAGCGGCTCGAATCTGCCGCTCTACACCGCCACCACCGACGATCCGCGGACCGCGCGGCTGTCGGAGCCCGGCGCCGACCTGTTCCCGGTCCAGCGCAACGCCTTCGCCCCGCGCTTCGGCGTCTCCTACCAGCTCCGCCAGACGCGCGGCTTTGAGACCACCCTGCGCGGCGGCGTCGGCCTTTTCTACGACCTGCCGCTCGGCGGCCTGCAGGCGCTGACCTCGAATCCGCCCTACCGGCGCACGCGGCGGCTCGGCGGCACCGTGTTCCCGCTGCCCGAGGCGCAGGCCGCGCCGCTGCCCATCTCCACCACGCCGCCCTACGATGACGTCGCCGTCTACGCCGGCGGCTTCCGCCTCGCCCGGACCCTGCAGCACAACTTCACCATCGACCAGGGCCTGGGCGGCGGACGCGTCCTGACCACTTCCTACGTCGGCGCCAACGGCCGCCGCTTGCAGCGCCGCGATTCGCTGGCCGGTACGCCCGGTGCGCTGTTCCGCGGCTTCAGCGTCCTCCGCAGCGACGCCACGTCCGATTTCCATTCGTTCCAGACCCAGTTCCGCCAGTCCCTGCGCCGCGGCGTCCAGGTGATGGTCTCCTACGCCTGGGCCCATTCGATCGACACTTCGTCGGACAACGTCGCCTTCAACCCGCCCGAGCCCGACGGCCCGCGCGCCAACCGCGCCAGCTCCGATTTCGACGTCCGGCACGTGCTGAGCGGCGCCTTCAGTTGGGACTTGCCCGGCAAGAACCTGCGCGGCCCCGGAGCGTTCCTGCTGCGCGATTGGGGCCTCGATTCGCTGTTCCGCGCCCAGACCGCCTTCCCCGTGGACGTTTTCTCGCGGGCCGTCATCAACGGCGCGACGTTCAACTTCCGCCCGGACCGCGTGGCCGGCGCGCCCCTGTATCTCGAAGGTCCGCAGTATCCCGGCGGCCGTGCCCTGAACCGCGCCGCCTTCTCGATCCCGTCCGGCCAGACCCGCAACGGCACGCTGGGCCGCAACGCCGCCCGCGCGTTCCCGCTCCGCCAGATCGACTTCACCGTGCGCCGGACGTTCACGTTCGGAGAGCGCTGGAAGCTCCAGTTCCGCGCGGAGTTCTTCAATCTGCTGAACCACCCGAACTTCGGCTCGCCGGATCCGTTCCTGCTGAACCCGCTGTTCGGGCAGTCGACGCAGATGTTCGGGCGCGGCTTGGGGCTGGGCGGCGTGAATGGCGGACTGAACCCGCTGTACGCGGTGGGGGGTCCAAGGTCGACGCAGTTGGCGCTGCGGTTGCAGTTCTAGGACGCGGTCTCGGCGTCAGCCAACACCCGACGTAGGTCGCGGCATCAGCATCGGCTCGATGTGGGTCTTGAAATAGCTCTCGAGGTTCTGGCCTGGGACGCACCGGAAGCACAGCCACGCATCGTGGCTGAGCGTCACCGACAGGGACGTCCGCTGCCACGTGAAGATCTCGGCGTCCCATCCAAAGAACAGCACTAAGCTCAAGATGCTCAACAGGGCGTCTCGATCGGTGTCTGACTCGAACAAGTGGATCGGAGCTTCGTGGAGCGGCCTTCGTTCACTATGCGCGGCTCGGTACTGGTCGAAGAGGTCCATGTGTTCGGAACTTGGCCAGATACCCCAGGAAGTGATCCAGAGCGCCACGGGGCGACGTTCGAAGAAGATGTCGCTGATAGAGCGAGCGAGGGCGACTTTGCGGCCGGAGTCCTGCGGTACCCATCTGTCGGTTCCAGCGAACGGCTCGGTCCAGTCTGACGAGTCGAGCAACCGTTCCACGGGTCCGCCTTCATCGCTCGCCGCCGCCAGGGAGAGGACGCGCATGGTGAATCCGTCACGCCACCCGCAGCCCCGCCGCGCCCCGCTTGCGCGGCTTCACCACGATCTCGACGTCCTGCCCCAAGGCCACCAGGAAGCGCAGCAGGCGCTCTACCGAATAGCCGCGAAACCTGCCGCCGAGCAGCGCCGACACCTTGGGCTGGTCGATGCCGAGGATGTGCGCCGCCGCCGTCTGACTCAAGCCGCGCTCCTCGATAATCGTCGCGATCTTCAGCACCAGGCCAGCCTTCAGTAGGTGTTCGCTGGGGTCGGGCAGCCCGAGGTCGGCGAACACGTTGCGGGAACCCGGCTCCTGGGCGAGCGGTCTGGCCTTAGCCATCTTTCACCTCGCTGCGTAGCTGTTTGAGCCGATCGCGAACCACGTCGATCTCCCTTCGGGGCGTGGCGATTCCCGACTTCGACTTCTTCTGAAAGGCGTGAATCACGAATATCTTGCTGCCGATCGAAACTGTGTACACGACACGATAGGTACCGCTCGGATCCAGCGCCACGATCTCCAGCACCCCGCTACCCAAGCCATGCAGGGGTTTCGCGTTCGGGCTACGACCTCCCCTTTGGGCGGCATACAGAGCGTAGCCGACGTCGTCCCGGACCTCCTCCGGGAACGACTGGACTCGGGAACGGGAATCTCCGAGCCACACCACTGCTTTCACTTAGCATGCCCATATTGGCATGCGACCGGCCGGGCGTCAAGCTCCGTCGGCGGTCGCTCCGGCCGCGAACAGAAACGGTGCGGGCGGGTTACGCAATGGCCGGATGGATTGTTCGGTCGACGCCGCGCGGATGTCCATTGCACGAAGGCCGCCGTGGATTCGGCAACGCCCAAACGCGCGTGAGGGTCGAAACCGGATCAACCGCTGGACTTAACTGGCGTTCCGGTTCAGCCGGTGCCGCAGGACCTGCGCCTGCAGGATCTCGGCCCGCCGCCGGCACTCCTGCGCTTCTTCTTGCGTCAGCTCGCGGTGCGCCTGGTAATCGGCCTGGCTGATGCCCTTCGCCAGCCGCAGGTTCACCAGTTCCAACGACTTGCGGCGCAATTCCTTGCTCCACGAGCGGTTCTGTTCCTGCGTTTCCAGCACCTCGGCCAGGCTCAACGCGGAGAAGTCCTCACACCATTGCGGCATCACTGTACCTAATCGTCAGAAACGGACCCGCAGGATAGGGGGGGCCGCTTTCACCCCCAATCCCGCTGAATCTAAGCGACTTGCACCCCGAGCTTCTTGTACCAGGGCGTCGCCGGCTTGATCGCCGCGTTCACCGCGTTGATGTTCTTCACGCCTTGATCCGCCAGCCAGTCCTCCAGCGCTTTCGCGCCCTGCTTGGCGTAGATCGGCATGCCTTCCTTCCAAGTCGCCCGCCCGCACAGGACCCCGGAGTAGGCCGTGCCCGCCTCCGCCGCCATGTTCAGCGACTCCACGAATTGCGCGTTGCCCACGCCCGCGCTCAGGTAAATGAACGGCTTCGCCGACACTTCCGCCGCCTTCCGGAAATGCTCCAGCGCCTCGGCGCGCGTGTACGCCTTCTCGCCCTTGTACACCGAGCTGCCCTCGACATACTCGGCGTTGATCGGCACTTCCACCTTCAGCACGTCCACTTTGTACTGCGGCTTCGCGAACTCCTGCATCGAGCCGATCACCACCTGCGGCTTGATCTTCGCGAACGCCAGCCCCTTCTCGTCGCCGCCCGCCGGGTCGTAGCCCACGAACTCCAGGAAGAACGGGATCTGGTAGGTCTCGCACTCCGCCCCGACCCGTTCGATAAAGGCGTGCTTGATCTCGTTCACCTTGGGATCGCTCTCGAAGGGCGAGTAGTAGATCAGAATCTTCACCGCGTTCGCGCCCCAATCCACGATCCGCTTCACCGAAACCGTGGGCAGCAGATCCGGCAGGCGTCCCGGGCGCGTGTTGTCGTAGCCGGACTCTTCATAGGCCAGCAGCAGGCCCGCGTTCTTCGCGCGCGCGGCGGCGGCGGGCAGGCCGTACTCGGGATCCAGCAGGATCGCGCTGGCGTGCGGCGTCAGCACCTTCACCACGCAGGTCTTGAACTCTTCCATCTCGTGCTGCGTGATGGCTTTCTTGTCCACGCCCCGGGCCGAAGCCAGCGATTTCTGCAGGCTCCCGCGCTGATCCATCGCGGCGGCGGCGATGACTCCCGCGGAGTTCGACAGGGCTTTCAGGTGCTTGATCTTTCCTTCGGACAGACTCATATGATTCCCTCCTATGGACCGGCGCTCGCCCCGGACGATCCGGCGCGGGCTTGCGAAACCGGGCCGCGACCGTCAGGCAACGGCGGGCGCGGTTCGCCCGGCAAACCACTAGTATACGTGCCGCACCCACCGCTTCAGGCGGCGCCAGAACTCCTGCGCCCGGCCCACATCCCGCAGGATCTGCGCCTTCAGCGCCTCCGGTGACGCGAACTTCCGCTCCGCCCGCACCCGCCGCAGAAACTCCACGCGCAGCCGCCGCGGCGTCTCGCCCGCCAGCTCGTCCAGCAGGAACGTCTCGATCGACAGCGCCTCGCCCCCGAAGGTCGGCCGGTACCCGACGTTCGTGATCGAGGGCCACCGCCGGTGGCTGTCGGGATCCACCGCGCGCGTAATGTACACGCCCGTCGCGGGCAGCACTTCGCTGTCCGTCGCCAGGTTCAGCGTCGGCACCGTCTGTTTCGAACCGATGCCGTGCCCCGCCACCACGTTGCCATCCAGCCAGTGCGGCCGCGCCAGCTTCCGCGCCGCCCGCCCCACGTCGCCCTCCGTGATCCGCCGCCGGATCTCGGTGGACGACACCGGCATCCGCCGCCACGCCACCGGCGGCACGGCGTCCACGGTGAAGCCGTAGTGCGCGCCGAGATCGCGCAGCGCCGCCACGTCGCCCGCGGCCTTGTGCCCGAAGCGGAAGTCCTCGCCCACCACGACGACTTTCGCGTTCAGCTTCGCCGCCAGCGCGTGATCCACGAAGTCCCGGGGCGTCCAGTGCGACACTTCCGGCGTGAACGGCAGCACCAGCACGCGCTCGATGCCCAGATCCGCCAGGATCTCCAGGCGCTGCTCAAGGGTCGTCAGCAGCTTCGGCGCGCGCGCCGGCGCCACTACCTTCGCCGGATGCGGATCGAACGTCAACACCGTGGGCGTCAGCCCTTCGGCCCGCGCATGCGCCACCGCGCGCCGCAGTAGCTCGCGGTGTCCCAGGTGCACGCCATCGAAGTTGCCGATCGCCACCGCGGCCGGCGGCGGATCCTCGATCTCGCCCAGCGAGCGGAAGACGTTGGCCCGCGCCGGCGTGACGTCGACCACCAACCCGTCATACGCCAGCCGCACGTGCTCCGGGAACCGCGCCTCCGCGCGCGCGTGCCCCACGTCGTGGCACATGTGCGTGAAAAACGCCCGCCGCGGGCGCAGCCGGTTCACCCAATCGAGCGCTTTGTCCACCGTGGTGTGCGTCGGGTGCGGCTTGAAGCGCAGGGCGTCCAAGAACAGGACGTCCAGGTCCTCGAGCAGCGTTTGCGACGCCGCGGGAATGTCCGAATGGTCCGTCAGATACGCCGCCCGCCCGAACCGGAACCCGTAGATCTGCTGCTTGCCGTGCAATAGCGGCACCGGCGTGATCGTCATGCCGAACAGCTCGAACGGCCGTCCCGTCAGCTCGTGGACCTTCAGCTTCGGGATCGCCGATTCCTGCGGGCCGGCCTCGAACACATACCAGAACGCCCGCTGGATGTTCCCCAGCGTTTCCGCCGATCCGAAGATCGGAATCTGCTGCCGCTGCCGGAAGTTGTACGGCCGCAGATCGTCCAGCCCCATGATGTGATCCGCGTGCGAGTGCGTGAATAGCACCGCATCCACGCGCGGGATCCGGAAGCGCAGCGCCTGCGTGCGGAAGTCCGGCGTCGTGTCGATCAGCACCCCGCGCCCGTTGTAGCTCAGGTACACGGAGGGCCGCAGCCGCTGATCCCGGGGATCCGGCGACGTGCAGACGTCGCACTCGCACAGCACGCTCGGCACGCCGACGCTGGTGCCGGATCCGAGCACTGTAATCCGCACTTCAGGCGGGGTCACGATTGCGGTTCGCCCTCGGCCGGCGCGGCGGGCGCGTGCTTCTCGGCCTCCACGGCCTGCAGATAGCGGAACCGCGCCTCCGTCACCGAGTTGTCGATCAGCCGCTGTTCTTCGTAGCTCAGGTTCCCGCGCGTCTTTTCCTGCAGCATCGCCAGCATGTCGATGGTGTGCCGCGCCAGGCGCAGGTTCGGCGGCTGCTTGCCTTCGCCGAGGTCCAGCACCCCCATGTGCATCTCGATCTGCGTCTTGAAGGAAATCACCAGAAACTCAAACGACGGCGGGGGCAGGGGAAACTCGTAATCGCTCATGGCCACCTCCTAGTTTACAATCGCGGGTTGCCTCCTTCGGTACAGCGCTGGGCTCCCGCCGCCGCGATGATGCTCGTCTCCATCATCAGCTATGTGGACCGCAACACCCTCGCGCTGCTCGCCCCGACGATCCTCAAAGAGACCGGACTCACCGTCGCCGACTACGGCTGGGCCGTCTCCGCGTACTCCATCGCCTTCATGATCGGCAACCCGGTGTGGGGACGCCTGCTCGACCGCGTTGGCCTTCCCTGGGGCATGACCGCCGCCGTCGCCCTCTGGACCCTGGCCTCGGCCGGACACGCGCTGGCCGCCGGTTTCGCCGGCTTCGCCCTCGCGCGCGCCGTGCTCGGCTTCGGCGAAGGCGCCGCCGCGCCCGGCGGACTCCGCACCGTGCTCCAGACCCTGCCCTCCGGCAGCCGCTCGAAGGGCATCGCCATGACCTACTCCGGCGGCTCCGCCGGCGCCATCGCCACTCCCATCCTCATCACGCCCGTCGCCGCGTGGCTCGGCTGGCGCGGCGCGTTCCTCTTCACCGGACTGCTCGGCGTCGCCTGGATCGCCGGATGGCTGGTGCTCAGCCGCCGCGACGATATCCGCCGCGCGGCTGCGGCGCCGGCCGCGCACGAAACGCCCCCGCGCCTCTCGGATCGCCGCGTCTGGGGTTTTCTGCTGTGCTACGCACTCGGCGCGCTGCCCCTCGGCTTCGCCGTCTATTCCGCGGCCATCTACCTCAGCCGCAACTTCGGGATGTCGCAAACCGCCATCGGCGCCGTCGCGTGGATCCCGCCCCTCGGCAGCGAACTCGGCATCTTCTTCTGGGGATGGCTCGCGGATCGCATTGGCCGCGGCGCCGCGCCCGCGCGCCTGCTGCCGGTCGCCGCGGCGCTGAGCCTGCCGCTCGCGCTGTTGCCTTACGGCGGCGGCGTGCCGCTGGCGCTCGCGCAGTTCTTCTTCGCGATGTTCGTCGCCAGCGCCTTCCAGTTGCTCGCCATCACCTACGCCGCGGAGACGTTCTCGAAGGCGCACGCGGGCTTCATCGGCGGCCTGGGATCCGGCGCCTACGGCGCGGCGCTCGCGCTCCTGATGCCCCGCTTCGGAGGACTCTTCGACGCCAAGCTCTACGGCGAGGCCTTTCTCATTGCCGCGCTGTGCCCCGTGCTCGGGTACCTGCTGTGGCTCGCCCTGACCAGAAGATCGTCGTAGGCCGGCTCGTTCGGGGCCGTGCCCGGCACTGCCGCAAAGCCATCTCGCACGCCAAACTACTCCTGAGCCGGGTTCGCACTAGCGGTCGCTGCAAGCAGGAGCGGCGCCCGGAAAGTGACGCCGGAGCGCCGCGCACCAGGCGACTCGCAGCGCGGGGTTGCTCCCCTCCAGCAAGATCAGAAGCATCTCCCGGTTTCCCGATGCCGTGTCGTATAGAAGTCCGGGTGCAAGCCTGGGGAAGTCTCCGTCCTCCAACATCGCAACTACGTGCCGATCCTTGGCCTGCGCCTGGCGGAGCCCCTCCTCCAGGGCGCTGCGGTGCTGGCTGGGAAGCTCGGCCGCGCGCAGCAGGCCGGTGATGCACGCGGATTGCCCTGGAAACCAACGGTTCAGGTGCAGGCACGCCCACACATCCGCAGCAGGCCCTGTTGCCAGCCTGCGGACCGCTTCGAAGAAGGGCCGCAGATGCCCAAGTTGCGCCGCGAGGACGAACAGCTCCGGCAGTCCCTGGATCATGCGGACCGGCTCGGCTCCGTCGCGAGGCTCCAGCGCCAGTTGCGCAATGGCCCCCGGGAGCAGGCTGGGATCCTTCCAAAGCTGCTCCTCGGACGGAACGCGGAAGTCCAGGGGTGGCGCTCCCGCGTAGAGCGGAATCGCGACCACTCCAGCGTCCGTCACCGCCCGGTAGGCGCCGTTCTCCGGAGCCAGGAAGAACAGATACCGCTGTCCGGCCGCGGCTTGAAACGCGCGTTCGTGGCCGGGCAGGGGATCATGGCTGGCGCTTCCAAAGTGGCAGAACTTGACCCGGCCGGGTGGAGTGTCTCCCTTCAGCAGGACTTCGAGGTCAAAGGTGATGACCTGGACTCGCAGCGGAAAACGCGGAAAGCGCGCAGCCGGTTGCGGCTCCCCCACCTGCTCGACCGTGCGCACCGTCCCGACGGCGATGATTGGCGCATCTGCCAGCGCCCGCGGCCGGCCGGGCATTCCATAGTAGTCGGTGCGGCAGACGGTCGATTGGCCCTCGGCTGGTGGGATGGCCAATACGAGCAGTACGAGGCACCGTGATAGCGCGGCGAAATTCGAGGACATCGATTCAGCCGAGGATCTTCGCAACTTCCAGGCCACGAACGCCGACGCCCGTGCCATTGCCATCTCCGGTTTAGACCGTCCGTGGATCAGGTTTGTTCCCGCGTCCTCGCACAGCGCTTCGCCGGAATCCTGGAGGCCCTGCCGGTGTACACTCATGGAACGTGAAAGTTCGGGACTTGCTGAAGTGGCTCAGAAGCGAGGGCTGGACTCTCAGAAACCAGGTAGGGAGTCATCGCCAATTCGTCCATCCAGCGAAGCCGGGCAAGGTCACGGTGGCTGGGCACGAATCCGACGAAGTACCGCCCAAGACGCTCAAGTCTATACTGAAGCAGGCGGGTATCAATGAATAAGTTCTTGGTCCTCTACGAAAAGTCCAGCACCGGTTACGGCGCCTATGCTCCGGACCTGCCCGGCTGCATCGCCACCGGCCGTACGCTCGAAGAGACCCGCCAGCGCATGACGAAGGCGTTGGAAATGCACCTAGCCGCCCTGCGCGAGGATGGTGACCCGATTCCCGAGCCGTCGCACTTCGAGTTTCTCGAAGCAATCTAGGGCACCCTTACCGCGCCAAATGCCCCGCCCTAGCGCCACTTCACCCAGCCCGGGTGCCTGCGTACCAGTCCCGGAACACCCCCCGCGGATCCACCCGCGCCTTCAGCCGCTGGTACGCCTGCCGGTCGTACACGCTCCAGAACGCCGCCTCGTCGTAAAATGACGCCGAGTACAGCCCTTTTGTCCCTCCCTCCTCCCGCACCCTGCGCTCGATCCGCCGGTTCAGGAACCCCGGCGGACCCTGCGCCGCCACCACATCCCAGAACCCGAAGTTCAGGTAATCCTGGCCCGGCGCGAGCGCCGTCAGCGGCCACCGGTCCTCCGACGTCCGGAACGGGCACACCCACACCGGCAGAATTGGCACCTCCCGCATCAGGAACTCGAAGAACCCCGCCGCGCGCCGCCGCGGGATCTGCACGTCCTGGATCACGGATTCCCGCCGTCCCGTGTCCGGCAGCCAGCGTGCGGCCAGCCGCATCCACCGCTGGTAATGCCGCGACCCGAGCCGGCGCCGCGCCAGCCACCGCAGCAGCGGGTTCTGCAGGTGGAACTGCCGGGAGCACCAGAACCAATCCGTATCCCAGCGCCACAGGTAATCACGCGCGGTCAGGAAGTCCTCGCGGCGCTCCCGGATGGACCGGTAGTAGATCCGCCGGCCCGTGTAATCGCTCGTGTACGGAGCCGCCGCCGCAAACCAGCCCTCGGTGACGTACATCTCGTCCGGCGCGAACACCGTCCCGTCGGTGTAGTCCGCCTCGCTTCGCAACAGCGCCGCGAAGAAGCCGTGCGGCTCCCGGAACAGCCGGTGCGTCAGCCGGACATAGGGCGCCGCCGGAATCAGCCGCACCGTCAGCCGCAGCGCATACCCCAGCGAGCCGTAGGAGTTCGGGAATCCGAAGAACAGCTCGGCGTTCGCGTCCCGGGAGCACGCCGCGATCGTGCCATCCCCGAGCAGCAGGTCCATCGCCTCCACCGTTTCGTGGACCAGTCCATAGTGCAGCGACGACGACTCGATGCCCAGGCCCGCCACGGCGCCCCCGACGGTGATGGTCTTCAGTTCCGGCGCCACCGCCGGCGCCAGCCCGTAGGGGAGCGTGGCCTCCACGAAATCCTCGTAAGTCAGCATCCCCTCCACTTCGGCCACCCGGCGCCCGGGGTCGACGCGGAGCACCCGGTTGCACTGCCGGACATCGAGTTCCACGGCTTCGTCCCGCGCCCGCGGCCGGAAGAGGTTGGACGTGTCCTTGCCCAGCCGAACCTTCGTTCCCGCGGCCGCCGCCCGCGCCACGGCCTCCTGAAGCCCCTCGTAACCGGCGATCCGTGCCGCCACCGCGCTCATGGCTGCACCTCCCGCACGGGCGTGTAGCCCGGGATGTCGCCGCGCGACAGCACGAGCTGCCACAGCTGCAGCACGCGCGCCCGGAAGGACCCGGCGCACGCCAGCAGGTAATACTTCCACATGCGGTGGAAGCGCTCGCCGCACGCCTCCCGCAGCCGCGGCCAGGCGTCGTCGAAATTGCGCCACCAGGCCATCAGCGTCCGGTCGTAGTCGGGACCGAAGTTGTGCCAGTCCTCGACCACCCAAAGCGCCTCCGTGGCGCGCCCGAGCTGCGCCACCGACGGGATCAGCCCGTTTGGAAAGATGTACTTCTGGATCCACGGGTCGGTGCTGGTGTAGGAGGCGTTGCTGCCGATCGTGTGCAGCAGGAACAGTCCGCCCGGCCGCAGCCGCGCCGCCGCCGTTTCGAGAAAGACGCGGTGGTTCTTGTGGCCGACATGCTCGCACAACCCGATCGCCGCCACGCGGTCGAAGACCTCCGGTTCGCGGACCGAATCGCGATAGTCGGCGAGTTCGAACCGCACCGGCAACCCGCGGCACCACTCGCGCCCGAAGTCCACCTGATTGCGCGAGATGTTGTAGCACACCACCTCGCAGCCGTAGCGGCTGGCGGCATAACGGGCGAAGCCGCCGAATCCGCCGCCCAGATCGAGCACCCGCATCCCCGGCGCCAGCGCCAGCTTGCGGCAGATCAGCTCCAGCTTGTCCCGCTGCGCCGCGTCGAGATCCGCGGCGTGCCGCCAGTACCCGCACGTGTACTGCATCCAGGGGTCGAGCATGGCCTGATACAGATCGTTCCCCAGGTCGTAGTGCTTCCGGGCGACCTTCCCCGAACGCCCGGCGGACTGCAGGTTCAGCATGCGGCTCTTGAGCACCAGCCAGGCCAGGCGCCAGTCCGTAACCTGCTGGTCCACCCGCGCCCCGCGCGCCCGCGCGCAGAACTCGTCCAGCGCCGGAACCTCCCACCAGCCATCCATGTAGGATTCGCCGAGCCCCACCGTTCCCTGCGCCAGCACGCGCCGGTAGAAGCGCGGGTCGCGCACCTGGAGGTCCCAGGGGTGCGGACCGTTGACGGTGATCCCGGCGGGTGCGAGTAGTGCCTGTACGGTACGGGCTTCGGAGCTCCCGGCCGGAGCCCCTCGGTGCGACGCGTCGATAGCCGAAGCGTGCCGCATACCCTACGGTCAGCACGTCGGGGACCAATCGCCCGCCGAGCGGCGAAGACCGTCGGGGAAGCTCCCCAGCAGGTTGCGGCGCCTTCGCGCCCGGCCCCCCGCGAGCGGCCAGGTGAACTCAATCGTTCGGGTGAGCCAGAAAATAGTAGTTCCGGCAATCGCGGAACTCCGCGGCGAATTCCCGCTCTTCCAGGGGCCTCTTCCCCGACAACCAATCCGGCAGCAGGGACACCTGCAGCCCGTACCCGGAAAGCCGGCGGTACATGTCCTCGGGCTCGACTCCATAACAGTCGGCGCCGCCCATGCCGAACTCGAACACGACGAAAGGCCGGTTCCGGCGCACCGTTTCAGCCCCTCCCCCGAGGACCTGGTATTCCCCGCCCTCCACGTCAATCTTGACCAGCCGAATCGGAACGTCCGCAGGGATGAGTTCATCGAGCCGGGCGGTGCGGACCACAATCTCCTCGATCCGCTCGTCCGGCCGTTCGTAGGCCCTCCGCCGGAGGCCGCTGTAAGCCGGATTGCTGACGACGTGTTGGAACGGGGTGGATTCCGCCGCGGCGTCGCTCAGCGCGACGTTGTGGACCCGGACATCCGGAAACCGCTTCACAAGAGTGCGGTAGAAGTGGGGTAACGGCTCGAACGCGAAGTGCTTTCCCCGCGGTGCGAGCCGGACCATCTGCTGCAGCAGAACGCCCGCCGACGCACCGATATCGATGCAGTTCGATGCTGGTCCCAGCACGCGCTCCATCACGGCCACGGTGAGTCGGTCGTAATCACGGTGATCCGGGGGCTGCCCGGCGAACGAGCGCAGCAGGCCGCGGACGTTACCGATTCGGGCCCGGAGGTCGCGCTTCAGCCCCACGCTCCGAGTATCGCGCAGAGTCCAGCGAACTACCGCGGCGCCGCCGCCGCGACCTTTTCCAGAAACCTGCGATGCACCCGCTCGTCCCCGGTCAGTTCCGGATGAAACGTCGTCGCCATGTGCGGACCCTGCTCCACCCACACCGGATCCCCGTGGTCCCGCGCCAGCACCGTCACGCCCTCTCCCGCGCGCCGGATGATCGGAGCCCGGATGAAGACCGCTTCGAGTTCGCCGTCCGCGACGGCGAGCCGCGAAATGTGCGAGTCGATCTGCCGCCCGTAGCCGTTGCGCTCGACGGTGAGGTCCAGCACGCCGAGCGACGCCTGCGCCGGATTCGTCACTTCCTTCGCCAGCAGGATCGCCCCCGCGCAGGTGCCGAACACCGGCTTCGCGAAGGCCCGCAGCGCGGGCATCAGCCCCATGTACTCGATCAGCTTCAGCATCGTGGAGCTTTCGCCCCCGGGAATGATGAGGCCGTCCACGCGCGCCAGATCCTCAGCGGTGCGGCACTCCCAGGCCCGGGCGCCGCACCGCTCGATCATCCGCGCGTGTTTCTCGAAGTCGCCCTGGAGGGCGAGCACGCCGATGGTCATGCCGCTACCAGCCGCGCGTCTGCAGCAGGTCCTTCTCGTCCATCTGCCGGATGTCGAGACCCTTCATCGCCTCGCCGACCTCTTCGCTGGCTTCGAGCAGCTTCACCGGATCCTGGTAGTAGGTCGCGGCCTTGACGATCGCCTTGGCCCGCACTTCCGGATCCGTGGACTTGAAGATCCCCGAGCCCACGAACACCGCCTCCGCGCCGAGCTGCATCACCAGCGCCGCGTCGGCCGGCGTCGCGATGCCGCCCGCCGAGAAATTCGGCACCGGCAGCTTCCCGTGCTTCGCGCAGTACTGAATCAGTTCGAGCGGCGCCTGGTGCTTCTTCGATTCGGCCACCAGTTCCTCTTCACCCAGCACCGTGAGCTGCTTCATCTCCTTCACGATGGTCCGGATGTGGCGCACCGCCTCGACGATGTTGCCGGAGCCGGCTTCGCCCTTGGTGCGGATCATCGCCGCGCCTTCGGAGATCCGGCGCAGCGCTTCGCCCAGGTTGCGCGCGCCGCACACGAACGGGACTTTGAAGTCCCGCTTGCCGATGTGGTGCTCCTCGTCGGCCGGCGTCAGCACTTCGCTCTCGTCGATGTAGTCGACGCCCAGCGCTTCCAGCACGCGGGCTTCCGTGAAGTGCCCGATGCGCGCCTTGGCCATCACCGGGATCGACACTGCGCCCATGATGTCCTTGATGATGCGGATGGCCGCCATGCGCGCCACGCCGCCTTCCTTGCGGATGTCCGCCGGCACGCGCTCCAGCGCCATCACGGCGCACGCGCCCGCCTTCTCCGCGATCACGGCCTGCTCCACGTTCGTGACGTCCATGATGACGCCGCCCTTGAGCATCTCGGCCAGGCCGATCTTCAAGCGAAACTGTTCGTCCAGATACATTTCCATCTCTCCTTGCTTCCGATCACCTTGCGTCGCCGCGAAGCGACGCCGCCAACGAAACCATGCCTCCCGCCATCTGCAGCAGGAACCCGGCCAGCACCCAGTACAGGCCCAGAAACGAGCGCGTCCGCTTCTCCCCAGCCAGCTTTGCCAAATGGAGGGTCACATCGAGGTACGACCGCGCCTCGGCGGTCCCGCGCCGCAGAGCTTGCAGCAGGCTCCACAGATGCCGCGGGAATTCCCGCAACCGGAACGCGTAGTAACCATTCGCCTGCTGCAGTGCGCCATAGACACCCAGCGCGGACCCAGCGGCCGAAAGGCCAAAGCCCACCATATTGAGCTGACTCGTTTCCACGTCACTCCGCGATCGCGATCCAGTCCACCACATTCCCCTCCAGCCGGTACCGGACTTTGAAGCGCCCCACATCGAGCTGATACGTATCCGGATCGTCCACGAAGAGGATCCGAAAGCCCTCGCGGCCACTCGCTCGCAGGGCCGCCGCCATGGCGTCCAGTTCTCCGGCCGATATCCCCAACCGGACCGCGTCGTCTACCACGTTCGTATCGATATGCCGCAGCTCAAGCACGGACGGCCTTCGACGCCCTTTCCCGCCGGGGGGCCTTCACTCCCGCCTTCACGGGCAGCACCGCCCCGGCATCGGCGCCCTGCCGCGCCGCCACCTGCCGCTTCAGCTCCGCGAACGTGATGGATCGGCCCTCGCGCAAGTCCTTCAGCCCTTGCTGGAGCCGCGCCAGTTCCTCCGGCCGCTGCAGCAATTCGAGCGACACCTTCATCGACTGGTAATCGTTGTAGCCCAGCAACACCGACTGCGGCTGGCCCTGCTGCGTGATGATGTAGCGGTCCATCCGGCCCTGCGCGCTCTTGCTCAACGACGGCAGCGTCCGCCGGGCCTCACTCACGGACTTCAGCTTTTCGCTCATCGCAACACCTCGGCCAACATTGTACCAATTCTTGTACAATTTCTCAGACCATCGCCGGAGCGTCCTTCCACTCCGCCGGCCGCGCCTTCCCCAACTCCTCCCGGAACAGCCGCCCCAGGATCGCCACGCCGCGCCGGATCTCGTCCGGCTCCAAACCGGCGAAACTCAACCGCAGCGAACTGCGCTCCTCGCGCGCCACCGCGAAGTACCGCCCCGGCAGATACGCCACGCCCTGCGCCGCCGCGCGGTCCAGCAGCGCCGCCGCGTCCAGCGGCTCCGGCAGCCGCACCCACAGGCTCATGCCGCCTGCCGGCCGCGTGAACCGCGTGCCCGGCGGCAGCTCGCGCTCGCACGAGTCGATCACCGCCCGCAGCCGCTCCCGCCCGGCCCGCCGTACTTCCTGCCAGTGCTCCTCCAACCGGCCACTTTCCGCGAATCGCAGCAGCGCGGCCTGCGCCAACTGGTCCGAATGGATATCCGAGAGCTGTTTCAGCTCCGTCAACCGCTGCACCAGGTGCCGCGGCCCGATCAGCCAGCCGACCCGCAGCCCCGGAAACGACATCTTCGAAAAGCTCTTCAACAGCACCGTATCGCCGGATTTGTCCAGACTCTTCAGCGGCGCGGGCGGCGCGGCTTCGTAGCTCAACTCCCCGTACAGGTCGTTTTCCACCACCACCACGCCGTGCGCGTGCGCCAGCGCCAGCAGCGATCGCCGCGCGGCGGCCGGCAGCGTGGTGCCGGTCGGATTCTGGAAGCTCGGCGTAACGATCAGCAGGCGCGGATGCTCGCGCGCGAAGATCCGCTCCAGCGCTTCGAGATCCAGCCCCTGCGGCCCCACCGGAGCCCCCGCCACCCGCGCCCCGCCCCGCAGGAAGACGTTCTTCAGGCCGGGGTACACCGGATCCTCCACCACCACCGTTTCCCCGCGCGCGGCCAGCGCCCGCTGCAGCAGATCGAAGCACTGCTGCACGCCGTTGGTGATCAGCAGGTCGTCGCCCGGGCCCGCCACGCCATCGCGCCGCGCCTGCTCGAAGAGATACCGCCGCAACGGCCCGTACCCGGCCGGCGCGCCGAGCTGCAGAATCGCGGGCAACTCTTCGGAATCCGCCACCTCGCGCAGTGCGGCCCGGAAGGCCTCCAGCGGAAACTGCCGCTCGCCCGGACGCGACGCCGCGAAGCTCAACGGCACGTCCGCCGCCGGCGGCATCGCCAGCCCTTCGTCGGAAGCCAGCAGGTCATCCCAGTTCACCCGCTGCCGGGCGGAGGGCTGGACGAAGCTCCCGCGACCCACTTCCTGGCGGATCAGGCCTGCGGATTCGAGCAGCTCATACGCCGCGGAAACGGTGGTGCGGTTAATGCCAAGTGATGCAGCCAATTCCCGGGAGGCGGGCAACCGCGAGTCCACGGCCAGATCGCCGCGCTCGATAGAAAGTCGAATCTGGTCAAACAATTGCCGGTAGAGCGGCAAGTCGGACGCTTCATCGAGAACCCAGCCAGGAAGCATGCCAATCCTTAGATTGGATCATACCATGCAGCCAGCCAATCCGCGAAAGCCCTTATCGCCCCAGCCGCTCCAGGATCGCCGCCATCCGCGCCGCCGCTTCCCGGCTGCCCCCGAACCGCAGCTCGTAGTAGGCGTGGGTGAAATCCTCCAGTTGGAACTGCGCCGGGGCCACGCGCGCGAACTCGTGCGCGGTCAGCCAGCCGGGTTTTTCGACGCCGCGCCGGCGCAGCAGTTCCAGCATCCGGCGGTAGAGCACCGTGGCGTCGCTCGCCTCACCCTCTCCGCGCTGCGCCCGCCGCAGGCGGCAGCGGGCGTCCCAGGCGGCGCGCAACGACGGCCAGAACAGGACCAGCGCGCCGAGCAGCACCACCATGAACAAAACCGCCGGACCGAAGCGCCGCGCCGCGGCCATTCCCGCCTCGCCCCATTCGCGCAGCCGCACGCCGGCGCGCTCCAGCCCCTGGAAGCCGGCGCGGCGGCCGGTGTCTTCGACGCGCGTGGCGAGCAGCACCTGGCGGTCGAGGTCGTAGCTCAGCACCCAGTCCTGCCAGAAGACCTCCGCCGCGTCCAGGTACAGTTGCATGCGCTGCCACAGGCCGCCCGCGTTCGCCGCGCCCGGCGGCGTGGGATCCAACGTGATCCACCCGCGGCGCGGCATCCACGCCTCCACCCAACTGTGCGCATCCGCCGCGCGGATCAACTGCCAGCCGCTGATCGGATTGAACACACCGGTCTGGAAGCCCGTGGCGATCCGCGACGGGATCCCCTGGGTGCGCAGCATCACCGCGAGCGCCGAGGCGAAGTACTCGCAATGGCCCTTGCGGCGTTCGAACAGGAAGTGCGCCAGGGGATCCGGCACTTCCTTGTCGAGCAGCTCCAGCGTGTAGCCGAACTCGCGGCGCAGGCGCTGCTCCAGCGCGCGCGCCTGCCGCTCCGGCAGCGTCTCGCCCGCCATCCATTCGCGCGCCAGCCGGGCGATCCGCGGATCCACCGCCGCCGGCAGCTCCAGAAACTCGCGCCGGGCCGCCGCGTCCAGCTCCCGCGCCTCCGGCACGGGCGGCGCCTCGGGATCCTCCAGGAACGCATACGCGCCGTACAGCAATCCGTTCCGCTGCGGCGCGCCCGCATGATACGTCTCGTTGGGCGTGCGCATCACCGCCGGCTGGTTGATGCTCACCACTTGCGGGGTGCCCGCGAAGAACAGCGTGTCCGCCGCCAGGTCCCGCACGTGGACCTCGTAGAACACCTCGCGGCCGTGCCGGCGCCGGCGGTCCGGATCCATCAGCCGCAACAGCCCGCGCTCCACCGGCAGCAGTTGCGCCCGCCCCGGCGGCACGGACCAGCGGCGGCCGTCGAACACGCTCAGCGCGCCGCCGCGCCATTTCTCGAGCATCGGCCGGTCCTCGCGATACCGGACCCGCATCACCGCGGTGTTCTGCTGCTTGATCTCGCCGAGCTGCCCCAGCACCACCTCGTTCGAGAAGCCGGGCAGGTGATACTTCTGCGGCACCAGTTGCTGGAACGCCGCGCGCGCCGTCCGCGGCAGCACGAAGAACATCGCCACCGTGAGCAGCAGGATCCCCGCGAAGAGCCATGCCGCCAGCGCGCCCAGGCGCAGCCCCAGCCACCGGCCCGCGCTGCGAGAAACGATGGACGCCTGCGCCGCCGAACGGCGGATCTCCTGCGCGGCGAACGTCGCGATGGCGAACAGCACGAACAGCCCGAGGAACAGGAAGAAGTTCAGGTTCGCCGAGAGGATGCACGCGGCCAGCAGCTCCAGGAACGCGATCACTTCGACGAAAAAGAAGTCGCGCGGCGTGGTGGCGGTCAGGATGCGCAGCGCGGCCAGGAAGAACACCATGTGGATGGTGGCGCGCAGAAAGTCCTGCGAGAGGAAGAAGTAGTCGACGGGGTAGAACGCGGCGTAGAACAGGGTCGCCACCGCTACCATGCGCCCGGTGAGGTGGAGCCGCACCAGGCCGGCGATCATCAGCCCGCGCCAGGCGAGCGCCAGGCCGGCGAGCACCGCCGCCGGCGGATCCAGAAAGCCGGAGCCGAGCACCGCCAGATACCCGCTGGCGAGCATGCCCAGCAGCGAGTACTCGAAAAAGCGATCGACGGTGGCCGTCGTAGCCATGCCTTATCTTATGCCGCGCTATTCCCGCAGCGCGACCGTGGCGGTGTTGCTGGCGGCGCCGCGCATCCGGATCACGACGGGAACTTCGTCGCCCGCGGGAGCGCCGTTCGGCACCCGCACGTTGATCTGATACAACCCCAGCGACCCGGGCGCGAGTCCCGAAAACAGCACCGGGGCGGGCACGCCGCCGATGGTCACTTCCGGCGCGGTGATGGTCTCAAACAGCGCCGCGGCCGGCGTGACGGCGCCCAGCGGCAGGTCCCGGTTCACGCGGCCCAGCCCGGTCGCGTAGATCTCCAGAAACTCGCCGCGCCGCGCCGGACGATTGCGGTCCGCCAGCGCTCCGGTTCCGGAGATCAGGATGGCGCCCTGCCCGGTGCCGCCCTGGTTCGTGGTGAAGATGCCGGGCGCCGTCTCCGCCACTTCCAGTTCCGCCTCCGCCTCCAGGCTCTCCACTCCGGCATTCCACACCGTGATCCGGTACCGGCCCGGCGCGGCGTCATACGGGATCTGGGCGTTGATCTGACCCGGCCCGGTGTAGAGCAGCGGCATGTCCCGGCCATTGAGGCGCACGCGGGCGGCGTTCATTTGCAGCGGCGCGGGATCGCGGGTGGCGCGGCGCTCCCCCGCGGCCAGGCCGATGCCGAAGACGGTGATCAGGGCGCCGGGCGCGGCGGCGGCCGCCAGGCTCGCCGCGTTCGCGATCGCGCCGAGTTGCGGCGCTCCCGGGGGCGGCGCGTAGAAAACCTCATGCACGGCGGAGAACGTCCCGCCGATCCGGGGACCGCCCCCCGGCGCAAAGATCTGCCCGGCGAGGCTGATGCCGTAAAAGCCATGCCGCGGCGTGGGCATCGGCGCGAACGTTTCCCAACTGTTCGTCGCCGGCGTGAAGGCCTCGTTCTGCGGATACGTCTGCTCGGGACGCCCGCTCGGACCTTCGCCGCCCAGCACGAAGATCCGCCCGCCGATCACCCCGCTCGCCAGACCGCCGCGGGCGGTCGGGATCCGCGCCCGCGTCTGCCAGGCGTTCGTCACCGGATCGAACTCCTCGGTGGCGGGCGTGAAGGCGGCGATGGAACCCTGCCGTCCCGCCAGCGCGTAGAACCTGCCGCTGAGCGCCTGGGCGGTCAGGTGGTCGCGCGGCGTCGGCATCGGCGGCAGCGTGGTCCAGCGCCGCGCCACCGTATCGAAGACCTCGAACGCCGCGAGCACGCGGTTGCCCTGCAGGCCGCCCGCGACGTAGATGCGCGAGCCGATGACGGCGACGCCGCTCGACCCGCGGGGTTCGGACATGCGGCCCACGGTCTCCCAGCGGTCGACGGCCGGGTCATAGAGGTACGTGTTGCCGTCCGTAAAGTTGGAGCCGATCCGGATGGCCCCGAGCAGGTACAACTTGTTGTCCACGGCGGCGACGTTGCAGTGATCCGCGCCGCCCGCCACCGGCAGGTCCGCGGCGCGCGACCAGGTGTCCACGAACGGGTCGTACACGAAGTGGGCAGTAGTCGCGCCCGCAGCGGTGAGGCCGCACACCAGGTGGATCCGGTTGCGCACCACCGCGCCGGACACTTCGGTGAGCGCCACCGGCACGGGAGCCCGGGTTTCCCACACCCCCTGCGCCAGCAGCAGGGCCGGCATCCCCAGGTGGAGCAGCGGCTTCATCGCACCACGAGGGGCACGGACGGGCTGGTACGGTTCTCGATCGTCACGGTCAGCGGGTAAGTCCCCGGCGCCAGACCGGACGGCACGATGACATTGAGCTGGTACAGGCCCGGATTGCCGGGCGCCAGACCGGAGAACAGGACCTGCGCCTCCTGGTTCTGGATCCGCACGCGCGCCGGCGTCACGGTGTTGTACAAAGCCTGCACGGACACGCCGTCGGCGATGTCCGGCGTCACCGGACCGAGGCCGCCGAGATAGACGAGGATCAGGTCCCCCGGCCGCGAAGGCGCGGCTTCGGAGACCACCCGGCCTGGGAACGGTCCTGCGCCGAACACGATGGCGCCGGTGCCCACCGCGTCGATGACGAAAATCGCCGGACTCAACTTCGCGACCTCCACCGTCGTCGTCACGCGGTCCGTCGCCGAAACAAGATTCAGGAAAGCCCGGCCCTCGGCCATACCCCGCGGGGCGATGAAGTTGATCTGGTTGGGCGAGCAGAAGTACATCGGCGAGAGCCACTCGCGTCCGGCCGCGTCGGTGATGCGGACCTCGACGCCGCACAGCCGCGTCGTCAGCGGCACCGCGGCGAACGCTTCGGTGGACGTGGTCATGGCGTTGCCGAACAGCGTGTGCACGCTGCCGCCGGTCAGCGGCGTGATCTGGAAGTTCGCGTTGGCCGTCACCGCGGCGATCTGCTTCACTTGCGTGAGGTCGCGGACCAGGCGTCCTTCGGAGTCGAACCGCGCCAGGAAGATATCCGACGCGCCTTCGTTCGGCATCTCCACGCCCGGCGCGGGACCGAACGTCATGCGGCCGAAGTAGCGCCCGCCCAGCAGCAGAAAGCCCCGCCCGTCGGGGACCAGGCCGGTGCCGGCGCCGTTGTTCTCCAGACCGGCCGAAGGCGTGCCGCCGAAACTCTGCAGCCACCCGATGGAGCTGTTCGGGTTGTAGCGCACGATGAAGCCGTCGGTGGCGCCGCTGCGCCCGTTGGCGGTCAGCAGCCGGGTCCCGGGACCCTGGTCGAAATTGGCCTGCGCCGTGTAGAAACCGGTGACATACATCGCGCCGTTCAGATCCGCCATCACGCGCAGCCCGGAATCGTTCGCCGTGCCGCCGAACGAAACCGCCTGCTGGAACTCGCCCCGCGCGTTCAGCCGGATCAGGAAGCCGTCGCCTTCGCCCAGGCTGTTGCGGTTGAACACCCCGGGCCCCGGATTCAGATCCGCGGTGCCCCGGAAACTGCCCGTCAGGTAGACGTTGTTCTGAAAGTCGATGAACAGGCCCCCGGGGGCGGGCGTGTCGTCCTGCACGCCGCCGAAGCCGAACGTCGAGAGGTGGTTCAGCTCCGGCGTGAACCGGCTGAGGAAGAAATCCGAGCCGCCCTGGCTCACCACCACGCGCTCGGCGCTGCCGGGGTCGAAATCGACCACGCGGGAAACGAAGCTGCCGAACAGCCAGATCACGCCCGTCGCGTCGAAGCCCAGCGCATAGCCGCGCTCGTCATCGTTGGCTCCGATGCTGATCGCGTTGAGGTAATTGCCGTTGGTGTCGTAGCGCGCCAGGTACAGATCGTTGCCGCCGGCGCTGGTGAAGTTCGCCACGCCCCCGCCGGTGCCGAAGTTCACCGTGCGTTGATAGAAGCCGGTGAGATAAATGCCGCCGGCGCTGTCCAGCTTCAGGTGATACACCTGGTCGTCAAGCGTGGAGCCGAAGTCAAACTCCCACAGCAGGCGGCCTTCGGGCGTCAGCTTCAGGAAGTAGACATCGCGGCCGCCCCGGCTGGTGCGCTGCACCACGCCGGGACCGGGATCGAAATCCACGCCGCCCGTAAAAGTGCCGGCCACGTAAATGTTGCCCTGCAGGTCCGTCGCCACCGACACGATCTCTTCATCGCCCGGACCGCCGTAGGTGATCGCCCACTGGTAGTTGCCCGCCGCGTCGAACTTGACGATGCAGGCGTCGATGCCGCCGTTCGCGGTCAGGGGACGCTCCGCGGCGGCGGGATCGAAGTCCACCGTCCGCTCGAACGTGCAGGCCGTCACCAGGTTGCCGCGCTGATCCACCGCCACGTCGCGCACGCTCTCGGACCCGGTGGAGCCCACGCGCAGGGGCAGCGTCGTTTGCGCGCACGCCGCCACCGCGGCCAAAGTCAGAAGCCAGATTTTCATGTGTCCGAAGTACCAGTGTATCCGGCCCGGACCCCTAGTACCAACTACGGCGCGACGCGCTCCCCTTCCAGAACCCCGAACCCGGACGGGGTCAGCGCCGTCCGCGTGAGGCGGAACCCCGCGCTCGCGAACAGTTCCCCGAACTCGGCCTCCGTCCGCTCCCGGCCGCCCGTCATCACCAGCATGTTGAGATCCATCCACCGGCCGAACGACGGCTGATTCGGCGGCGGCAGAATCATGTCGATGGCGATCACCTTGCCGCCGGCGGCCATCGCCCGGTGGCAGTTCTTCAGGATCACCCGGCACTGGTCGTCGGTCCAGTCGTGCAGAATCCATTTCATGACATAGGCGTCGCCGCCCTCGGGCACCGCCTCGAAGAAATTCCCCGCAACCGCTTCGCAGCGGTCCGCCACCGGCGCCAGCCGCGAAGCGCCGGCCACCACCTCCGCCGCATCGAACAGCACGCCGCGCGCCCCGGGCGCCGCCGTCAGAATCGCGGCCAGCAACGCGCCCTGCCCTCCGCCGACGTCCACCACCTTGCGAAAGCCCGAGAAGTCGTACGCCTCCATCACCCCGGCGATCACCGCTTCCGAGAAGCCGGTCATCGAACGGTTGAAGTTCGCCGCATGTTCCGCATGCTCCCGGTAATAGGGCCAGGCTTCCATGCCAAAACGCCTCACGAACGCCATCTCGCCGGTCGCGATCGAGTGCGGGAACTCCTCCCATGCCTGGTAGTGCTCCTGCCCGAGTTCGGACAGCGCGGTGTAGCGCAGGGTGGCCGGCGCGTCGGACTCCAGCGTCGTGGCCAGCGGCGTGGACCGGAACCGTCCGTCCGGATCCTCGTGGAAGATCCCGATGCTCGCCAGCGCCCGCAACAGGCGCCGCACCGAGGGCGCATGCGTCCGGCTCGCCGCGGCGATCTCCTCCACCGTCCGGGGACCGCCTTTCAGCAGGTCCGCCAGCCCGAAATACGCCGCGGCGTAGATCGACCGGCCGACCCAGAAGCTCTCAATGTGCTGCTGCATTTGCACGAACGGCGGGATCTCGGGTGCAGACATATGCGGAGCAGCATAACAAAATCCGGCGTGCGCGCCGCAAAGGAAAAAGGCGAGCCCGGAGGCTCGCCTTTTCATTTTCAGGAACGGAAACTGGACTATTCCGCGCCGGTCTTCTGCGCGTCCGCCTTGGCGACCGGGGTCCGGTAGTTGAACCAGCCGATCATCATCTCTTCCCACGTCTGGTCGCCCCAGCGGACTTCCTTCGACGGGTCGGGATTGTACTTGTTGTTCGGCGAGTTATCGAAGTGCGCCACGCAATCGATGCGGGAGCCCTTGGGCAGGAACAGCGGCTTCTCCGGCACGTACACGAGCTGCCAGTTGAAGTCGTACTTCGGCACCGAGAGCGCCACTTCGCTGCGGCCGTCCGGATAGGTGATCGTGTACTTGAAGTCCTTGCCGCGCACGTGCATGTGCGGCATGAAGTTCGTCACCTCGATGTCTTCCTTGGCCACGAAGCTCGACTTCACCTCGTAGTTCGGGTCCATCGGCGGGATCTTGAAGTTGAACGTCATGGCGTTCGAGGTAACGGCCTTGAACTGCGGCTGCTGCTTGGCGAACTTCAGGCCGATGTAGCTGCGGTCCGTGGTGGCCTTGCCGTTCGGCGTGTAGTGCATCTGGAAGCGGAGCTTCGTGCCGGCCTTCACCAGCTTCGCCGTGCCCGGCTGCATCTCCAGCGCCTGTTCACCAGGGGCCCAGCCCACCAGCAGGCTGCCGCCCGCCGCCCGCGCCGCCGCATCCGGCTTCTCTTCCTGCAGGAACACAATGATGTGGTGCACCGCGCCGCGCTGCTGCGGACGCGCCTCGGCCGCGGTCACCCACATGTCTTCCTTGAACCCGGGATCCACCGTGAAGTACTTGTACGGCACCACGCCGTCCGCCGGGACCTCGAAGTCCGTGCCCATGTCGATCACCATGTCCGGCTTGCCGATCTGCCAGCCGGTGACGAACTCGGGCATCTTCGGCAGGTCCTTGGCGCTGCCTTCCGGCGCGCCGCCGTCCACCCACGCGACGATCGTGTCGATCTGGTCCTTCGTCAGGCTGCGGTCGTTGGCGAACTTGCCGTGCGCCGGGTCGGCCAGCCACGGCGGCATGGTCCGCGCGACCACCTTCTCCTTGATCGCCTTGGCCCACGGACGGACTTCCTTGTAGTTCGTGAACTTCATCGGGGCCACTTCGCCCTCGCGATGACATTCCGTGCAACGGTTGAAAACGATGGGCGCGACGTCCTTGGTGAACGTCGGGGTCTTGCCGGCCGTGTTCGCGGCGAACGCGGCCGAAGCGAGCGCAAGCGCTCCGGTAAGGACTGCCTTCATGGCTGTTTGTGTTCTCCCAGAAAGAACCGTGCGAGGTGGCACACCACCTCGGATGCAATTGTAACAGCCGCAGACGTTAGAATCCTGTAACCCTTTGTAAACAGCAGATCTGAAAGGCTTAGTCGTATTTGATTGCCGCAGAATGCTTACCCCAAGAGGTACATCCAGAGTTCCCCTGACGGGTCGCGCCAATAGGGCGCCGATCTTGGCGGAGAACCGGCTTGGACCGGAGCGTGAAAGTCCACCCGGCAAGCCCACCGCGAATAGACGCCCGACCCGGGACCGCTTCCTGGCGGAATCACTTCGACGTCCAGTCGCAGCGGCAGGACGGCCAGTGCTGCGCCGAGGCCGGGCGTCCCGGCTCCGGCCGACATCTGCATCCCCGCTCCGGGAGACACTTGCGATGGGCCTCCCTGGAATCCGGGGTTCACTTCTGGCGTGGCGATCGACTGGGCCTGCGTGGCGCTTTGTACGCCTTCCCCGGGAATCACTATGGTCGCGCGATTCGACACCGTCGCCTGCGCCAGCGGCCATTGCCCGCGGCGCCTGGACTTGGCTTGGTTCTGAAAGAGTGTGTTCGTGATCGGTTCCGAAGAGCGAAACACGGTCACCCGATAGCCCCAGTAATTGTTTGGGTTGAAATCCTTGAACCGCAGTCGGTAGGTAGTCATTAAGGTTCCCCTTGCTTTCGTCTAGCGGCAAGAGCACCTCGGTGGGATCAGTCAGACTCGAAATCAAAAGCAGAAAAGCCAGACAAAAGCCAGAACGGAGCCAGAACGGAGCCGAGTCAGAACGGAGCCAAGCCAGAAAGCCAGAAAGCCAGAACGGGGTAAAGCCAGAAAGCCAGAAAAGCCAGAAAGCCAGAAGCCAGAACGGGGTCATCCCCCACCATCCCCCGAACTCCGGGACCCCTACCCACAAATCATTGCAAAATCTCAACTTAACTGCATCTCCCGCAATCCGCGAACTTACCTCAGAACCCGCCTGAACCACTTTCTCGACCTTGCGGACACTCCGGCTGTTGACCGCCGGGAACTCACGCGCCCGATCCACCGCGCCCTCGGAAGCCCAATAAATCCGCCCTTCCCGGCGACGGAAACACCCTGGCGAGCAATCGCGAAATCCGCCTCAGACTGCTCCTGAGCCACTTTCGGCCTCCAGCGAAATCCCGCCAACAGCCAGAAGCCAGAACGGGGTAGAACGGGGTAGAGCCAGAAGCCAGAACGGGGTAGAACGGGGTAGAACGGGGTCATCCCCCACCATCCCCCGAACTCCGGGACCCCTACCTACAAATCATTGCAAGATCTCAACTTAACTGCATCTCCCGCAATCCGCGAGCTTACCTCCGAACCCGCCTGAACCACTTTCTCGACCTCTTGCGGACACTCCGGTTGTTGGCTGCCGGCAACTCACGCGCCCGATCCGCCGCGCCCTCGGAAGCCCAATAAATCCGCCCTTCCCGGCGACGGAAACACCCTGGCGAGCAATCGCGAAATCCGCCTCAGACCGCTCCTGAGCCACTTTCGGCCTCCAGCGAAATCCCGCCAACTGATTGATGGCAAAACCGCTGCGCGCTCGCGCATCAGAGTTCGGGGGATGGTGGGGGATGCCCCCGTTCTGCCCCCGTTCTGCCTTCTACCGCATCTGCCCTTCTGCACCGTCTACCGCACGCCGCGCTACACTGGACCCCGGAACCCCAATGACCCGCCGATCCTGGATCGCCCTCCTCGGCGCCCCCGCCTTCGCCGCACCCCGCACCATGAACTTCGGAGCCCAACTCTACACCCTGCGCCGCGTCCTGCCCGACGCCGCCCCCGCGGCCCTCCAGCGCCTCGCCGCCGCGGGCTACAAGGAGGTCGAGATCCTGCGCGGCGACCTCGCGCGCCTCCGCCCGCTGCTCGCCGCGCACGGCCTCGCCTGCCCCAGCGCGCACATCGAAACCCCCATCGTCACCGGCAATTGGGACCTCTGGCGCAAAGTGGCCGGCGAGGCCTTCCCTACTCCGCTAACGGCCGAAGCGGTGGCTGCCGAGCTGCAGGCCGCGGGCGTGCGCTATGCCGTGATCGCCTACCTGCTCCCCGGGTGACGAGCGCCGCGACCCCGCCGCCTTCGCGGACCGCATGAACCGCGCTGGCGACGTCTTCCGCAAAGCCGGCATCCAGCTCGCCTACCACCACCACGCCTTCGAGTTCGACCCCGCGCCCGGCCGCCGCGCCTTCGACGTCCTCTTCGAGCGCTTCGATCCGCAACTGGTCGCCTGGCAGTGCGATGTCTTCTGGGCCAGCGTGGCGGGCGAGGACCCGGCGCGGCTGCTGGCCAATCTCAAGGGCCGCGTGCCGCTGGTCCACTTGAAGGACAAACTCGCCACGCTGCCCCGCGGCTTCTCGGAGAACGTCGGCAAGGACGCGTTCCGCGAAGCCGGCTCCGGAGCCATCGATTTCCGGGCGGTGCTGGACGCCGCGCGGGCGGCTGGGGTCCGGCACTATTTCGTGGAGCAGGACGAGACGGCCGGGGATCCCGTCGCCAGCCTGGAGCAGAGCATCGGGTATCTGAAGCGGCTCTGAGTACGTTCGCTTGCAACGAGTTACAAGCGGCGAAGGCGCCTAGAACTCGCGCGGACTGGTACCAGAACCAACCCCCTGGGTCATCCGCTACAGCGCTTTGAACCGCTGGTACCAGTGGCGAAAGGGTGCTGCTCTGTCATACTGTTGCCGATCAAGGAATTTAGACCCATGGAATCCGCCAAGGCCCCTGCCCTCCCTCCTTCCACGTCCAGCCGCCGGCTGCCGCCGCTGATCCTCCACCCCTTCGCCGACGCCACCGGACCGGACAAGCTGGTGGAAAGCTCCCGCGCCAGCCTGATGCTGCAGGGTCTGCTGCCTTCGAGCGGCCAAAGCCAGGAAGACCTGGACCGCGCGCTGCTCGACGGGCGCTTCTGCGAGATCCGGATGCTGTTCTACGTGGGCAAGGACCTGACGCGCTGGATCGAGCAGTGCCTGGAGATCACGGACCGCGACCCCGGGCTCGCCGGCTCCGGCATCGTGTTCCAGAGCTTCGCGCAGTTCCTGATCCAGGAGGCGCCGCCGAGCGTTCAGGCCAAGCTCCGCAAGTGGGGCGTGGCGGACTACAAGTCGATCTTCACCCGCGCGCTCGGCCTCAACGCCCTGTTCCTGGATGTCCCGGATCGCGAGCAACTGACGCCGGAGTTCATCCGCAACTACTACCGCTTCGCGGACGCGCTCTTTGCGACGCGCCAGGCGCAGCAGGGGTTCGCCGATATCAGCGGCCACGGCTTCGAGTTTGAGATCTTCGCTTCGGGCGAGTACTCGCGGATGCTCGAGCGCGAGTGGCAGGAAGGTTAGCCTCCCGCCGCCGCCCGCGCCCGCAGCGCCCGCAAATCTCCTTCGCTCACCAGCCGGACCTCCGGCTCCAGCCCCGTCCGCTCCCGGATCTCCCCGAGACAGGCATCCGCCAGCGGCTCCCGCGCCGCCATCAGCAGTGCGCCGTCCGCCACGCCGTAGGGCACCGCGCCGTACTGCTCGGCCACCGCTCGCGGCAGCGCCCGCAGCACCGGCCGCGCCACGGCTGCCGCCGCCACCCGCGCCGTCTCCATCCCGTTCTGCAGCGCCAGCGCCTCCTGCAACTCCTCTTCCCGCAGCCATCCGCCGCGCACCAGATGCTCTTCCCAGCTCTCGCCCTGGGCAAGCGACGCGCGCGCCGCCGCCAGTTCCTCCGCCGTCAGATAGGCAGACCCCATCAGCACCTCGTCCAGCCCTCGCTTGTGCGCCACCAGCGCCTCACGCGACGGATAGGCGTGTTCCGTCTTCAGCCAGCGCAGCGGCGTCCCGCGCAGCTTCGCCGCCGCGTAGCGCGCCACCGCGCCGGCCGCCGCCCAGGTGTTCAGCACGTTCGCAAACGGGATCCGCAGCGGCGCCAGCAACCCGAACGCCAGACCGTAGACCCGCGACGAATGGTAAATCCGGCTCGCCATCCGCAGCGCGAACAGCGCCGCCGTGGCCGCCAACAACGGCGCCGGGATCTCCCCCATGCGGTCCGCCGCCAGCCCGAGTACGAACAACACGTTCGCCAGCAGGCTCGCGGGATTCCCCAGCAGCCCCTTGCGATCCCGCCAGAACCAGTACGCTTCTTTCGCGGACCGGCCCCAGCCGAAGCGCTCCAGCGACTGCAGCACGTTGCCCGTCACCCACCGCGTGCGCTGCCGCGCCGCGGCGCGGAACCGCCGCGGGAAATACTCGCGCGTCGCCACCGGCGGAGCCCCCACCACCGGCAGCGCGATCTGCCGCGCCCCCAGCCGGTGGAGCCGGATCCCTATGTCGTAGTCCTCGGTCAGCGCCCCGGGATCGAAAATACAGTTGCCCAGCCGCTCCAGCGCGTCGCGCCGGAACCCCGTGCCCACGCCCGTGGACGGCAGAAACGCGCCGCACGCGCCCCGCACCGTCATGTCCCGCGCCTGGTACTCGGCGAACTCGTCGCAATAGATCCCGTGCGTAAACTCGCGCTTCGGCGTCGCCAGCGCCAGCACCGGCACCTGCACCATGTCGTAGCGTTCCGTATAGGCATTGATCCAACTCAGCGACGCCGGATGGATCAAGTCCTCGGCGTCGTGGGTGACGATCACTTCGTAGGGCCGGTCCCCTTCGCGCGCCAGCAGGTGCTGGAAGATCGAGTTCAGGCAATCCGGCTTCGAGGTCGGACCGTCGTGCGGCAGCACGCAGACCTCGATGCGCGGATGGCGCCGCGCCGCCGCCTCCACCGCCGCCAATGTCGCGCGATCGTTCGGATACACCCCGGCGAATACCGTGTAATTCGCATACCCGATCGCCGCCAGGTTGTGATCCAGCATCTTGCCGGTCACCGCCGCTTCCTGCCAGAGGGGCAGGAAAATCGCGATCCGCTTCTCGGTCAGGTGGGGTGCTGGGGGAGGCAACCGACGCCCGCGCCCGTGGAGCAGCCACAGCAGATCCACGGCCAGATCGTCCAGACCGCTAACGAGCAGGATCCACGCCAGCGGCGTAAGCAGCGCCGCAGCGGCTTGGATTACGAGACTGTCCGCCGAGGGCGGCACATAAGGATAGTGGCGCGAGGAGCGCGAAACTCTCGGGTGGGAAAATGAACACGTTCAGTAATGAACTTGTTCATTTTCGAACACGTTCGGTTTAGGCGGCGCGTTTCCGGATCAGGTCCTGATACTCGCCGGGATACTCGTTCTTGAGGGTCTCGAACCAGAGCTTCGATTCCCAGCCCCGGGGCTCGATCCGGACAAACTGAGCCAGCAGCGCCAGATCGTGGGCGCGTTTCACATCGGGATCGACAGTGGCGGTTACCATGGCCTCTCTCCTAACCGTGGGACGTCGGTAAACGGTCCCGCGTTCCTTTCCTGTGTCTATTAGTCTCGCGGGAAAGAGGAAGAAAGAGGATCAGGTTATTCCCGGAAGGGGCGGCGGTTCGAGCGCTTAGCCCGGCCGGTACGTTCTGGCTACCAGCGTTCGCGGCCGTAGTCGCGCTGGCGTCCGCCGCCGCGGCCCCCGCGTGCGCCGCCGCCTCCGCCGCCGCCCTCGCGGGCGGCCATCGGACGCGCCTGATTCACCACTAGCGCCCGACCCATCAGATCGCGGCCGTTGGCCGCCTCGATGGCCTTCTGCGCTTCCGCATCGTTGTTGATTTCGACGAACCCGAAGCCCCGCGCTTCTCCGCTGAAGCGGTCGCGCATCACGGTGACGCTATCCAAGTTGACGCCCACTTCGGCGAAGAAGCTGGTCAGGTCGTTCTCATTCGCCGAATACGGCAGGTTGCCTACGAAAAGCTTCATTACTGACTCCTAACTGTGCGGACACGAGTGGCTGCGACTGAAGGGCTGGGAATTTCTCGAAAGCGGGATCGGACATCGCGAGGAAGGGCGAACCGGGGGACTCTCTTCGAAACCACACACTCCAGGTCGGACAGGCTCAGTATGCCAGAGGGTCGAAAAACGGTCAAAAGAAAAATGCATTATTGGCGGCGGAACATGGGCGCGCGGCGCTCGCGAAACGCAGTCAAGCCTTCCCGGCAATCGTCGCTTTGCAAGCAAAGCTCCACGGCGCGGCCGATGGCGGCTGCGTCGTACGCGCCGCGCGCAATTCCGTTGATAGAACGCTTCATTCCTTCCACGGCGAGCGGGGCGCGCGCGGCCAGTTCCAGCGCGAATGCCGCCACGCGCCGCTCGAGTTTTTCCGCGCTGGTGACTTCGTCCAGAAACCCGATGCGCAGCAGTTCCGCGCTATCGAACGCCAGTCCCGCCAACAGGATGCGCTTCGCCGCCGCCGGACCCAGGCGGGTGACATAGCGGCGCAAACCTCCGGCGTAGTAATGAATCCCGAGCTTGGCCGGCGGCACCGCCAGTTCCATTTCGTGGACCCCGATGCGGAAATCGCACGCCAGCGCCAGATCGCCCGCGCCGCCGTACAGGCTTCCCTGTAGTGCGGCGATTGAAGGCACGCGTAGTTCCTCCAACCGATCTGTTACCTGTTCGAAATGATTCGGCGCCGGCGTCGTGGCGGTTTCGATCGCACCCAAGTGATAGCCGCCGCAAAACGTCTTACCGGTGGACTCGAGGATCAGCACGCGCACGTCGAGGTCGCGATCGATGGCGGCGAAGTGCGAGTCCAGCGCATCGAGGTCCGCGGGCTCCAGCCGGTTGGCGTGCTCGGGCCGGTTGAGCCGGATGGTAGCAAGGGGTCCGGCGATGGTGAGTACGGGGATAGAGGTTGCGGCCATCCTCAAATGCTGCCACAGATGCGGCAGACACTTTTCGCCGGAGGCGTAAGTGCGAGCGCGTTGGATCCTCGCCGGTCGCAGCTTGCGGCTTCGCTGATGCGCGCGGCTCTGATGGCAGGCGCTAGACGTCCATCTCCGAGGTCGAGTACAGCACCGCGCGCTCCAGCGCCGCGGTGCGATCGCCGGTGATTTTCTGATACTCGGGGCTCTGCACGATGGCAAGGAACGCCTTGCGCGACGGATACTCCACGACGGCGATCATGTCCCAGTCTTCCTTGCCGATCAGCGAGTCCTCGCACTGCCCGGCGTAGCGGATGCGGACGCCTTTGCCGCGGGTCAGGGCCTGGAAGTTCGCCGAGTAGCGCATGTACTGGGCGTGTCCGCCAGGCTTGAACTTCAGCAGGTTCAGCATCACGACGGGCTTGTCGTCGGCCCGCTGGGAGAGGGCGCGGAACGCCTCGGCGTTGCGCGTGGAAGCGGGCGGCGTTTGCGCCCCGGCGTCGGCGGCGAGCGCGAGCGTCAGAACGGCCGCGAGCGAATCGCGGCGCGAAGGCGTATTGGGCTCGGTCATGAGCGTCAGATTACGCCCCGCGACGGGGCGGCGAGCGCACTGTACAGTTCCGCATTGCAGGCGGCGGCCTGGTTGCGGGGCTACCGATCGAAGCGGTTGGCGTTGAGATCCTGCACCAGAGCGTCGATGCCCTTTTGCCGGAGCAAGTCGCGGAGGCGCGCGTGTTCGAACGTCACGCCCGCCATCTCGCCACGGATGCGGGGCGCCAAGTGGTGCCGATCCGGACCCCAGTGGGTTCCGTCCTCAAACAGAACGAAATCGACCTCCGGCTCGGCCAACTGCAGGGCTTGTCCAGCGGGACCGCGCAGCGGCGGCACCGAGTACTCCTCGGTCCACGCGGCGTCCGGCTGGTAGAGTGCGCTCCGCTGGAACGCGAGGTGCTGTTGCTTGTAGACGTCCAGGATCCTGGCGCCGTCCTTCACCGCAACGTAGGACACATACGCGAGGATCGGCTTGCTTCCAACGTTTTTCACGCGAAAGGAGACCGCCGCTTCGGCGCCGCGGTCCACGATGGAGAGATCCCCCATCCGCAGCGGGGAACCGTCTTGAGCGAAACCGGCGGCGGCGAGCAGTAACAAGGCAAGAGGGCACTTCATAGCGTCGTTGCTCCTTACCAGGCATTCTGGCACGCGTGAGCGTGGGGCGGAACGGCCATGGAACGGGACCAACCGCGTTACCTGGGAAACAAGACGAACGTCTCGCCACCATGACATTCTTCCGCTGGGCCGCGCTCCCCCTGCTGGCCGCACCGCTGGCCGCGCAGATCCCCGAGAAGTTCACCAACCTGAAAGTCTTTCCGGCTGATGTTCCCCGGCGGCAGTTGATCGACACCATGCGGGCCTTCACCGGCGCGCTGGGGGTGCGGTGCAACCACTGTCACGTGGGTGAGAATGTCACCACGCTGGAGGGATTCGATTTCGCCTCCGACGCTAAAGAAACCAAGCAGGCGGCGCGCGCGATGATGGCGCTGACGCGGGAGGCGAACGCGGCGATCGAGAAGGCCAAGCCGGGCGCGGCCCGCGTGGGGTGCATGACCTGCCACCACGGCGTGACGAAGCCGGAGACGCTGGCCGCCCGGCTGGGGAAGATCCTCGACGAAAAGGGCACGGACGCGGCGATCGCCGATTACCGCGAGCTGCGGAAGCGCTACTACGGGCGGGCGGCGTACGACTTCGGAGAGTTCTCGCTGGTGCAGACGGCGGAGCCGCGGCTGGCCAAGGCGGAGTCCCGCGGGGCGGCGGTGGCGCTGCTGAAGCTGAATCTCGAGTTCTATCCCGATTCGGTGCCGACGCTGGTGCCGCTCGCGGAAGCGCTGGCGGCGTCGGGCGACAAGCCGCAGGCGATCGAACTGATGGAGCGGGCGGCGAAGCTGCAGCCGGAGAATGCGCAGGTGAAGCGGCGGCTGGCGGCGCTGAAAGCGCCGTAGGGAGCGGGACTATGGCCGCTCCCGTTCCGTGAGCAGCATCTTGCCGGGGATCTCCGGACAGGCGGATGCCGGAAGCGTCAGGACCAGTTCCTTGCGGACATCGTCCGGGCTGAGGTGAATGGTGTCGGAACGCAACGCTGCGCCCGGGCCTTGAATGGTGCGCCGGCCTTGTGAGTCAGGCTGCAAGTCGAAACAAAGACACGTCAACTCCGCTGCGATCCGGTACGGTTCGTTGGGGAGCAGGCTCAGCTCGACGATGCTCGCCTTCGAGTTCGGCTGGCGGGTGCGCGCCAAAGCGGCGGGCTTGTCGATCGCGGTCGCAGACACCGACACATAACTCCGGATGACGCGGCCGTCGGCCCAGGTGACCCGGACCGTCAGCTCCCGCGGAGCAAACTCCGCGGCGACGCGGATGTTTGCATCCTTCACCTGCTCCCCGGTTCCAAGGGTTACGAGTCCCGCGGCGGTGCGTTCCCGCACTCCGGGGTAGAAGGTCCGCCGGTAGGGGAAAGCGGGATCCTGCTTGTCGGTGGGGTTCACAACAAGCAGGTAGCTGCCCGGCGGCAAGTTGTCGAACTGGAAGGGTTTCTGGTCACGCTGGCTCACCCAGTAGCCCTCGCGTTCGTTCGGCAGGGCGGCTGTGCCGGCCGGGACAATGAACACCTGGGCATAAGGCAGCGGACGGTTCGCCGCATCGAGAACGCGGCCTTGGACCGACCCGCGAGAGACCACCCGCACGTTGCGCTCTTCGCAGCCGGGGCGCCGCACCTCGACCGGGCGCGGCCCATCGCTGCCGAAGTCCGAATCCAGCGCCATTCCTGGCGGCAAATCGGGAGCGAACTGATATTTTCCGGCAGGCAATGCGTAGAACTCGAAGAGACCGTCGGAGTCCGATCGGGTCTCATAGACCTGTTCGCCGGCGCGCACGCGCACCAATATTCCAGGAAGCGGCACGGATTCCCGGATCCCCCAGGGACTCTCGAAATCACGATCGGATCGCGCGATTCTGCCCGCCAGAGACGGTACCGGTTTGCCATCCCGGAACAGCCGCGTGGTCCGCAGGGCCGCGCCAGCGTATTCGAGCCGGCGGGTATCCGAGCAGATGCTGGTGGAGAGGCGGCCTTCCTTGCCGGCATGAGCGCGCACCAGGTAGACCTCTCCGGGGCGGAAAGGAACGCCGCAATCGCCGCCGCCCTTGCCGGAATAGACTTCGACCTCCCTGGTGTCGGGAGCCAAGCCGCCGAACGATTCGTCCACGCGGAGACGGGTCTTCCTGGTACTGAGGAATTCGCTATTGGCGCCTCGGGAGACATCCGTCACCTCGAGCACGGTCCCCAGGAACACGGGGTAAGCGTTGCCTCCGGGGCCTTGACAGGCGGTCGTCCAGGCGCAGGTACAGGCCCGGGCCACGGTGCTCGAATGGAACGCGCACAAGAGAGTGACCAGCGCGAGCCGCATGCGCCTTAGACTCCGCGGAGGCGGCGAGGGTTTCGCTCTGTATGGGCCTGGCTCATCGTTCCCGCGCCGGCGTCTGGCGGCGGATCTCCCGCAACAACTTGCGGAACTTTCAGGCTGGCAAAGATCCTTCGGGCAGCTCGGCAGCAGCAAAGATCCTTCGGGCAGCTCGGCAGCAGCAGTTCGGCAGAAGCAGTTCGGCAGAACGGGGGCATCCCCCACCATCCCCCGAACTCCGGGACCCCGGTCTCCAA
>CAYYID010000013.1:0-101481 GCA_964471915.1 uncultured Solibacteraceae bacterium | reverse complement strand
TTCTACTCGCACCCGGCGGTGTACATCATGATTCTGCCGGGCATGGCGATTATTTCCGAGCTGATGCCGACGTTCTCGAAGAAGACGATCTTCGGCTACCGCGCGATCGCTTTCAGCTCCATCGCCATCGCGCTGATCAGCTTCATCGTGTGGGGCCACCACATGTTCGTGAGCGGCCAGTCGCAACTGGCGAGCGTCATCTTTTCGTTCCTGACGTTCCTGGTGGCGATTCCGTCGGGCATCAAGGTGCTGAACTGGGTGGCGACGATGTACAAGGGCAGCGTCTCGCTGGAAGCGCCGATGCAGTATGCGATCTCGTTCCTGCTGCTGTTCTCGATCGGCGGCCTGACGGGCCTGTTCCTCGGCTCCCTGTCGACGGACGTCCACCTGACCGATACGTACTTCATCGTGGCACACTTCCATTACGTGAAGATGGGCGGCACCGTGATCGCCTTCGTGGGCGGCATCCACTACTGGTGGCCGAAGATGTTCGGCCGGATGTACAACGAGCGGTGGGCGACCATCGGTTGCGTGCTGACGTTCATCGGCTTCAACATGACCTTCCTCACCCAGTTCTTCATGGGCAGCCAGGGCATGCCGCGCCGCTACTACAACTACCTGGATCAGTTCCAGCCGCTGCACGCATTCTCCACGGTGGGCAGCTGGGTGCTGGGTCTCGGGTTGTTCATCGCCTTCATCAATCTCTTTGCGACGTTCCGCAAAGACTATGACGCGCCCGACAATCCGTGGGGCGGCACGACGCTCGAGTGGCTGACCAGTTCGCCGCCGATCACGCACAACTTTGAGGGCCAGCCGGTTCTCGAACGCGAGCCATACGACTATCGCCCGGTGGGAGCCAAGGGCGGACACTAGTTCCGGGGAAAAGGAAACCGCATGAGCACGACTCTCGTTGAAACCCACGGCCACGGCCACGGGGATCATGAACACAATCCGCGGCACCAGCACCACTTCGCCACGATGGAGCAGCAGTTCGACTCCGCGAAGATCGGCATGTGGCTGTTCCTGGCGACGGAAGTCCTGCTGTTCGGCGGGCTGTTCGTCGGCTTCGGGTTGATGCAGGGGCAGCATCCGGAGGCGTTCAAGGCCGCGCACCACCATCTCGACAAGCGGCTGGGTTTCCTGAACACCATCGTGCTGCTGGTTTCGAGCTGGACGATGGTGATGGCGGTGCACTCGGCCTCGGTGAACAAGAAGAAGGCGCTGATCGGTTTCCTGATCGCCACGCTGCTGTGCGCCGGGACGTTCATGGTGGTGAAGTACTTCGAGTACGACCACAAGATCCACGAAGGCACGCTGCCAGGCAAGTTCTACAACTACAAGGGACCCCACGAAGAGAAGGAGCGCCTGTTCTTCAGCTTCTACTTCATGATGACCGGCTTGCACGGTTTCCACGTGCTGGGCGGGATGATCGTAATTTCGTGGCTGCTGTTCATGGCGAACAAGGGGGCGTTTTCGTCGGCCTGGTACACGCCGGTGGACCTGGTGGGGCTGTACTGGCACCTAGTCGACCTGATCTGGATTTACCTGTTCCCGTTGCTGTACCTGATTCAGTGAGGATTCCATGAGCGCACACGAAACCACGCACCACGAACACGCCCACCACGGCCCCAAGAACCCGCCGAGGATGTTCACGGCGACGCTGATCGCGCTGGTGATCCTTACCTTCATCACCGTGGGGGCGAGCTACGTGAGCTTCGGCTCCGATGCCGTGAACGTTGTCATCGCGCTGGTGATCGCTACGATCAAGGCGTCGCTGGTGGCGCTGATTTTCATGCACCTGCGCTGGGATAAGCCCGTGAACGGGTTGATCGCGGTGGGGGGCTTCCTGTTCTTAGGCATCTTTCTGATGTTCTGCGTGATCGACTTTGATTCGCGGATGGATCCGCCGCCGCCGGTGCTGAACTCGTCGACGCCGGTACCCGCGCCCACCACTCCGGCGGCGCCCGCGGCACCGCAGCACTAAGTCCGGCCCCCTGGGGGGCCGTTCCGTAACAATCCGGGCTTCGACGCCGTCCTCCGAGGTGACATGCGACTTTTTCCTGCCGGGCTGCTAGCGGCGGCGCTGAGCTTTGCCGCCGGTCCCCTTCGTTTCGAGATCACCCTGGATCCCGCCCTTTCCGCGACGCCGGTTTCCGGACGCCTCCTGGTGTTTCTGAGCGACCAGAAGGACAAGCAGGAGGTGCTGGGCGGAGGTTTCTCGCCCACCGGCACCTGGATCGCGGCGGCGGAGATCCGCAACTGGAAACCGGGCGCGAAGCTCGCGTTCGATCCCGGCGCGCAGGCCTTCCCGAAGCCGTTCTCGCAGGCGGCGGCGGGAACGCTGCAGTTCATGGCCTTGCTCGACCTGGATCACAGCTACGCCCGCAGCGGGCGCGGCGCGGGGGATCTGCTCAGCGAGGTGGTGCGTTTTGACCGGATCGATCCCGCCAATACCGAGCCAGTGACGCTGACCCTCACCAAGAGGCAGCCGCCGCGTCCCGCGCCGCCGGAGCATCCATCCATCAAGCTCGTGGAGTTCGAGAGCCCCGCGCTGACGGCATTCTGGGGACGGCCGATCCAGGTGCGCGCCGGCGTGGTCCTGCCGCCGCAGTATGACCGGGATCCGCAGCAGCGATTTCCCGCGCTGTACCGGATCCACGGCTTCGGAGGCGATCACACGGCGGCGTGGACGCGCGGCAAGCAGGTGTTCGACGACATGGCCGCCGGCAAGCGCTTTCCGATGGTCCACGTGTACCTCGATGCGTCGTTCCCGACCGGCCACCATGTTTTCGCCGACTCGGTGAACAACGGTCCGTGGGGCAGGGCGCTCACCACGGAGTTTATTCCTTACCTCGAGCAGCAGTTCCGGCTGGTCGCCGAACCGGGCGCGCGGTTTCTCACCGGGCACAGCTCGGGGGGGTGGAGCACGCTGTGGCTGCAAGTCGCTTATCCGGACTTTTTCGGTGGGACGTGGTCGACGGCGCCGGATCCCGTGGACCTGCGCAGTTTCACCGGCATTGACGCGACGCCCGGGTCCACGCAGAACGCCTATCGCACCAAGGATGGCCGCGTCCTGAACCTGGTGCGCCGCGGCAAGCAGGAGTTGTGGTCGCTCGAGGAGTTCGCCAAGCAGGAGCACACCGGCGGCGAATACGGCGGGCAGATGTCGTCGTTCGAATGGGTTTGGAGCCCCCGCGGCCCCGACGGGCGTCCGGTGCGGCTGTTCGACCGGGAGACGGGCGTGCAGAATCCCGAGGTTCAGAAGTACTGGCAGCGCTACGACATCCGGCTGATCCTCGAGAACAATTGGACGGTGCTCGGTCCGAAGCTGCAGGGGAAGCTCCACGTGATCTGCGGCGACGAAGACACGTTCCACCTGGAAGAGGGCGTCTACTTCCTGTGTGGCTTCCTGAAGTCGAAGGGCCGGGAGGACGCCTGCGAGATCGTACCCGGCCGCGACCACGGCAATCTGTACCAGCCCTTCAAAACCTTCCGCGAGGGGTTGGACCTGCGGATCGACCGCGAGGTGCATGCGGCATTTCAGGCGGGCAGGCGCTGACGGCTTTCTGAGTGGCGGCGTCGCCTTCCCCGGATCGATGTTAGCCTGATTTCATGCGCACCGCCGGATTACTGATGCTCGCCGCTGGCCTGGCCGCCGCGGCGGACCCGATGCCTCCCGCCATGACCGATGCCCAGCGGACTCAAGTCCTGGAACTCTTGAAGACTTCGCGCGCCGAGTACCTGGCGGCGATCGAAGGTCTTACCCCGGAACAATGGAAGTTCAGGCCCGCGCCGGGCAAGTGGTCGATCGGCGAAGTCGCCGAGCACGTCGCGCTTGCCGAAGGGCTCCTGTTCGCGAAGATGGAAGAGGCTCTCAAGAATCCGATCGCAGAGGATTGGGCGCAGAAGACGGCCGGCAAAACCGATCTGCTATTACGCGTGATGGCGCCGCGCCAGGGCCGGGCCAAGGCGCCCGACGAGATTGTTCCGGAAGGCAAGTGGGAATACGCGCAGGCGAAAACCGAATTCGAGAAGGTGCGCGCCAAGACCACGGCGTTCACCGAGTCCACGCAGGCGGAGATGAATGCCCGCACGGCGGAGCATCCGTTCCCAGTGTTCAAGACCCTGAGCGCGTACCAATGGCTGATCTACATTCCGCTGCACAACCAGCGGCATGTGAAGCAGATTCTCGAGGTAAAGGCCGCCGAGGGATATCCCAAGTGAGGCCGCGGAGCTAGACCAGAGCCAACTGCTCTGGAGTCGGCTCCGCTCAACAGTACCAGGGCTCGTTCAGGTAGGGAATGGCCGCCCGCGGCACCAGGCGGTAGTTGTCGGGCAGGGTTTCCGCGAAGGCCTCGCGCCAGACCGCGTCGAAGATCTCGGCGCGCGATTGATTCCGCCGCTGCAGCGTATCGACGAGGCGCAGAAGGCGCGCCGCGAGCGCGTCGATTTCGTGATCCCGATGACGCCAGCGCCACGCCAGCGCCAGGTCGTCGTACGCTCCCATCACCGAGCGCACGTCGTCCAGCTCCAGCAAGCGCGAGTTCGCGGTGATCAGCAACCGCAGAGCGAGTTGGACGGAGCCTACGTTGGGAATCAGATCGAGATCGGCGATCGCGCGCAGCAAGTCCTGGTAGCCGGCGAAGGTGGTCCAGGGGGTGAACGGAATGAAGGTTGGGGAGAGGGTCAGCCCCTGCTCGCGGAGCAACCGCACGGCGGCCTCGAAGTCCGCCCGGGTGTGGCCCTTGTCGAGCTGGCGCAGCACTTCGTCATCGACCGACTCGACGGCGCTGGTGACGAACAGACAGCCCGTCTGCCGGAGCAGCGGCAGCAGGTCGCGGTGCCGGAGGAGGTGCTCGATCTTGATGGTGACGTCGTAGGTGACGCCAGGATGTTGTCTTTGAAGTCCTTCGACAATGCGGGCCGCGTGCGTTGGGCCATTGAAGAAATCCGGGTCGCCGAAGGTCACGTGCGTGGCGCCGCGTTCCACCTGCTGCCGCACATCCGCAAGCACGAGGTCGACCGGCACGACGCGGAACTTGCCTTGGTACACGGGCACCACTGGGCAGTGGCGGCACAAGTGTTTGCAGCCCCGGCTCGCTTCGGTATAGGCGACGGGTCTTCGCGAGTCCGCGGTTTCAATCTGCGCGTAGCGGGAAGGCGGCGGCAGCGTGCCGCGATCGGGCAGGAGGAAGTCCAGACGATCCAGTGACACGCCGGACGCAAGGTTCACGAGCAGCGGCTCGAATTCTCCGCCGGCGATGATCTCCACGCCGAGCGACCGCAACAGGGCCTCGTTTAAGGGCGCGTAAAGTCCGAAGGCCGCCAAGCGGGCCGCGGGAACCGTCCGCCGGACCTGCTGGATTACCGGCACCGCGAGCCGCGTCGCCGTGTGCATGGGCAGGTAGAACCCCACCAGGTCCGCGCTGGACAGGACCGCCGGAGAGAGCTTTTCAACAGCCAGGTCGAGGCACGCTACTTCGTGCCCCGCCTGGCCGAGCCAGGCCGCCGCGGAGGCGAGCCCGAACGGCTGGCGGCCCAGCTCATAAGTCGAGATCAGGACAACCCGCACGGAACCTACTTCTGCTTGGCGATGACGAGATCCTTGATCTTGTCGTAAGCCGCTTGCGGCACGATCTTCTTGTTGACCAGATCGTCCTTGCCCTTGTAGGGGCGTCCCTTGATGATGGCGTCGGCGTACTTCTCGCCGACCCCGGGCAGGGCGACGAGCGCGTCCTTGCTGGCGGAGTTCAGGTCCAGCAACTCCGCTTTCTTGGCAACGTCCACTGCCTTCTTGGCCGCCGTGGCTTGCGCCACTGCGCCCGTAGCGATCAACAGGCTCCCAAACAGGGCTGCCAGTATTGTCTTGCGCATTCCTGGTGTCCTCCAGAGCAAACGTGAAACTGCTTCCCGCTATTGTATCTGGTACAGTGAGTGTTTCCCCAACATGTACTGGAGCCGCCTGTTTATCCCCACGCTGCGGGAGAACCCCGCCGAAGCCGAAGTGGTCAGCCACCAGTTGCTGCTGCGTGCCGGCTACGTCCGGCAACTTGCCGCGGGTATCTACAACTACCTGTTTCTGGCGCAGCGGTCGCTGTTGAAGATTCAGCAGATCGTCCGTGAGGAGATGGACGCCATCGGGGCGCAGGAGTTCTATCTGCCGGCGTTGAATCCGGCCGAGGTGTGGCAGGAGTCCGGGCGCTGGACGGTGATGGGCGACAACATGTTCCGGCTGAAGGACCGCTTCGGCCGCGACCTGTGCCTGGGCATGACGCACGAGGAGGTGATGACCTACATCGCGCGGGGCGAACTGCGCAGCTACAAGCAGTTGCCGCAGCTCTGGTATCAGATCCAGACGAAGTTCCGCGACGAGCCGCGCCCCAAGAGCGGCCTGTTGCGCGTCCGGCAGTTCACGATGAAGGACTCGTACAGCTTTGACCTGGACGCGGCGGGGCTCGACGTGTCGTACCTGAAGCACCACGACGCCTATTGCCGGATCTTCGACCGGTGCGGCCTCGAGTATGTCGCGGTGGAAGCACATTCGGGGGCGATGGGCGGCAGCCAGTCGCACGAGTTCATGGTGCAGTCGGACGCGGGCGAGGATTACATCGCGCTGGGCAAGAAGTCGGGTTATCGCGCGAACCTCGAGAAGGCGGTCTCTCGCGCGACGCCGCCACTCGTGGCGGATCCCGAGGGCGACCTCAGCCCCGAGGAGTTCCACACGCCGGGCCAGAAGACGATCGAGGATCTGGTGAAGTCCACCGGCCTGCCGGCGACGTCGCAGATGAAGAGTCTCATTCTGGCGGCGGGCGATCAGCTGGTGCTGGTGCTGTTGCGCGGCGACCATCAGTTGAACGAAACCAAGATCGCGACGTTTCTGGGTGGCGTGGAGACGCGGCCGGCCCATCCCGAAGAGATTCGCCACGCCATGGGAGCCGATGCGGGCTCACTGGGTCCGGTGGGAACCAAGCTGCGAATCGTTGCCGATGAAGCGCTCCGGAATCGCCGCAACCTAATCTGCGGCGCGAACAAGAACGATTACCACTTGAAGCACGTCACGCCAGGTGAGGATTTCTCGTGTGAATGGGCCGATGTCCGCACCGTCCAGGATGGCGACGGCGATCCGCTGGACGCCAACGAAACGCTCATCGTGCGCAAGGCAGTCGAGATCGGGCACATCTTCAAGCTCGGATACAAGTATTCGGAGTCGATGGGCCTGCGGGTGCTGGACGAGCACGGCAAGGAAGTGACGCCGATCATGGGGTCCTACGGGATCGGCGTAGAGCGGATCCTGACCTGCGCCATCGAGCTGTTCCACGACGCCGACGGCATGGCGCTGCCGGTGTCGATCGCGCCGTTCGAAGTGGTGATTACGCCGGTCAACTATGCCGACGTGGCGCTGAAGAAGGCGGCGGACGAGTTGCTGGCGGCGGCGCGCGCCGCAGGGCTGGACGCGCTGCTCGACGATCGCGACGAGCGGCCGGGCGTGAAGTTCAAAGACGCGGACCTGATCGGGATCCCGTACCGGATTACGATCGGCAAGAAGCTGGGGCAGGGCATCGTCGAGGTTGTGGAGCGGCGCACGAAGCAATCGTCCGATGTGCCGCTGACGGAGGCCATCGCATGGGTGAAACAGCGCGTGGCGCAGGCGCGGGCGCAGCGGTAGACTGGCCGGCGGTGCGGGCGGAGTTTCCGGCGCTCGCCCACTGGACATACCTGAACAGCGCGACGTTCGGTCAATTGCCGCGCCGCGGCGTGGAGGCGGTGGCGGCGCACTTTGCGCACCGCGACGAGCTGGCCTGCGCGGACTTCCTGGCGTGGTTCGACGACATGGACCGGATCCGCGGCAAAGTTGCGCGGCTGGTGAATGCCGCCGCCGACGATATTTGCTTCGTGCCGACCGCGGCGCACGGTCTGTCGCTGGTGGCGAACGCGATCGACTGGAAGCCCGGCGACCGGCTGGTGACGCTCGCCGAGGAGTTTCCTAATTACCTGTACATGCCCGCGCTGGTGGAGCGATTCGGTGTGGAGTATGCCGAGGTCCCTTGGGAGCGGCTGCTCGCGTCGATCGACGGGCGGACGCGGCTGGTGGCGGTCAGCGAGGTCAATTACTGCACCGGATTCCGGCCGGCGCTCGACGCGATCGCGGCGCGGTGCCGGGAGACCGGAGCGCTATTTTTCCTGGACGGAACGCAGTCCACCGGGGCGTTGCGGTTCGACGCGGCGCGCGGTTTCGCCGACGTTCTTTCGGTGCACGCATACAAATGGATGCTGGCGCCGAACGGCGCGGGATTCCAGTACATGAACGCCGCCGTGCGCGAGAAGCTTCCGCCCACGGTCGTGGGCTGGAGGAGCCACGAGACGTGGCGGGATGTAGATCATCTGCACCACGGGACCCCGGTGTTCAAAGCGTCCGCCGAGCGCTACGAGGGTGGGTTCCTGATGATCGCGAATCTCTACGCGATGGAGGCGTCGCTGGACCTGATGCTCGAGATCGGGGCGGAGGAGATCGAGCGGCGGGTGCTGGAACTGGCGCTGGCGGCGCGGCGGGCGTTGCGGGACCTGGGCGCCGAAGTTCCGGAGACGGGGTCCCAGATTGTGTGTGCGAAGTTCCCCGGGGCGGATCCGTCGGCGCTCGCGAGGCGCCTGAAGGAGCGCCGCGTGCTGGTCGCGGCGCGCAAGGGCGCGCTGCGGGTGTCTCCGCACCTGTACAACAGCGAAGAAGACATTGCGATCCTGGTACGGGAACTGCGCGCGATTCTCTAGCGGGAGTGCGTGCCAAGGAGGACAGATGCGTTTCGCTGCAGGCGGCACGGTTACCGTGCTTACTCTTCTGAGCGTTCTTGCTCCGGTAGCGGACGGCGCCACGCTGACGCTGTCGCAGGACCCGGTGACCGACTGCACGAACGGGCTGGGCCGCGCAACCCTCCGCTGGTCCGGTGGCAGCGGGCCCGTCGAGGTGCGCATTGGCGGCGCGGCGGGACCGACGATGACGGGCCTGACCGGGCCTTCCGGAGAGTCGGCGACCGGTTATTGGATCAGCGACGGAATGCGGTTCGTGCTGGTGAACGCTCGCGGCGAGATCGAAGCGCGCGCGGAGGCCCGCTTGCGCTGCGGGGGAAACGTCTCGGCGCTTGAGGCCGTCGCCCGCAACGGAAGCTTCCTGCCGCTGCAGGTGGGCAACACCTGGGTATACAAGGTCCAGGGTCGGGCGCTGGCATACGACTATGTCACGCATACGATCTCGCGGACCGAGACGCTCGGAGGGCTGACGTACTTCGTGATCACTTCGGGCGGCTCGATCGTTGAGCGGCTGCGGGCGGATCCCGAGGGGCGAATCTGGCGGTTCACGGGAGTGGCGGAAAGTCCCAAGGAGGAACTGCTGCTGGACCCGGATCAGTCCGCCCGCGGGGCCTTCACCGGGCCGCTGGGAGTCTTCGACGAAACCGTCCGCGTAGGGTTCGGACAGAGTTTGAGCACCGACTCACGGGTTTATGCGCGGGGCGTCGGCATTGTGTGGAGCGAGCTGGTGCAGAATACCGGTTCGAGCGGCGGCGTGCTACAGAACAGGGAACTCGTGGAGGCGCGGCTGGCGGGGCTGCAACTGGGGCCCTCATTCCCACGCCTGGCGCTGGCGGTGGAGAATCCGGAACTCGACGTGAGCGGGCGGAAGGTCACGAATTGCCGGGTCATTTACGGTTGCATCGGGTTCTGTCCGGTGGATCCGCCGGAGGCGTACCGGCCTTGCGCGCAGGCGCGGGTGGAGGCGGGGTCGGCCGGTGAGTTCACGGTGGAGTTGGAACTCGCGGACGCCGGCGGCCGGGTGGTGTTCCGCCAGACGACGGCCGGAGCCGGCGATCTGCTGCGCCACGTGCAACTCCAGTTGTATTCGGGCAATTACCCGGGCCCGTACGTGCCGTTCCCGGGTGGTGAGTACGCGCTGACCGCGCGGCTCAAGTCCGGCGACCGCGTCCTGGCGACGGAGTCGATCACGGTCCGGATCAAGTAGAGCCGCGTTTGCTGCGCCACCGCGTCAGTTCGCCAAGCCCAGCCGCGAGAAGATCGTCTTCTTCGGCCAGGTCGCGTTCCACCATTCGAACGGCGACACCTGCACCCCGCCCACCTGCACCGAGAAGTGCAGGTGATCCCCGCCGGCTAGGCCGGTGTTGCCGCTCCGCCCGATCGCCTGCCCGCGGCGGACTTCGTCCCCGGCTTTCACCTGCAGCTCGCTGAGGTGCGCGTAGATCGACTGCAAGGCCGCGCCGTGGTCGATCACGACGCAATTGCCATAGATGCCGAGCTTCGCGGCTAACACCACCGCGCCGTCGCCCGCCGCGGTGACCGGAGCCTGCTTCGTGGAAGCGAGGTCGACCCCCAGATGCACCTGCTCGTCGATCTTGCGGCCGTCATAGATGTACGAGCGGACGTCGGCGAACTCGCTCTCGGTGGCCGCCCCGGGCCAGCGCTCAAAGCGTTCGGTCCAGCGCGGCTTGGGGCTGGTTTGGGCGGCGAGCTTCTCCAGCACCGCGTTGTTGGCCTGCCGCATCTCGCGGTTGATCTTGAGGTAACGGTCCGCGAGGGACCCCGTGCCGCCGGGGTCCAACTCGTTCACCACCTTTTCAAGAAACCGATCGTTGATCTTGAAGTCCCGGCGCCGGTTCTTGGCGCGCGCGACTTTGCCCGGAACGGGTTGCGTGGCCTCCATCCCCGCGGCGTTGCGAGCGAAGACCACGGGAGCGGCGTCGTCGGGCGCGTCGATCGGAACGGCGAACAGCGCGAAGCGCTCGTTGTCGCTGCCCGGCTTCGGGAAACTCGGAAACTCGCGGTCGCCGACGCGGACGCCGGCCTGGGTCCAGGACCCCACAGGAGTGAAGAGCGCCATTCCCGAGCCACCCCGGAACACGGGAAAGGCCGCTGTGTCCACGGCCAGCGCCGGGGGCTTCAGGATCACCTGGATGTCCAAGGTCAGCCTGTTGGAAGCTCCGCGAAAATCGTTGGCAACACTTTCGACTTCCAGGCGCGCCTGGCCCTCCTGCAGCTCCGGAAAACGGTCGCGGCCCACGACGGCGGTCAGTTCCCGGAACGGGTTCCCCTTGCGAAACGCAAAACGGTTCGCGGGTTGCGATTCCTCGGCCATCGTGACCCGCTTGCCCTTCTGCTCGATCGTCACGCGCAGCAGGCGAACCCCGTGCGGGTTCTCCGCCCGCACCTTGACAAGCGTGGCGCGTCCGACGGCTTTCGGTTGTTCTACCCAATTGAGAACGGTCTGCGCGGATAGGAACCACAGCGCAGCAAGCGGAATGAGGAGCAGGGTAGCGAGGACCGCAAGAGCCACCCCAAGGCGCGAAGAAGGCATCGTCCGGGCCGATGGTACCAAATTGGCGCCGAAAATGGGGCAAGATAGTACGTCATGAGAACTTGTCTGCTTGCTGCGGGCGTGGCGCTTTCGGTCCTGGGCGCGGACTTCCGGGTGGGGCCGATCACAGCCGCTCCGGGAACCGTCAAATCCGCAATGGTGCCGGTGGCGAAGGGCGTCGATGCCGCGACGGAGATTCCCGTGACGGTAGTCCACGGGGCGAAGCCCGGCCCGGTGCTGGGGCTCATCGCGGGGAACCACGGCTACGAGTACACGCCGATCCTGGCTCTGCAGAAGCTCAAGCCGATGCTGGATCCGGCGAAGATCGCGGGCACGGTGATCCTGGTCCACGTTGCGAACATGCCGTCCTTCACCGGACGCACCATTTATTTCTCTCCCGTGGACCAGAGGAACCTCAACCGGGTCTATCCGGGAGACCCGAACGGAACGGTAAGCCAGCGCATCGCCTACTGGATCACTAAGGAGGTGATCGAGAAGTCCACGCACGTCCTCGATCTGCACTGCGGCGATGGCAACGAGAGCCTGCGGCCGTACTCCTACCAGGCGGTGACCGGCGACGCCAAGATGGACGCCGCGATCGCGGATCTGGCGCGGGCATTTGGGCTGGACCATATCGTAATCGACCGCGACCGTCCGAAGGATCCGGCGAAGTCGCTTTACGCTTCCACCACGGCGATCACTCGCGGCAAGCCGGCGATCACCGCCGAGAGCGGCTACCTCGGCTCGACGGACGCCAAGTCCACGGACGCCATCGTGCAGGGCGTGCTCAGTTGCATGCGGTTCCTGAAGATGATGGACGGCGCGCCCTTGAAAGTGGCGAACCCGGTGATCCTGGATCCGGTGAAGGTTATCGACAGCCCGGCGACGGGGATCATCTACCCGCTGGTTCAGCGCGATCAAAAAGTCACCGCAGGTACCAAGCTTGCCGATATCACGGACTACCTCGGCAACAAGATCGCCGAAGTGAAGGCGCCTTTCGATGGCCTGGTGCTCTACATCATCGGCACGCCGCCGATCACCAAAGGCCAGCCGGCGGCGTTCGTTGGGGCAATTCGCAAGTAACGATCCGCCGCGGCGAGCGTCTTTACATCCATGCGAATTGTTCTTCTCGCGCTCGTGGTGTGCGTCAGTTTGCCGGCGGAGTGGTGGGGCTTTCGAGGGCCCGGAGGCAACGGTGTCCTGGAGTCGAAACGGCTGCCGCTGAAGTGGTCGGCCACGGAGAACGTGGCCTGGAAGGCCGAGATCCCGGGGCGCGGCCATTCCCAGCCGATCATCGTCGGCGACAAGGTGTTTCTCACCACTTCGATCGAGGGCGAGAAGATCCCCGGACAGAAGGCTCCCGAACACACCTTCGGTGGCAAGCCTTTCGTCCATCCGCAGACCACCGCCGAGGACGTCAAGGTGACGCTGCTCGGGCTGTGCCTGGACGCCAAGTCCGGCAAGGTGCTATGGCAGAAGCCGGTGTACGAAGGTCCGGTGTATGACGGCCGCCATACCTTCAACACCTACGCCTCGCCGACCCCGGTCTCCGATGGCAAGCGCGTCTTCTTCTACTTCGAATCCCAGGGGCTTTACGCCTTCGACCTGAACGGCAAGGAACTCTGGAAGCTGAACGTAGGCAAGATCAAGAAAGAGGGTCTGGCGGCCGGCACCTCGCCGGTGCTGGTCGGCGACCTGCTGTTTCTTCAGGTGGACGAGGATAGCGGCGATGATTCTTTCATCGCGGGAGTGTCCACGCGCAACGGCGAGATTGTCTGGAAACAGAAGCGGCCGATCGGCGTGACCTGGAACACGCCCGCCTACGTCAAGCACGCGGGACGGGACCTGGTGATCACCGCCGTAACGGAAGCCACGATCGCCTACGATCCCAAGACGGGCAAGGAACTGTGGCGCGGCGAAGGCACCGGGCAGACCGCGGCGGCGAGTCCCGTAACCGGCCTCGGCATGGTGTTTCCCAATGGGAACAACCCGAAGCGCATCGTGCTGGGCTTAACCCTCGACCCCGACGCCAAGGAGCGCACGGTCTGGAAATACGAGAAGGGCACGGCCTACATTCCCTCGCCGGTGCTCTACGGCGATTACCTCTATCTGATGATGGGCAACGGCTCGCTGACGGCGCTGGAAGCCAAGACGGGCAAGGTGATTTACGAGGGTAAGCGCGTGCCCAAGGCGATCCCGTTCCATTCGTCGCCGGTCGCGTTCGACGGCAAGATCCTGTTGACCAGCGAAGAAGGCGAAACGTTCGTGGTGCAAGCCGGTCCCGAGCACGCGATCCTGGGGACGAACTCCATCGGCGAGCGCGTGGTCGCGTCGCTGGCGCTCGACGGGGATTCCATTTACATCCGCGGCGACAAGCACCTCTACAAGATCCGGCAGCAGTAGCTATCGCACGGCGATCGTGACGCCGGGCTGGCTGTCCCGGCCGTCGACCCGCACGGTGACCGGGACGTCGCCCGGCGGCGCATTGCCGGGAATCCGCGCATTCACCTGCACCGCGCCGGCGACTAACGACGGTGCGGCGCCCGCGTAGATCACCGCGGCTTCGATGCCGCCCATGAACACCGCGGTGCGCGCCACCAGATTCTGCGCGGACGCCGTCACGGCGCCGTCGCTCGAGGCCGGCGCTGTTTGGCCGCCGCCCGTGAGATACAACACAATCACCGATCCCGGGGCGGCGGGGCTTCCCGCACTGTTGATCGTGCCGTTCTCATTCAACGCTGCTGCTTGACCCGACCCGGCGTTGTTCGCGGTGAAGACCGCCGGCTTGGTGCGCTCCACCGGAACCACCACCGGCAACGTCTTGCGGCCCAGGTACTCGACCTCGAGCCGCACGGACGCCTTGTTTTCCAAGCCGAACGGCGCCACGGCGCCCGTCTGGCCTGCGCTGGCATACAGAACCGGCGCGGCTTCGCCGTCGAAGAGCACGCGCGTTCCGCCCGCGGCTGTTCCCACCCGGCCGTTGGCCACCGTGCCGCCGGCGAGTTCCGTCGGTCCGATGCCGCTACCGAAGACGGCGAGGATCTCGCCCGGAGCGACCGATCCTCCGCGATAGCTGCCGGCGCTCGCGATGCTCAAGGGCGTTATCTGCGCCTCCGGGATGATGCGCTCCAGGAGATCCCGCATCTGGAAGTATGTCGGCTGCCAGCGGCCGAGCAGACTGACCATCGAGACGACACCCACTAGGTTCCGGCGCAGGTCCAGCCACGGACTGAAGCCGAATGCGCCCTGGGATCCGAGCTGCATCGGCGCGCCCGAAGGCTCCTGTCGCTCGAGCCATTCGCCGACGCCGTAGCGGGTGCGGGAGACTCCCGGCCGCAAACTCTCGTACCCCTGGTACGGAGAACTCACGATCCGCGCGCCGCGGGTCTGGTCCTGCTGCATTTCGAAAACGGATTGGGCCGACAACACACGCCGCCCCTCGAAGACGCCGCGGTTGGCGAGCATTGTGAGGAACTTCGTGTAGTCCGCCAGGCAGGACACCGCGCCGCCGGCCACGCGCGGATTGCTTTCGCTCCACGCCGTGCACGAGAACCCCAGCGGCCCGGCGATCTTCTCGCGCCAGTAGTCGGTCCAGCGCCGGCCGGTGACGATCTCGATCACCCTGCCGCCGACCTGCATGGAATAACCGCCGTAGGAAAGAGCCGTTCCCGGCGGGCTTTCGAGCGGCAGCGCCAGGATCTGCGCCGCGCAGTCGGCGAGCGAGATGTCGACGCGGTTCAGACAGCCGGATTCGGAACCTTCGATTCCCGAGGTATGGCTCCACAACTGCCGGATGGTGATCGAGGCCTTGTCGGCCGGCAGACCGGGGAAGAACCTGCTCAGGGTGTCATCGAGCGAAAGCCGACCTTCGTCGACCAGCGCCATTGTGAGCGCCCCGGAGTACCACTTGCTCGCGGAGGCGATCGGCACCGCCGGATCGGATCCGTAAAGGCCGAAGGACTTGCGGTAGATCACCTGGCCGTTCTGGATCAGCGTCACCGCGAGCCCGGTACTGGCCGAAGGAATCGAACGCTCCAGCAGGCGGTCCAGTTCGGCGAAGTCGTAGCTCTGCGCGGCAAGCACCGCCGGCAGCAGCCAAAGAGCACGCACCATTACATCCTCTGGAAACACACCAAGGGCGGGGAAGTCGCGCGACCGCCCCGCCCGATTAGGACCTTACTTGCCGGCGGCGAACCGCTTCGCGGCTTCCTGCCAGTTCACGACGTTCCACCACGCGGCCAGGTAGTCGGGCCGGCGGTTCTGATACTTGAGGTAGTAGGCGTGCTCCCAGACGTCACAGCCGAGGATCGGGGACTTGCCCTCCATCACCGGCGTGTCCTGATTCGGAGTCGAGACAATCTCCAACCCGGAGGCGCCGCGAATCAGCCACGCCCAGCCCGAGCCAAACCGGCCAACGCCGGCCGCGTTGAACTTCTCCTTAAACGTGTCGAAGCTGCCAAAGGCCGCGTTGATCGCATCCGCCAGATCGCCCGTGGGGGCGCCCCCGGCGTTGGGCGCCATCAGCGTCCAGAAAAGCGTGTGGTTGTAGTGGCCGCCGCCGTTGTTGCGGACTGCCGTGCGGATCCCCTCGGGTACGATGGCGAGGTTATTCGCGAGCAGCTCCTCGATCGACTTCCCGGCGAGTTCGGGAGCCGATTCCAGCGCCTTGTTGAGATTCGTCACGTAAGCGTTGTGGTGCTTGCCATGATGGATCTCCATCGTCATCTTGTCGATGTGAGGCTCCAGGGCGTCATGTGCATAGGGCAATGCGGGCAGGGTAAAAGCCATATCGTCTCCTTCTTATGCGCTCGCCTGCTCGAAGGCATGGGCGAGCTTCAGCATGGTTGCTTCTTCAAAATGATTGGCCGCGATCTGCAGCCCCACGGGCAGTCCTTCCGCGGTCTCGCCGCACGGCACGCTCATGCACGGCACGCCGGCGAGGCTGCCGGTCACCGTGTAAATGTCGGCCAGGTACATTTCCAGCGGATCCGCCGTCTTTTCCCCCAGCCGGAAAGCCGGCGTGGGCGAAACCGGACCGATGATCGCGTCCACTTCCGCGAACGCGCGCGCGTAGTCCCGCGCGATCAGCGTTCGCACCTTCTGCGCCTTCAGATAATAGGCGTCGTAGTAGCCGTGGCTCAGCACGTAGGTGCCAAGCATGATCCGGCGCTTGCACTCCGCGCCGAAGCCTTCCCCGCGCGTCGCCCGGTACATGTCCGTCAGCGATCCGGCGTTCGCCGCGCGCCGCGTGTACCGCACGCCGTCATAGCGGGCGAGATTGGCGCTCGCCTCCGCCGTGCAGATGATGTAGTAGCACGCGATGGCGGCCTCGCTGACCGGCAGGCTGATCTCCCGCACGGAGCAACCCAGGCGCTCGAGCGTCTTGAGCGCGGCCGTGATCAACTCCCCTGTTTCGGGCGGGAGTCCCTGCATCCACTCGCGGGGTACGCCGAGCCGCAAACCTTCCACCGGTCCCCGCAACGCAGCGCGGTAGTCCGGCACCGGAACATTGGCGCAAGTGGCATCGCGCGGATCGGCGCCGGCGATCACGCCGAGCAGCGCGGCGGCGTCCTCCACCGTGCGCGCCATCGGTCCGATATGGTCCAGCGAACTGGCGAAAGCCGTCAATCCGTAGCGCGACACGCGGCCGTAGGTCGGCGTGATCCCGACGACGCCGCAGAACGACGCCGGCTGCCGTACCGAACCCCCGGTATCACTGCCCAGCGCCAGCACTGCCGAACCCTCGGCGACCGCCGCTGCCGAGCCACCCGAAGACCCGCCCGGGACGCGATCCATGGCGCGCGGGTTCTTCACCGGACCGAACGCCGAGTTTTCGTTCGAGGATCCCATCGCGAACTCATCGCAGTTCGTCTTGCCGATGATCAGGGCGCCGGCGGCTTCGATCCGCTCAATGGCGGTCGCGTCGTACGGCGGCACGTAGTTTTCCAGCATGCGGGAGCCGCACGTGGTCCGGATCCCCTTGGTGACGATCACGTCCTTCACCGCCACCGGCACGCCCGCCAGCGCGCCCGGATCCTCGCCCCGGGCAATCTGCTCATCCACGCGCTGCGCCGCCCGCCGGGCGCGATCCGGCGCGAGTTCGAGGAACGAGTTCGATAACTCCGTAGCGGCGGCCGCCGCCGTCAGGGACTTCTCGCACAACTCGACCGCGGAGAAACGCCGCTCCCGCAGGCCCGTCTGGATCTCCCCGACCGTCATCGCTCGATCACCAGCGGGACCTTGAAGCAGCCCGCGCCTTTCTGCGCCGCATTCGCTGTAGCGTCGGCGTTCGACAGCGGCGGCACGATGGTGTCCTCGCGCAGGTTCGCCGTGCCGCCGGCCGCCAGCACTTGCGCCATCGGCTCCACGCCTTCCGTGTCGATCTCGTTCAGTTTCGCGGCGTGCTCCAGGATCTCGTCGAGATCGTGGGCCATGGCTTCCACTTCGGCGTCGCTCAGGGCGAGGTTCGCCAGGTCCGCGACATAGCGCACTTCCTTGCCGGTGATCTTCACGCGCTCGCTTTCCTCTTCGCCAGGCGGTACACCCGCTGCAGCACCGGGTCGGCGATCGCGGCGGATTCATCCCGCGCCGGAGTGCCCGCCGCGCTTTCCGCCCGCTGCGGCTGCCGCTTCGGCGGCATCGGCCGGAAATCAATATCCTCGATCTCCAGCCGGTCGCCCAGGACGCGGCGCAGATTGTCGAGGATCGTGTAGCGCAAAGCGTTCAACTGCCGCTGCCAGACCTGGTCCTCGACCTCGATCACCAGGGACTTGCGGACGACGGCCGCGACGCGCGTCCGGTCCGCGATCTTCCTGCCTACCGCGGCGGGCCAGGCGACGCGCGCGATGTCTTCCGGGCCGGTAAGTCCGGCCGGAAGCTTCAGCTTGCGGAGTAGTCCAGCGGCGCGCTGCATGGTGATCCGGGGAAAACTCGATTTTACCACCGGCGCTGTGGCAACCTGATTCCCATGCTGGTGCTTGCTTCGGGATCCCCGCGCCGCCGGGAATTACTGGCCGCCGCGGGGCTGGACTTCGTCGTGCGCTCCACGCCGGTCGAGGAGATCCGCCGCGCGGGTGAATCGCCGCGCGACTACGTCCTGCGTCTCTCCCGCGCCAAAGCCGAGGCCGTGCCGCGCGGGCCGGGCGAGATCGTGCTCGGGGCGGACACGATCGTCGTCGCTGGCGACGAAGTCCTCGAGAAGCCGCGCGATGCCGCCGACGCCGCGCGCATGCTGCGCCGGCTCTCCGGCCGCGAGCATCAATGCCTCACAGGTATCTGTCTCCTTGGGGGCGAGCTGGTGATCCAAGACGTGGCCGAGACGCGCGTAACATTCTGCCCGCTCGACGAAGCCGAGATCGCCGCGTACGTCGCATCAGGCGAGCCGATGGACAAGGCCGGCGCCTATGCGATTCAGGGGCTCGCCTCGAAGTTCATCGCCGCACTTGAGGGATCGCACCCGAACGTCGTGGGGCTCCCTGTCGCACTGGTCTATCAGCATCTGAAGGCGCTCAACGCCCGTAGATCGACGTAAGCCGCGCGAGCCGCGCCGCAATCTCCGGCGTGAGCGCCCCCGGCAGCAGGCGCCACTTCCAGTTGCGCCCGCTCGTGGCGGGCAGGTTCATGCGCGCCGCGCTCCCCAGTCCCAGCAGATCCTGCGCCGGGATCAGGACCGTATTCGCCACCGACGCCAGCGCCGCCCGGATCATCGTCCAGTGCATTTCGCGCCCGTCCGCGCCAAGATACTCGAGCGCGAAGGCGCGCTCCGCCGCGACCTCCGCGTCGGAGCGAGTGTCGCCCTCCGGGCGCTCATTCCACCAGCCGGCCGTCGTGTCGTTGTCGTGCGTACCCGTATACGCTACGACGTCGCGCGGGTAGTTGTGCGGCCGGAAAGTCGGCGCCTGCGGATCGTGGCCGAACGCAAACTGCAGGATCGCCATGCCCGGGAAACCGAAACGCTCGCGGATCGCTTCCACTTCCGGCGTGATCACCCCGAGGTTCTCCGCTACGATCGCCCTGCCGGCAATCGCCGATTCCACGCCTTCGAAGAACCTCGCGCCGGGGCCCGGACGCCATTCGCCGCGCACCGCTGTGGTTTCTCCGGCGGGCACCGCCCAATACGCCTGAAAGCCCCGGAAATGGTCGATCCGCACCCCATCGAAGAGCTCGAAGGTAGCCTGGAGCCGCGCGATCCACCACGCGTAGCCGGTCCGCGCATGTTCCTCCCAGTCGTAGAGCGGATTGCCCCACAGTTGGCCGGTGGCGCTGAAGTAGTCGGGCGGCACGCCCGCCTGGACATCCGCAAAGAAGAGATCCGGGTGGCACCAGGCGTCCGCCGAATCGCTCGCCGCGTAGATCGGTGTGTCGCCCATGATGCGGATGCCGAGTTCCGCGGCTCGCGCCCGCACCCGCTCCCATTGCCGGAAGAAGATCCACTGTTGAAACGCACGCGCCTCGATGGACTCATGCAGGCGCTCCCGCCACGTCGCCAGCACCTGGGGATCGCGCCGGCGCGCGCCCGCTTCCCATTGCGTCCACGCTGCTCCGCCGTGGGCGTCCTTGAGCGCGAGGAAGAGCGCGAAGTCCTCCACCCAGCTTTGGTGGGCGGAGCGAAACGCCGCGAGATCCTCCCGGTCGCCGCCGCTCGCGGACCGGACAAACCCGTGATAAGCCGCCTCCAGCAGCGCCAGCTTGTAGAGGATCACCGCCTGGAAGTCGATGGGCCCGGCTGGGAATCCACGAAGCGCTCCGGCGTCCAGCCAGCCGCGCGCGGCCAGCGCCTCCAGGTCGATCAGCAGCGGATTGCCGGCGAAGCACGAGAAGCACTGGTAGGGCGAGTCGCCGAAGCCCGTCGGCCCAAGCGGCAGCACCTGCCACCAGCGCTGGCCGGCGGCCGCGAGAAAATCGAGGAACCGAAACGCCTCCGCGCCGAGATCGCCGATCCCGTGCGGCGAAGGCAGGCTGGTCGGGTGAAGCAGGATACCGCTGGACCGGGGAAACTTCATGGCGAAGCTCTCAGGATAGCGCTACGGCTGGTCCGGCTTGCGCAGATCGTACAACCAGATCGAGTATCCGATCCGCCCGTCCGGTTTCCGCGCGCGCAACTCCGAGAACGCTCCCGGCGGCATGAACAACCCGTACAGCGGCGACACGCTGACCGCGGCGACGCAGTTCGCCTGCTTCACCGTGTCGAACTTCGGCACCTCCAGCGCGATGATCCCGTGGTACCAAAGGTGCGCCGAGCCGAAGTACATCACGCACATCCAGCCGAGGTCCTGCTTCTCTTGGTACTGGCCGAGCCGCTTCGCATCCTGGCCCCAGTCGACATTCGAGTCGAGCAGGTACTTCGGCCCCGCCATCGGACCTCCCGCCGCGATGTTGAAGAACGAGAGGTGGTGCGGCGCGATGGTCCACGACTCGACCGCTAGTCCCACAATCGCGATTGCTGCCAGCAGGGGACCCCGCCGCGGCGCTAGTTCCCAGACCAGCCCGGCCAGCGCCGCATAGGCGAAGGGAAACACCGGCAGCAGGTGCCGGTATCCGACGTTCAGTCCCGATCCCATGCTGGTCGCGAGAAACAGCACCGGAGGAATGGCCAGCAACAGCGCCGTGGTCCACCGCCGCCGCACGAACGCCAGCCCGATGGCGAACGCGCCCAGCAGCAGCACGCTCAGCGGCGTCTTTACCGCGATGGCCACCGGGAAGTAATACCACCAGCCCTTGTCCGACACCTCGCCCAGCAAGTACCCGGGCTGGCCGCGACCGTAGTAGTCCATCTGGTTCATGAAGCCGCGCAGGTAATGGAAGTGCGGCAGAGCGAACTGCTTCGCCAGCCACTCATAGGCCTGGCCGGGCGCGGTCCGCTGGAACGGACCGATGTCCCAGACGGGGGTCGTGTAGGGTCCATACCGCGCTCCGGTGCGCCAATGGTCGACAGTAGCCCGCAACTCCGGGATATACGCCACGCAAATCACGACGGCGGCCAGCGCGGAAATTGTCGCGACTCCCGCCAGCAGCCGGCCGAAGCCCAGGGTCGTGCTCTTGCGCCAGCGGGCGATCGCATAGATCAGCAGAAAGCTGGGGCCGAGCAGGAACGTCGAAAACTTGCTCCCGATCGCGAGTCCCGTCGCCATGCCCGCCCAGAGGAGGAACTTCCGGCGACCGGTAGTCAGATATTCGATCCAGCACGCCGTGGCGAGAAAGAAGAACAGCGCGCCGGCGATGTCATTCGTCACGTAATGCCCGATGGCGATCACCGTGGGGTCGAGCGAGTAAAGCGCGACGGCAGCCAAGCTGGCCGTGGCGCCGAACCAGTGCCGCATCCACCAGGCGAGGCTGATGCCCAGCAAGGCGGAGAAGAGCATCGCGACGGATCGGCACGCGAGCAGGATCTCATCCGCGGTGTACCGGTTGTAGTAGAGGAACCGCATCCCGAACTCGCGGTCGTTCACCTTCTTCCAAGAATCGTGATAGTCGGGCAACAGCGGGTTCAGGAGGAGCAGCGGCAGGGTATGGAGCATGCTGCCGAGCGCCGGGTGATCCGGGTTCAGCCGGAAGTCGCCCGTCTTCCAATAGCTGTATCCGGCGCCGATGTGGGTGCCTTCGTCCCAGGTCGCGCTGTCGTCGAGCGCGGCCGTGACTTGCGTCACCAGCATCACGAGCAGGAGGACGGAGATGGCTGTCCAATAGCGAGCCGGACTCATCGGCGCCCCGGACCAGGGTGTCCCGTGCGCCGTTTCGCCGTAACTGTGCGTGCCAACACGAGCCTCCGCCGGTTGACCGGCGTCAAAGACTGATGCCTGGCAAGTCCCCTAGAACACATCCAGATCTTTCCCGCTGACCACCTTACCAGAGAAGTGCGCCTGAACCTCCCGCACCAGATCCTCCTCCGCCGTGCCCCAAAACAACTGGTGGTACAGCACCAGTACCTTGGGCCGCGCGCGCGCCGCCAGTTCTCCGAGTTCCTTGGCCGACGTGTGATAGCGCGCATGGTACCGCTGCCACTCCGGCGGCCGCCGCGCGAACCCCGATGTCGAGTACACCTCGTGCACCAGCACGTCGCAACCGCTGCAGGCTTCGGCCAGGGACTCGCTGGGCGCCGCATCCCCCGAGATCACGATCCGGCGGTCCGGCGTTTCAAACAGATACCCGAACGCGTGTTTCCAACTTCCATGCCGCACCGGGATCGCCGTCACCCGGACCCCGCCGCCCTCGTACGCGAGGCCTCCGCGCACCTCCCGCGCCAGCGCGCGCCAGCCGCTCCCATTCGAAGGTTCGCCGCCCGTCCGCCGGATTGCCCGGTCCGCCGCCCAGGCCTTCTCGATGTTCCGCACCATGGCCCGCGTTCCCGGCGGACCCACCACCTCCATTCCATCCGTCCGTTCCAGCGTCCAGGGTGTGTACATCAGGTCTGGCAATCCCAGGGTATGGTCCGAATGCAGGTGCGTTAGGAAAATCCGGTTCAGCGCGGGCATCTTCAATCCCGCGGCCGCCGCGCGGCGCACCACGCCTGGACCGGCGTCCACCACGAACACCCGGCCATCCACCGTCACCGCCGTCGCCGGACCCGACCGGGCCGGGTCCGCGTTCGGGGTCCCGGTGCCCAGCAGCACCACCTTCGTTTCCCCCAGCAGCAGGCTCGCGGCTAGCGCGCATACTAGTCTCATGTCGTTGCCTCTGCTATCCTAATCATTTGGGCGCAACCGCGCCCGTCCCACTCTCCACACGAGGTTTGCATGTCCGGTCACTCGAAATGGGCGACGATCAAGCACAAGAAGGCCGCCCTCGACGCCAAGCGCGGAAAACTGTTCACGCGGATCATCAAGGAAATCGTCATCGCGGCCCGCTCCGGCGGAGACCCCGACGGCAATCCCCGCCTCCGCACCGCTATTGTCGCCGCCAAAGCCGTCTCCATGCCCAACGAGAACATCCAGCGTGCGATCAAGCGCGGAACGGGTGAGCTCGACGGCGGACAGATCGACGAGATCACGTTTGAAGGCTACGGTCCCGGCGGCGCCGCCGTCATCGTCGAAGTCGCCACCGATAACCGCAACCGCACCGTTTCCGAGATCCGGCACGCGTTCTCCAAGAACGGCGGCAACCTCGGTGAGGTCGGCTCCGTCTTGTGGATGTTCGAGCGCCGCAGTCAGGTGCTCATCGAAGGCGACAAGGCGCAGGAGGAGCAGTTGATGAACCTCGTGCTCGACGCCGGCGCCGAGGACCTCCGCAACGAGGACGGCAACTGGGAAGTGCTCAGCCCGCCGGAGGCGCACCACCAGGTGCTGGACGCCTTGGAAAAGGCCGGCATCCCGAACGTCGGCGCGTCAATCGCGATGATCCCGAAGAACCTGATCAAGCTCGAAGGCTCCCAGGCCCGCAGCATGTTGAAGCTCAGCGAAGTGCTCGAAGAGCACGACGACGTGCAGAACGTTTACTCGAACTTCGACGTCGACGAAAGCGAGCTGGAGGCGCTCGCCTGAGCTCATGCGCGTCCTCGGCATCGACTGCGGCAGCGAACGGACCGGCTATGGCGTCATCGACACCGACGGCCGCCGCCACCAGTTGATTGCCTGCGGCGTGATCCGGACCGCCGCCCGCGACACTTTCGACCTTCGCCTGCTGGCGATCGCCACGCGTCTGCGCGAAGTGATTCGCGAGTTCGCGCCCCAATCCGTCGCCGTCGAGGAAGTCTTCCTGGCCCAGAATTCCAAGTCTGCTCTAAAACTGGCGCACGTGCGCGGCGTGGCGTTGCTCGCGGCCGCCGAAGCGGGCGTCCCGCTTGGCGAGTACTCGCCGCTCAAGGTGAAGCAGAGCGTCGTTGGCCATGGGCGGGCCGAGAAGAGCCAGGTCGCCCTGATGGTCCGCACCCTGATCGGCCGGGACGCGCACTTCGAAACCGAGGATGCCTCCGACGCCGTGGCCGTCGCCATCTGTCACGCCGCGCACTGCGCGGCGGGAGCCTTCGCCCGATGAAACTGTGGTGGTTCCTTGGCTGTGCCGCGCTGCTCTCCGCAGCTTCGGAGCGCGTGATTTACTCGAAGAGCTTCCCGGGCAGCGTCCCGGCCTTCGTGTCCATTGCGGTCGATCCCTCCGGCGAAACCGTTTACAAGGAGGCCGAGGACGACGACGCGCCCGCCAGGCTGAAGCTCGAGCCCGAGGAAGCCACGGCGATCTTCGAACTCGCCCGCAAGCTCGACCGCTTCCAGAAGCCGCTGGAATCGAACCTCAAGGTCGCCAACATGGGCCTCAAGACGCTCCGCTGGGAGGAAGGCTCGCAGCGCTGGGAGCAGAAGTTCAATTACTCGCTTGACGAGGACGCTCGCGCGCTTGTCGCCTGGTTCGACAAGATCACGGACACCGAGCAGTTGTTCTTCCAGCTGGAGCGTGCCGTAAAGTACGACAAGCTCGGTGTTCACAAGGCGATTCTGCAATTGAACGCCGCGTGGGACCGCAAGGGCCTCGTCGCCGTGGACCAGTTCCTTCCGCTGCTGGACCGCGTGGCCAAGAATGACAGCTACCTGAACATGGCGCGCGACCGCGCGGCCGCGCTCGCCGAGGCGTTCCGCCAGCGCAAGGCCAAACCCGCCGAATGAAGCTCCTGGTCCTTTTCGTCGCCGCGCTGGGCCTGGCTCAGGATCTCCCGCCCGCCGAGGAGCAGGCCCTCCGCCGCGCCATTCAACTGGCGGGCCAGTCGACCCCGGACCTTGTCCGCGCCCTCGAGAACCACCTCGCCAAGTTTCCGGACTCCGCCAAGCGTAACGAGTTCGAGCGGGCCCTCTTCAAAGGCGCCCTGGAACTCCAGGACGACCCGCGCATCGTCCGCTACGGCGAGCGCGTCCTCGCGCATACGCCGGGCGACGGATTGGCGCTGGAAGCGGTCAGCAAGGCTCTGCTCAAGAACAGCGACCGTGCCTCCGCCGAAAAAGCGCTCAAGCTTTCGCGGGAACTCGAGGAAGTGGCCGGGCAGGCTCGCCTGGAGAAGCCGGACCGTCCGCAGCAGGCGGCCAAGCGCCTGGAGGATATCGACCGCGTGCTCGCCGAAGCTTTCCTGCTGCAATCGCGGGCGCAAGGCAAGCTGGGCCGCCTCGAAGAATCCGCAGCGCTCGCCGAACGCGCCTTCGAACTCTACCCCGCCGCCGCACAGGCGCGGGAGGCCGCCCGCGCGCACATCCGGACCGGAAACTTTGAGACCGGCGTGCGCCGTTTCGCCGACGCGTTTGCGCTCGGGGATCCCCGGGAGCCGGGCCGCGCTTCCGACCGCCAGGCCATGGAAGAGGCCTACCGCGTCTGGAAGGGTTCGGCGGCCGGCCTCGGCGACTTCCTGCTCGCCGAACATGACCGCATGACCGCGCTCCTCGAACAGCGGCGCACCGCCGCCGCCGCACTCTTCGTCAACGCCGGCCTCGAGGACCCGATGCGCTTCACTCTTTCCGGCCCCGGCGGCGAGACACTCGCGCTGGCCTCGCTCGCGGGCAAGATCGTCATCCTCGATTTCTGGGCCACCTGGTGCGGTCCTTGCCGGGCTCAATATCCGGAATACGAAACCGTCAAGAAGCGTTTCGAACAACGCAACGACATCGTGTTCCTTTCCATCAGCACCGACACCGAACGCGACCTCGTGAAGCCGTTTCTCGAAAAGCAGAAGTGGAACAAGTCCGTCTACTTCGAGGACGGCCTCTCCTCGCTGCTCCGCGTATCTTCCATCCCTTCGACGATCATCTTCGACAAGCAGGGCAAGCTCGCCAGCCGCATCAACGGCTTCATCCAGGGCCAGTTTGCCGACATGTTGACCGAGCGGATCCGCGATATCCTCAAGGCTTCCGAATGACCTTCCGCCGCATCGTCTGGATCGTGCTCGACAGCGTGGGCATCGGGGAGATGCCGGACGCCGCCGCGTACGGCGATGCCGGCTCCGACACGCTCGGCCACATTGCCGACAGCCGTCCGCTCGCGTTGCCGAACCTGGTGAAGCTCGGCCTCGCCAACATCCGGCCGCTGGCGAATCTCTCGCCCGCCGCCGCGCCCGAAGGCTGCTACGGAAAGTGTGCGCTCGAGTCCCCCGGCAAGGACACCACCACCGGGCACTGGGAGATGGCGGGCATCCACTTCGCGCAACCGCTGCCGCTGTTTCCGCACGGCTTCCCGCCCCGCATCCTGGACCCGTTCGAGGCCCGCACCGGCCGCCAGGCGATCGGCAACTGCGCCGCATCGGGCACCGCCATCATCGACGAGCTGGGCGACCAGCACGTCCGCACCGGCTCCCCGATCGTCTACACCTCCGCCGACAGCGTCTTCCAGATCGCCGCGCACGAAGAGGTCATCCCGCTCGACGAGCTCTACCGGATGTGCGAGATCGCGCGCGAGATTCTCCGCGGCCCCGACGAGGTCGGCCGCGTGATCGCCCGGCCCTTCACCGGCGCCTCCGGCCACTACACCCGGACCGCCAACCGGCGGGATTTCGCCGTCGCGCCCCCGCCGGGCATGCTTCTCGATCAGCTCAAAGACGCCGGGGTCTCGGTGTACAGCGTCGGCAAGATCTGGGATATCTTCCTCGGGCGCGGCATCGGCCCGCACGTCAAGACCAAGGACAACGCCGACGGCATGGCCAAGACCCTCGCGGCGCTGGGCGAACTCGACCGCGGGCTCCTCTACGTCAATCTGGTCGACTTCGACCAGCTCTTCGGGCACCGCAACGACGTCGAGGGCTATGCGCGAGCGTTGGAGCAGGCCGACGCCTGGCTCCCCGAGCTGCGCGCCGCACTGCGTCCGGATGACCTGCTCATCCTCTGCGCCGACCATGGGAACGACCCGGCGACGCCCTCCACCGACCACAGCCGCGAGTACGTCCCGCTGCTCACCTGTAGCGCCCGGCGCGCCGGCGTCAACCTCGGCACGCGCGCCACGCTCTCGGATCTCGGCCAGACCGTCGCCCGGAACTTCGGAACCTCCATCGCGAAAGGAACGAGCTTCTTAGCCGATATCAGCTAACCATGCGCAAACCCGTCCTGGCCGGCAACTGGAAGATGTACAAGACCCCGCGAGAGACCGCCGACTTCTTCGCGAAGTTCCTGCCGCTGGTGGCGTCCGCGGAACACTGCGAGATCGTCATCGCGCCGCCGTTTCTCGACATCCCCGCGGCGCTGGAAGCCGCGCGCGGATCCCGCGTGGGCATTGGCGGCCAGAACCTCGATCCGCACAAAGAAGGCGCTTTCACGGGCGAGGTCTCCGGACCCATGCTCGCCGCCGCTGGCTGCCGCTGGGTGATCGTGGGTCACAGCGAGCGCCGACAATACTTCGGCGAGACCGACGCGTCCGTGCTGGCGCGCACGCAGGCCGCGCTCGCGGCCGGACTCACGCCGGTCGTCTGCGTCGGTGAACTCCTCGCCGACCGCGAGGCCGGGCGCACCAACGCAGTACTCGAGACCCAGTTCTCGCAGGGCATCGCGCCGCTCGAACCCGTCGACTTCGGTCGCATCGTGATCGCGTACGAGCCGGTCTGGGCCATTGGCACCGGCAAGACTGCCACTCCCGAGATCGCCGCGGACGCCCACCGCGCGCTGCGCGCGCTGATCGCGGCCCGCTACGGCGCGGCCGCCGCGCAAAATACCCGCATCCTTTACGGCGGTAGCGTCAAGCCTGATAACATCCGCGGCCTCATGGCGCAGCCGGAAATCGACGGCGCGCTGGTCGGCGGCGCCAGCCTGGACCCGGCGTCCTTTGCTTCCATCGTGAATTTCTGAGTTGCGCCGCGACTCCCGGTGGCGGCAGGCAGTTTTCGGCCGGTCTGAGACTCCGGGCGGGCCTCAACTCGCCGGCGTCTTCTCCAACTGCTGCTTCGCCCACACCCGCGCCGGATTCAACTGCAGCGCCCGCTCGAACGCTTTCCGCGCGTCCCCATTCCGGTTTGCCTTTCGCAGAGCCACTCCGTACCACACATAAGCGTCCGCCAGCTTCGCGTCCATCCCGAGCGCCTTCTCCATGTCCGCGATCGCCTTCCCCACGCCGCCGCCGAAAGCCTCCGGCAGGTAGTAGTTGCCCACGCCGCGCGACAGGTAGTTCAGTGCTGACTTCGGATCCAGCTCGATCGCCTTGTTGACACTATCCAGCGCGCAGCGCCCGTACTTCAACCCCGCCAGTACGTTCGCCGGAATCACCTGCCCGCACAGTGTCCCCAGGATCCGGTGGTACTCGCTGCGTTTGGCATCCAGCGCCACGGCTTTTTCCGCCGCCGCGATCCCCGCCTCAGCCGCGCTCTTGCCCGCCGGCTTGTCGCGCTGCTCGATCGCCACCTCCGCCAGCAGCGAATTCGCGTAGGCCACCTGGTATTGCGCCACGGCGTCTTTCGGATTCTTCGCTGCGCGGTCGTTCAGCCCGCCGATCAACTTCGCCAGCGCCGCGCGGTCCTGGGCGTCCCGCGCCTTTTCGAGATCGCCCGCCGCCAGCAGCAGCGGGAAGAGGAAACACAGATACCGCATAACCCCACTGTAGCAAGCCTGCTTTTCGCTGCCACTACGCCGCCGGCGCCGCCGCCTGTTCGTCGCGGGTTACCGCGTATCCGATCAGCAACGCGACCCCCAGCATCCCCGCCGCCAGATAGAACGGCGCTCCCGGAGCCGCCTTCAGGAACATCGCGAACGTCTGCGTAAACAGGCCCGGGCCGATCAATCCGGTGATGCCGCGCATGCTCTGCAACGCACCCTGCAGCTGGCCCTGCTCCGCTGGTGCGACGTGCCGCGACATCATGCCCTGGCCCGCCGCGCCCGCGAACCCCCACAACGACATCACGGGCACGCCCGCCAGAAACCAGACGCCTTCAGACGCCAGGCCGTAGATCGCAAACCCGGCCAGCCCGAACCCGAGGCCGGTGAGCATCGCCCGCCGCTCCCCCAGGCGCGCCACCACCGGTTTGATCAACCCGGCTTGCACGATCGCTACGCACACGCCGACCGCCGCCAGCGTCAGGCCCACCGCCCGCTCATCCCAGTGGTACCGATACCCGGCGTACAACACGAAGACGTTCGGTAGCACCTCATGACCCAGGTAAAAGAAGAAATACACTCCCGCCAGGCCCAGCAACTCCCGGTGCCGCCCCAGCAGGCGCAGCGCTCCCACCGGATTTGCCCGCGCCCATGAGAACCGCCCGCGCTTCTCCGGCGGAAGGGACTCCGGCAGCACGAACAGCCCGTACATCGCGTTCGTCAGGCTCAGTCCGGCCGCCACCCAGAAGGGCAGCCGGGGATGATATCCCCCCAGGAACCCTCCGAAAGCCGGCCCCAGCACGAACCCCAGCCCGAACGTCGCGCCGATCAGCCCGAAACTCTGCGCCCGCCGCTCCGGCGGCGTCACGTCGGCAATGTACGCAAACGCGGTCGGCACGCTCGCCGCCGTGATCCCTGAGATTACCCGCCCCGCGAACAGCCACCCCAGCGTCGGGGCCAGCGCCATCAGAATGTAGTCAAACCCCAGTCCGAAGTTGGAAAGCAGCACCACCGGCCGCCTGCCGAAACGATCCGAAAGCGCGCCCAGCAGCGGCGCCATTCCGAACTGCATCAGCGCCCACACGGTCCCGAACAGCCCGAACACCTGGGCCGCCCGCTTGGTGTCGCCGCCGAGGAACCCGACCACCAGCCCCGGCAACACCGGGATCACCATCCCCATGGCCAGCATGTCCAGTAGCACCGTGATGAAAATGAACGCGATCGCCGCCCGGCGTGGTTCCTGCATGTCCCTCAATGGTAAAGCCAATCCTGGCTTCCGGAAAATTCTGCGACCGAATTGCGTGACGCGTCATCCATTTCCTCGTGCCCCGCTTATTCGATAGCTTCTCCCTCGGGCCCGTGCCCCTCCCCAGCCGCATCGTGATGGCTCCCATGACCCGGAGCCGCGCTGTCGGCACCGTCCCGAACGACCTGATGGTGACCTACTATCAGCAGCGCGCTTCCGCGGGACTGCTGATCACGGAAGCCACGCAGGTTTCGCCCCGCGGCGTCGGTTACCCCAACACGCCGGGTATCCATTCCGAGGAGCAGGCCGCCGCGTGGCGCAAGGTGACCGACGCCGTGCACGCCGCCGGCGGCCGGATCTTCCTCCAGCTCTGGCATGTCGGCCGCATCTCCCACCCTTCCATGCAACCGGACGGTGCGTTGCCCGTCGCCCCCTCGGCGATCGCGGCCAAGGGGCAGCTCTACACCTCCTCCGGCATGCAGGACTTCCCGACCCCTCGGGCGCTGGAACCCGACGAGATTCCTGGCGTGATTGCCGAGTTCGCGAACGGCGCCCAACATGCCAAAGACGCCGGATTCGATGGCGTCGAACTCCACGGCGCCAATGGCTATTTGCTGGACCAGTTCCTCCGCGACGGCACCAACCATCGCACCGACGCCTATGGAGGCCCGGTCGAGCGCCGCGCCCGCCTGCTCGTCGAGGTCACCGAGGCAGTCGCCAAGATCTGGGGCGCGGATCGCGTCGGCGTCCGCCTCTCCCCCACCGGCAGCTTCAACTCGATGTCGGACTCGGATCCCCGAGCGACCTTCTCCCATGCCGCCGCCCGCCTCGGAGCCCTGAAGATCGCCTACCTCCATGTCGTTGAACCGGTCGATCAGGAACTTCGGCTCGCGCCCGAGCTCAAGCAGGCCTTTGGCGCTGCCTTCATGCTGAACGGCGGCTATCAGGCTGAGACGGCCGAAGCGGCGCTGGCCAAGGGCGAGGCGGATCTGATCTCGTTCGGCGTGCCCTTCATCGGCAATCCGGACCTGCCGCGCCGGTTCGCCGAGAACGCCCCGCTGGCCGCCGCGAATCCGAAGCTCTACTACACGCCCGGCGCGCGCGGTTACATCGACTATCCCGCTCTTGCCTAACGCGGCGAGCCGTGGAGCCTCGATCCCTGGGGTTACCGCACCTTGCGCAGCCGAAGGTCCCACACGCGGCCCTGGCCGAGGCTCATTTCGGTCACCCGGCCCGCCGCGTCGCGCAGAAAGCGCACGCTGCCCATGCCGGAACTGAATCCGTCGCGGTACGTGGGCGACATGCCGATCTTCGTGTCGGGCCGTTGCCGCAGCATAAGGCGCCCGTTCTCGACGGCGACCCGGACCTCGGTCTCGGCTTCGTCGCTCGCGTATTCGCCCGTGTATGCCGCCAGTTCGGCCGCCGAGGGGTTCGCCGGATCCACCTTCTCGTAAACCTCGCGTCCGTCGCCCGCGTTGCCGGCGAGCAGCCTCTTGCCGTCCGCCGAAAACTCGAGATCATCGCTGTCCGGCCCCGTCGCGAACACCGTCGCGGACCGCGGGGTGAGCGCCATCCGTCCCAGCCGCAACGCCCCGCCCTCGAGCGTGATCGTCAGCATCTCGTGATCCCGCGTGCTGCGGTACAGACCCGCGCGCGCGCCAAGCGTGGCGGCGTCGAGCGATACGCCCTGCGGCGCCGGCGCCGGCGACAGGGCGCCGCCCAGATAGACCTGCGCCACCTGCCTGCCGAGCTGCGGCGCGGCGCCGGAGGTCAGGTTGCAGAGCACCGCCACCGAGAGCCCCTGGTCCGGGTACCGCCCCAGCCATGCGCGATAGCCCGCCGTGGCCCCGCTATGACTCACCTCGCGGACGCCGCGCCACTTGGCCACGCGCAATCCGGCCGCGTAAGCGATGGTCGTTCCGTCCGTCAGCTTCCCCTGGCGCTGCTGCTCCTCTACGAACGCCGCCCCGCCGATGGTGAGGCTCGTGAAGTTGCGGTTCCACCGGAGCAGGTCGCCCACGGTCGTCAACAGCCCGCCGTTGCCGTGCACATCCTCGAACGGCATGTCCTGCCGGTAGCTGCCCGGGCCGCCCTGATACGCGATCGCCCGGTCCCGCACGATGCGCCGGAAATCGTCGCGCCATTCCGTCGCATTCATGCCGAGCGGCCGGAAGATCGCCTCCTTCGAGTACTCGGCGAACGGCTTGCCCGCCACGCGCGACACCAGGATCGCCGCCAGGTTATAGCCCGTGTTGCTGTACGAATACAGCGCGCCGGGGGCATAGTTCAGCGCCTTCTGCCGGGCCACGATCTCCAGCACATGCGCGTGCGTGTAGGCTCGCGACGTGCGCGGCCACCCGCCGATGCCCGCCACGCTGCCCCAATCTCGCAGCCCGCTGGTGTGATTGATCATCTGCCGCACGGTGACCGTGGCCGCGTTGTCCGGCAGCTCGGGGATGTACCTCTTCACCGGATCGTCGAGCGAGAGCTTGCCCTGTTGGGCCAGCAGCAGCACCGCGCCCGCCGTGAACTGCTTCGAAACGGAGCCGGCTTCGAGAACCGAGTCCGGATGCAGGGCGATCCCGTGTTCGAGGTCCGCCATGCCGTATGCGGCGCTCAGGATCGTGGCGCCGTTCTGCGTCGCCGCGACTGTGCAGCCGGGGCTGTCGGTCCGGTTGTACCGGGCGAAAAGCGCGTCGACTTTCTGCCGCGTGTCAGCGGCCGGCTGGGCCAGTAGAAGGCAGGGCAGCAGGACTAGCAGGGTTCGCATCATCATTTTCCCGTGAGTGCGGCGAAGGCCGCGAAGACAAAATCGTTCCGGAAGTCCGGCGCAGCGGCGTTCCGCAGGAAGATCAATCCGGTCTGCGACGCGACATGGAAGTACGCGCCCGCATGGTAGCCCGCCACGGAACCGCCGTGGCCGTAAACGACCATCTCGCCGCGGCGCATCATCTGGAATCCCACGCCGTAGCCGCTCGTCAGCTCGCCGTTCGCCGAATTCGAGCGCGTCAGGTTGTCCAGCCACACCTTCCGCGGCAACACCGTTTCCGGCCCGGCCCCCAGTTCGAAGGCCACGAAGCGTGCCAGGTCGCCGACCGTGGTGAAGAGCGCGCCGTTCGGGATCTTGTACCCGCGGCCGCGCTCGAGTTCCCGCGCGGCCGGCGCCGGATCGCCCTTTCCGTCGCGCAGCACGTACCCCTTCGCCAGCGACTTCATGATCTCCGGTGTCTGCTCAAAGGCGGTGTGCGGCATGTCCAGCGGCCCCAGGATGTTCTTCTGCATGTACTCGATGTAGGGCATCCCCGCGGCCCGGCCCAGCGCCGCGCCGAGCAGCGCGTAGCCGATGTTTGAGTAGGAGTACCGCGTGTCCGGCTCGAAAAGGTACTTGGTGTGGGGCAGGGAAGCCTTCATCGTCTCTTCCCACCGCGCCACGGGACCCGTGGTGTAAGTCTCCACGTCGCCCGGCTCCCGATCCAGCCCCGCGGTATGCGTCGCCAGTTGCACCAGCGTCACCGGCGGAGCGTTCGCCCAGCGCCCCTGCACCAGCTTGATCTCGGGCAGGTACTTCTCCACGGGATCCGAGAGCTTCACCTTGCCGCGCTCGGCAAGCTGCAGCAGCATCACCCCGGTAATCTGCTTGGTGATCGACCCGATCCGGTACACCGAGTCCGCCGTCGCGGCTCTCTCGGCCGCGATATCCGCGAACCCGTAGCTCTTCGTCCACACCAGCTTCGGACCGCAGATCACGCCCACCGTGACGCTGCCCACGCCGGACTTGGCCAGTTCCTTCTCGGCCATCGCACCGATGGCGGCATGCGCCCTGGGATCCGCGCATACCGCGGCCGGCGCGGGAGCCTGGGCCAGGACGGCCGCAGCGCCGAACCAAATCAGCAGCAACCCACGTCTCATTGGGACTCCTTCGTCAGGGTGGTCAGAACGTCAGCTTCAGCGCGAACTGCCCGATGCGCGCCGGATAGGCCGCGTTCAATTGCCCGAAGCTCCCCGAATTGATATTCAGGTTCGTCGCGGGCGGAGCCTGAAACGCCACCTGGTTCAGGACGTTAAAGAACTCCGCGCGGAACTGCAGCGCCATGCCCTCCCGAATCGGCGCCAGGCTGAACTGCTTGAATACGCTGGCGTCCAAGGTGAAGAAGCTCGGACCCGTGAACCGGGAGTTGCGCGGCATCCCGCCCGTCGATCCCGCGGCGGGATTGCGGAACGCCGCCACCTCGGTGGGTGTCAGAAACAGGATTTGGTTGCCGCGCGCGATTCCGCTGAGGCTCGAGAAGTCGCCCACGAAGTCCGGCGTACTGGCCACCGTCTGGCTCAGATTGAAACGGCCCGTCGAGAACGCGAGCGGCCGGCCGCTTGCGAAGTTGTATAGGCCGTTCACCTGCCAGCCGCCGATCAGCGCGTTCATGAAGCCGCCCGTCTGGTTGCCGAGCCACTTGCCCTTGCCGAACGGGAGTTCCCAAATGCCATTCGCCTGCACCACGTGCGTCGAGTTCAGTGGGTTGAGCCCTTTGTCCAGCCGCATGTTGGCGTTGTCGCGGTAGTCGAGCCCCAGGTCCTGCTCCGGGATCGCGTCCGTGAAGCCGCGCGAGAAGGTGTAGTTGAACTGGAAGTACATCCCCTTGTCGAGGCGCTTGGTCAGCCCGAGCTTGAGGGCGTTCCAGGTCGAGTGGCTACGGTTGCCGGCGATAGTCAGGTCGTCCACCTGGGTGTTGAAGCGGAAGAAGTTGTCGGACAACCCGGCCCGTTCCAGCAGGCCGCCGCGGCGGCCGGTGAGCAGCGTCGTGGTGTCGATGAAGTTGGCCAGCGCTGCCGCCTGCCCCTGCTGGATCACCGTATTCTGCGACGTCGGAACCAGCCGGAACAACGGCGCGAGCGGGCCGAGGCTCTCGCCGTTCAGGAAGTTCCCGGTGGCGGCAAGGTTGCGCTGCGCGATCTGGAACGCCTGCAGGAATCCGTTGTTGCGGATCTCCACCTGATTTTGGTCCTGCCCGCGCCACATGCCGACCGCGTGGTTGCCTACGTAGTTCAGGTCCAGCTTCCAGTTCCGGAACACTTCGTGCTCGATGCCGAATCCCCACAGTTGCGTGTACGGCACCGCGAGCTCGGGATCGGCGACATAGGCTCGCCCGGTCCGGATGTTCGGCAGATCCTCGAACGGTTTCGGCACCGGGATCGGCAGGATGCTCGAGTACAGCCGCGGATCGGAGAACCGCGTCAGCGGATTCAGCACCACTGTCGTCGTGGTTCCGTAATTCCGGCCCGAGAAGTTCCCGGTCACGATCATGAACCGGTCGAACGCAATCCGGTACGACGAGCGGATCGACGTCTTGCCCTTGCCGAACGGATCCCAGGCAAACCCCACCGTCGGCCCGAAGTTGTTCCGGTCCGTCCGGAAAATATCCTTACCCTGGTTGTCGGCGAGACCCCAGCGGGTCGGCTGGCGGGTGGGACCCTGGATGCCGAGCGCGCCCTCCACGCCGCCCACCGGGTAGCCATAGATTCCCGACGCAATGTAAACCGGCGGGAAGTGCTCCCAGCGGAGGCCGAGGTTCAGCGAGAAGTTGCGCCGCACCTTCCAGATGTCACCGACGTAGAAGGCGTACTCGCGCTTCCGAAACTGCTGGTAGTTGTTCACGAACGGTGTGTAGCCCGCCTTATCCGTCAGGTAGAAGGACTGAGTAATCGAGCCGATGCTGCCGGTCAGGTCGTTCACGAGCTGCTGCGCGCGTAGCCGGTCATTCGCGTTCAATCCGGTGATGGCCGGTACGTTGGCCGGGTTGTCGGCGTTGGTGGTACGCAACACCGGAAACTCCGAAGTGCCGCTCCGCGAGTTCAACGTCTGATACCAGTACTCGCCGCCAAACGTGAGGGTGTGGTTGCCGAGCACCGCGGTCATGTTGTCCGAGAACCCCAGGTTCACTGCCGGCTGCCGCTGCAACCCGCGCACGATGTGGATGTTGCCGTTCGAAGTGCCCGTGAGTCCCGACGTGGTGCCGAGGCCGATTAACTGGAAGTTCCCCCGGGGCGTGAGCTGGTCTTCGTTGGTGATCGGCCGGAACGACGTCCGGTCGTTGGCGCCGACGGACAGTTCGTTGGTGAACCGGGGGCTGAAGCTCGAGATGGCCCGCAGCGACACCCCGCGGCGGAGTTCCGTGAACCCCTCGGGCGAAACACCGTTGTACAAACGCGCCTGCGGCTGGTCCTCGGTCTGGCGCGACATCGAGAACGCCAGTTGGTGCTTCGTCGTCAGCGAATGATCGAACTTCACCAGGAAGCTGTTGTAGTCGAAGGGTAGCGGCGAGGTATACCGGTACCCGGCCAGGTTCAGCCCGTCGCCGATGTCGTAGTTGTTCGGCGCGGGCATCTGCGCCAGGATCTTCGGCAGGAAGACCGTGTCAAGCCCGGTGCGCGTCGGATCCACGGTCCGGAGGTCGATCGTCGCGATGTTCGCCGGGTTGACTGGGTTTCCTTGGGCGTCGACCGCCGCCGCGCTGTTGGCGCCACCCCGCACATACCGGAAAGTCCCCTGGCGCAAAGGCGTCGTGTACACGAAGCGGTTCTCGATCGACTCCGCGTTCTGCCGCTGCCATTCCGCCGTGGTGAAGAAGAACGTCCGGTTGCGGATGATCGGGCCGCCGAGCGCGAACCCGAACTGGTTCCGCCGCAGCACCGGCCGCTCCTGCCCCGTCTTGTTCGCGAAGAAGTTGTTGGCGTTGTACGCCGTGTTGCGATTGAACTCGAACACCGACCCACGGAACTGGTTGGTGCCGCTCTTGATGAAGACCTTCACCTGCGCGCCGGAGCCGCGGCCCGCGTCCGCCGAATCCCCCGACGTCGTGATCCGGTACTCGCCCACCGCCTCCTGCGGCACCGGCGTCGACGGACGGGAAGGCGCGTAGTCGAAGCCCGGATTGCTGGACATGATGCCTTCTACCTTGATCGAGCTGGTGTGCGGCCCGAGTCCGTCCACGATGCCGTTCTGCTGCTGGCTGGCGAAACGGTCGATCGGGTTGGTGCCGGCCTGCAAATAGAACAGCATCATGGCGTCGCGCCCGTTCAGCGGGAGGTCCACCGCCTGGCGGTTCTGCACCACGGCGCCCAGCTTGGCGGTGGTGGTATTCACCAGTGCCGCTTCGGCGCTCACGTTGACGCTCTCGGTCACCTCGCCGGGCGCCAGCAGCAGGTCCAGCGTACGGCTATCGCCGATCTGGAGCTGGATTCCGGCGACCACCACTTTCTTGAAGCCTGTGAACTCCGCCGACACCGTGTAGGAGCCCGGCGGCAGGTTCGGGAACACATACCGGCCAGCGTCGTTCGACGTCACCTGCGTGCGGATCCCCGTGCCCTCGTTGACCGCGGCTACCGTGACTCCGGGAACCACGGCGCGCGACGGATCCTGGACGAATCCCTCCAGCCGCGCCGAAACCGCCTGGGCCAATGCGCGGCCCTCCAGGGTGAAGAGGGCGATTGCCGCCAAAGCAAGACGAAGCTTCATGAGAACCGGACCTCCTGAGAAAGGTGGCTCCGATTCTATTGCAGGCGTGCCGCCATGTAAAGCCGCGCGCGTGCACTATTAGCCGAACTGAAGCGAGGGGACCGCGGTCCGATGGCTATTTCAGGTACCGCCCCACGGCCGCGTGCAATTCCGCGGCGTGGATCGGCTTCGAGAGAAACGCCTGCAAGCCCCGCTCCAGGCATAGCTTGCGGTACTCGTCGGCGGTGTTGGCAGTCAACGCCAGCACCGGCGTCTGCTCGTACCCGTGGATCTTGCGGATCGCGTCCGTGATCGCGAAACCGTCCATGTCCGGCACCTGGAGGTCCATGAGGATCAGGTCGTAACGATGTGAACCCGCCGCCTCGATCGCAGACTTGCCCGTCGCCGCGAAATCCACCTGGTACGGCTGCCGCGACAGCATGTGCCGGATGATCTGCTGCCCTACGTCGTTATCTTCTACCACCAGCAGTCGGTGCGATGCCGCGGGTGTCGCCACCGGCGGCGGCGCGGCGTGCCGCGTCTCCTCGGCCCGGCGCAGCGGCAGGGATACCGTGAACGTGCTCCCGACACCCGGCCGGCTCTCCACCCGGATCTCGCCCCCCATGAACGACGCCAGCTTTTGCACCAGCGCCAGCCCCAGGCCCAGGCCCGAATAGGTCCGCGAGAGGCCGGTATCCAGTTGCCGGAACGAATCGAAAATCCCGGCCAGCTTCTGCGCGTCGATCCCGATGCCCGTATCGGAGACCGACAACTCCAGCCGGTGCAAACCCGCGGCGGTTTCGGCCCACATCGCCCGCACTTCGATCTGCCCCGCCACCGTGAACTTCACCGCGTTGGCCAGCAGGTGACCCAGGATCTCGCGGAGCCGCTGCGCGTCGCCGGACAGCGTCTCCGGCAGCCGCGGATCCAGCGTCGCCACCAGCTTCAGACCCTTCGCGCGCGCCTTGCCGGCATGCGATGCCACCGCCGCGTCCAGCACTTCCGCCAGCGAGTACTCGCTGTCCTCGAGCAGCAGCCGCCCGGAGGACAGCGCCGCGTACTCGAGCGTCGCGTTCAGGATCTCGAACAGGTTCTCGGCGCACGCCCGCGTCGTCGTGACGTACTCCTGTTGCTCGGCCGAAAGCGGCGTTTCCAGCAACAGATCCGTCATGCCCAGGATCCCGGACAGCGGGGTCCGGATTTCGTGGTTCAGGCTGGCGAGAAACAATCCCTTCAGCCGGTCGATCGTTTCATCCTCCGGCGGAAAACCGGCGGTCGCGCGGGCGGATTCCAGGGTGGGCTCGGGCATCCACTCAGGTAATCGGCCTAGATAGGTGGGAAGTTTAGGGCGCTGGGGACGGACGGCTGAGGGATCTTCCGAGGCCGGACCGTCCGCCCGGCCCCGGAACTGGACTCCTACTCGTCCTTGTGGATCTGCTGCGCGAGGTAGTTCTCCACCCCGATGTCCTGGATGATCTGCAACTGCGCCTCCAGGTAATCCACGTGGTGCTCTTCGTCCACCAGGATCTTCTCGAACAGCTCCCGGGACCCGTTGTCCCCCGCCGCCACTGCCGCATTGATGGCCTTGTTCAGGCGCGGCACGGCGTCGTACTCCAGCTGCAAGTCGTTGGTGATCTGATCTTTGACGTTCTGTCCGATCCGCAGCGGGAAGAGCTCCGTCATGTTCGGCGCGCCGTCGAAGTAAAGGATGCGCTCGATCAGCTTCTCGGCGTGCATCATCTCTTCGATCGCTTCCTTGCGGGTGAATGCGTACAGCTTTTGGTAGCCCCAGTTGTTCTGCATCTCGGCATGCAGAAAGTACTGATTGATGGCGGTGAGTTCGGCCTTCAGGACTTCTTGAAGGAAGGCGATTACCTGATCGTTGCCTTTCATGAAGACTACTCTAACAGGTCGGCGGATGCGTACTCGCCGCGCGGCCTACCGCACCTGGATCTTCACCGTGTTCGAGGTCACGCCGTTCGCCGTCACCTGCACGTCCTGCAGCCCCGAAAACAGGCCGCTCGGGACCCGCACGTTCACCTGGTACAGCCCGTTGACCCCGGTCCGTCCGCTGTAGAACAGTTCGGCCGGCCGCCCGCCCACCGTCACCTGCGGCGTGAACCCCGTGGTTCCGTCCGTTCGCAGCACGCCCAGCCCCGTGCAGTAGATCTCCAGGAAATCCCCCGCCGCCACGGGCCGCTGCGCCGTCGTCAATCCCGTGTTTGCCACCAGAATCGCTCCCAGCCCCGTCGCCGCATCGAAGAAGATCCCCGGCGCCGCCGGCGCCACGCGCACCGCCGCGGCCTCGCTCTGTCCGGCCGGCGTCACTACCGTCACCGTCGCCGGGATCGTCGCGTTCAGATCCTGCGGCAGCAGGATGTTGATTTGGTTATCCGTCACCGACACCAGGCGCGCCAGCACCCCGTTCACCGACACTGTGATGTCGTTGAACCGCGTCGGGAACGGCGACGAAAACGACCCCGCGAATCCGGCCGCCAGCGAGCCTCCGAAAATCGACACGAACGACCCCGGCGCCACCTGCGTTGCGAACGACGCCGCGTTCACGATCCCGTTCGCCGCCATCGTCGGCCGTCCCAGCGCCGTGGCCCGCGCCACCGCACTCGGAATCGCCGGAATCGACGCCTCCAGGATGTTGATCCCCCCCGGCGCCGGCGTCCACCGGAACGCCGCGTTGCCGTTCTCGTCGCTGATCACTTCCGCCGGCTCCACCGTGCCTCCGGACGACGCGATCGCCCGCACCGGCAACCCCGGATACCCCAGACGGTTCGCGTCCGTCACCTGAAACACCACCGGTTGCGGCAGCGGGGCCGGGTTCGAATTCGACTGCTTATCGCCGGCGCCCACCGCCAGCCGCAGCGCCGGTCCGAACTCCAGAATCTGGATCCGCGCCGTCACCCGCTCGAATGCCGGATCCGAGGGTTCCAGGGTCACCTCGTCCACCCCCGGCTGCAATCCCCGCAATGTGAACGTCGCGCGCATGGCTCCCGCCGGAATCGTCACCGCCTCCGGCACCCCCGTCAACCCGAGGCGCGAGCGCACGGCGAACACCAGGTCCGTGCTCCGCCGTTCCTCGATTTCCACCGACGCCGAACCGCCGGAGCGGAACACGATCCCCCGCGCCGGCGCCGCCGAAAACTGCACCGCGCGCCGCAGCGTAGTGTCCACCGCCGCCCGGTTCTCCGTCGCCGCGGCGAAATACCCCGGAAACGATGTCCGGTAGCCCTCCACCTGCGCCAGATCCGAGGACGCCAGCGTCCCGCCCGCCGGCACAATCAGCACGAACGCCACCCGGAACGTCCGCTGCGCCACCGTGTGATCCGGAGCGCGCCGCCCCTCCAGCGCCACGATGTCGCTGGCGTTCACCTCGCGCCGCGTCCCGTTAAAATTGACACCCACCTGCGGCGGCCGCGACGCGCTGGCCACCGTCGCGTTCAGCACCACGAAACTGCCCGGCACTTCCTCGGGCGCTCGAAATCCCATCAGGTACTGGTCCAGCGCCGAGTACTTCTCCACCGCCGCCGTGGTCACGAACCGCGGCACCGCATTCGCCCCCTGATCGGAGATCCGGTTGCCCTCCAGAAACGACGCGTCCGAGTTGTACGCAAACGCCCAGTGGACCCCGCCGCGCCCCAGCATGGGCCGCGCAGTCGCGTTATTCGGATCCCGAATCGAAGTGAACGCCAGGAACAGGTGCCCGAACTCGTGCGCCAGCAGCGACAACGGCGTATCGCCCGTCGGGAACCGCGCCGGCACCGGCGCATTCGGATCCGCCGGGTACTGCGTCAGCGGACCCATGTTCAGCACCGCCTGCAGCCGCCGCCCCGATCCGAAATCGGCTCCCGCGTTCACGAACTTATCGCCGATCCCCGCCGTCGCCGAACGCACCGTCACCTGAAACGCCACCGCCGAAGAACTCGCCGGGATCCCCAGCGCGTTGTAGAAAATCAGGTAGTCGTAGGCGTCTTCGTGCGTTTCGTAGAACCGCTGCGCCGCCGTCACCAGGTCGATCTCGCTGCTCGACGAGAAACGCTCCGCCACGGCCCCGGTGAATTCCTGTGTCGACCCGTCATACAGCGGAATAATCGCCGACGGACCCCGCAGCCCCCCCGGCGAAATCCCGACCACGGAATCCGGCGCCGACGCGCCCCGGTACGCGAACTCGATGCGCCCGTCCGGGTACAGCCGGACCTGAAACGTCTGCAGCGTGCTCGGGCCGAAAGATGAGAACAACGGCACCTCGCTCCAGGTGATCACCAGCCGGTTCGAGGCCGGCAGCACGCTGATCCCGCCCCGCGCTTGCGGCGGGTTCAGGTCCGTGAACAGGGGCGCAATCCGCGGCAGTCCCGCCAGCAGCCGGCCCAGCGACCGGTCCGTGACGGTCGGGTCCGGCCCCGAAAACGTCAGGTTACCGTCCGAGTTGATCCACAACTGCGTGTACCGCTGCCCGTAGAAGGGAAACGAAAACGGCAGCGTGTACGCTCGCGAGTCGTCGTCCGCCAGCCCCGCGATCAGGAACCCGTTCAGGTTCGCGGCCGTGTCGAAGCTGTCATCGCCGCTGCTCAGGCGGTAGCGCGTGGCTCCGGCGTCCTGGGGCCGAAAGAGTAGCGTCCGGTTGTTCAGCGTAAACGCGTTGCGCCGTCCCACCACCCCGCCCGCATCCTCGAGGATCGCGATCTCTCCCACATCGCGGTTTGCCCGCCGCGCCGCGCCCCGCAGCGCCACCCGCGGATCCCGCGTGGCGTGCCGCCGGTGGAGAAACAGCTCCTCCTCGGTGCGGGCCAGGTGCGTACCGCAACTCTGCGGCACCGTATCCGCGGACGCGCCCGTGGCAAGAACGAGGGAACACAGGGTAAAAAGGATTCGTTTGTTCGATTGCATCCGGTCTCTCGGCGAGGACGCGAACTTTCATTGTAGCCGCGCCGTGAGACGATAGCGCTTTGGAGGATGGTTCGAGACGATGCCCTTTTGTACGCAATGCGGTTCCCAGGTCGGCGACGAAGCCCGCTTCTGTCCCTCGTGCGGCAAACCCGCCGGCGCCGCCGCGCCCGCGCCGGACCCGGTCCCGAGGCTCGAGTACACCATCCAGGGCGATAACCTGCAGGTCGCCCGCCTCAAGCTCCAGCCCGGCCAGGAAGTCTACGCCGAAGCCGGCAAAATGCTCTACAAGACCCCCAGTGTCCAGTGGGAGACCCGCATGCAGGGCGAATCCCTCGGCGACAAGCTCTGGGGCGCCGTCAAGCGCAAGCTCATGGGCGAGAGCCTGTTTCTCACCTACTTCCGCGCCGCCACCGCCGGCGAGGTGGGCTTCGCCGGCACTTACCCCGGCCGCATTCAGCCCTTCGACCTCAAGGCCGGCGAGTCCATCCTGGTCCAGCGCGACAGCTTCCTTGTTGCCCAGACCAGCGTTCAGTTGAACATCGCGCTGGTCAAGAAACTCGGCGCCGGCTTCTTCGGCGGCGAAGGCTTCATCCTCGAGCGCCTCACCGGCCCCGGCGTCGTCTTCATCCACGGCGGCGGCGACTTCGTCGACTTCATGCTCGGGCCCGGTGAGCAGCTCCAGGTCGACACCGGCTGCATCGTCGGCTTTCAGGAGTCCGTCACCTACGACATCCAGTTCGTCGGTTCCATCAAGACCGCCCTCTTTGGCGGCGAAGGCGTCTTCCTCGCCACGCTTACCGGCCCCGGCCGCGTCGTGGTGCAGAGCATGACCATCGACAAGCTGCGGCGGGAGTTGAGCGTCTTCGCGAACGGCACCGAGCAACACGGCAACCTCGGCGCGCTGGGCTCCATCTTCGATCGCGATTGAGCGCGGAGCTACAACTGCAGCACGCTGCGGAGTCCTCGGTCGACGGCTGCCAGCACTCCGGCTGGCAGCGCGGAGACGTACTCCGCGAGGAACCGCCGGTCCAGCGCAAACACCTGCGTGATGTTCACCACCGAGTCGCGAGGCAAGCCGGACACCTTCGCGGGAACCAGCACATTGCCCGGCGCCGCGGCCCGTCCGAGGTTGCCCGTGATGGCCGCCACCAACACGGTGCGCAGCAGGCTGGCGTTGAACGCATCCGCCTGCACCACCAGCACTGGCCTCCGGTAGCCGGGTCCCGACCCGGCCGGCTCGGGCAGGTCCGCCCACCACACCTGGCCCCGCCGGACTTCCACTTACCAGGATTCCTTTTCGAGTGACGCGAACTGCATCCGCTCCAGCACCGGGTCTACCGCGTCGCCTTCCCTTGCCAGCACTTCGTTCAGCCGCCGCGTGATCGCGTCGGCCTCCTGCCGTTCCAGGAACTCGGCGAGCGCCCGCGCATAGAGCTGGCTGCGCGAGAGCTTGAGTCTCTTCGCGGCGGTCTCCGCGGAGCGGAATAGAGGATCCGGCAGCGAGATCGCTGTCTTCATACCACAAGTATTACCATAGGTATGCCCTGGTCTGCAGCGCCATGCGCTGCACCCAGCTCTCCAGACATCCAAACTCCCCGCACCCCCGTAGTAGCCCCTAGAGGCGGTGCGTTCCCGGCCGCCCCAATCCAAAGGAGTGCATCCAGCATGCAGAACGTCAGATCAGTTCTCGCGGCCGGACTTGCGTTTTTGATGGCCGTCCCGCCGGTGGAAGCTGCCAACCACCGGGAGGCGCCCATCACCGCGCTCGACCGCGCCGCCGACATTACGGACGTATACGCGTTCGTCAGCTACCGTCCCGGGCAACCCGCCAACACGGCTCCCGAAAAAGTCACCCTCATGTTCGGTGTGGATCCGTTGCTCGAACCCGCCAACGGACCCCACTACTTCCCCTTCGACTCCTCGATCCTCTACGAGATCAAGGTCGACAACAACAATGACGCCGTCGAAGACGTCATCTTCCAGTTCCAGTTCACCACCGAGCAGCGTCTGCCCGGCCTCTGGCAGTCCTACGCCGGCATCGGCAACGGGGCGGTCGCGCCGCGCAACTCCCCGGCGCCCGTCGCGCCCGGCACGCCCATCGTGCCTCCGCAGATCAAGAGCTTTGACGACCCGGGCCTCGGACTCCGCCAGAGCTATCGCGTCACCGTGATCCGCAACGGCCAGGCCACCGTCCTCGCCAATGGCGACGGCGCTCCGTTTTACGCCGTCCCCGCCAACACCGGCAGCCGCACCATGGACTACGAGTCGCTCTACAAGGCCGGTACCTACGCGCTCTCCAACGGAGTCAGCGTCTTCGCCGGCACTACCGACGATGCCTTCTGGATCGACCTCGGCGGCACGTTCGACACCGGCAACCTCCGCACCCTCGGCTCCGGCGTGCCCGGCGTCCTCACCGACTCCGAAGACGCCGCCAAGCAGAACTTCGCCACCGACACGGTCTCCGGCTTCGCCGTGAACACCATCGCCATCGAAGTGCCGATCGAAATGCTCACCCGCACCGGCCGCCGCGAGCCCGCCACCTCTCCGGCCGCCACCATCGGGATGTGGGCCGCGACCTCTCGCCAGCAGTTCACCGTGCGCTCCTCGCCCAACCCGGCCATCAACCTCGGCCAGGTGCAGCAGATCCAGCGCATGGGCAACCCCCTCGTGAACGAGCTGCTCATCGGCACCGGCTCCAAGGACCGCTTCTCCATGGACCAGCCCCGGAATGACGCGCAGTTCGCGCCCTTCCTGCTCGACCCGCTGATCGCGCGCGTCTTCAACGCGCTCACCGGCGGCGTCATCGAGATCCCGGCGCCTCCGCGCGTCGATCTGCTGCCGCTGGTGACCTACGCCGCGCCCATCGCTGCTCCCGGCACCCCGGCCGGCCCCGTCGCGGACCTGCTGCGGCTGAACACCGGCGTCCCTGCCACGCCGCCCGACCGCATCAACCGCCTCGGCCTGATCGGCGGCGACGCCGCGGGCTTCCCCAACGGTCGCCGCCTCCAGGATGACGTCACCGACATCGCGCTCCGCGTCGTCGTCGGCGGCGTCCTCGCCCAGGGCTTCAACAAGTTCCCGAACAACCGGCTCGGCGACGGCGTCAATGTCGACGACCAGCCCTACCGGGACGTCTTCCCCTACGTCGGCCTCTGCCCCAGCGGCCGCGACCGGCGGCACCTCGATCCGGGTGAGCCCGGCGGCGGTCCGGTCCGCTAAGGACACGGCGATCATGAAAACCCTTCTCTTGGGACTTCTCACGATCGCGGCGCTGGCTCCGGCTGGGCTTCTCGCCCAGCCGGGCGGCGCGACCACCCAGAACCGCCTGGCCGCCCTCGCCGCCCGCGTCGAGCGCCAGCCCGACAACTTCCAGGCGCGCCTCGAACTCACCGCGCTTCAGGTCCGCCGCTACCGCGAAACCGGCGACCCCGAACGCCTCCGCGAAGCCCGCCAGTCCCTCGACCAGTTCCAGCGCCAGTTCCCCCTGCACTTTACCGCCCGGAAGCTCGACCTCGAAATCCTCCTCATCGAGGAGCGCTTCTCCGAGGCCGAGCCGCTCGCCGTGCAAATGAACAAAGAAGTGCCCGACGACCGCGACACCTACGGCTACCTCGCCACCCTCGCCGTCCGCCGCGGCGACTACGCCGGCGCCGAAAAGCAGGTCCAGTGGATGCTCAACTTGCGCAAGGACGAGGTCGCCGGCCGCTGGAAAGCCATCGAACTCCGCGAAGACTTCGGCGAAGTCGACGGCGCCTTGCACCTGCTCGGCGACGTCTTCGGCCGTATCCCCGGCGACGATCCTTTCGAGCGCGCACGTTTGCTTGCGCTCGGCGCCCGCATCGCGCGCGATGCCGGACGCCTCGAACTCGCCGCCCAGTACGACGCGCAGGTGCAGAAACTGTGGCCCGGCTTCCGCGACACCCCGCCCGGCCCCGAGTCCGCCGCCTGGCAACGCGCCGTTCAACAGGCCCGCAACGGCGCCGCGCCGGCCGCGCTCGCGTTCATGGAGCATAACCCGCGCCGCGACGTTCGCGCGCGCCTGATGTACGCCGAAGCGCTCACCGCCGCGGGCCGGACGGCCGACGCGAAAGCGCAGCTCGCCATCGTCAAGAAGATCGGATACCAGACCCCGCTGCTCAAAGAGTTGGAGGCCAAAACAGAATGACCCGGAACATCCTGCTGTTCACCGCGGGCACGGCGATGCTCGCCCATGCCCACTTCATCTACCTGATGCCCCAGAAGTTCCAGGCCCAGCCCGGCGAGCGCATCCTCGTCTCCGTCCATTCGGGCGACGAGTTCCCGCGCGGCATCGAAGCGGCGGACCCCAACCGCCTCGTCGCCCGCGTCATCGCCGGCGACGGCATCGTCCCCCTCGGCCACTTCCGCATGGCCGGCAAAGCCACCCATACCGCCGCGCCCCTCGCCGCCGGATCCCAGTGGCTGGTGGTCAACACCACGCCCCGTATCCACGCCATGGAGGGCCCGCAATTCCAGGCCTATCTGAAAGACGAAGGACTCGACCGGGCCGCCGCCTGGCGCGCCGAAAACGGCCTCGAAGCCCGCCGCGAACGCGAGCGCTACTCGAAATTCGCCAAGGCCTACGTCGTCGCCGGCGACCCCACCGCCGCCTGGCAGAAGCCCGTCGGCCTCACCATCGAGATCGTGCCGCTCGCCGACCCGGCCGCTCTGAAACCCGGCGCCGAACTCCCGGTCCAGGTCCTGTGGCGCGGCCAGCCCCTCGCCGGCATGCGCATCGAAGCCGCTTGGGCCGCCGGCGGCCAGAACGGCATCGCCATCGTCGGCCGCACCGACTCCGAAGGCCGCATCCGCGTCCCGCTCGACAAACCCGGCCAGTGGCGCATCAGCGGCGTCGTCATCGAGCGCACCGCCGGGGATCTGGATGCGGATTGGGAGAGCTTCTGGGCCGCCCTGACGCTCGAGGTCCGGTAGCGCGCCGCCGCCAACCGAGCCGTGCGCGTCAGCAAGCGGCAAGCGCCTCCCTAAGCCCCCGCAGGTGGGCGACGGTCAGCGCGCCCAACGGACTGGCAATCGCGCGCAAGACGCCGCCCATACCGCTTTTGCGACAATAAGTCCAGAAATGACCGGCACTCAGATCCGCCAGAAGTTCCTGGATTACTTCGCCTCCCACCAGCACCGCGTGGTCCGCAGTTCCTCGCTCGTTCCCGCGAACGACCCGACGCTGCTGTTCACCAACGCGGGCATGAACCAGTTCAAAGACGTCTTCCTCGGCCTCGAACAGCGCGACTACTCCCGCGCGGCGACGTCGCAGAAGTGCGTCCGCGCGGGCGGCAAGCACAACGACCTCGAAAACGTCGGCTACACGCGCCGCCACCATACGTTCTTCGAGATGCTGGGCAATTTCAGCTTCGGCGACTACTTCAAGCGCGAAGCGATCGCGTATGCCTGGGAACTGATCGTCAAGGAGTACGGCCTGCCCAAGGACCGGCTGTACTTCACCGTCTTCCGCGAGGATGACGATGCCGAAAACCTCTGGCAGGAAGTGACCGGCGTGCCCAAGAGCCGCATCTTCCGCCTCGACGAGAAAGATAACTTCTGGCAGATGGGCGACACGGGTCCGTGCGGCCCGTGCTCGGAGATCCACTTCGACCTCGGCCCGGGGACGGCGGAGCCGGGCCGGGAGCACGAGGAGTTCCCGCTCGACGGGGGCGGGCGGTTCGTGGAGATCTGGAACCTCGTCTTCATGCAGTTCGACCGCGACAGCTCCGGCAAGCTGACGCCCTTGCCCAAGCCGTCCATCGACACCGGCATGGGCCTCGAGCGCCTCGCCGCCGTGCTGCAGGGCAAGCTCTCGAACTACGAAACGGACCTGATCCGTCCGATCGTGGACAAAGCCGGGGAGTACTTCGGCGCCGCCTACGGTGAAAACGACCGGGCGGACACGGTGATGCGGATCAACGCGGATCACGCGCGCGCCACGGCGTTCCTCATCCACGACGGCGTGCTCCCCTCGAACGAAGGCCGCGGCTACGTGCTGCGCAAGATCATGCGCCGCGCGATGCGCAACGCCCGCATGATCGGGATGAATGAGCCGTACCTGCACAAGCTCACCGGTTTCGTCGCGGAACTGATGGCGGGTGCGTATCCCGACATGCTGGAGAGCATCCAGCGCGTCGCGCGCGTCGTCAAGGACGAAGAGCACCGGTATGCGACGACGTTCGCCGTGGCCGAGAAAGTCTTTCACGACGAGGCGAAGTCCGCCGCGGGCGGCGTACTGCCGGGCGCGGCGGCGTTCAAGCTCTACGACACTTACGGCCTCGCGCTCGACGAGCAGGAGGACATGGCGCGCGAAAAGGGTCTCGCCATCGACCGCGAGGGTTTTGAGGCGGAGATGGAGAAGCAGCGCACCCGCGCCCGCGCCAGTTGGAAGGGCGCTGAGCGCGCGCAGGTCGCGCCGGTGTATCAGGAACTGCTCGCCAAAGGCAAGCCCGAGTTCCTCCGCGACCGCCTCGAGGAGCACACGTGCCGGGTGGCAGGCTTGATCCTGGAGCAAAAACTGGTCGACTCCGTGCCGGCGGACGCCGATGTCGAAATCGTGTTCGACCGCACGCCGTTCTACGCCGAGGCGGGCGGCCAGGTGGGCGACCAGGGCGCCCTGTTCCGCGCCAACGGCGAGCGCGCCGGATTCGTCCTGGCCACCTATAACGCGGTTCCCGGGTTGGCCGTGCACAAGGTGAAAACGCTGGCGCCCATCCGGTCCGGCGATTCGCTAACCGGAGTGGTAGCCGCGCCGCTGCGCCGCTCCACCATGCGCAACCACACGGCGACGCACCTGCTGCACGCGTCCCTGCGCAAGGTGCTCGGGACCCACGTGAAGCAGGCGGGCAGCGTGGTGGAGCCGGGACGCCTGCGTTTCGACTTCACGCACTACACGGCCATGGACGCCGACGAGCTGGCCGAAGTCGAGCGCCTGATGAACGAGCAGATCCTGGAGAACGCGCCCGTCACCACTGAGATCATGGCGCTCGACCAGGCCATCTCGCGCGGCGCCATGGCCCTGTTCGGCGAGAAATACGGCGACGTGGTCCGCGTGGTCGCCGTGCCGGGCTTTTCCACCGAACTCTGTGGCGGCACCCACGTGGCGCGCACCGGCGACATCGGCCTCGCGAAGGTCGTCTACGAGGGCTCCATCTCGGCGGGCGTGCGCCGCATCGAGGCCATTACCGGTGAAGGGGCGCTGGCGCGCTTCCAGGAAACCACTGCCGCCGTTCATCGCGCCGCGTCGCTGATCCGCGCGTCGGAGACCGAACTGCTCGAGCATCTCGAAAAGATGATCGAGAAGGAGCGCGCGCTGGAGCGCCAGGTGGAGCAGTTGAAGACGAAGCTGGCGCAGAGCAAGTCCTCCGACCTCGGGGCGCAAGTCCGCGAGGTGAAGGGCGTGAAGGTGCTCGCGGCGGAGATCGCCGACGCGGATCGCGCGCAGCTCCGCACCCTGGTCGACGAACTCCGCAATAAGTTCCAGAGCGGCGTCGTGGTGCTCGGCTCCGGCTCGAACGGCGAGGTGGCGATCGTCGCGGGCGTCACCAAGGACCTGACCGGCAAGGTCCACGCGGGCAAGCTCGCGGGTGCGGTGGCCGCCGCGGTGGGCGGCAAGGGCGGCGGACGTCCGGACATGGCCGAAGCCGGCGGCAAGGATGCGGCGCAGCTTCCCGCGGCCCTCGCGGCCGTCTACGCCGACGTGGAGAAGATGCTGTGAGTCTCGAACATTTCGATGTCGTCGTGGTGGGGGCAGGACCCACCGGACTCGCCTGCGCCATCGAGCTGAAGCGCCGGGGGCTGCGCGCCGTCTCGCTCGACAAGGGCTGCGTGGTCAATTCGCTGTTCCACTATCCGACCAACCTCGTCTTCTTCACCACGCCCGAACTGCTCGAAATCGGCGACCTGCCGATGACGGCGCTCAACGAGAAGCCGACCCGCACCGAAGCGCTCAAGTACTACCGGCGCGTCGCCGAACACTACGCGCTCGACATCCGCCAGTACCACACCGTGGAGCGTATCGACGGCGTGGATGGCGCCTACACCGTGCACGCCGTCAGCGCGCACGGCATCGCCCGCGGCTTCGCCGCGAAGAAGGTGATCCTCGCCACCGGTTTCTACGACCGCCCGAACCGGTTGCACGTGCCCGGCGAGCACCTGCCCAAGGTGACGCACTACTACAAAGAAGCGCACCCGTACTTCGGCACCGATGTCGTCGTGGTGGGCGCCAAGAACTCGGCCACCATCGCCGCGCTGGAATTGCACCGCGCCGGCGCGCGCGTCACCCTGGTGCACCGCGGCGAGGCGATCCACAAGAACGTCAAGTACTGGCTCCGGCCCGATATCGAGAACCGCCTCGCCGCCGGCGACATCCGGGCGCACTTCAAAAGCCGCCTGCTCGAGATCGGCGACGATTTCGTCCGCATCGCGACGCCGGAGGGCGAAGTCACCATCGGCAACGACTTCGTCTTCGCCATGACCGGCTACCATCCGGACTTCGAGTTCATGGAGCGCCACGGCATCGCCATGGACGACGTCCGCGCGCGCCCGGTCACCGATCCCGAAACGCTCGAAAGCTCGCGGAAAGGCCTGTACCTGGCGGGCTGCATCGTGGCGGGCATGGCCACGGGCGAGATCTTCATCGAGAACGGGCGCTTCCACGGCGCAAAGATCGCCTCCGCGATCGCGACGGCGCTCGTGGCGCACAGCGCGGCGCGCTGACCCCCGGCGGGCGGGGGCCGGCGCGCCCGGCCGCTGCTAGCGGTCCTGATTGAACGTGACCAACTGGCCGGTGTACCCGAAGTCCGCCGCCCAGCGCGTGAACACCGTCACCCGTGTCGGCGGATCCGTCACCGCGTAATTCAGCACCACGGTCACCGTGGCGCTGCCACCCGGCGGGATGTCGCCGAAGTTCAGCGGCATCGGGGTGGCCGGCGTCACCACCGCCGTGCCGATGCGGTAGAACCCCAGCGCCAGAATCCGGGCGTTGATCGCCGGACCCTGTCCCGAGTTCGTCAGCCGCAGCGTCCACGTCCGCTGCCCCGCCCCCGGACCTTCCTGCCGTGCCGTCACGTCCAGCGCCAGCAGCGGCGGCAGCGGCAGGAACAGTGCCGTCACCGATTTCGGCCCGTCCATGGTCAGGTTCAACGGAGAGACGTTGCTGGTCGAATCGCCGGAGAAGCGGAAGAACCGCCAGCCCGCTGCGGGCAACGCCGTCACCGAAGCTGGGGAACCCGCGGCGAAAAAGCCGCCCGGGGACACCGTGCCGCCCGCCGTGGGGCTGGCCGCCGTGGTCAGCGGATGCTCCAGCGTGAAGTTCGCCGTATAGGTCGTGTTGGTCAGCGGGACGCTGATGTTATGCGTCGCCGCCCCGCCGTCGGACCAGGAGACGAACGTGTAGCGGCTGGCTCCGGCCATCTGCGGCGTCACCGCCCCGATCGGCCGCGTCAGGTTCACCACGCTCGGAAACGTCAGCGGCGCCGTCACCGGCTGCCCGTCCAGCGTCAACTGCCTTCCCGGCGGATTCGACGCCAGCGTCACGGTCGACACCCGCGGGTCCACGCGCCGCGTCACCGTGGTCGAGAACCCCTGCGGGTCCGTGGCCGTGAAGATGATCTCGAAGTACACATCGGTCAGCAGATACGGCGTCACCGTCGGCACCTGGAACGAGCCGCCGGCCGCGCCCGTGAACTCCTGCACGAAACTGCGCCGCGCTTCGCCCGTGATGTAGTCTACCCGCCACTTGTAATTCGCCAGCGGCAGCGCCCCGGTTTCGGGGTCGGAGGCCGTGCCGGTGAAGAAGATGGTGTCCCCTCCGCTGAACAGCGAGCCCGCCGCCGGCGTGGGGATCGCCGCGGTGGGCGGCTGATTCGCCACCACCGTGAGCAGGGCCGCGTTCGAGGTCGCCGTGCCGCCCGTGTTCGTCACCACCACGCGGAACAGCGCGCCGCTGTCGGAAGGTTGCGCGTTCGTCAGCGTGTAGGACGCGCCGGTCGCGCCCGCGATGTCTACGGTGTTGCGCTGCCATTGATAGCTCAGGCCCGCGCCCGAGGCGTTCACGGTGAAGGTCGCGCTCTGGCCCACCGCCACGGTCTGGCTGGACGGCTGCCCGGTAATCGCCGGGCCTTCGTTCGCCGTGTTCAGGATCTTCCGCACCTGGCCGCCGTTGCCGCGCTGCAGGTAGTACAGCCCTCCCTCCGGCCCGACACGCAGGTCCACGATGTTCGCGCCGCCGGTGAGGAAATCCGCCGCCGTGGGCGGGGAGGTCGAAAAATCGAGCGCCCGGATCCAGTTGGCGCAGAAGTCGGCGAAGAAGTACTTGCCCACGTAGCTCGCCGGGAAGTTCGCGGTCGCCGGGTTGTAGAACGTGCCACCGGTGATCGCGCAGACGCCCGCCGTGTGATTGAAGGCGAAGAGCGGGCGCTTGAAGTTAGGAAAGCTCGCCTGGTTGAAGTCACCTTCGGTGCCGGGCCAGCCGAAGTTGTTCCCGGCCACGGCGTCGTTGATTTCCTCCCAGGTGGACTGGCCCACGTCGTTGACGAAGATCCTTCCGGTGCCTGGTTGGACGGCGAAGGTAAAGGGATTCCGCAGGCCCAGCGTCCAGATCAGCCGGTTGGCGCCGGTGGCCGTGGCGAAAAACGGGTTGTCCGTGGGGATCGACCCGTCGGCGTTCATCCGCAGCATCTTGCCCAGCAGGTTGTTCAGCGTCTGTGCGTTGGACCCCAGGGCATTATCGCCTACCGCGACGTACAACTTGCCGTCCAGTCCGAAGTGCAGCGCGCCGCCGTTGTGGTTCGTGGCGCCGCTCAGGTTGTTGAGTTCCAGCAGCACCACCTCGCTGCCCGCCGCCGCGACATCGCCGCTCGCCGTGAACCGGCTCACCCGGTTCCGTCTGGGGATCACCGTGGTCGGAAGCGTGTAATAGACGTACACGAACTGGTTCGTCGTGAAGTTCGGGTCGAAGGTCACGCCCAGCAGGCCGCGCTCGCCCGCCGAATCGACCGTCAGGGTCAGAAAGTCCGCCGGCAGCAGGCTGCCGTTCTTGATCACCCGGAGCCGCCCGTTTTGCTGGCACACGAAGATCCGGCCGTCCGGCGCGAACGCCATGGCCGTGGGGCTGGAGAGGGTTCCGGCGACCAGCGTATCGGAGAAGCCTTGAGGTACGGCCGCCGACAGAGGCAGAAGCCCAGACAAAAGAACGAGTTGCGAAATCCGAGACAGCATGACTAGTACTATATCTTATGCAGTACTAGTAGTACAACGAGTTTTCGTACCTGCTACTCGCGGTGATTGTGCTTACGACTCGTGACCCAAATCAGCCCCCCGATCGCGCGTGAACAGCGACGGCTTATCAGCATGACGGCCGACCGCTGGACGGTAATCAAGGAACTGCTCGCCCGCGCTCTGGAACTTCCGGAGGCGGCCCGCAGCAGTTTCGTCGACGAGGTTGCCGGGCGGGATCCCGAGGCGGCGGCCGAGCTGCGCGCGCTGCTCGGCGCGCACGCGCGCATGGGGACGTTCTTGGAAGATCGGGGCTAACGGCGCCCTGGGGAACTCGCGGGGCGGGGTGGTGTCTGAAGGGTATGCGATCGGCAGCGCTGGCGGCGGAACGGACGGCCTCGGCGGCGCTATCGGACCTGCGGCGTGGCATGGCGTCGCTGGCGACTGTCGCGGCTACCGCGCCGCTGGTCGGGCTGTGGGGAACCCTGGTGGGAATCCGCGGTTCGTTTCGCGGTTGCAACGGCAGCAGGTGGTTCTGCTTAGCCGCGCGGGTGGAGTCTCTCGGCGAGTCTCTTTATCCCTGCGCCTTGGGCCTGCTGGTCGGGATCGTCGCCTTCACGGCGTATCAGCATTTTCGCGGAGTCAGCGAAGGGCTGGACAAGGAACTCCGCAGCGTCGGTTACCTCGTGGGAGAAGCAGAGGAACTGAAGGGCGCGGCCGAGCGGCTCCGCGCCCACCTGCGTATCCGGAACTAGTTCCCGCTCGGGGACGGCGTTCCGCCCTCCGGCCGCCGCGCCGGCTGCGGCTTCGGCAGCGGCTTCCGCGGCAGCATCTCGGACCGGTTCGCGGTGTGATACACGAACGACGCTACGATGGCCGACATCTGCATCATGTCCGCCGGCTGGATCCGGTCGTAGACATCCATGTTCGAGTGGTGCGTGCGGGTCTCGTATTCCGCCGGATCCTGGATGAACTGGAAGCCCGGCAGGCCGACGCCGTCGAACGACTGGTGGTCCGTTCCACCCGTGTTGCGGATGGTAATACGGGTCGCGCCCAGGTCCTTGAACGGGGCCAGGTATTGCTCGAACACCGGCCGCACCATGTCGTTGCCCTGCAAATAAATGCCCCGGATCTTGCCCGTGCCGTTGTCGATGTTGTAGTAGGCCGAAAGCTTGCCGTGCTGCTCGGTGACCTTCATGGTTTCGCGATCCGCGAAGTGTTCCTTGACGTAGGCGCGGGAGCCGAGTAGACCCTGCTCCTCGCCGCCCCACAGGCCGATGCGGACCGTGCGGTCCAGCTTGACGTTGAGGGTCTTCAAGATGCGCATCACTTCGAGCATCACGGAGGAGCCCGCCGCGTTGTCGGTTGCGCCCGTGCCGCCGTGCCAGGAGTCGAAGTGCGCGCCGATCATGACCACTTCGTCCTTCTTCGAACCGCCTTCGATCTCGCCGATGATGTTGACCGAGTCCGGCTGCTCGTCGTAGAACTTCGCAGCAACTTCGATCTCGAGTTTCACGGGGATCTTCTTTTGGGCCAGGCGCAGAATGCGGTTGTAATGCTCCGGCGTCAGCGCGAGGGTGCAGGGGACGGTGGGCTTGTCCTTATCCTTCACTTCGCGGAGGCCGCCGGCGGCGGCGAAGACGGTGCCGCCGTCGCCGCGATAGCCGTATTGCAGGATCACGGCCGGCTGCTCATCCTGCCAGAATTTCTGGATCTTGTTGCGCAGCGCCATCTGCTGGAAGCGCGCCCGCATCTCGGGAGATGCGTCGGCGGGCAGCGGCTGGCCGGGCCGGAAGTCGCCGAAGCGTCCGCCGCCGATCTCCATGTTCTCCATGTCGTCAAGCTGCTTCTCGGAGAAACGCTCGGCGAGGGGGCGCGTGGACATCTCGATCGCCTTGAGCGGCTGCGTCAGGACGATCTTGCCCTTGAGCTGGCCCTTGAACTTCTCCATGTCCTTTTCGTCGTTGATGATCGCGATGACGGGCTCGCCCGAGACCACGCCGTTCGTGCCGGCGGTCCAGGCCATGGGGAAGCCGATCAGCGGCTGGTAGCCGGGCTCGATCATGTGCGCCGAGTACTTCGTGTATTCCCAGCCGCGCCCGAAGGGACCCCACTTCTCGGTCTTGACGTTCGTGAGGCCGAGTTCCTTCATCCGGCCCACCGCCCACTCGGCGGCCTTGTTGTACTGGGGCGAACCGGACAGGCGCGGGCCATGGACATCGGTGAGCCAGAACATATGGTCCATCACCTTCGAGTTCTGGAATGCCTCGCTCTTGATCCGGTGGATGACCGAGAGATCGACTTTCTCCTGCGCGGGCAGTGTGGCTACAGCTGCCGCGGCGATTGCGAGAGATTGAATGAGCCTCATGATTCCCTTTCCCCTATTCCGTTACTGTTGCGCGCTGCCCGTCGCGCTGGCCGGACGCTCCGGCCGGTTCCACTCGGGCCACGCCTTCGGCGCGGGCAGCCGCGGCAGGGGCTCCTCGCGCATGGCCGTGTGATAGACAAACACGGCCATCACCGCGGCCGACTGCATGAGGTCGCCAGACTGCACGCGGTCGTAGACATCCATGTTCGAGTGGTGCGTGCGGGTTTCGTACTCCATCGGATCCTGAACGAACGCGAAGCCGTTCAGGCCAACGAAGGCGAACGACGTGTGGTCGGTGCCGCCCGGACGCCGCAACGGCGCGGCGGTCCCGCCGGTCATATGGGTGAAGCCGAGGTCGCGCAACGGCTTGCCCCAGGCTTCGAAGACCGGCTTGACGAGGTCATGCCCGCCGAGCCGCATGCCGCGGAACTTGCCGGTGCCGGTATCCGAGTTGTAATAGGCGATCAGCTTCGCGTACTCGGGCTTCAGCTTCATATCAGCGCGGTCGGCGAAGTGGTCCTTCACGTAGGCAATGGAGCCGAGCAGTCCCTGCTCTTCGCCGCCCCAGAGCCCGACGCGGATGGTGCGTAGCGGCTTCACATCCATCGCTTTCAGGATCCGCATGGCTTCGATCGCCACCGCGGAGCCAGTGGCGTTGTCGGTAGCGCCCGTGCCGCCGTGCCAGGAGTCGAAATGCCCGCCGAGCATAACGACTTCGTCTTTCTTGCGGCCGCCTTCCAGCTCGGCCAGAATGTTGACGCTGGGCTCGTCGGAGGTCCCCATCTCGACCCGGATGTCGAAGCGGAGCTTGACGGGGATTTTCTTGTCGAGCAGCCGGGCCACGCGGTTGTAGTGCTCCGGCGTGATGGAGGCCATGGGCGGCGGCACGGGATCCTTGGCTTCGCGGGAGCCGCCCGAGCTGGCGAAGATGGTGCCGCCGTCGCCGCGGTAGCCGTAGTCGAGCACCAGGACGGCGCCTTCGTCCTTCAGGAACTGATTCCGCTTGTTGCGGAACGCGGCCTGGCGGGCGCGGTCCTGGGCCGCGGACGGGGCCGGCGTCACGGCGGGGCCGAACTGTGGTTGCGGACCGCGGGCGCCATCGCCGAGGCGGGACGGATCCGGCGCCTCGGCCAGGCGGTCGAGGTCGGCGAGGTTCCAGCGGCGCGCCAGCGGCTCGGTGGACATCTTGAGTTCTCTGGGCGCGGCCATCAGGACGATCTTGCCGCGGAGCTTACCCTTGAACTTCTCGAGATCCGCGTCGGTGGTGAGAACGGCAAGCACCGGCTCGGCTTCGATGGGACCGTTGGTGCCGGGGGTCCACGCCTGGGGGAAGCCGATGATCGGCTGGTAGCCGGGCGCGATCAGGTGTCCTTCAAAGCGCGTGTAGTCCCAGGATTTGCCAAAGGGTCCGAACGCTTCCGTGTGGATGTTGGTGAGCCCGATCTCCTTCAGACGGCCTTGCACCCATTCGACGGCCTTGCGGTAGCCCTTGGAGTTGGTGACCCGCGGGCCGTGCACGTCCGTAAGGTGGAAGAGGTGGTCCATCACTTTGGAGTTCTGGAACGCCTCGACTTTGATCTTGTGGATGGCCTCGAGATTGGGAGCATCCTGCGCCGCGGCGAAGCCGGCGCACAATAGCAGCAGTGTGATTCCCCGCATAGACTGCATTAGAGACTACCAGTTACGGGCGCGGGTTACAATTCGAGGTACGTGAAAATCACGATCTCCAAAGAGAACTACCTGAAGGCCATCGCGGAGGCAGAAAGCGAGGGCGAGACGGTGATCGCGGCCACGCTGGTGCGGTGGCTGGGGGTTTCGGCTCCGGCAGTGACGATGGCGCTGAAGCGGCTGCGGCGCGACGGGTTGATCCGCACCGGCAAGGAAGGGCAGGTGACCTTGACGGCCGAGGGGCGGGAGATCGCCAGCCGCCTCCTGAACCGGCACCACCTGATCGAGCGGATGCTGACGGAGATCTTCGGGATGGAGTGGTTCAAGGTCCACGACGAGGCGGAGCAGTTGGAGCATGCGGTGTCGGCGGACTTCGAGCGCAAGCTGGCCGAGAAGCTGGGCGTCGAAGGAACCTGTCCGCACGGCAACATCGTGGGCATGGACTCGCCCGCCGACCGGCGCCGCCGCGGCTGGAAGCCGCTGGATGAGATCGCCGCGGACGAGCTGGTGGAAGTGAAGAGCGTATTCGAGCGGGACCGGCAGTTGCTCGAGTACCTCGACGGGCTGGGGATCCGCCCGGGGGCGCGCCTGTCGATGGTGGCACGCAACTACGACGAGACCCTGACCCTGAAGGTGGGGACCCGGAAAGTACCCCTGGGGCGCGCCGCGGCGGTGCGGGTTTGGGTGCTGTAGACGGCTGTGAGATCCGCCCGCTTCAGTGTCGCGTTCGTGCGGGATCTCTTTCATTTTCTGTCCAGCCGCGGCCTGGATACGTCAACCTTATGCGCCGGCATCGGACTCGATCCGGCCGAGCTTGAGAATCCCGACGAGATGATGGCCGGACCGGTGGCCGCCGCGGCGTGGCGGGCTGCGGCCACGGCGAGCGGCGATGCCGAGTTGGGATTACACCTGGGCGAACAAGTCCATCCGAGCCAACTGGGACTGCTCGGCTTCGCCATGCTCAGTTGCGAAACGCTGGACGCCGCGCTCGAACGGCTCCGCCGGCACTGGAACCTCCTCAGCAACGCCACGGAGATTCACTTCTGGCGGGACGCGTCGCGCGCCGGGCTCGAACTCCGGCTCCTCGACCTGCCGGGCAACTTCCTGCGCGAGGATCGCCATCCGGCCGAGTCCTCCCTGGCGGCAGTCCTCGCGATGGTCCGGGCGCTCACCGGCCGGGTGCTGGAGCCTCAGGCCGTGACGTTGCTTTACGCAGCGCCAACGCGATCGGCGGAGTACGTCCGTATTCTCGGGAGGATGCCGGAATTCGCGGCGCCGGTGAACGGCGTTGTCTTTTCAGCCGCCGCCCTCGCCTGGCCGGTGCGACAGGCCAACGCGCAACTGCTGGCGGGCCTCGAACGGGAACTGGCCATGCGCACAGCGGCGCAGCCCGCGGCGCTGGCCGATCAGGTGCGGGCCGAACTCGCGCGCCGCCTCCGCGGCGAGCTTCCGGCGCTCGCCGAAGTGGCCCGCGCGCTGCACATGAGCCCGCGCGCTTTGCAGCGCGGTCTGGAGGGCGACGGTCTCTCGTTTCGTCAGGTGCTCGACGAGTTGCGGCGGGACCTCGCTTGCGAGCATCTCCGCGACCCGCGCCACTCGATCGCGGACGTTTCGTTCCTGCTCGGCTTCTCCGAGCCGAGCGCCTTCCATCGCTTCTTCCGCAAGTGGACAGGTGAAACGCCCGCTGCCTATCGGGCGGCCCGGTAGACGCGCCAGCCGAGCGAGGCGCACCAGGCGGTCCACAGCAGGAAGGCGATGCCGGGCAGGGGGCCCAGGACGGCCAACCCGGGGTAGGTTGTGGCGAGTCCTTCGGGGGATCCGATCAGGAAGAGCGTGCCGGCGGCAATGCCGAGCGCGGAGCTGGCGCGAGCCGCCGGAGTCCTGGTCTCGAGCGATAGGGTAACGCCCAGGGTCCACAGCGCGAGCGTGATCTGGCCCAGGTGTTCGCCGATCATCACGCCCAGCAGTTGGTGTTGCGCGAGGAAGACCTCCACCACCGCTGCCCGGACCGGTTCGCTTGCGGCCGCCGCATGCCGCTTTGCCAGCAAGGGAACCAGGAACACCCACCGCAGCAGCCCGGTCATTTGGAGGACCGCGGAAGCGATGCCGGCAGCGGTCGCCACGCGCAGCAGCTTCGGCCGCGGCACGGCCAGGACCTCCGGCAGCGCGGCGATCGCCAGCAAGAGGGGCAACAGCAGGCCGCCGAACAGGTACCAGGCGGGTGTCAGCAGCGGCGGGCCCGCCGCGAAGCGCCGCAGGATCTCCTCGGGCGGAAACCGCAAGATCCCCGGGTACTCGAAGGTCGCCGCCAGCACGGCGTAGGGAATCTGGAGCAGCAGCGGAGCGGCCAGCAGCGTGAGGCCGGCCGCGCGGCGGAGGGCACGTTCGTCCTTCATCGCGCGCGGTAAGCGGCGAGCCGCCCCTCCACAACCGTCCGCGCCGACAACCAGCTTGCGGCGGCAAAGACCAGCTTCTGCACCGTCACCGGGACTGCCGGCAGCCAGATGTCGGAGAAAGCCAGGATCCGGAGCATCGCCAGCGGGTTCTTCGGTGTTCCGTCCGCGCGCACCTCGCCGGCCTGCGCCAGGCCGAAGAGGCAGCGGAAAAAATCGCCGAAAGCCGCGCAGTCCGCCGTCAGATCGAAGACCAGCCACTCGGCGCCGGCGTTCTCGAATGCGTGCGTGGTGCCGGGCGGGACGAGAACAGTCTCTCCCGCGCGGGCGACCCGCCGCGAGCCGCCGGTCTGAATGGTCAGTTCACCTTCCACCACGGAGAACTGTTCGGTCATGCGCAGATGGCGGTGGTTCGGCGCGCCCGGCGAACGCGGCGGAATCCAAAAGCGCATCTGCAGCGCAGGGGCGCCGCCGCTCTGTTCCAGGTAGGAGTGGTTCGTTACCGGGTTGTGGACGGCGTTCGCCGGAGGGGTTTGTCGCATGAGTCCAGCATGCGGCCGCGGGGGCGGCGCGCCATTGACCCGGGACGCCCGGCGATTGACCGGAAACGCCGTCCGGCAACTGGCGCGCCGCGTCAACTCCGCGGCGCGCCGGGTGATCCTGCTAAGACCGCGCCGACCTTACCCTCAGAGCATGAACTTCTCATGGATCCTGTTCTTGCTCGGCGGCGCCGCTTTCGCGCAGGGCGAACTGACGCTCAAGGTCGAAACCCGGGTGCTCGACATCGACGTGATCGTCCGCGACCCACGGGCCAAGGCTCCGGTTCCCGGACTCGCCGCGGCCGATTTCGAACTTGCCATCGACGGCAAGCGGCGGCCGATCGCCTACTTCCGGCGGGAGGGCGACGAACGGCGCCCGCTGTCTCTATTCCTGTACGTAAGTCTCGCGGCGGAGGGCGCGCTGCGGCACCTCGCAAACCCCACAACCCTGGCGTCGCTGGAACGTGGGCTGGAGCGTCTGGCTCCCGAGGACGAGGTCTCGGTGCTGGCCGCGGAGGACTGGTTTGCGGGTCCGCCGCGCCTGCTGGTGGAGTTCTCCAAAGACCGGGCTGCGGTCAGCGCCGCGCTGCGCCAGGCGGTGGACCGGGCGCCCCGGGCGGTCCGTCCGGAGACCTCTCGAGCGCCGACGATGGAGCAAGCCGTTCGCCTCGTCCTGGAGGCCGCGGCACGGCGGCCTGCCGCTCATACCGCGATCCTGTCCATCTCCGACGGAATGAACACGCTCGACACGTTCGAGAACCGCCGCCGCGATGCTCTGACCGCCGCCTTGGCGGCCGGCGGTGTCAGCTTTTCCACCGTGACGCTCGACATGCTGTCCGGTTACGCCGCCGCGGCCGCCGCCCTCAATCCAATCGGCATGGCGTTCGGCATGAGTGTGACCGGCGCCGCGAACCACTTTGCGAAGCACACGGGGGGTGTTGCCCTGGAGGTTTCCGCTCCGGCAGGGCTCGGCGAGGCGCTGACGGAGGTCCTTACGGCGTATGCCGCTCGGTATTCGCTCGGGGTCGTGCTGACAGAAGCGGAGGTCCGGCACCCCGGGAGCCATAAGCTGTTGGTCCGATTGGCCGCGGCGGCCGGTAAGCTGGAAGTGCATGCGCGCCGGCGCTTCTGAGAGATTTCTGTGGTAAGTTCTTAGCATGTCGTCCCTTAGCCGGATTGCTCTATCGCTGGGCGTTGTGGCCTGTGCGGCCTTCGCCAACCGTCTTCCGTCGAACTCCGCGCGCGGCGAGTACATGGAATCCCGCACCGCGGATGTTTACACCGGCCCCTGCTTCGCCAACTCCGAAATGAACCAGACCGGCGACCTCGCCGTGCTCGGCTGGCGGATCAACCAAGGCACCTGGAATGGCGTGAAACTGGACGGGCTGGCCGTCGCGGCTGTGATCCGGGCGCAGAGCACGCTGGGCCTGAACCCCGGGCACGTCAAGAGCGTGCTGATCCTCGACGAGAAGGCGACCGTGGAGCAGCAGCAGGCCCTGAAGAGCTTCGCGCGCAAGATGGGCGGCGGGCTGCTGGACGATGTGGTGAAGGTGGAGATCGCGGCGGTGACCCTGACGACGGAAGGTCCCCATTCGCGCACGGGGCGTCTGGACGCCGGCACCCTGGCGACCATCGCGGCGCGGCCGCTCACCGAGGCCGACGAGATCTGCCACAACGAGTCGACGTACTATCCGCCGTTGACCAGCGTGCAGCACGCGATGGCGGCGTACACGGAAGCCAACAGCTTCCAGGGTACGGGCCTGGGCACGACCTGGAGCTATCCGCACAAGCGGAGCTCGTTCGTGGGTACGTTCCAGTACAACGATTGAGCCGCGCGCGATAAGCGAGGCTCGCCGGCGTGGACCCGGACCCTCGCCTGTATTCGGGCGTAACGGCGACAGGACTCTCTTCTCCGGGGCCGCTTGCGCGCGCGGTGCCGGTTCACCGGACGTCAGGCGGCGGAAAACACAAAGGGCGGACCCGAAGGTCCGCCCTTTCGTTGCTTGAGCTGCGACCGGTTCAGAACTCGTAGCGCAGCGCGAACTGGAACACCCGCGGGTTGCCCAGTTGCGCGGTGTACTTGCCGAACGTGGCGGGGTTGTTAAGGTCCCGCGTGACGGTGAAGGGGTCGAACCGGACGCTGTTGGTGAGGTTGAAGACCTCGCCGCGGAACTGCAGCGTGTGCGGATTGTCCTTCAGGTTGAAGAGCAGGAAGCGCTTGGCGAGGCCGACATCGACGCCGAAGAAGCCGTCGCCGCGTACGCCATTGCGCTGGCCGCTGCCGCCGGGCAGGGCCGGCGCGTACGAGTTCAGCACGAACTTGGGATCCTGGAAGATGTTAGGCCCAGGCTGTCCGGAGCCCGCCGACGGCGCGTTCTTGTTGGTCTGCGGTGTCGGGATGGCGCGGGTCTGGTCGGCGAAGCTCGCGACGTTCCAGTTCGTGGGCCAGACGCCGAGCGCCCAGACCGAAGTTGGAAGGCCGCTGGACTGCCGCCAGATGCCGGACAGCTGCCAGCCCCCGATGAGCGTGTCCACGAAGCGGCTGGCGTTCGCGCCGAACGCCTTGCCCTTACCGAACGGCAACTCGGCGACGACGAAGGCGGAGAAGATATGCGTTTGATCGAAGTCCGAGATCGAGCGCATGTCTTTCGGACGGAACGAGTTGATGATTTGCGTGGCGACCAGCACGGTGGTCTCCGGAGTCGAGCCGAGGTCGATCGACTTGGACCAGGTGTAGTTCGCGTCAAACTGCACGCCCTGCGCGAACCGCTTGCGGAACGTCCACTGCATGGAGTGGTAGTTGCCGTTACCGGTGGAACTCTGCGCCCCGAGTGACGAGAACTGCGTGTTGAAGATCGCTGCGGGGCCCAACCGGCTGCAGGCCGGGTCGCAAAACAGGTCGATGTTGGTGAGGGCCGTGGTGGTGTCCGGGTCGTTCGCGACGATCTCGTTATAGATCGCCTGCGTGGCGGACAAGCCATTGCCCCGGGCTCCGGGCCACATGTTCTCCCAGAACGGAATCGGAGTGATACGCGACACCGGAGTGTTGGCGCGGGCCATCCGCGTGAGCATGGTGGCCGCCTCCCAGTACGTCATGCCCGATGCGGGGTCCTTGAGGTTTGTCGGCATGGCGAGGTCCGTCCGGACCATGCTGCGCCGCGAGAGCCGTCCGACGTAGGCGCCCTGGACGAAGAAGCCGCCCCGGAACTCCCGGCTCGCCGAGAAGTTCAGGTTCATGCTGTAGGGCGGCTTGAGGTTGTCATCCACCGAGTTGGTGATGGCGAAGTTGTCCGGCTGGCGCTGCGGAAAGCCTCCGGGAGGCGCCGGCGGAAGCGCAGCGGCCGGAAGCTGGCCGAAACCAGTGAAGCGCGGCGCGTTGTTCGGCCGGAACGTGGCCGGCGGGGACAGCGACGAGGTCAACCCCAGCGCGGTGGTGTCGGCGTTGCGCACGATGCCCTGGCCGAACAGGTCGTAGAACATGCCGAAGCCGGCCCGGATGGAGGTCTTGGCGTCCGGCGACCACGCGAGTGCTACGCGCGGCGCGAGGTTCTTCTTGTGGAACGGATACAACGGACGGCCGCCCGGAGAATCAGCCAGCACGAAGGACACCGGACCAGCGCCGGCTTGCGACAGCCCGGCATTGGCCAGCGCCTCGCGCTGGACGAACCAATCGCGCAGCCGCGGCGTGGAACTGGTCTGCAGCCCGTTCAGCTCCTCGACGGGCGGCATGAGGCTCCACCGCAAGCCCGCGGTAATCGTGAGGTTCCGCCGGATCTTCCAGGAATCCTGGACGTACAGTTCGGCCTCGCGCCCGCCGAACTCGCGGTCGATCGGCTGGCCCTGCGGCAGCAGGTTGCCCTGCCGGTCATAGTTGTAATTCGCCGTGATCTGCGTTACCAGCCCCAGCATGTTGGCGAACTGCCGCCGGTAGGCTGTACCGCCGATCGCGTCGGGCACCTGGAACTCCGCCCCGCTGCCCAACAGGAAGTTGGCATTCGTGAGGCCGTTGGAGTACGACGTGAACGTGCTGTTGCGCCGGTTGCCGATGTGCCGGTACACGCCGCCGAAGTTGATCGTGTGGGCGCCCTTGGTCCACGCCACGTCGTCGCTGAACTGGTGCGTCGGCGTGATCCGCTTGAGGCTCGTCGTCGTCCCGAAGCGGGGCGTGATGTCGCGGAACGCCACGAAGTTGGAACTCAGCACCCCGAGGTTATCGGTGCCTTGCCGCGTCAGGCCGTAGCGGAACGTGTTGACGAGGTTCGAGCGCAACAGTCCCGTGTACCCGACGGCCAGACCCTTGCTGTTGTCGAGGACTTCCGTGTTGCCGGGCTCGCCCGGGAACTGCGGAAGCTGCAGGGCGGCGCCGGGGGTCAGCCGGTCGTTCTGCAGGTTGCCGCGGAGGAACACTTGGTGCTTGGCCGCCGCATCCACGTTCCAGTCGAACTTGGCGGTGTAGGTATTGAACTCCAGCGGCGCCGACGCGTTGAAGCGGAAGCCCGAGGTATTCAGGCTGTCGCCGACCGTCGAATCGTTGGGCAGCGGATAGCTGCGCAGCACGGCGAGCACCGCCTGGTTTTGCCCGATGCCGAGCGGATCGATGCGCCGGAAGTCGTCCGGGCCGAGGAAACCGACGCCGCCGGCGCGCCGCTGATAGGCGAACTGGCCGTTGCGGAAGTTGGCGGTCGGCACCAGGCGGACCACGCTCTTTTCGCTCTTGTCCCGGCGGCCTTCGTAGTTCAGGAAGTAGAACAGGCGATTCTTCTTGATGGGCCCGCCGAACGATGCGCCGCCGATGTTGCGGTTGAGTTTCTCCCGCTGATTGCCGGACTGGTTGTTGAAGAAGTCGTTCGCGCTCGTGGAGGTGTTGCGGAGGAACCAGTACACGCTGCCGTGCACGGAGTTCGAACCGCTTTTTGTTACCAGACCTACCTGGGCGCCGGAGCTGCGGCCGAAGTCCGCGCCGGCGTTGGACGTGATCGTCCGGAACTCCTGCACCGAATCGAGCGTGACGCGGAGCACGCTGTTGAAGGCGGAGCGCGTCTGCTGGTCATTGACGTCCACGCCGTCGAGCGTGACGTTGCCCTGATCCGACTTGCCGCCGTTGACGGCGCCCTGCCGGAAGTCCGCCGTGACGCCCGGCACCGGTTCGCCGATGAACGTGACGCCGGGCTGCAGCGACAGCAGGCCGACCACGTTGCGCGCCTCGAACGGCAGTTGCAGAATGGGACGCTCGCTGATCGCGTTGCCCATGGAGGCATCCACGGTGTTCAACTGCGTTCCCTCCGCGGAAACGGCGATCGCCGTGGTGACGGCGCCAACTTTTTCAAACGTCACGGACAGCGTCGCCGGTGTGTTGACCAGCAACCGGATGTCGTTCACCACGACGTCCGTGAAGCCGGCGGCCTTGGCCGTCATACGGTACTGGCCGGGCGCCAGTTGCGCGAAGCTGTAGCGGCCTTGCGGATCGGACACCGTTTCCCGGCTGACGCCGGTGGCGGTGTTCGTGATGGTTAGCGTCGCCGACGGGACAACTGCGCCCGTCGGGTCCGTCACCGTGCCACTGAGTGACGAGGATGCCTGTCCGAACGCGAGCGCGGCGACGAGTAACGTCAACCACGACACGCGGGACCATAAACTATGCATGGTAAGACCCCCTGAATCGATTTGCACGAACTGCACTGCGGCAAGGGGTTCCGGCGGCGAGCTGCGAGGCGCGATCCCTCGATCGAACGAACGAAGCGGTTGTTGCAGAACACCGAAGCAGCCCCCGTCGGCTTGCCGATCTCCACCGGCTTCCGCGCGACCGCCTCCGCGGCCGCCGGTTCCCACCTGCCGGCGTTCCCAACAACCCAGCCCCGGACTCCGCCATGCCTCTCCGGCGGAGAACGGAACTGTCCCGTTTGACCAAGCATTGCGTTTCCGGACGCGGGGCTCAATGGGTTTGGGGCCAGACGGACCCCGCAGGGGCATCCCGCCCCAGGCTAGCGCCCCGCGATGCGGCCCCGGCTCGTCGCGCCCAGCCAGGACGGCGAAATCCACCCGTACCCGGCGCGCGTGACCAGCGCGCTCACGCGCCGCCGCCGGGCGAGCCCTTCCGGGTCGCTGGCGGCACTCAGCGCCGTGGCCCAGCTGTCGGCATCCATTCCGCGCCGCGCGATCACCGTCACCGTGCGCGGCGTCGTCAACCCCAGCCCGGTGCGGGGATCCAGGATGTGCGAGTAGCGCGTCCCATCCACTTCGAGGAACTGCTGCTCGGGTCCGGAGGTAGAGACGGCGCGGTTGGCCAGACACTCGGTGCGCCCCTGGATCGCGACGCGCCACCCGCATTCGCCCGGCGGCGGATCCCCGAGCGCGATGTCGCCGGACAGCGCCACCAGCGCACGCCGCACGCCGTGGCGGCGCAGCACGGCCAGCGCTTCGTCGGCCGCATAGCCCTTGCCGGTGCCGCCGAGGTCCAGCTCCGTTCCGGGAGCGAGCGCGACGTCGCGGCCCCGCACCGTCACCCGGCGGTAGCCGCAGCGGGCGCGGGCGGCGGCGATCGCGGCCTCGCCGGGCAGTTTTCCCGTGCGGCGCGCCTCGCGCCACAGCTTGGTCAGCGGCGCCAGCGTGATGTCGAACGCGCCGTCCGATTCCCACGCGCGGCGTTGCGCCGCGGCCAGCACCCGCGCCAGGTCCGGACTGACGCGCATATGGCCCGCGCGGCACAGGCGATTCAGTTCGCTATCGGGCCGGTAGTCCGAAAGCGCCGCCTCCAGCTCCGCGACGCGATCGAAAGCCGCGCGCGCGGCGCGTCCGGCGGCCGGCGCGTCGCTCGCGTACAGGCGGAGCGACACCAGGGTCCCCATATGGGGCTCGGCAAACTCGAAGCGCTCCAGCGCGCTCAGGCCGAGCGCGCAGGCGAGCAGGCTACTGGTCTCTTTCCACACCGCTATTCCAGGCGCGGAACATCTCCTCGACGCTCGGGATCTTCGCCGGGCGCACCAGCCGGAACCCCAGCCATTGCGCGTCCGTGTGGTACCAGACGCTCTTCGGCAGGTTGGGGTCCGACAATTTCCTCTCGGGCCGCGAAGCCACGCGCGCGCCGCAGCGCAGCTTTGCCGGGCCGTCCTTCCAGGACCCGCCGCGCACCGCGTGCGGATAAGGCTTCGTCGCGCGGTTGAAGACGCCTCCCGTGGCGTAATAGCCCGCGTCGTACTGGTCGAGCGTCCACTCCATCACGTTGCCGTGCATGTCGTACAGGCCCCAGGCGTTCGGCTTCTTGGATCCCACCTTCGCGTACTGGTCCGCGCGGAACACCGCGTAGTCGCCGAGCGGCGCGGCATCGTTGCCGAACGAATATGCGCTCTGGGACCCCGCGCGGCAGGCATACTCCCACTCGGCTTCCGTCGGCAGCCGGTAAAAATGCCCGGTGAGGGCGCTCAACCATTGCGCGTACTTGTTCGCCGCGTGCTGCGTCATGCTGATCGCCGGAAAGCCGTCGGTGCCCATGCCGAACGACATCTCGACATACGGCTTCGAAGGGCGGGAGATCGCGTCCACGTTGCCGTCCTTGACCTCGGCGGCCTGCTTGAATTGGAACAGCCGGTATTCGTCCCAGGTGACCTCGCGCGCGGCCATCCCGAAAGCCTCCACCGCCACCTCGTGGACCGGCCCTTCGTCCGCGCCGCGCCCCGCCTCGGACTCCGGGGTCCCCATGCGGAACCTGCCGGCGGGAATCGGAACCACGTCGAAGGCCACCCGGGAGCCGGGAATCGCCTCGCGATACGCGGCGGCGGACGCCGCTTCCTTGGCCGTCTGCGCGACGATCCTCTCGCGGATGCGGCGGACCAGCGCAAGCTCCGGCGTGTCGGGCAAGCTTGCCGCCTGCTGACCCTCGCGGCCTGGCTGCGGTTCCGCCGCGGATTCGAGCAGGTTCGGATTCAGTCCCTTCAACTCGAGACCCTTCGGCCACTTCGCGCCTTCCGCGATCCAGCCCGACAGCGTCGCGAGTTCCGCCGGCGACAGCTTGCGCGGCGTCGGCGGCATCCACGCGATCTTCGCCGCCGTGTACACCCGGCTCTCCTCGGGCTTTCCCGGCACGATGGACCGCAGTGCCCGGTCCCGGCGATCCAGCCGCAGGCCCTTCGCCGCCATCTCCGGGCCATGGCAGCGCACGCAATGCAATTCGAGCAGCGGCTTCACTTCCTTGACAAAGTTGACCTTCGCCAGCGCCGGAACCGCCAGCAGGAAAAGCGCCGCCCTCACTTGAGTTCCGTAACTCCCGGGATCGGCGTCGGCGCGACCGGCAGGCTCATGTCCCACTTCAAATTGTCCGGCACCAGCTTCTCCTGCGAGTTCCAGGCCTGGTCCCAGGTCACCTCCTTGCCGGTGTAGGCGGCCAGCCGGCCCATCAGGCCCATCATGGTCGACGAGCACATCCATTCGCCGTCGTTGATCGGCGTGCCGCGGCGGATCGCCTGGAACAGCGCGTCGTGCTCGGCCTGGTACATGTCGTTCTTCTCGCCCTCGAAGGTCCAGGTGGTCTGGCCTTCGATCTTCGGCAGCGGTCCTTTGCCGATGGTGCAGCGGCCCTTGGTGCCGAGGATGTAGTCCGAGTTCTCGTTGTGGCAGTTCTCGAAATGCCGCCAGGCGACGAACGCGCGGAACCCGTTGGGCCAGACGTAGTTCACTTCGTAGTGGTCGAAGATGTTGCCCCCCTCGGGCGGCCGCTGGCGTCCGCCCACCGCGACGCAACTGGCCGGCATCTGGTCCCGCATGGCCCAGGCCACCTTGTCCACCGAGTGGATCGCCTGCTCCACCAGGCCGTCGCCCGAGAGCCACGTGAAGTTGTACCAGTTGCGAACCTGCCACTCGACATCGCCCATGCCCGCGGGCCGCGCCACCGTGATCGGTTTCACCGGGCTGGTGTAGTAAGTCGCGTAATAGGCCACCAGGTCGCCGATGGCTTTCTCTTCGAGGATCTGGCGGAAGGTCTCCTTGATGTAGTTCGAATAGCGCCAGCAGAAGCCGGAGACGACGTTCAGCCCCAGCTTCTTCGCGTCGCGCGACGCGTCGAGAATTGAGCGGCAGCCCGGCACGTCGGAGCCGAGGGGCTTCTCGGTGAAGATGTGTTTCTTGGCGTCCACTGCGTAGCGGAAGTGCGCGGGGCGGAAGCCCGGAGGCGCGGCGAGCAGCACGACGTCGACGCCCGAGTCGATCAGCGCCTTGTAGGAATCCAGCCCGGCGAAGCGCTTGGGATTTTCCTTCAGTTTGGTGGGCGCCCACTTGCGGATCTGGTCCAGGCTCTGCGCCATGGGCTCCTCGGCGACGTCGGCCATCGCCGTGAGTTCGGAGTAGTCGTCGGCCTTCAACGCCTGGGCCGCCGCGCCGGTGCCGCGTCCCCCGCAACCGACCAGCCCGACCTTAAGCGCGTTGGTAACCGTCTGGGCGCGAATGATCGCGGGGAAACCCGCTACCAGCGCGGTCTTGAGGAAGTCGCGGCGTCCGCCGTTCTGTTCCGACATGCCCCAATTGTACGCGAGCGGGGAGGACCTCGCGTCCCGGTCCCTGCGGTTGCGTAGACTGAAATCAGATGCCCACCGATCGCTCCGACGCCCTTTTCGCGCACGCCCAGCGCTTCATTCCCGGCGGCGTGAACTCGCCCGTGCGCGCCTTCAAAGGCGTCGGCGGCACCCCGCGCTTCATGACCCGCGGACGCGGCTCCCGCATGTGGGACGCCGACGGCAACGAATACCTCGACTACATCGGCAGTTGGGGACCCCTCATCCTGGGCCACCGCCCCGAGTGCGTCGCCGACGCCCTGCGCGAAGTGATCGAGACCGGCACCAGCTTCGGCGCTCCCACCGAGCGCGAGGGCATCCTCGCCGAGCTGATCACGCGCGCCGTGCCCTCGGTCGAGAAGGTCCGGCTGGTGAACTCGGGTACCGAAGCCACCATGAGCGCGCTCCGCGTCGCGCGCGGCTACACCGGCCGCGAACTGACCATCAAGTTCGAGGGCTGCTACCACGGCCATGTCGACTCGCTGCTGGTCAAGGCCGGCAGCGGCATGGCGACTCTTGGTATCGCCGACACGCAGGGCGTCCCCGAGAGCTTCGCGCGCACCACCGTCGCGCTGCCCTTCAACGGCACGGCCGCGGTGGAGCGCGCCTTCCATGACTTCGGCGGCCAGATCGCCGCCGTCATCGTGGAGCCCGTCGTCGGCAACATGGGCTGCGTGCCGCCCGCGCTCGGATTCCTCGAGGCCCTCCGCGAGCTCACCGCCAAGCATGGCGCGCTGCTCATCTTCGACGAAGTGATGACCGGCTTCCGCCTGGCGCTGGGCGGCGCGCAGGAGCGCTTCGGCATCCGCCCGGACCTCACCACGCTCGGCAAGATCATCGGCGGCGGCCTGCCGCTCGCCGCCTACGGCGGCCGCGCGGACATTATGAACAAGGTCGCTCCGGCCGGTCCCATCTACCAGGCGGGCACGCTCTCCGGGAACCCGCTCGCGGTCGCCGCCGGCACCGCTGCCCTGCGCTACCTGATGGACCACCCGGAAATCTACGCGCAGCTTGAGGAGCGCACCGCCGCCCTCACCTCGTGGACCCCGCCGGGCGTCACCGTGCAGCGCGTCGGGTCGATGTTCACTTACTTCTTCACCGCGGCTCCGGTGACCGATTGGGACTCCGCCAAGAACTGCGACACCGCGCGCTTCGCGAAGTTCTTCCACCACCTGCTCGACCGCGGCGTCTACTTCCCGCCCTCACAGTTCGAAGCCGGTTTCTTCTCCGCGGCGCACACCCCGGCCGATATCGCCGCCACCCAGGAAGCCATTCGTGCCTTCTTTGCCTAAGGGACTCTGCGACACCTGTCTGCACCGGCGCGTGATCACGTCGGACCGGGGCAGCACGTTCTACTTGTGCGAGCTGGCGAAGTCGGATCCGCGCTTTGCGAAGTACCCGCGGTTGCCGGTGCTCCGCTGCTCCGGATATCAACCCGGGACGCCGGCCTCATGAGCCCCGCGCCGCACCTGAGTTAGAAAGGAGTCACGGCATGTTTGACAGCAACAAGTCTCAAGTGGTCGCGGCGCTCTTGGTGTGTGCCGCGTCAGCCGGCGCGGCCCGCCTGTGCGTCGAGGTCACGGACCCAGCCCGTCTTCCGCTGCCACGGGTCCTGATTCAGATCCAGAACCTGCACGATTCCGCAGAGAGCCAGTCTGCCCGGACCGACGCCGCGGGCAAAGCTTGTGTCGATCTGCCCGAAGGAGTGTACGCCGTCGAGGCCTCGCTGCCGGGGTTCGTTCGCGTCCGGCACTACCCGATCCGCGCGGCGCGTGGGCGTGAGGCGCCGCGAAAACTCCAGCTCCCGCTGGAGGACCCCGGCGAGGGCGGCTTCAGCGATGATGTGACGTTGTCCGGCGTTCTGAAGCGCGCGGGCAAGCTCGCCGCCGGCGTCGACATCTGTCTCTTCCTACGCGGAACCAAGACTCCTGCGGTCTGCGACACGACGAACTGGTTTGGTGAGTACGTTCTGGTGGTTCGGCCCGGGGTCTACTCGGCGCGGCTGGTCGATTCGGCCGGGGAACTGTGGGCCACCTTCGAGCGGATAGAGGTCACCAAGCCCGGCGTGTTTCGGAACTGGTTCTAAGCGCGGCCCGAACACCATTATGGGCAGAACCGGGGCAGAAGGGGGCATCCCCGGGCAGGCAGAACCAGGCAGAACGGGGGCATCCCCGGGCATCCCCCGAACTCAGGAGCAGATCCCGCCAATCCCTTGTTTTCAATGTACTTAGGCGCGCCGAAGGAATCGGCTCAACTCGCTTCAGACGGTTCCTGAGGGCATTTCGCTCTGTTCTGGGGCACGCCGAAAGCTCGCGGATCCAGATGTGCATCGACGCTTCCAGCTCGTGACCGGCCACCCAGAACCCAAGGCATCAACGAAGCGCCAATGAAACTCGGGCTTTGCAGAGGTCCCTCCGCTTGCCGCCCCGTCGCCATTCCCGTACCGGCAGCCCGGACTCTAGCGGTTCGGTGCTTCGGCGGGTGGCCGGTGTCGCGTGGATGCCGTTGCCCGCATCGAACTCGCGAAATTCTGGCTGACAACGAGTGTGAGGCCAACTCGCGGGTTTACAGAAAGCTCGGAAGCGATTGCAGCCCTTACCGTTGGAGGCCAGGACCCCGCAGTTCGGGGGATGGTGGGGGATGCCCCCGTTCTAGTCCGTTCTAGTCCTATCTAGTCCGTTCTAGTCCTACGTTTCTGTCTTAGTTCCCCACCGCGATCGCGACGCTCTGCGCCAACGGGACCCCGCCCAGCGTGACCGCCACCGGCGCCGCGTCGCTCGCCGCGATTCCCGGCACTACTACGTTGAACTGGTACAGCCCGACGAACGTGGGCGCCAGACCGCTGTACGCCACCGCCGCGCGCGACCCGCCGATCGACACCGTGAACGGCGCCACCAGCGTATTCGGGCTCGCCGCGATCTGCCCCGGCCCGATCGCCGGGTTCACCACGCCGAAACCCGTGCCGTAGAAAGTGATCGTCTCGCCCGGCCGCGCCCGCCGCGACGTCACGCCCGCGATCGCCCCGGGGGGTAGCACGTAAGTCCCGTCCGGCAGCAGCGCCACCAGGTTCTGCACCCCGCCGATCCGGAAACTGGGCGGCGCCAGCACACCCGGCCGCAACTCCTCCACCGTCACGTTCACCGGCGGACTCGTGCCGCCCGCCGTCGTCACCACCAACTGCCGCGTCCCCGGAGCGATCCCCGCCGGCGCCTGCACGTTGATCTGCCCCGGGCTGACATAGCTGACGTACGCCTCCACGCCGCCGATGGTCACCCGCGTGCCGCTCAGTGTCGTGGGCGCGTTCAAACCCCGGAAATCGTTGCTCGACCATTGCACCGCGGCCGCCGCGAAGTTTGCGCCGTAGATCTCGATCCAACTCCCTGCGCCGAACGACGGAAACGCGCCAAAGCCGCCCGCGCTGATCGCCGACGATACCGACGGCGTCCCCAGCGGCACCGTAAAATGCAGCGCGAACGTGAACTGGTTCGCGGTGTTGATGTTCACGCCCGCCTGCGCGAGAAAACTGTACGGACTTACGAAGATTTGCCGCCAGTTGTTCTGCACCCCCGCGGGCAGCACCGTTCCGGACCCCGGGTTGTAAAACGCCGGACCCGGCAATATCGGGTTCGTCGCCGCCGCGCAGCAGATGCTGCCGATGTTCGTCAGCGGACCGAACGGCGTCCCGCTCACCGCGAACTGCATCGCCGTGCCGTCGAAGATCGCCGCCCTCGTCAGCGTATAACTGACCACGATGTTCCACTCAGCGCCGAGGTTACCCGCCAGCGGACCCCCGTTCGTCGTCTCCATGCGGAAGATATCCCACTCGCCGTTCGCCCCGGTGGCCACTTGCTCCTGCCAGATCCGCACCCGGCCGTTGTTCACCAGCACCGGCGTGGGACCGAACGTGCTGCTGGCCGTAAAGGTGTCGGGCGTGTTCGCGCCGCCGTAGGTGATCGGCGAGCCGATCGCAATGATCGAAGGCCCTTGTGCGCTTAGCACGATCGCGGTGGCCAAAGTCAGAAACGCAGTCCAGCGCATGGATCCCTCCTCACCCGGGCGGGTCTCACCCCTGCCGTTGAGTGGCCCGAACTCCGAATGCATCACGCGATTTGCCGCCCCGTACCCTGCCGGCGGTACCCGGCTGAGGCGTTCTGGGGTGAAATTCCGCACTCCGGGTATGAGACTCTTTGCGCTCCTCGGGCTCGCGGCGGTGCTGACCGCGGCCGTCCACCGGGACCCCGCCGGCTTCCAGATCGACCTGCCGCCCGGCTGGCAGGCCGCCACCTCCGCGCAAGGCCACATCGTCGCGGCGTCCCCCGATCCGCTCGAGTACGTCTATGTCCAGCCCCAACTGAACCGGACCCTCGCGTGTCCCGACCTGCTCCGCCAGACCCTCACCGGGCCGGGCACGAAGTTCTCCGGCGTCGAGCAGCTCGACATCCAGCCGTCGGGGCGCGGTCTGGCCGTGGCGCGTTTCGTGTTCCAGCAGCGGCAGGCCCGCGGGGCGATCCTGTGCGCCGAAACCAGCTCCCGCACCGCAATGTTCTACGGCATGTCATCGCCCGTGGCGCGTTTCGCGCAGCGCGCCCCGTCGCTCGCCGCGATCCTGAAGTCCTTCTCCTACGCTGGGAAGCCAGGGGGGGCCTCCGGGTTGGCCCCGTTGCCCGCGATGACGCAGTGGATGGAACCCTACGAGCGAGGCTTCACCCTCTCGATTCCCCAGGGCTGGCAACCCCGCGGCGGCGTAGCCCGCCAGGACGCCACGCACTACACGGTGGGCGTCGATGTCGCGAGCCCCGATGGCGGCACCCTGATCCGCCTGGGCGACGCCCGCTCCCAATCCTGTCAGGTCCCCGGCCCCGGGGCGCCCCAGCACCCCACTTTCTGCGCTTACCAGAGCGGCCCCCAGTTCGCCAGGTTTTACTTCCAGCGTGTGTGGGCACCGGAACTCGGGATTCAGGTCTCCAAAGCCGAGCCGGTCGAGCGCCCGGACCTCGCGCAGATCGCCGACGCCGTGCCGCGCTCGCTCGGCCTGCGCGTGCAGACTTCGGCTGCCGAAATCCGCTTCGAGGGCACCCGGCAGGGGCGTCCGGTGGCCGGGGCGCTGCTCGCTCAGACCACGCTCTTCTTCGCGGCGCAGGGCCAGAACTTCGTCACCGGGACCCTGGCTTTCGACGTCCGCGGCTACGTTGCCCCCGCCGCCAGCGCCGGTCAGGCCGGGCGTTTGACGGGCGCCATCAATGCCTCCATGCGCATCAATCCCGACTGGTGGTCCATGAACCAGCGCATCAGCCGGGAAATCGCCCAGCGGACCCTCGCCATGATGCAGCAGAACGCCGAGCAGCAGCAGGCGGCGTTCTGGGATCGCATGGCGTCGATGGACCGCCGCGCGGCGGCGACCGGCGATCTCATGAGCGGCACGGTGCGCCTCACCGACGGAGCGGGCAACAACTACCAGGCGCAGGCGGGTTCCAATTACTATTTCCTCGATACCGGCGCCGCCCGGTCCGCCGGCCGGCCGGATGACGCGGTCCGCCGCGGCGATCTGTGGCCGTCACCGATGGTGGACCTGCGCCCGCTCGAAGTCATCCGGTGAACGGCGATGGACCCCAACGGAGCCGCGCGCGTCAGCAAGCGGCAGGCCCTCAGAACCGGTACCGCCGGTGCCCGGCAGAGTCCGCTACTTCGTGCTCCGCACCCGCAGATTCGCGAAGTACGCATCCGTGCCGTCGCCGATCCACAGTGCGATCTTCCCGCGCCGCGCGCCCTTGCGCAGATCATTCACGATCAGGCACGGTTGCGGCGCGCGATTCACGTAGAGCCGCGCCTTCACGCCTTCCACGGTCACTCGCAGGTGCGTCCAGGCGCCGGCTTCCAGGTCGGTATAGGATTCGTACTTGCCCGGGAACTCCGTGCGGAACTTCTGCCAGGTCCACTGGGGATGGGACACATACTGCGTGGCGTGGTTGCGGCGCAATTGATCGTCGGCGCGGCCGTTGGTCGGCCGCACGTAAAAGGCCTCGTAGTCGTTGGGCGCCGTGAGCCGGAAGGCCACTCCCACGAAGCCCCGGGCCCCTTCCGCGGCTCCCTTGGCGGGCGCCCCGGCCACCTCCAGCTCGATCTCGCCGTCGCCGAATTCCGAACCCTTGAGGATCGCCAGCGTTTCGCCGGGTTCGCCGGCTTCGAACACGTGGAGGGCTTTCTTTCCGCGATACGCCACCGGTTCGGTCTTCACCCGGACCAATTCCAGGTCGACGGTCCGGCGGAGGTCCACCGGTTTTTGGCCGAGCAGCACCACCGGCAAGAGAAGGAGCATCAGGCGCATACGCAAAGTATACGCGCCACGCCCCGTTTCGTCTCAGAATCCCGCTACTTGCCCCGCTTCGCCGACCACTCGATGGTAGCGGCCTGCCCGCCCATGTCGGCGTCCGCCGTGCCCTTCAGCGAATCGCCGTCGAGCGTCGCCTTCATCTCGTAGACCATCGCGTCGCCGCGCTTCACCGTCATCTTCAGCGTGGCGCCCTCGAACGAAGCCTTCTCCACCTTCAGCCGCGGGTTGTCGAAGGTCACGGTCAACTTCCCGTCCTCGTTCTTCACCGCGAACGGAAACTGCGCCTCGCCCTGCGGCGACTGCATAGTCAGGGTCCAGTTACCGGCGATATCGGCCGCAAAGGCACTGGCGGCGAGCAAAAGTCCGAGCAGGAATCGCATTGAGGTTCTCCTGCCTCGCTCGGATGCGGCTCGCGACTGCCCCGGTGGAAAAAATCGATCCACCACCCCTCGCGTGAGCCGGATATAATCGCGCCATGGACGAAGTTCGGCGGCTCTCGGACCAGTTGAAGCGCTCCTACGAAGGGCACGCCTGGCACGGGCCGGCGCTTCGCGAACTGCTCGAAGGCGTCAGCGCCAAGGCCGCCGCCGCCCACCCGGTCGCCGGCGCTCATTCCATCTGGGAACTGGTGCTCCACGTCGCCGCCTGGGAGGACGCCGCGCGCCGCATCCTGGATGGCGAGGAGATCGGCGACATGCCCGAGGCGCAGGACTTCCCGCCCGCCGCCGCGGTCTCCGACCAGGCCTGGCACCAGGCGCTCGGCCATCTCGAGAGTGTCCACCGCGCGCTGGTGGAGGATGTCCACGACCTCACCGATGAAGAGCTGATGCAGCAGGTCCCGTCGCGGAAGTACACCGTGTACTTCCTGCTCCACGGCGTGGTGCAGCACAATCTCTACCATGCGGGCCAGATTGCGCTGCTGAAGAAGCTCCTCTAACGGCTGGATCCGTCCGCCACCTTCTGCTCCGCTCCGGAGGCCAGGCGGGACTCCACCCAGATCAGCCCCACCAGCAGGAACACCACCACCGAAGAGAACATCGGCACCAGCATCGTGTACCGGACGCCCCACTGCCACGCCACCAGCCCGAGCGCCGCCGGCGCCAGCAGGCCCGAGGCCAGCGCCAGCGAAACCGAGTCGTTATAGAAACCCGGATGGTAGTTCGGGAAGCGGTGCCCGATGCGCTCCGCGATCAGCGGGTAAATGGCGGCGAAGGCCCCACCGGCCATGACGATACCGGTGGCCGCGCCGAAGCGGTTGTTGGTGGCGATCAGGATCCCGCAGCCGAGCATCGCCGCGAGAACGCTCGAAAACAGCAGCCGGGCGTGGCTGACACGCGGCAAAATGGCCTGCACGGCGATCCGGCCCAGCGTCAGCGAGAACCAGTACAGCGCCAGCATCAGGAGCGCGGCTCCGGGACTGATCCCCAGCCGCTGGATCAGGAACAGCGGCAGCCAGCCCGCGATCGACCACTCGGCGCCCATCTGGAAGAACACCAGCGAACTCAGCAGCACCGCCCCGGGGTTGCGGATCTCGCGGAGGATCTCGCGGACCGGCCGGTGCGGCGGCAGCTCCGTCTCCTCGAACCGCGTGCGCCCGAATCCGGCGGCGGCGAATGCCGGGATCACGGCCAGCAACAGCAGCATGCTCGACGCCGTGTAGACGGAGAAGGTGCCCGCCAGCAGCAGCGCGAGCGCGAAACATCCGGTGCCGAACATCATGCCGGTAAGGTTCGCCGTGGCCGCCGGGTCGTGCCGGTACACCGGCGCGATGGAATGGAAGATCGCCGTATGCAGCGTGTCCGCGCCGAGCGCAATCACGGCGAGCCCCAGCATCCGTTGCCAGGCCGGCGCGGGCGGAATCGACGCCGCCAGCAGCAGCATGGCCGCCGCCGCCACCGCGCAGCCGGCCGCCAGGGTGAACGCCGTCCCGCGGCGGCGCAGCAAGACGGGGGAGAGGAACGCCGAAACGATGGATCCCGCGGCCAGCGCGACGAAGTACAAGCTGATGGTCAGGTACTCAGAAGTAACGTGGTGTCCCCAGGCCGGCAGGATGCCGCCCGGGAAGGCGAACAGGAGTCCCGATAAGAGGAAGCCGGACAGGGCCTTGCGGGCCCCGGTCGCCTGGAGCGACGCGGTTTCCGGCCGAGCGGGGGATATCGGCGGAGCCTGCACGGACACCTCCGTATTATAAGGGCGGGGTCAATCTCAGGTCGAATTAGTTGACAAAGTCAACTATTGTCCCTCCCGGCCCCGGCGCACCGATGTGCCCGCTAATACAGGACCCGGGTCCGGATCGTAAAGGGCACTGAGTCCAGCCGCTTCTTCAACTCCAGCGCCTCGGTGTCGCACCCCGGGTCGATGTCGATCACCACGTAGCCGAGCTTCGCATCAGTCTGCAGGTACTGCGCCGTGATGTTGATCTCCTGCTCCGCGAAAATCTTGTTCAGCGCCATCAGGACCCCGGGGTGGTTCTCGTGGATGTGCAGCACGCGGTGCATGCCCGGATGCTCGGGCAGGGAAACCTCCGGGAAATTCACCGCGCTGAGCGTGGACCCGTTGTTCGAGTACTTGATCAGCTTGCCCGACACCTCGCCGCCGATGTTCTCCTGGGCCTCTTCGGTGGAGCCGCCGATGTGCGGCGTCAGGAGCACCGAATCGTAACGTCGCAGCGGCGAAACGAACTCCTCGTGGGCGGACTTCGGCTCCACCGGGAACACGTCGATGGCCGCTCCGGAAAGCCGCCCCTCGGCGAGCGCCGCATCCAGGGCGTCGATATCCACCACCGTGCCGCGCGCCGCGTTGATCAGCCGCGCGCCGGGCTTCATCTTCGCGATTTGCGCCGCGCCGATCAGGTTCGCGGTCTGCGGCGTCTCCGGCACGTGCAGCGTCACGACGTCGGCGACTGCCAGCAGCGCGTCCAGCGACCCGGCGGGCCGCGCGTTGCCGAGAGCCAGCTTCATCTCGATGTCGTGGAAGATCACCTGCATGCCCAGCGACTCCGCCAGCACGCCCACCTGCGTCCCGATGTGGCCGTAGCCGATAATGCCGAGCGTCTTGCCGCGCACCTCGTAGGAGCCCGTGGCGGTCTTCTGCCACTGGCCGGCGTGGGCCGCCGCGTTGCGCCCCAGGATGCCCCGCATCAGAAAAATGGTCTCCGCCAGCACCAGCTCCGCCACGCTGCGCGTGTTGGAGAACGGCGCGTTGAACACCGGAATGCCGCGCGCCCGCGCCGCCTCCAGATCCACCTGGTTGGTGCCGATGCAGAAACACCCGGCCGCGATCAGCTTGGGCGCCGCGGCGAACACCTGGGCGGTCAGTTGCGTGTTGGAGCGGATCCCCAGCAGGTAGGCGTCCTTGACCGCGGCGAGGAGTTCCGTCTCGGGCAGGGCCTTGGGATGGTAGTCGATATCGGTGTAGCCGTCCGCGCGCAGGGAGTCCACGGCGCTGTGGTGGATCCCTTCGAGCAGCACGACCTTGATTCTGCTCTTGTCGAGCGACTTTTTCGTCATGCCGAACTTCCAGTATGCGTTATTCTCGGGAACATGTTCCGTCCGCTCCTCGGGGTCCTGCTGGCGGCCACGCTCTCGGCCGCGCCGCCGCTCGAACAGCGCCTGATGTCGATCATCGACGCACATCCTCTGATCGCCCGCGCCTCCTGGGGGATGTACGCGGTGGAGGCCGCCACCGGCAAGGTCCTGTTCCGCTGGAACGACGAGCGCTGGTTCGTGCCCGCGTCGAACACCAAACTCTACGCGACGTCGCTGGCGTTGACGCGGCTGGGGCCGGCGTATCGCTTTCGCACCGAGGTCCGCGCCGCCGCGCCGCCCGTGGACGGGCGCCTGGCCGGGGATCTGGTGCTGGTGGGCGGCGGCGATCCCACGCTTTCCGGCCGCGTGCTCCCCTACGACCGCAAGGCCAAACCCGGCGACCCGCTGGCCGCGATCGCGCAACTGGCGGACGCGGTCGCCGCCCAGGGCGTCCGCCGCATCGACGGCGACGTCGTCGGCGACGACACGCGCTACGTCTGGGATCCTTATCCGCCGGGCTGGTCCGGCGACGACCAGACCTGGGAGTACGGCGCGCCGGTGAGCGCGCTGACGCTGAACGACAATTCCTTCGACCTGACGCTCACCCCCGGGGAGCCGGGGGAGCCCGCGCGCGTGAGCCTGAATCCGCCGCTCGAGTACTTCGTCATCGACAACCGCGTAGTCACCACCGCCAATGGGCAGACGCGCATCCACGTAGACCGCGCCGCGGGCGGACGGCAGGCGACGCTGCGCGGCGTGATTCATGCGCGCTCCACCGGGCGCACGGAGTCGCTCGCGGTGGACGATCCGGCGGAGTTCGCCGCCTACGCGCTATACCAGGCGCTGACGGACCGCGGCATCGCCATCGCCGGCCGTCCGGTGGCGCGGCACCGCGAGGAAGGGCAGCCGCGCGCGGACCTGCCGCCGGCCCTGCTGGCGCAGCGCGAGTCGCCGCCGCTCGCCGAGATCCTCACCGTGATCAATAAGGTGAGCCAGAACCTGGAGGCCGAACTGGTGGTGCGCGAGACCGGTCTGGCGCGCCGCGGCGAGGGGAGCCGCCAGGCGGGCCTCGAAGAGCTGCGCGCCATGCTCCTCGAGCTGGGCGTGAAGCCCGAGGATTACCGCTTCCAGGACGGCAGCGGGCTGTCGCGCCTGACGCTCACCACGCCCGCGAACACGGTCCGGCTGCTGGGTCACATGTTCCAGGGGCCGCACCGGGACCTCTGGCTGGCGACGCTCCCCGTAGCAGGTGAGGACGGGACCCTGGAGCGGCGGTTCCCGAAGCTCAAGCCGGGCTTGCTGCGCGCCAAGACCGGAACCCTGACCGGCGCCAACGCGCTGGGCGGCTATGCCGAGAATCCCCGGCATGGCGTCATCGCGTTCTGCATCATGGTGAACAATACCGCGGTGGCCAACGGCGAGGCGCGGGCCTTCATTGATAAGATGGCGGTAGCGTTGACGGAGTAAACGACATGCCTATTTTCGAATACACCTGCGAAGAGTGCGGATCGAAGTTCGAGAAGCTGCTGCGCCGTTCCGGCGACACCGTCGCGTGTCCCACCTGCGGCGGCCAGGAGCACCTGAAGACCGAGTTTTCGACGTTCGCCGCGCACGCCAACGGCGCGCCGAAGTCCGCGCCGCAGGCGCCCCAGATGGGGATGTGCGGCGGCGGGATGTGCCGTACCCCGGATCTTTGCGGGCGGAACTGAACGATCCCGCTGGCCCCGCGTCCGAAGCCGCAGCGCCGGGCGCCCGTCCGGGTGCAAGGCGCGGGTTTCGAACGGACATGGTTATCTCCGTTTACGCGGGGAAATCGTCGTGACGGAGCTGGAGGAGAAGTTTCAGCGGAAGCGGCGGCGGTGAGCTTCGAAAGGGGGCTCAGCGGGGAGGTTCTGGCTTAGAATCCGGCGAAGGGGAGTGCTTTCGCGGGAAAAGCGAAGGTTGTCCCGTTCGGCCCGTTCGGCCAAACAGGACGATGCCGGAGAGGTGATATCCGTTTGGCAGGAAGAGCTCCGGCGGCAGCGAGGATCTGGTCAGCGGCAATGATGTCGTGCGAGCCGATACTTACCTCCGGTTACGGACGAAACACCAAGCTTGTGATGGGGCTCGTTCTTGTCGCGGGACCATCCTTGTTCGGCGTAGCAACGGTCGTAGATCCGCAGCCGCTTCAGGCGACGTCGCAACTCATCCTTTCTGGGCTGGGCGTCGCTTGGTTGGGAATGGCACTGGATATCTACGGACGACGTGTTTCCGTGTTCGATGATCGTCTTGAGCATCGCGACTTCACTCTGCGAGTCACTTCCATAAACTTCGCCGAGGTGGATTCAGTCAAGCGGGGACCGATCGTCTTGTCGTAACCTCGAAAGACGGGAGATCCATTACCGTGTTGGCGCGGTTCGAGGCATATGAGTCGATTGAAGGGCTCGTCTTGCACCGGGTAGCACAGCACGCGCGTATCAAAAAAGGGTGATCGGGGGGGCGTTGGGGGGCGTTGGGACAGACGAGTATTTCTCAGATTTCATGCCTGGGCCCGGTCAGCTCGTTCGGCCCGGGTTTGGCCTTGGGTGCGGCACTCCTGGAAGTACACCTACTGGTTCCCGCAGCTCGGTACCGTAGCGCCAGACGGAAGAACCATTTCCGCGCCACCTGACGGGGTCGATTTCCCGCTCCATACGGAAATCGCCTGCCGGCAACTCGATACAACATCTCTACATTCAATTACTTGCAGGCAGCAATCGGGCGTAACCATCGATTTGTAACGAAACCGCCGCAAGGTTGTAATGTTCGCTTGCTAGCTTTTTCTTAATGTCCTCGCACGGCTTTTACACTCGATTCGTGCTTGCTCTCTCCGCCGCGACTCTGCTGGTCGCCCAGGCGGACCGGGCCACCCTTACCGGCACTGTTACCGACCAGGCGGGCGCTGTCGTTCCCGCCGCCAAAGTGCGGATTGCCCAGGCTTCCACCGGCTTCACTCGCGAAACGGTGACCAGCGATTCCGGCTCCTACAGCTTCCCGGGACTTCCGGTGGGCAGTTTCGACGTGGTCTTCGAAAAGGAAGGTTTTGCTTCGGCCGCGGCCAAGAACATCGTCCTCGTGGTCGGTCAGCGCGCGACCGTGAACGTCGCGCTGACGGTCGCCAATGTCTCCACGGCAGTGGAGGTGACGGCGCAGGCGGTGGAACTCGACAAATCCTCTGCGGAGATCGGTTCGGTGATCGATGCCAGCGGCATCGCCAACATCCCGATTAACGGGCGGAACTGGTCCAGCTTCCTGGTGACGGCGCCCGGCGCGGTAAACACTGGCGAAGGCAACCAGAACTCCACCCGTTTCTTCGGGCGCAGCCGCGACGAGAACAACTGGACCTTCGACGGCGTGGACGCCACTGGCGTGAAGGACCCCCGGCAGGAGGCGAACCTCCGCCTGGTGATCTCGCTCGATTCGATCGCCGAGTTCCGGGTCAGCTCCGGCAATTACACCGCGGAACTGGGCGGCGGCGCCGGCGCGCAGGTGAACGTGGTCTCGAAGAGCGGCACCAACGAGTTCCACGGCAGCGCCTTCGAGTTTTTCCGCAACGACAAGCTGGATGCCCGCCGTCCCATCGACGCCGGGCGCCCGCCGTTCCGCCTGAACCAGTTCGGCGCGAACATCGGCGGACCGGTCGTCCGGAACAAGACCTTCTTCTTCGCCAACTATGAGGGCCTGCAGCAGCGCCTGGGCCAGACCTTCGTCGGTTTCGTGCCGAGCGCCGCATTTAAGGATCAGGTGCGGGCCGCCTCGCCGGACCTGCGTCCGGTGGTGGACGCCTACCGGCCCGGCACGGCGCGCACGGCCGACGCGAGCATCGACCAGATCAACACCGTCGGCTCCCAGCCGTGGACGGAAAACAGCGGCCTGTTCAAGATCGACCACCGCTTCAACGACAAGAACTCGATGTTCGTCCGTTACAACGTGAACGTCGGGCTGATCGATGAGATTCGCAATGCGCTGCTCGAGACGCGAACCAGTGATTTCAGCACGCGCAACGCGACGATTCAGTACCAGCGGGTGTGGTCGCCGCGGGTGTTGAGCGAAACCAAGTTGGGCCTGAACCGTTCAGTGCTGTTCCGGACCACGAACGGCACGTTCTCCGAAGGCGTCGCGATCCCCGGGTTCGTGAGCCTGCAGGTGAACCGCCGCGAGGTGGAAGCCGGCACGACGTTCTCCTTGGTTCAGACCGTAGCGTGGACGCGCGGCCGCCACGCCTTCAAGTTCGGGGGCGAGATCCGGCCCGTGTATCTGGTGTTTTCCGACACCGGCCAGGCGAGCACGGCGTTCGCCAACCGCCCGGATTTCGTACTGAACCGCGCCAACGCGATTTCGATCTCCGGCAACAATCCGAGCCGGAAGGTGCAGCGTCCCTATTACTTCGCCTTTGCGCAGGACGAATGGAAGATCCTGCCCACGCTCACCCTGAATCTGGGCGCCCGTTACGAATACTACTCGGTGTCGAGCACTACGGACGGGGCGGGCCGCGTGTTCGACCTGTTCCGTTGCCAGGGCTTCTGCGCGCCCGGTACGCCGTGGTACTTCCCGGACCGCAACAACATCGCTCCCCGCGTCGGGTTGGCGTGGGCCCCGCAGGGGCTCGGCGGCAAGACCGTGTTCCGCATGGGCTACGGGATGTTCTTCGGCCCCGGCCAGCTCGACGACGTGAACGCCGCGCTCGACTCGATCCCGGAGAACCTGGCGCTCAGCCAGCGGGAGCAGCCGGCGCTGTCGTTCCCGGCCATCCGCTTCGCCAGCCAGGCTCGCAGCCAGGGCATCTCGCCGCGCTCCCTGCAGCGCGACCGCCAGGACGGCTATAGCCAGCAGTGGAGCTTCACCATCCAGCAGCAGTTGCCTGCGGCGTTCGTCGCGCAGGCGGGTTACGTCGGCAGCAACGCGCACCACCAGTTCAACCGGACCTTCGTCAACACCATCAACCCGCTCACCGGCACGCGGCCGCTTTCAACCTTCAGCAACATCGATGAGAAGCAGAACTACGGCAACAGCAATTTCAACGGCATGCAGCTCTCCCTGTTGCGGGCAGGCAGGGGCGGCTTCACCTGGCAGACGCAGTACATGTGGTCGAAGAACCTTTCCGACAACGCCGGCGCCGGCGACGGCAGCCAGCTCATGATCTCCGAGTGCCGGGTCTGCGACCGCGGTCCCGCGGATTGGGATGTGCGCCACAACTTCACTTCGATCGGGAGCTACCAGTTGCCGTTCGGCAAGGGCCGCGCCTATGGTCCGAAGGAGGGCTTCGCCGGCGTGATGCTCTCGGGCTGGGAAATGTCGGGTCTGTGGACCGCGCGCACCGGACGGCCCGTGAACATCATCGTAAACCGCTCCGCCGCGGACTTGCCGAATGGCGTGGCTGCCACGCCGGGCGCCGGCGCGCCGCCCCAGCGCCCCAATTACGTCGCCGGTCAACCGCTCTTCCCGGCCAACCAGACCGTAGACTCCTGGCTCAACCTGGCGGCCTTCAGCGTCCCCGCCCGCGGCACCTGGGGGAACCTGGGCCGCAACGCCGCGTACGCCCCGGGCATGTGGCAGGTCGATTTCGCCTTGGGCAAGCAGACCCGCCTCACCGAGCGCTTCAACCTCGAGTTCCGCGGCGAGTTCTTCAACCTCTTCAACCGTGCCCAGTACGGACTGCCGCAGACCAACATCTCGCAGGCGGCGCAGTTCGGCCGGATCGTGAACGTGATCAATGCGCAGCCGACCGGCATCGGCGGACCGCGGCAGATCCAGTTCATGCTGCGGCTGAATTTCTAGCGGCTCCTTTCCCTACGGCGTTCGAGGCGACCGGCAGCCTCACCGCGTTGGGGGGCTCATCCAGAATGTCCAGCAGGGCCCGCTCGCGCGCACGCGAGCGCGGCAGGTTGAGCACGCTGGCGCCCCCCACTTCTATCAGCTCGGAGACACGCTCGCGAACCTCGGCCGCGGTTTCTGGCCTCCACGTGCGCGGTCTGGTGTCGAGTTTCGCGGCAAGTGAGTCCACGACTGTCTCCTGATCCTGGTGCTGAGCTTAACCAAGCCCGCAAGCCAGTGCGGCTACTACGCCAGACGGGACCGATACGCCAACGCGCCGGCCGCGGCTGCGAGCAGCAGCAAACCCAGCCCGAGCCCGCCGTAGAAATCCGACTTGGCCCGGTCGAGGAACGGCCCATCGGTCTGCACTTCCATCCGGGCGCGCTCCAGTTCGTTCCGTTCGCTATCGGCCAGCGGCCCGGTCCGGGACCTCTCGCCCAATTCCCGAATCCGTTCGAGATTTCGGTCGTAACTCCGCTGGTCGCGATCGAATCTCTCCCAGCGCGACGGCGCGCTGGCCAGGAACCCGGCGCTCCCCAGCCCGAGTAGGATCGCCAAAAGGAGGAGTGCTTTCCGGGAGCGCAGCACCGGATGATTCCGCATCGGGCGATTCTACTAAGGGCGGCGGTAGTACAGCAGGATCCCGGCCCCCACGTGCTCCACCGGCGGGATCTGCTGCGGCCAGAAGCGGTGCCGGGGTCGTAGACATAGCGGTCGCCGCCGAAAAGCCCGAGCTTCATGCCGGCCACGGCCGCCAGCAGCAGCAAACCCAGCCCTAGCCCGCCGTAGATCCGACTGGGGCTCCTTCAGAGAGCATTCCGTCGACCGCTTCCGTGCGGGTGTGCTTGTTCAGGTTGGGATAGAGAGGCAGCTCGCGCCTGCGGGCGGGATTTTCGGGGCGCTCGCCCCAATCTACTAAACTAGAGGGCTCACGCAATGCCGCTTTCACCAGGCGAACGACTCGGCCCGTATGAAATCGTTGCCCCGCTGGGGGCCGGTGGCATGGGCGAAGTGTATAAGGCCCGCGACACGCGGCTCGAGCGGTCCATCGCCGTCAAGGTTCTGCCCGAACACATCGCGGAGCGGGAGGAATCGCGCGCGCGCTTCGAGCGCGAGGCGCGGGCCGTTGCCTCGCTGAATCACCCCAACATCTGCACGCTGCACGATATCGGCCGCCATGAAGACACGAGCTACATGGTGATGGAGCTGATCGACGGTGAGACCCTCGCCGATCGCCTTGCCAGGGGCGCACTGCCGCTGGAGCAGGCGCTGAAGTTCGCCGGCCAGATTGCCGACGCGCTGGACCGCGCCCATCGCGCCGGCGTCACCCACCGCGACGTGAAGCCGCAGAACATCATGCTGACGCGCGACGGCGTGAAGGTGCTCGATTTCGGCCTCGCCAAATCGCAAGCCAAGTCCGGACCAAACGAAGCAACGCTCACGGCTGTTCTGACAACAGAAGGCACGATCATGGGCACGCCGCAGTACATGGCGCCGGAGCAGTTCGAGGGTCGCGAGGCCGATGCGCGCAGCGATATCTGGGCCCTCGGCGCAGTGCTGTATGAGATGGTGACCGGGCAGAAGGCGTTTCAGGGCAAGAGCTATTCGAGCCTGGTCGGGGCGATCCTCTCCGCCGATCCGGCGCCTATGGCCGTGAAGCCGTTCACGCCCGCGTGGCTCGAGCGGCTGGTGCGGCGGTGTTTGCAGAAGGATCCCGACGACCGCTGGCAGACGATGCGCGACGTGGTGATCGAGTTGAAGTCGCCGCCGGCGGAAGTTGTGCCCGTAGCGGCGAAGTTCAACCGCTGGCCATGGGTGGTGGCCGGCGCAGCGACGCTCGCCCTCCTGGTCGCAGGCATCGGCTGGTACAACGCCGCCCGCCCCGCGCCGCCGCGGCCGTTGCTGCACCTGAACGTGGATATCCCACCCGCCACGCCGCTGGAACGGGCCGATGTCCAGGTAGGCATCGGTGGAAACCTGATCGCGCTCTCGCCCGACGGAACGCGTCTGGTGCTTTCCTTGCGTGGTGCCGATGGGCAGACGCGCCTCCACACCCGGCTGCTGCATCAGAGCCAGTTGACGCCGCTCGCCGGGACAGAAAATGCCCACGGGCCGTTCTTTTCTCCGGGCGGCGACTGGATCGGTTTTTTCGCCGACCAACAGATGAAGAAGATCGCCGTGGAAGGCGGTGCGGCGGTCACGTTCGGCCCCGCTCACCTTGTAAGTGGGGCAAGCTGGGGGGACGACGGCAATATCATCGTGGCATCGAGAAATACCCTGTGGCGGATCCCCTCCGCCGGGGGGAAGCTCTTGGCGCTGACAACGCTGAAGGCGGGCGAGGAGACACACCGTTGGCCGCAAGTGCTCCCTGGTAGTAAGGAGGTCCTGTTTACCGCGGCCACCCAAGCAAGCTCAGGCTACGGCGACGCGACCATCGAGGTGCTCTCCCTGGAGACTGGGGAACGGAAGACGCTGCATCGGGGAGGTTTCTTCCCCCGCTATCTTCCCGCAACAGATCTGCCCGGGACACCGGGCTTTGACGCCCTCGGGCACCTCATTTACCTGTATCAGTCCACTCTCTTCGCGGTGCCATTCGACCCCCGCCGGTTGGCTCTCGCGGGCTCTCCGGCGCCGGTACTGCTGGATGTCGGCAGCACCGAGGTCGGGGGTGGGGACTTCACGTTCGCGGGGAATGGAACGTTCGTCTACCTCGCCGGGAAGGCGTTCCGGGGAGGGTATCCGATTTCCTGGGTTGATAGCCGTGGCAAGATGGCACAGCCGCTGCTCGCTCCACCGGGACGATACCAGACTCCACGTTTCTCCCCCGACGGCAGGCGCTTGGCGTATGCCAGCAGCAATGGCAAAGGATCCACCGACATCTGGGTGAAAGACCTGGATCGGGACACAACGTCACGGCTGAGTTTCCTGCCGGGCGTGAATGATTACCCGGTGTGGACTCCCGACGGGAAGACCATCGTGTTCCGTTCCTTCAACCACCCTGCTCCCGGGTTGTACGCGATCCGCGCGGACGGATCGGGAGAGGCCAGGCGCTTGACCGAGGTGATGCAGTTTCCCTATTCATTTGCCCCGGACGGAAAGCGCCTGGCGACCTTCCAGCGCGGGACCGGCGGCAGCTTTGACCTCTTCACTTCGCCGGTGGAAGCCGATTCCAGGCCAGGCGGGCCCGGGATCCGGCTTGGCAAGGCGGAGCTGTTTCTGGGAACCCCTTTCGACGAAGACCGCCCGGCGTTTTCACCGGACGGGCGGTGGCTGGCATACGGGTCGGAAGAGTCGGGGAAAGTGGAAGTTTATGTGCGCCCGTTCTCCTTGTCAGGCGGAGGGTCAGGAGGCCGCTGGCAGGTGTCGATGGGTGGCGGTCGCGTTCCGCATTGGTCTCGCGACGGGCGGGAACTGCTGTTTCTTGGGTTGGACCGGCGAGTGATGGCCGCCAGTGTCGCCGCGAAAGGCGATACGTTCGCGGCGGGAAAGCCGCGGGTGTGGTCGGAAGTCCGCGTCAGAAACTTCGGGTACTACGACATCGCCCCGGACGGCAAGCGGCTGGCGGCGATGGTCGAGGACGAAGTCGGCGAAGAACTCCCCACTAGCCTCACTATTCTGGTGAATTTCGGGGACGAGCTGCGGCGGAAGGCGCCGGCAGGGAAATAGCAGCCGCTCACAACGATTCGAACGCGTGCTGAGCAGTCGACCATCCGGAAGTCACTCCACTTGTCCCCGCGATCTTCCAGGGACTGCCGGCTAGGGACGGCGGTAGTAGAGCAGGATCCCGGACCCCACGCGCTCCACCGGCGGGATCTGCTCCGGCCAGAACCGGGTGCCGGGGTCGTAGACATAGCGGTCGCCGCCGAAGAGCCCAAGCTTCATGCGTGTCACCCCGACGGCGGTCCAGCCGGGCGCGGGGCCTTCCACGGTGATTTCTTTCGTGGGCGGCATGCCGTACAGCGCCTGCAGGTTGCCGGGCGCGAACTGATTGAACCCGGCTTCAGTGACGCCCCGCTCCCGGAGGCGCGCGGCCAGGCGCTTCACATCCTGGCCCCAGTCGAGGTCCGAGTCGACCAGAAACTCCTCGGGGCGGTCACCGGCGGTCAGGTTGAAATAGCCGAGGTAGTCCGGATGCGCGGCCAGGGATCCGGCGGCGAGCCACAGGCCCGCGCCGGCGACGGCGGTAACCGCGGCTACACCCGGAAACCGCTCCAGCAGCCAGGCAACACCGGCCGCTCCCGCGATCGCCAGCGCGGCGTACACCGGCAGGACGTGCCGGGTGCCGATGACGATGTTCGAGAACAGCGAAGCATAGCCGAGCACCCCGATCACCAGCGCGGGCAGGATCCAGCCCTGCGCGCCGAACTTGCGGGTGCTGAGCAGCAGCAGTCCGCCGAGGCCGGCCGCGAGCAGCGGCAGCGGCGTCTTCACCGCCAGCGCGACCAGGTAGAAATACCACCAGCCCACCGTGTTCACGCGGCCCAGCAGATAGGTGAGGTGCCCGGTGCGGTCGTGCTGGCGGACCTGGTCGATGCCCGCGAACAGCTCCGGCGCGGGCACCGCGAAGCTCCAGCCGGGCGGGGTTCCCCACGAGCATCGATAGGCGGCCCAGATCACCACGGCGGCCAGCAGCAGCGCCACCGGCAATCCGGCGGCGTAGCGCCGTAGATTCGAGGTGAAGTCGTCGCGACGGAAGTGCCAGAATCCCGGGACGGCGAGCAGCGCGGTCATGGGATAGAACGCCAGCGTGGAAAACTTAGCCAGCACCGCGCCGCCGATCGCCAGCCCGAGCAGGACCGTGCGCCGCGGATCCGGGTGCTCCAGCCAGCGCCACCCGGCGTAGGCGGCGGCGAGAAACAGAGCCGTGAAGCCCAGGTCAGTGGTCGCGACGCCGGCATGCGCGAGCACCGCGGGAGTGAAGGTAAACAGGAACACGGCGCCCGCGGCCGCGCCCGGCGATCCGGCGATACGCCGCGCGAACAGGAAGACCAGGGCAGCCGCCAGCCAGAAGAACGGGAGGTTCCCGGCGCGGGCGAGCGTCAGGTTCCGCTCGAATTCGACGCCGGATCCGAGGATCGCCAGCCCCTCGTCCCAGATGCCGGCCAGCCCTTTGCTGCGAGCCCCGGCCAGGCGGGGCAGCAGCGCGACGGCCGCGCGGGTCAGCGGGGGATGCTGCGGCTCCAGGCGGTAGACCCCGCGGTCGAGGTACTCCATGCCGCAGGCGACGTGCGCGGGTTCGTCCACGATGTGGGAAAGGACGGTCCAGGTGGCCGCGATGCGCGCGGTTCCGAGCAGAACCAGCGCCACCGAGATCCACCCGGCGTACCGGTGAAGCGTTGCCAGGCCTGCCGGGGCCAGGCGTGCGGGCGCCGCGGCGGGAGCGGGCGAGCTTTTCGGCGGCTTCGGCATCGGAGCCCACAGCATCGCGCATCCAGCCCGGCGCGGGCAACTGGCGTAAACTGAAAGGCATGGCGGAGGCGACCCCGAAGTACGGCGCGGCGCGGTTTGCGCCCTCGGAACTCATCGAAACCCTGCCGTCGGGGCTCAAGCTGAAGCGCCGCGTCCCCCGCATGCGCGCTTGTGACGAAAAGAACGAAAAGGGGAAGCTGTGTGCGGGGCACCTGAAACGGTGGTATGATATTTCCCTTGAAGTGACCGCGCGGCTCGGAACGGCTGCCGAAGTCTACCGTTGTGAGCGTTGTAAGGCGGTGTATCTGCCGCACCCGGAAGAGGTTGCCCGCACGGGCACCCTAGCCTGGTAAGGCACAGGGGGCGAAGAAAAGCCGCATCGGAATTGGTGCCTGAGGTAGCAGTCGGTAACCGTTTCCGATGCGGCTCGCCCAAGACGGGCTAGGACCCGGCGTCAGCTCCGATCACAGACTTCTCCAAGCGGCCCGCGTCCAATATTTTTTCCGCCTGCAAGTCATCCGCATCCGTCACCGAAACCCAGATCCCTGGGGTGAAAAAGTCGTATAAGTGCTGGTCCCTCTCGAACCGCGAAAAAAAGCCCCTCTGTTTGCAACCTGCTGAGACGTAAAAGAACGAGCGGTTTGAAACTTCCAAACTCTCCGGCTCCCGCAAGCACGTTTTCCTTGCAGCCGACCCGTCTCTCCCGTTCCCAACCCGTTGCAAGCAGAGGGCAGGTTCAAAGAGTGACTTCCATCAATTCGCCTTTCTTACGGGCAAGTGCGGGACCACATTCGTAAGTCTTTATTGTCAATCACTTAGGGCTGCCCGAGGCTTGCTGGCCGGGTACGGGTTCCGCAACGCTGTGTCCCTGTGACACAATTGACCCCGTGCGCCGCGCTCTGCTCTTGCTGGTCGCCGGAGTCCTGCTGTTCGGGCAACAGGACGAAGAGTACGGCGTCTACACCGAGGCTCCCCGGCTGCTGCTGAACGCCCAGCGGCTGCGGCTGCTGCGGCGGGAGCGGGAGCGCCAATCGATCCGCTGGGAGCAGTTCCATCTGCTGGTTACCGGTCGCGCGTCGCTGCCCGAGAAAGGGTTCGCGTATGCCTTGCATTATCAAATCTCAGGCGACGCGGAGAGCGCCCGCCAGGCCATCGAGTGGGCGTTGGGTCCGGCAACGGACCTGCGCCAACTGGCGTTGGTCTACGACTGGTGCCAGCCGGTTCTGACTGCCGCCCAGAAGAAAGCCCTGGCGGACAAGCTCCAGGCCGGGCGGGCGCGGGCCGACGCCTCGCTCGCCGGGACGCGCAACCGCGTGTTCGCCACGATCGCGCTGGCCGATACGGAGCCGGAGCACGGAGCAGCGTCGCTGCGGGAGCTGGTGCAGAAGTGGTGGCGGCAAGGGATCGCGCGACGCATGGACACGGGCGCGGACCCGGTGCCGCGCGGGCAACTCTATCCGCTGCTGGAGATCGTGCACGCGGTGCGCGACAACCTGAAGATCGATCTGCGGGAGGACGCGGCGCGTTACTTCGCCGAACTGCCGCTGTTCCACGTCGCCGGGCACTATCCCGCGCCCCTGGCCGCGACCGAGAACGAGTACCGGATTCCGGCGTTCGCGGCCGATCCACGGCGTCCCGCGGCGCCGGATCTTACCGCGGCGGCGATGTCGCGCGTGGCCGGACTGGCGCTGGTGGCGCTCGACACCAACTCGATCGAGAGCCAGTATTTGCAAGGGTGGCTGATCCAGGACCGGTTTCTGCTGCGCTCCGGCCTGGGCGCTCCCTACGAGTTCCTGTGGGCCAACCCGTATCAGCCGGGGCTGACGTTCTACCGGCTGCCGCTCACGCTGTACGACCCCCGCACCGGGCGCCTGTTTGCCCGGTCGAGCTGGGACGACGACGCGACGTGGCTGGGGCTGTTCGACGGGCAGGTCCAGCTATTCGAGGACGGCGAGGTGAAGGCGGTGTCCGCCGGCGACAAGCCGGTGGAGATCGGGACGTCGAAGATCCTCAAGGTGAAGCTGCCGGTGCAGGCTACGGTGGATACCGAAGCGACAGTGCTGCTGGGGCTGCCGCCGGACGCGGCGCTGCTGGTGGAGATCGACGACGAGGAGATGCGCGAGATCCGGGCGGACCGCAGCGGGACGGTGGTGCTGAAGGTGCCGAAGGAAACCAAGGCCGGGGTCCGGGTGCGGGCGCGGTAGCCCGCACTGCCGCGGCAGGATCGTCGCCAAACCAGAGTGAGATAATGAGGCCGTGGCCGGCTGGCGCGAATTCGAAGCTCTGTTGCACTCGGTCCCGGAAAGCGAGAAAGCGCAGCTTCTCAAGTGGGCGATCGAGGAACTGAGCGGCACTTTTCCGGGCGTGGCTTCCCTGCCTGGCGTCTGCGGCGGTGAACCCTGTATCGTGCGGACGCGCGTCCCGGTATGGGTGTTGGAACAGGCGCGCCGGCTGGGCGCAACCGAGCAGACCCTCCTGGCCAGTTATCCCACGCTGCGCGCGGAGGACCTTGCCAACGCCTGGGCCTACGCTCGCGCCCACCCGAACGAGATCGAGACGCAGATTCGGGAAAACGAAGCGGCGTAGGATCATTGGCGCGCCTTCACACGAACGAGAACGTTGCAAAACAAGTAGTGACCGCCCTCCGCGCTCGGTCACGATGTCCTCACCTCGCTCGAAGCCGGTAATGCAAATCGGGCCATTGAGGACCATGAGGTCCTGGCATTCGCGGTCTCCCAGCACCGGATCCTGGTAACGTACAACCGGCTTCAATTCCTGCGGTTGCACCGGCATCGAACCTCGCCGCATGCCGGGATCGTGGTTTGCACCGTCGATCTCGACTACGCTGGTCCAGCGGAGCGGATTCATGGGGCCATAAGACCCGAGATGGCGGATCGCTTGGTGCGGGTAAACCGCCGTTAAGCGCTCCTGTCGAGCTCGACGATAAAGAAATGCGCGGGCCGAACGGGACGCGGATGCTGAAGGGAAGGCCGGGGTGCGGGCGCGGTAGCTGTCACCCGGCCGTGGCTCAGTTTTTTCTCGCCGAAGCCGAGGCCGGGACATCCCTTACGCATGCGGCTCAGCCTCCTCTTGATGGCCCTCGCAACCTGCGGATTAGCCCAGAACGCGGTTCTTAAGGTCCAGGTTACCGGGATCCGTAACGCCAAAGGTCAGATCGGCGTCGCGCTCTTCGAACGGGATAACGCAAAAGCCTATCCCAAGGATCCGTCCCGCGCGCGGGCCGAGAAGAACGCGGTGATCGTCGACGGCACGGCCGAGGTGGAATTCTCCGGGCTGGTCGAAGGTGCCACTTATGCGGTCGCTGCCCGTCACGACGAAAATGCCAACGGCAAGCTGGACATGAACTTCGTCGGCATGCCCAAGGAAGGTTTCGGATTCTCCAACAACGCCAAGCCCCGCGCCATGGGTCCGGCGACCTTCGAGGATGCAGCCTTCACCTTCCGGGCGGGAGACGCGATCGTGATCCGCTTGCGCTATTGACGCGATGACGCCGCGGTGATCTCCACCAGCGCCTTCAGGGCCTCGTCGCGAGATCCGTGGCCGTCCAGGTACGGCTTCCAGGCCTGGCGGAGCCCGGGCAGAAAGCGGCCGAGCCCACGGTCCCAAACGCCGTTGGCTTCCGCGTACGGAACGTGGCCGGGGACTGCGCGGCGCGCGGCTTCCCCCGCGGTGAAGAACACGAGCGCATGGCTGAGATTCGGCGGCACGCGCACGCCTGCCAGGCGCGCCTGCTCCCGTAGCGCGCCCTGAACGGGTTCGTCCCATTGGTGCATCGCCTCGTGAAAGACGATCTCGAGGTTTTCGAGTTCCTTCGACGGAGGGACGCTGGCGATCACCAGGAGGTTGCCGTCGGTCGAGTAGGCGCCGGCCCAGTTCGAGTAGCTCGAAACGTGCACGGCGAATCCCGCGTCCGGCCAGGGCAGGCCGTAGACTCTCGTCAGGAAGGCCAGGATGGCCCGGCCGTGCCGGTCCACCTGCCGCCGCGTCGACGCGGCCCACTTCCGGTTGGCCTCGCGGTGTGTGTTCCACCAGACCTTGCGGTAAAGGGGCGCGGCGCTGTCGAGGGTTCGGGCGACGGCGGGTTCGAGGCCGGCGATCGAGCGTGCATCCCCAAGCCGGCTGAGGGCCGTAGTGATGGCGGGGAGCGGGGCGTCGAAAACGGCATCCTTGCGGCTGAGTCCGGCGGCGTAGGCGCGGACGGCGTCCTGCCAGTGAACCCGTTCCTTGCTGGTCAGGCGACCGAGTCCGCGGGAGGCATCGGCGGGAGCGCCGGAGACGGCGGCGCGCCCAGCGTCGGGGCTCTGGTTCGCGGCGCGGCCCAGGACATAGAGGAAGTGGTGCAGGTTGAGCCAGAACTCGTCTGTCTCGAAGCGGAAGATCGGCTGCGCGGCAAGAGACGCCGCAAATGTTAGCCAAACACAGAGCGTCCGGAGCATAGTCAACCGGTTAGACGCCCCCCGGACGCCGGGTGTGGACCCGTTCGCCCCTTTCCCGCGCGCGGGCAATCAGTGACACGCGGAACGCCGGGACGTGGCTACGCGCTGCGAGGACTTCCAGCCCGGCTTGCCCGGCGAGGTTCGCAAGTTCGGCCGCGCGGAACGCCGCCGCGACGCTGATCCGGCCGTCATGTACGGTCACCGGATGCCAGCGGAGCAGCCACTTCGTGGCCGGCAGGAACCAGTACGCGAGCGGGTGGCGCAGCAGGTCCGACACCAGCACCGCGCGGCGCGCCAGGCGTCCGAACTCGCGGAGCAGCAGCGTCACCGCCGGGTCCTCGAAGTGGTGCAGAAACAGCGAGCAATACACGTAGTCGAAGCTCGCGTCCGGGAAGGGCATGCGGAAGGCGTCGGCGCACACGCGATCGCCCGCCGCGGGCAGGTGCGCCGCGACGTGGTCCAGCAGCGTGACGCGAGCCTGCGGATGGTCTTGGCGGACGATGGCCGCCATGTCGCCCGAGGCCGCGCCGACGTCAAGCAGCGAGAAGCGCTCCGCAGCTCCGGCGCGGCGCAGCAAGCCGCGCAGCACTTCGTGCCCGCCGAGGTACCGGTTGATGCGGACAATATCGGCGAGGCTGGGCGCGGCCTCGTCCGGCGGGAGCGAATCGAGGATCTCGGGTTCGAGCACCCGGGGTCCGAGGGCGGGGATTCTCATGCGATTGGCAATTGCCGCTCCCGGACGGTCGCGGCCCCATGGCGCCGCGCCGCACGCGCCGAAGTTATACTGCATAGGTCAATGGATCTCATGGCCGTCAACACCGGATGGATCGAAGTGGTCTGCGGCCCGATGTTCTCGGGCAAGAGCGAAGAGTTGATCCGCCGCATCCGCCGCGCGCGCATCGCCCGCAAGCGTGTGCAGGTCTTCAAGCCGGTAATCGACGACCGGTATTCCACCAACGAGATTGTCTCGCACGGCGACGTGCGCATGCCTTCGGAGAGCATCACCAGCGCGCAGGAGATTCTCGACAAGCTGGACTGGCGCAGCGAAGTGGTCGGCGTCGACGAGTCGAACTTCTTCGGCCCGGAACTCGTCGCAGTGGCGCAGAAGCTCGCCGACTCGGGCAAGCAGGTGATCATCGCCGGGCTGGATACGGACTTTATGGGCCGCCCGTTCTCGCCCATGCCGGAACTGCTGTGCATCGCCGAGTCGATTACCAAGACGCTGGCGATCTGCATGCGTTGCGGGAATCCGGCCAAGCACACGCAGCGGCTGGTGGAGTCGAGCGAACTGATCGTCGTGGGCGCCGCGGGCATGTACGAGGCGCGGTGCCGCCGGTGCTTCGAGGCCGGGGTCCCCAAGCAGGAACTGCTGGAGTTCGTCAAGCCGCGGCTCCGGGCGTTCGGCGCGTCCGATTAATCCGGGCATTACCGATTCCTGAAACCCCCGGACCCCTGGTACCATCTCACGTTGCGGATGCTAAACTGGGGACGTTTCGGACTTTGCCCCGGTTGGGAAGCAAAAACAGACTGGAGGATGTGAGCATGTCGGATAGCCCTTACGCTCCGCCGCAATCGAGCGGTGGCGGGATCAAGATCGCGATCCTATTTGGCGCGGTACTGGCCCTGTTGGCGGCCACGCTGTACCTGTATTTCCAGGTTACGCAGCTGCAGGCGGATCTCGGGAGCACCCGGGAAACGCTGCTGGCTGAAATCGGCAAGGCGAAGGAGACTTCTTCGATCACGGCCCAGTCGCAGCGCTCGGCGCTCGACAAGTTGAAATCCGACTACGACGCCGCGCTCAAGCAGGCGGCCGCGGCCACCGGGTCGGCGCGGGCCGAAGCCCAGCAGTACGCGGACAAGCTGGCCGGCCAGTTGAAGACCGAGCAGGCCAAGACGGCGGCGGCGCTGACGGGCCAGATTTCGGAAGTCAAGCAGGTGGCCTCCACCGCCACCACGAAGATCGGCGAAGTGTCGGGTGAGGTCTCGAGCGTCAAGACCGAGGTCGCGTCCACCAAGAGCGAACTCGAGAAGACCATCGCGGACCTGAAGCGCACCCAGGGCGACATGGGCGTGCAGAGCGGCCTGATTGCGACCAACGGCAAGGAGCTGGCGGCGCTGAAGGCGCTCGGCGAGCGCAACTACTTCGAGTTCCGCATCAGCAAGTCGAAAGACGCGCAGCGCGTGGGCGACGTCACCGTGAAGCTGACGAAGGCGGACGAGAAGAAGAACCGGTTCACCATCGAACTGGTGGCCGACGACAAGAAGTCCGAGAAGAAGGACAAGAGCATCAACGAACCGCTCCAGTTCTACACTTCGAAGGCGCGGCAACCCTACGAGATCGTGGTGAACGAGATCAAGAAAGACCAGATCGCCGGCTACCTGGCGACGCCGAAGGTCCAGCAGGGTGCGCGGAACGACTAACTACCGCTTCGGCGGAACACGGGGCGCCGGCGTGATGCTGGCGCCCCTGCTGTTTTTGTGCGGCTGCGCGAAGCGCTATCCCGTCGAGGGGCTGGTGCTACGCGTGGACCCCGCCGCGCGCACCATGCTCGTCTCGCACCGCGAAGTGCCAGGCTACATGCCCGCCATGGCGATGCCGTTCGCCGTGGAGTGCGCGGAAGACCTACGCGAGCTGCGGCCCGGCTCCCGCGTCACGTTCGAACTGCGGGTGAGGAAGTCCGCGAGCGTGGCCCGTAAGGTCCGCGTCGCGCAGCCGAACCTCACCGGCGTGGCCGACACGGACGAGCCCTTGAAACTGCCGGTGCCGCCGAACAAGCTGGCCGTTGGGGATCCGGTTCCGGATTTCGCGCTCACCGACCAGCAGGGCCGTCCGTTCCGGTTCTCGGACCTGCGCGGCCGGGTGGTCGCGGTGGACTTCATCTATACCCGGTGCCCCTTGCCGGACGTCTGCCCCCGGCTCTCGGCAGGCTTCGCCGCCTTGCAGCGGCGGATCCCCGATGTCGCCCTGGTGTCGGTGACCATCGATCCCACCTATGACACGCCGGACGTGCTGGCCGGATATGCCCGCCGCTACGGGGCCAACCCCGAGCGCTGGCGCTTCCTCACCGGTCCGAATGACGAGATCCAGCGCGTCGCGGGCCTGTTCGGGCTGGTCTACTGGCCCGAGGAAGGTCTGATCACCCACACCACGGCGACCGCGGTGGTGGGCCGCGACGGTCGGCTGAAGGCCGTGGTGGAAGGCCTGGGGTTCACGGCGGATCAACTGGCCGATCTGGTGGCTAACGAAATTGCGGAAGGCCGCCGATAGACGAGGGATGCGGTTTCTCACGCTGATCGCGGTCCTGCTCGTTGCCCTGCCGCTCGCGGCCAAGAAGCCGCAGCCGCGTTTCGACCTCGGCGGCCCGAAGGCGAAGATCGCCAAGCCGGCCTCCCGCCCGCCGAAGGTGAAGTCCGGGCTGTTGCAAAAGCCGGGCCGGAAGCAGCAGAAGCAGTGGGAAGCGCGCAACCAGGCGATCCAGCCGCGGACGAAGTCCGAGGGCGAGACCGGGAACCCGCCGGAGCGTTAGCTATTCCGTATAATCGGGGCAGGGGACCGGATGACGGACAGCTACATCGAGCAGCGGGACGGCGGGCATTACCTTACCGGGACGCGGGTGTCTCTGGACTCGATCGTCTACGCGTTTCGGGACGGCGACTCGCCCGAAACGATGCAGCAGAATTTTTCTTCCTTGAAGCTGGCCCAGATCTACGGGGCGATCGCCTACTACCTCGAAAACCAGGCGGCGATCGACGCCCACCTGGAGCAGACCGCGCGCGAGTTTGAGGCGTCCGGAGTGCCGCTGGCGGAAGCGAATCCGGCGCTGTGGAAGCGGATCCAGGAAGCGCGCGCTCAGGCGGCAGCGCCTGGCCAGCGAAGGTCGTGAGCACTACCTTTCAAGCCGACAACGACCTGAATTCCGCAATCGTGAGTGCGGTCCGGCGTCGCGAACCGTCTATCGATTTCGCATCCGCGGGGTCCGCTGACTTCGACTCCGTGGGTGACGCTGAGGTGCTCGAGCGCGCGGCTCAGTCTGGACGCGTCCTCGTCTCGCATGACCGCCGAACCATGCTCCGGCATTTTCGGCAGAGGATTGAAGCCGGTCAATCGAGCCCGGGTTTGCTCGTCGTGTCCCAGGGTGCGCCGGTGGGCGGGGTTGCCGAAGCGATCGTCACAGTGTGGGCGACAGCTACCGCCGAGGACCTGCGCAACCGTGCCTATCACTTGCCCTCTCTGGCAGAACATCGATTCACCCGCTGATCGGTGCTAGCCTGGACCCCATGATCACTCGCCGGTGGTTCCTCGCGGGCGGCGCTGCCGCGCTCGGCGCGCAAACCCGCGAGGGCTTCGTCAATGTCCCCGGAGGTCCCGTCTATTACCGTGTCGAAGGCGGCGGCGCCGGGACGCCGCTCCTGGTGGTCCACGGCGGACCGGGCGGCACGTCGTGCGGTTTCCTGAACTACGAACCGCTCACCCGGGACCGCCGCGTCGTGATGTTCGACCAGTTGGGCAGCGGCCGCAGCGGGCGGCCGCGCGACCTCGCCCTCTACCGCGTGGAGCGCTTCGTCGACGAACTCGACGCCGTGCGGCGGCGGCTGGGGCTGAAGGATGTCCATCTGCTCGGCCACTCCTGGGGCGGGGCACTGGTGGCCCAATACGCCCTGACCAAGGGCACGCGCGGCCTCCGGTCGCTGATTCTCTCGAGCGCGCTGCTGAGCACGCCGGATTGGATCCGCGACGCCGAGGAACTCCGCAAGCAACTGCCCGCCGAGGTGCAGGCCCAGGGCACAGCCGGATGCGCGGCCCGGAACGCTGGGGTCAGCCGCTTCACGGCCTCACCAATCACCATGAGTTGGTGGAGCACAGCGGATTGGGTTTTGACGTCAGCCAGGAAATCGTCTTCGCTCGCGGCGCCGAGAAATTGGACGATGAGCCGCGCCGCCCGCAAGATGTCCACGACGTGCGCTTCATCCCGCGACAAAATACGGCTCCGCGGATTCGAGGATCGCCCGCCGCCGGATCCAGTTCGAGCTCTGCTCAATCGCGCTCTGGGAAACCAAGTCCACGGGGCGGCCGGCGAGGCTCGTCAGCTCCTCTTCCATGGCAACGTGATCGAAGAGGCTCCAGTTCGCGTCGGGAGTGAACCGCACCAGCAGGTCGAGGTCGCTGCCGGGATGAAAATCCTCTCGCAAGGCGGAGCCGAATACTCGCAACTCGGCCACCTTCCAACGGCGGCAGAACTCCGCCAGTCGGTCCGCCGGAATCAGGATCTCGCTACGCATGATCTTCTCTCAGCAGCATACCAACGAGCGCAATCCCGCGCCGCACACCCTTACCTCCGCAGCCAGGCCGCTATCTCCCCCAGCGCCTCCCCCGCCGCCGGCGCCACTCCCGCCAGGTTCACAAACCCGTGGATCATTCCCGGATACCGCCGCAGCATCACCGCGACCCCGGCCTCGCCCAGCTTCCGCGCGTACTCCTCGCCTTCGTCGCGCAGCGGATCGAACTCCGCCGTCAGCACGAACGCCGGCGCCACCCCGGCCAGCGAATCCGCCCGCAGTGGCGCCGCCAGCGGCGACACGGCGTCGGCGGGCGCATGCAGATAGTAGCGCCAGAACGCCAACATGTCCTCGCGGCTTAGCAGGTAGTCGAACTCATAGGACGGGCGCGGCGCGACAAAATCGGTCACCGGGTAAATCAGGATCTGCCCGGCGAGCGGCA